>NZ_JBHVRS010000027.1:0-133800 GCF_042885595.1 Kitasatospora sp. NPDC058046
AGCTACCTCGCCGGCCTCCACCTCCGCGCCTCGATGATCTGGGTCGACGACCTCCTGCGAGACACCGACTGATCGCAACCTCACACAGGCCCTAGTGGTTCGTCGGGGAGCCGCGGCCGCCTCGTGGAACAGATACGCTGTTTCTTCGCTGTGAGACTGCCCACGCGGTGACTGCTCCCGGATCGAGGGGTCGGGTGCAGTCGCGTGAACGTGGCAGAAGCGAGGTTTCGGCCCGGCGTACTCATTCCGGCCAGGGCCGGGAGGGACGAGCCCGACCAGCCCTGAAGGGTCGACCGCGATGTGATGTCCCAGCCGGCAGGCTCGCGATGTCAGCTGTTCGGCAGCGCTTCGAACAGACCGCGGCCCGCGCGCTGTGCCCGGCCTGCCTTGACGAGCCGTTCCAGAGTCGTGCGGACGTTGTCGTCGGTGTTGTCAGCGCCGAGTGCCGCGGACACCTCGCTCGCCCGCAACGGCCTACCGGCCGCGGCCAGGGTGCTCAGTACATCGTCGGCAATCCCCCGGGCTCGCTTCGCGGTTGTTGGGGCTGCCGAAGCCGACTTCTTCGCGGCGGTCTTCTTCCCGGTCCGAGCCTTCGGCTTGCTCTTGGCCGGCGCAGCGGCCTCGGTCGCCGCGGTGGTTGTGCGCGGCTTGCGAGCAGCTTGCTTGGCGGGCGCGGTCTCGGTGGTGGCGGCCGCCGGGGCGGACACCCGTCGTCGGGTTGCCTTCTTCTGTGCCGGCTTGTCGGCTGCGGGGAGCGGCCCCGCAGCGGCCTCGACCGGTTCCGGCTCCTCAGCTGCCTGAGCTTCCTCGGCCGGCATCAGCACCGGAGCGGAAGGCCCGACCGTCGCAACGACGACGGGCTGCAGGGCCGCGTCAACGGCCCGCAGGCCGTCGAGGGCGACACTCAGCGACGTGACGTACCCAGTGACCCGCTCCAACTCGCCTTCAAGAGCGGCTTTTTGCTTCTCGAGTTCGGCGAGCTGGACTTCGACGAGCGTGATGGCGGTTGCGACGCCGGAGTTCGTTTCGACGGAAGTTGCCAAGGGGTGACCTCGCTCAAGGTGGGAACGGCGATCGCCGTACGGATGATTGCTCTCACGACTTTACGACGCAAGTGCCGCTTTACACCCGGGGAATCCCTCATCGGAGCAGGTGGCACTGAGTTCACGGGCCGTCGCTGCTCTGCCAGGGATCGAGTCACACCCGTCGGCGGCGTCGTGGACGCGGACCACGACTTCACTGCACATCCGCTTGAACCGGGCCCGAGCCACGGGCCGGCCGCCCGCAACGCCGCGCACCCGGACGCGCGCGACCAGCTCCAGCGGGCCGGGGTGACGGGCTGGGCGGAGCGCAGCCGGGAGCCTGCGGCATCGCTCGCGAGGTCCCGGGGCCGGCCCGGTGTCGGCAGTGAGCAGGAGGTGCTCGTCGGGGTTCCGACCGGCCTCTGCCTGCGGCGGTGGTCGGTGCGAGCCGATATTGCGACCCGGCGACCGCAGTCAGTGCCCCCGAGTCCCCGTACGCCGCCTGTGCCCCGCTCGAAGCCGTCAACTCGCGCACCGTCGCCCCCGGGGCGGCCAGGGCCTCTGTCCGGTGTCGGGCCCGAGGGAGGCGGGAATGCGTGGGGCAACGGTGGATGGCCTGATGCGGCGAGGATGTTCCGGCGTTGTACCGCATCGACGCTCGGCCTCGCAGGGTTCGGTTCTTCCTCGAAGCGCCGCCCCGGTACGTCAGAAGCTGCCATCCTGTCCGTCATGACGAACAGTAGCAGCGCCAGTTCACCGCGTAGCGAAGGCCTCACTGCCTGGGCGCTACTTGCCCTTGCCGGTGGGCTCGTCTCCGCTCTCTACCTTTACTACGCCGTTGTGACCTCCTGGTACGTGGCTCGGCGGTATGACGGGGGGAACTTCTTTTGGTGGCTGTTGCCCGTGGTCTTGGTTGCGGGCAACGTGGCTGCGGCCGCGCGGGTCGGCTCGAACGCCTTCGCCAGTTGGGGTGTCCGCGGGCTCTTCGCGGCCGGGACGGCCGGCGTCTTCTTCGGCTACTTGCACGCCCACGTCGCCGACTTGGCCAATCCGGTGCTCCAGTGGGTGGGGCCACCCAGCGGAGCGCTCTCGGGGCTCTTCGGGTTGCAGATCCTGCGTCTGGTCGCTGAACGGCGACCCTGGCGACCGGCGGACCGCAGGCCCTGACAGGCGGGCCGGGACCACAGCCCGGCTCGGTGCCCGCGCCGGCGTGCGGCTCGGGCCGCTCGGTCCGCCGCAGCCCAGGCGCGAGGCCCCGGGGCCGGTTCGCCCGTGCCAACGGATCCGCCCAGGGCGGCGCTGAACGACGGGGCATGGGGATCGACGAACCGACGGCGTCCATGGTGAGTGGGATCGCCTCGAGGAGGTACCGGACACGAGCATCGCGGGTGGGTGTCAGGGCCCGTGCGTTCCGCCGGGATCCGCATGCCGACGCGGACGAGGTAGAGGTAGCCCCCGTTCGCCGTTGCCGTCCGCGCCGGGCCAAGAGACGGAGCCCAGACCCCGGTTCCCGTACGGCCGGTGCCGCTCATCGAGTCCGCCGGGGCAGTACCGAACCCGCCCGGCCGCAGCCGGAGCCGAATCACAGCCTTCGCGCACCACGCCGACGGGAAACGCCTGACGCTGCCTCCGCCGGATGGCAGCATGTTCTGCGACCGAACGGAGGCACGTTGGCGGAGCACGGTTGGGACCGGCGGCGCATCCAGACCGCCGTGATCGGCGACGAGCACAGCGACGACCCCGTCGTCCTGCCCCTGGAAGCCATCGAGGTCGACGCCTTCCGGCGGGCCCACTGCGGCGACGCCTTCTGGTGCGGAGTCCTGCTCGGAGGGTGCGGCAAACAGCTCACCACCAAGCTGTACCTGGACCGGGCCTGCCACTTCGCGCACTACCCCGAGTCCGGCGGTGCGCCCACGCTGTGCCGCCGCGCCTCGACGGGTGTCTCCAGCGCCGACCACCTCTACATCAAGCGGGGCCTGACCCGCTGGCTCGCCGGAAGCGGCATCCACATCGCCGCGCAGGTCCCGGCCGGCGGCACCGGCACGATCGTGCTCAGCGAGCCGGCCACCGGCGCCGACTGGTGGATCCACCTACCCTCCGCAGCCCGGGCTCACGACCGGCCCACCGTACCGACACCGGCGCTGCGCACCCTCCTCACCGAGGACCATCCCGCCGACGTCCAGCTGCGCGGCCAGGGCTTCGTCCACCGGATCCGGTGCGAGGCCGCAGGCACCGAGCGGCGCGTCAAAGTGGGCACCCAGGTCGGCGCCGGGCCCGGCCGCACGGAGTGGTTCGACCTCTCCGACTGCTCACTGACCCGCGACGGGCTCATCACACCGACCCTGGCCCGCTTGCGGTCCAGCGGCTCCGCCGCCGAGCCCAGGCACCTGGAGAATCCATCGATCGAACCGGAAGCCCGCGATCTCGTCGCCGCGCTGCGCACGGCCTGCCGCCGCGGCGACGCCGATCAGGTCGAGGAACTGGCCGACCGCGCGTTCCGGCTGTGCCTGCAGCACGAGGGCGCCACCCGCACGGCCCTTCGCACCGCGGTGGTCGACGCACGGGCCTGGCTGCGCGGCCTGAACCCCGAAGACCGGCGGGCGGCAGCCTTCACCGAACTCAAGAGGCTCACCCGCGAAGGACCTGCGCACGAGCTCTCCGCCTGCCTGCACCGGGTCATGTGCCTGACACCCAAGACGCGAACGAACAGTGAGCGTGACATCCTCCACGCAGCCCGTGCCCGGGTCACGGAAAACGCCGCCCACCTCCCTAGGAGCACCGCATCCGTGCCCGCGGACGGCGAACCGGACACACCCGAGCACCCAGGCAACCCCGAGTCCGGGTCCGCCGGCGCGGCCGACGACCCCGTGGAGCGGCTGCGCGAGGCCCGCGCAGCCGGCGACTGGGAAGCGGCGCGGGCGCTGTGCGACGACACCGAACCGGGGGGACGTGGGCCCGAGGGACGGGCGCGGCGGCGCGAGGTCCTCCGCCAGCGGGCACGGCTGCAGCCTCCCACGCCACGTGCCCTTCAACGCCGCGACGCCCTGACAGAGCTACGAGCCCGGCTCGCAGACCTGGGTGCCGGCGGGTACGACCTCGACGCCGACCGGCTGAGTACCGCCGTCGCGGAGCTCACACGCCTGACCGAGGCCGTCGGCGCCTTGCCGGGCTACGAGGGGCGAGCCGTTGGAACCTGGACACGACGCCTGGCCGACCTGCAGCGGAACTCGGCCGCCACACTGCCGGCCCCGGGCACCGTGGGTCCGTCGACCGAGGACACGGTCGGCCGGGCCCGCCTGGACCCGCTCGCGTCCACCCTGCAAGGTCACCTCCAGCACCTGGCCCGGGCCCGGAGCACGACGACGCTCTCCAGGCTGCGCAGTTCAGGGATCGCTCTTCCCCGCCTGAGCCAGGACGACCTCCTCGACCTCCTGGTCCTCGTCGACCAGGACACCCCGCCCGGCGAGCCGCTGCTCGCCGAACTCCTCACCACCTCGGCCGGACACCCGCACCCGCTTCTGCCCCGGGTCCTGGCGCGCGCTGGCCGCGACGACACGGGCGACGACGAACAGCTCCGCGCCCGCTGGGCAGTCGACGTGCTCCGCCTCTACCAGACGTGGCGTCACCGGACGACCCAGTAGCCCGGTCCCGGAGCCGGCGGCCTCCCCCGACCACCTGCCACCCGGGATCTGTGCCACGTGCGGTGCCGAGGCAGTGCAGGTACGGCGGCCGGCACCGGCCGACACCCGGGTACGGCCAGGAAACTTCCATGAGGAAGCCGGGCCCGGAAGTCACCATTCGTCCTGCGAGGCGGTCACCGGGGAAGGGGAGCGAACCCGGGTGCGCAGGCCGTCCAGAACGGCGTCGACGTCGCGTGCGAAGGCGCGCACCGCATGCCGGGGATGCGCGCGCAGCGCGTCCAGTGCCGCGTGCCGGGCCTTGAGCGCGGAGTCGAACGTGCCTGTGAGGCCGAAGCCGAGGACGGTGGTGATGCCGTCGACGAGCTGGCCGGTGGCGTCCTGGTCGAGGCCTGACGTCAGGAGCGCGGGGACGACGGCCTGCCAGGTGGGGCTCTCCCATTGGTGGCTGACGGCCGCGGTGGCGAGGGCTCGTTCACCGGGAGTGCCCGTGGCCCAGGTTCGTACGGCGGTGTCCCAGGCATGGGTGCCGGCGGTGATCCCGCCGAGCGTGGCGATGCCGCTGAGGGCGGGTGGGGTTCCGGTGCCCGGCCGCGGCCAGCGGCCGAGGAGAGCGTGCGCAAGGTGTTCCCGGGCGGCGGGGTCGAGTTCGCACAAGGCCTGCGCCCACTCGCCGGGCAGGTGACGGCCGGCGGCGAGGTGATCGGTCACGAGCGCGGCGAACGGGGCCGGGCAGTGCGCGGCGATGAGCCGGGCGCCCTCGGCGGCGGTCTCCTCGCGTCGGAACCGGTGACTGGAGACGGCTTCGTGCAGCGCGCGGCGGGCCACAGCCACGCACCGGCCGACCAGGCGCGAGTCCAGTACCGGATCCGCGAGGAGGAGACCGATGACGCGCAGGGTGTGGGGGAGCACGTCGGCGGGGCCGTCGCGGCCGACGTCGGCCAGCAGGGCGAGCCGCTCCCCGACAGGCCGCAGGCAGGACAGGAGATGGCTGACCAGGTCGCGGGCGAGGCCGGTGCGCGCCGCGCCGGTCGGATCTCTGCGCACGGCCAGCGCAAGGGCGCTGAGCAGGCGCCGCTCCTGGTCGGGGTGCTCGTCGACGATGGTGAGAGCGATCCCGGCCACACGTGGAGAGTCCAGGCGCGACTCGATCCACGCCCACACCCGGCCGGGGTCGGTATCGGCGATCCCCGCGAGCAGCGACCCGTTACCGGCGAAGGAGTGCCGCCGCCGAAGACGGGCCAGAACCGCGTCCGGGTCTGGCGCGGCCGCGCCGACAGCGCGAGCGAACATGTCCAACGTGGCAGAGGCCGGAGCGTGAGGGCCGACGGCTTCCAGCAGGATGAGGGCATCGTCGGTCGACACCTGCGAGGCCAGGCGCAGCGCCCGGCGTGAGCGGGCCCGGGAGTCATCGCACGGGCGGGCTCTGGCGGAGCGCGGCGGATGCAGAATGAAGTGGTGCTGCAGCATCGGGTCGCCGGCCGCGGCGACGGCCACCGGATCGGCCGCGGAGCTCCGGCCCGGCGGGGGCGGTCCCGGGCGTGCGGCACCGTCTGCTGCCAGGCGCCGTGCCTCGAGCGGCAGGGTGTGCCACTGCTCGGCGATCCGCGCGCTCACCGCCGCCGCGGCGTCCTCCAGAGCCCGCTGCGTGTAGGCGGGCAGAGCGCGGGTCGTACCGGGGAGCGGGCTGGTGGCGCCGCGCCGTAGGTCGGTGGGGATCCGGACGAGCGCCAGCAGCGTTTCCCGGTTCTCCGGCCGCCGAAGGCCGGCCTTCTCCAGGTATGCGAGCGGCAGCTCGGCGGCCTCCCGCAGCTGGCGGGCGAGGTCAGGATGGTCGGGCAGCGGAACCCGCCTCGTCCGGTAGGTGTTCGGGTCTAGCGGTGTACCGGTCGTGATCTCGGCGAACCCGGTCAGCAGCGGCTCCACGGCGGCAAGGACCACCCGCGCGAGCGTCGCGGGCCCGCGACGGCGAGTCTCGGCGGGCGACAGTCCGGACGGAGGTTCGGCCGCCAGGTCCCGGCTCCATTGCGCGATCGTCTCCAGGCGCTCCTGGCGCAGTGCCATCAGGTCGCCCCACCGGCCGGGGGACAGGAGGGCGTCGTCCAGGCGCCACTGGGCGATCTCGCGCACCGGGACGGCGTCGGGATGGTCCGGGTCGCACAGGTAGGCGAGGTCCAGCACAGCAGCAACGGCGCCCGACCGGCCGGCCTCGTCGGTGCGGCGTGCGAGGTCGGCGTACTGGCGTGCGAGGTCGCTGACCGCCTGCTGCCGACGGTCCTCCGCGTCGAGGTCCGCGGGGCCGGGCCCGGTCTCCACAGGCCAGGCCGCAACGAGCCAGCGGTGAAGGTCGGCCAGGATCGTCGGTGCGGCGGGCGCGATGCTGTGGGCCAGGAATGCCACGATCCACCAGTCGTCGAGTCTGGCCGCCGGCACCACGAGGGAGCGCACGAACCTGGCCAGATGGTCTGCCGCCGACCGGTCGGCGATCTCGAGGACCGCGGCGGCGAGGTCCTGGAGCACAGGGATCAGCCCGATGACCCAGAACAGCCCGTCGCACCGCCCACCGGTGCGGGACCGCTGCGCCCGGCCGGCGCGGGGCAGTGCCGCCGCCAGATCCAGATGCACCGCCGTGTCCCCGCGCAGTGCCTGGGCCAGGACGACCGGGCCCAGGAGACGGGGGCGCAGCGCGTAGGGGCGGCCGGTTGCGAGACCGGCGTCCTCGAGGCGCGCGAGGAGGTGGTCGAGACGGTGGGGGTCGGGTGGCAGACCGGTGATGGTGCCGAAGAGCGGGGCCAGGTCCTGGCCGGCACCCATGCCGCGCTCGTCGCCGGCGGTGCCGGTCAGGGCGAGGGCGACGGCGGTCGCCCGGAGTTCCCGGGTCGTCTCGCGGTCTCCGTCCAGGCGGTCGGTGACCAGGCTGGCCATGATCTGGGAGGAGTCCGCCCACCGCAGGACACCCGAGGACAGGGCTGCCTCGCATGCCCTGTGGGCGAGGGATGGATTGCCGTCGGCGAGCCGGACGACGTGCCGGCGAATCTCGGGGCGGCTGACCCCGTGGTCGCAGGCGATGCGGTCCACGTCCGCGTGGGAAAGCGCCTCCAGCGTCAGGTGCACCGCCGGGTAGGACTCCACCCCCGCCTCGTAGAGGACACGGTGGCGGTGGCCGGGCCGCACGACGAGGATGACGAGCACCCGGTCGAAACGGGGATCGTCCAGCAGCAGAGCCAGAGAACCGAGGTCGGTCCTGCGGTGCGCGTTGTCGACGACCAGCACTGACGGCGAACCAAGCGGGATCTCGGTGAACGATCCCTCCTGCAGCGGGGCCGCGGTCGCCAGCACGAGGGTCGCGGCGCTCTCGATGGCCGTTCCGAGGACAAGCCGGGTCTTGCCGACACCGCCGTGTCCCTCCACGGTGACGATCCGCTCGCGTCCCGCAAGGGCGGTCCGCAGCTGTGCGCTGAAGGTGTCGGCGCTGACGAGGGGCGCCGTCATACCGGGCACCCGGGCGCCCAGGTGTTCGAGGTAGGAGGTGGCCGGGGCGAGTGCGCGAGGAGCGCGCGGGCGGACCCCGAGCTCGACCTCGCCCACCCATCGCAGCTCGTCGCGCTCCAGCTCATACACGAGCTCGTCGAGGTCGACGATCTCCAGGTCCACCCCGAAGTCGTCCCGTGCGCTGTCCCGCCACTTCTCCTTGGCCGCCTCGTTGGTCGTCCGGGTCGTCACGAACACGGCCTTGGCGTGCCGGTCGTGCTCGCGGTTTTTCCGCAGCTCGGAGGCGAGCTTGGACGTCCAGGCGTCCTGCAGGCTGACCAACAGCACCACGCCCTCGTCTGTGCCGAACGGCGCGCGGACATACCCGTCACGGCCGAGGTCGCCACCGGCCGTCGTGGGCCGCAGCCCCGGAAACCGGACCTCCAGCACCCGGCACGCCACCCGCTCGAAGACGCGGGCGTTCTCCAACTGCTCCAGCGCTGCGCGCACCGTGTCGTACAACGAAGAACCCTCCACCACTGTGCTCGCGGTTGCGGTCACCCCCGCATCCCCGGGGCGCGCGCCTCATCGCCCGCGGAGCCATCGTGGCAGGATGGACAGCAACGGCGGAGCGGAACGGACAACCCGGACACGCAGTCCCTGCCGTTGCGAAGGCCGGTCGCCGCAACCGCGTCCCGCGAACCCGGGAGGCCGCTCGCGCCCGGCAGGCCCCCGACGTCCTCCTGCGCTTCCTCGCCGGGGTTGGGTAGGGGAGCAGGACCTCCAGGGCACGCCTGGGCGGCAGGACTCGCGTGCAGGCCCTGTGGGCCGGACCCTCGGGCAGCTTCCCGAAGCCGGTGTGGGTGTGCGTCGATGTCATGGAGGTCCACGCTCACAGCACCGCGCCCCGGAGCGTCCCCTGGCTCCAGGTGTGGGACGGCCGGTCCCTGTCTGGCATGCAGCTGAGCGACCTCGCCCTCGTGCGACGGGCCGCCGACGGCGACAGCCTCACCCGGCCCGAGCGGACCTGACGTCCGCGAGGGGCAAGCCGCAGCCAGGCCGGGGAAAGCCGGCCGGGATCCGGTCGGCTGCGCGGCCACGCCCACCACCGGGCCGCGCGGCCCGGACCCGGTCGGCCACCGACTGCCGCGCTCACGCCGCCGCCGGCTCCATACCAACCGTCACACCGCCGCGTCGGGCCACGCGATGACCCCGGCCCCGCACACCGCGGCCGGGGCTCACCCGCGTGCGTTCCCGCCAGTGTCCCCGCTGTCGCGCAGCCGGTCGAGGTCGGCATCGGTGAGCGTCGGAAGCGCCCGGTCGGCGCCCCACAGAACCGACACGAACTCGACCAACGGCCGGACCGAGGCCGGCACAGGCTCCGAGCGTCGCACCACCTCGCGGCCGTCCCACACGATGCTCTGACCCGCCCGCAGGTAGAAGCCGTCGATGAGCACCGGCTCCGGGCCGAGGTCGGGCTCGATGTACACCACGTCCGGCCAGGCCTTGGCCGTTGTCCCGTTGACGCGCCATCCGTACCGCCCGAGCCAGGCCTGCAGATCGGCGGTATCCGGCGGATCCGTTACGGTGAAGACATCGGGCAAGGGGCTGGGACTGGTCAACGGGCACTCCAGAGATGCGTGCTCAACGCGCGGTCGGACACCCAGTATCCAGCGCGCGCCACCCCGGGGCGGCGGCGATCACGACACCGGACCGGTCCGGCCCCGCAGCCAGCCGCCGGTGGCCATGTCTTCCGGACCAACGACTTCCAGCGCCGGCCGTGTGCCTCAGCGCTGCGACGGCCCCTGGGCAGTGAGCGCGCAGGGCGCCTGCCACAGGGGAACAACCCGAACAGAAGAGGCGTCGCCGCAGGTGCGCGTCTCGGCAGTACATCCCGCGGTGGTGGCCGGCCGGATCGTGCGCGCCTGGCTGGTCCTGGTGTCCGTGAAGGTCATGTCCAGCAACCTATCGGCCGGCACCGACACCGACAGGGCCCGGACGGCAAGGCCTGCGCACTGTTCACCTCCAGCCCGCCGCTGCGCACACCGGCGACAGGCGGCAGTTCCAAAGGCCGCCCCGCAACGGGGGACAACGGGCTGTATTTGGCTGATCAGGCTCTGCACGCCGGGGCACTGCTCGTCTCCGCGCTCCTGATCACCCGGCTGTGAGTCCCGTGTGCGAATCCGCTGAGGTGTCAGCCCTCCGCGCCGTAGGTGCGGACCGGGTCGAGGTGCAGTTCGTAGGGCCCGAAGCAGTCCGCGGCAAGTGTGGCGACCCGGGCTCCGCAGGGGCAGGCCCGGTTGAGGCCCTCGGTTCCGTTCGGCCCACAGCATCCGGTGCTGTTCTCCCAGTCCGGGAGGGGCTGCAACGCGAGCGCGTCATCGGGGTGGATCACGACCGTGTTGCGGACCCCGGCCGAGGCGACGAAGCCCTCCTCGGTGGCCATGAGAGTCCCGCGAGGCTGCGACGGCGAGGGGTTCTCCTGGTCCTCCTGCACGACGAAGGGGGCTCCCCAAGGCTCTTTTTCCACCGCGTAGCAGCCCTGCGGAACGGTCGGCGGGGCCTGCCGTGCTCCCTTGGGCCGCGCGTCTTCGAGCCCCGGAACCGCGGGAACGGCGGGCAAGGCCGTCAGGTCCGGGGTGAGCGTCGTGCCGCACTTGGAGCAGTAGAAGACCGTCATGGGTCCGTTTTAGCCGCAGGCCCTCCCGTTCTGCACCTCACTTATGTCCGGCTCTCACCGGCATGGGGCCGGACTGCCGTCACCGGTCGAGTGCCGAAGCCAGAACATGAAGCTTCCCAGCCGTCCCGCCGCCGTCGTCCAGCCACGGCCGGTGCAGCGGCACCACGTCAAGTAGAGCACGATCGCCCCGGCATAGGTACGCGTCGTCGATTCCGCCTGATCATGACCGAAGCGCACATGCCGCAGGAACTCGTCCGCCTCCGGTACGGGCGTCAACCGTTCGTCGTCCAACACCGTCCAGTAGCGCTGTCCCGACGGCATGAGCACCGGGAAGGGCCGCAGACCCCTGGAGATCACCTGATGAGTCACGAGCCTTCAACGACAGTTACGACGTGCACGACACGGCGACGCGAACCGTCGTACACGACACCCCTCTTGCGGGTGATGCGACAGTGCACGACGCCCCTACAAACCAGAGAGAACGTTGCTGTGCTGACCTCCTGCAAGATAATCACCGTGGCGGTCACCGTGCTGGTCCTGCACACCCCCGTCACCCTGCCCGGACTCGCACTCGGCATGGGCCTGGATGCCTGCTCACACCCTGATCGACCCGCTATTCCGCACTCGCAAATAAGCGGAGACCACCAGTACTCGCCACGCTCCTGGGACGGACGGACTTCCACGACCTCGCCGGCCCCGACGACCCCTGCCGTCCGACCGCGGCGGACGGATCGTACGCCCGAACGATGGGCACCGGCGCCCACAGCCTCGACCAGGCCTGGCACATGATCTGGCTCGGCATCGGCGCTTTCGTCGCGGCTGCCCCGTGAACCACGCGGTCAAAGGGCAGGAAGCCGGACAGATGAGGATCAGGGCGGTCACTCCGGCATCGCAAGCCTCAACGAGGACCGGCGGTCACGCGTGCTCCGCGACCAGACCCGCGACCCACCCCGAGACCGTCTCCGCACCGACGGTCTCCTCCCAGCGGACCTCTCGGCCGGGATGGGCCGCACATTCCAGCCGTGCAAGGAAGCCGCCCTCCGGCAGAGGCTCCAGAATGGCCGAGGGCTCGGCCGCGCACCGGCCGTGCCGCGCGGTGGCGCGCAGCCGAGCGGTGGCCAGCGCGGACAGGTGCCGGATCGGCAGGGTGGTGGCGGTACGGCAGCTGGGGCATTCCAGCAGGTGCCGCACGGCCGGGCTGTTGTCCCAGAACGTCCTCCAAATGCCGCGCCGGGAGTTCTCGGCCTGGTTGCAGCTCGCGCAGGCCGGCCCTCGGACAAAGTCGTGCCCGGGCTCGTGGCAGTGGTCCCAGACGGCGGCCTGCCGCAGGCCGCACACCGCGCACAGGTAGCGGTCGGCGCGCGCCGACCGCCGCCGCTCGCTGGTGTATTTCACGCCCCGCATCGATCCCCCGTACAGGGGGTGTTCGCCGCCCGCGCAGGCGGGGCACTGGGTGATCCAGCCGTCCGCGCCGGACGACCGCCACTCGTACTGCTGGGCCCGGTCCGCCACCGTGCCGCACCCGGCGCACCGCTGCGCCCGCGCGAGCAGCGCCAAGTGCTCGGCACGCCACCGGTCCAGGACATCCGCCCACCGCTCGGGGATACTCCACACCCCGGCCCGGCGCCGGACCACGTCCATCACGACAACGCCCGCCACCACCAGCGGGTCACGTCCGTCCGGTTCCCGGACGGCCCCGAGCAGGAGCCGGTTGACCTCCCTCACGGCCACGCGCTGCGCCGCGGGAGCGAGTCCGGCGTCGAGCAGTTCGGCCGCAGGGGTACGGCGGCGGGCCCGCGCGGCCCGGTCGAGGACCTCGGCCTGGACAGCCAGGCGCCAGTCGTCGTTGAACCGCTCGTCCCGGCTCAGATCCGTCCACGACAGCTTCAGCGGAACGAGCCGGCCGGGCGCGGCCGCCACCGCGGCAAGCTCCCGCAACGCCCAGTCGAGCTGGGCCTGGTCGACGTGCCACACCCCGCTGCGCTTGACGCCGGGCAGCGTGGCGGCGCCCAGGTAGAGGTGGCCGGTGTCGCGGAGGAAGTCGGAGTGGAGGCCGTCGGCGGCGAAACGCAGCGCGGACGCGGTGAGCACGAACGTGGCCGTCGCTCGGGCTGTGGCAAGGGGAATCAGCACGAGGGCAGGGTGCCAGCACGTACTGACATCCCCGCCGCTCTGGAGGAGAAGGCGAAGCGTCGCGAGGGCGATGCAAGGGGGCCGGACGCTGCTCAGAACGGAGGCTCGGGGCGGGAGCGCGTGTAGACGTACAGGATCCGGTCGCCGTCGCTGTCCGGTGTGTGCCTGAAGGTCGGGTGACCTTCGTGGACCTGCTCGACGCAGCGGCCGGGCAGCACGGTTGCCGCCCAGTGCAGCAGCGGTTCAAGTCCCAGGTCCGGTGGGGCGAACAGCTCGCCCACCGGTTCGCCGCCCGCCGCGGTGAGCCGCCATCGTCCGGGGCGGCCCGACATGTGGTTCAGCGGGGCTCGAAGCCCAGGCAGTGCGTGGGGGCCTCCTCGCGCAACGGCGCCAGGCCGGCCTGCGCGCGCTCCACTCGGTCCAGCGCGGCGAGCCAGTCGCGGACGGCGGCTGCCGCGGCCCCGGCGAGCGCCCGAGCCACACGCTCCGGAACACCCGCGGTGAAGTCGAGTGCGGCCACGGCCAGCCGGGCGCGCCGCTCCTGGAGCTCCGCGAGGTCATCCTCGTGACCGACGGCCACCGCGGGCCGACTGAACTCGGAGAGCAGCGCGAAGGCGCCGACCAGCGCGTCCACCAGTGACGCCGGCCGGGAGGGGAGGATCTCGGCGAGGAGATGACGGGTGACCTCGTCGACCTCCGTCCAGTCGGCGGCCATCACCGGCACCGGCCCGGCGTGCGGACGGCCGACCCGGCGGTAGGGCCGGGGGCGGCGGTACAAGGCATCCCGGCGGACCACTGGTCCGGTGCGGTGGCCCCCCCGTGCCGACGAGACGCGGACCGGTCAGGACGGCGTTCCGCACCCGGGATCGGCCGGCCAGGAGAGCGTGCACCGCGGATGCCGTGGCGCTGCGGTTCGGCGCGCTGGAACTCCAGGTTTTCGACGGAGGCACGGGCACAGGGTAGTGGCCGCGTGCGCAGCTGCGGGCCGGCGGTCAGGGCAGGTTGACGGATCGGCGAGAACCGGCTGACGGCGGGGTGCGAGGACGGCGGCCGAGCCTGTGACGGGAGGCCATCCCCGGGCAGGGAAAGGGCCCGTGCGAGTACCTCCCCGGTCAGTCCTTGTCCTCGTCCGCATCGCCGATGGTCACGCGGAGATCGTGGATTCCTTGCAGCAGCTGGATGACACACGACTCCACTCTGCCCAGAGCACGGCGGACCTCGTTCACGTCGCCGTGCCGGGCGTGCATGTGGGTGCCCAGCGCGGTAGCGGCGGTTACCACCGCCGCCCACGCCGTGAACTGGGCCGGCGGCGCGTTCACCGCATCCGGGTCATCGGGGTCGAGGAGCTGGACCGCCGTTCGCTCCAGCCGGGAGAGCAGCACGGTGAGAGCGACCTCCCAGTCCGGCCCGACCACGTCCATCCATCCCAAGTACGCGTCGCCGAGGACCGCGAGTTCGTCCTCGCCCGCGCTCGTCCGGGTCGTGGCAGCGAGCTCGAGCTCGGTCTTGGCGAGCAGGCAGCCCAGTAGCCGGGCGCGGTCCTCGTCCTGCGGGCCGTCCGGCCACAGCTCCGGGTCCATGACCGGTGCCGCTCCCAGCTCGGCCAGGGCCTTGTAGACGGCGTCCGGGCCCACCGGGCTCACGCTGTGGATACTCACACGTCAGCTATTGCCGGTGCCAGGGCTCGGCAGTGCACTCGTGCTGCCCTGTCACCCGCATGGCGCCGAGGACAGGAGACAGCCCGGCCGCGCGAAGACGATCACGCACGCGACGGCTGCCGTCGGCCGGGCACGGACCCACCCGAGGATCCGTGCGACTGGCCGAAAGGCGTCTGCGTGGGCAACGCTGTCTTCAACGAAGCACCCTCCTCGCGGTCCGCCGGTGTCTAAGCTCCCCCTATGAGCACCCTCAGTGACCCGAACGTCACCGACGAGCAGACCGCTGAGGCGGCTGAGCTGAACGAGCACCTGGTCTCGGCGCTCAAGCGGGCGGGCCGGATCACCACCCCGGAGGTCGGCGCCGCGTTCCGCGCAACGCCCCGGCATCTGTTCGTCCCGGACATCGGGTTGGCCGAGGCGTACAAGGACGACTACCAGCCCACCGACCGCGACGGTGACGGCCAGCTCCTCAGCTCGGTCAGCGCCCCGTGGCTGGTCGCCGAGATGCTGAATTACCTGCACCCGCTTCCCGGCCACTCGGTCCTCGAGATCGGCTCTGGCGGATACAACGCTGCACTCCTCCACCACCTGGTCGGCGACGGAGGCGCGGTGACCAGCATCGACATCGACCCGGTGGTGACCGAGCGCGCCCGCCGCTGCCTGAAGGCCGCCGGCCTGGAGGACGCCGTCCGCATCCTCACCGCCGACGGTGCCCACGGCGTTCCGGACGCGGCCCCGTACGACCGGATCGAGGTCACCGTGCAGGCAGCCGCCATCGAGCAGACCTGGCTGGACCAGCTCGCCTCCGACGGTGTGCTCGTCGTCCCGCTGCGCGTACGAGGTCTCGGCCGCCTGGTCGCCCTCACCCCCGACGGCGAGGGGCACTGGAGCGGCGGCGGCTGGCTGCCCTGCGGCTTCGTGGCAATGCGCGGGGAAGCGGCGAGCTCCACCCAGGTACACACGCTGACACCCGGCGCCCGCGTGCGGGTGGACGGCGCCCAGCCACTCAACCTCGAGGCCCTGGTCAGGAGCCTCGACACCACCGGCGCCCCGGTCTGGTCCGGGGTCGAGGTGGACGCGAGCGAGCGCACCCGACCCGTCGTCGACCTGTGGGTCGCCACCGTCCTCGACGCCTACGGCACCCTGCTAGTGGACCCGAAGCAGTCAGTCCTGCGGGCGCTGCCGGGCGGTACCCCGCTCACCTGGAACGCAGACTTCAGCGCCGCGGCGTATGTGACGATGCGTCCGGCCGAGGGGAAGAACGGCCGGTACGAATACGGCGTCGTCGTTCATGGCGAGGACCACGCCCTGGGCGAGGCCCTGGTGGAGGGCCTGCGGGAGTGGGACCGGGACCACCGGGGACGGCCCGGTCCCGTCCTCCACGTCTACAGCCAGGGCACCGACCCCGCCGCCATGGCCCCCGGTCGGCGTCTGGAGCGGCCGGGCGCGCCGATGGTCCTCACCTGGCCCAGGGCCTGACGGCCACCCGCACTCCCGGACCCGCGCGGTCCGGGCGCACCATCCCCACCCGGACGATGGAAGGAGGACGCACAATGAGCACCGAACTGCTGGACGCCTTCGCGCTCGACGCGGTGAACGTGCCGCTGACCGGTGTGCGCGAGAACTACGCGGACACCGAGGGCGACACCACCGGTGACGGCTGCGGGGAATCGCCGCCGGCCGGTCCGACCAGCGGCTGTCTGATCCCGGACCAGCTGTAGCAGCACTGGGTGGGCGGCACCGGAAGCCCGGTGCCGCCCACCCGGCCGTTCGACAAGGGGGAACCGTCAGTGCGCAGCCGTCTCACGCCCGATCCGGTGGCACTTGCCCGCCTCCCGCTCCTGGCGGCCGACGGCACGAAGGGCGGCGATCTGGTCACCGAGGGGCTGTTCCTCACCTCCCGCGACCTTGAGCGCGCATCCGACGGCGCACCCGCCCGGGCGGCCTACGACCTGCGCGCCCGCACCCGCACTACCCCCAACGGCGTCTGGGCCGCCAGCACCCTCGCACGCCTGGAGCCCGGGGAACCTGTCCTGCTGCTGGGCGCAGAGCACCGCTGCGCCACGCTCCCGAGTCCGGCCTGGCTCGCGGCCGTCGCCGACCGCGCCCTCGACCTGCCGGAGGCGCTCGACCGCCTCCAGCTCTTCGCCAACCCGACCGCGCAGCGGCGCGGCGCGGTTCTGGAGGCCGAGCACCCGGGGACGGGCGGCACAGCACAGCTGGGCACGGTGCGGGTGACCGAGGTGTCCTCCTGGGTGCTGCACGAATGCGACCGCACCGGTGGCGCCCCGGCCGCGCGGGTCGTCCGCGCGGCGCTCGAACGCTGGCCCGACGCCGAGACCGAGACGGTGCGGACCGCGATCACCGCCCTGGTCCGCACCGGCCTGCTCCTGACCGACCTCCTGCCCGCCGACCCCGCCCGCGACCCCCTGGGCCACTTCGCCACGAAGCTCCACCCGGCCGCCGGCCTGCGCGCCGCCGTCCTCGACCTGCGCGCGCTGCTGACGCACGCCGACCGGCACCGGCCCGGCACCGCCGAGCGCCTGCCACTCCTGCGCGCCGCCCGCCGCGCGGCCGACACGATCCACACCACCGACCGCCCCCTGGCCTGCGACACGATCGCCGACGCCGACCTGCGCCTGCCGGCCGCGGTGGGCCTGCAGACGGCCCGGGCGATCGACACCCTCTGGCGCATCGGCCACCGCACGACCCCACTGCAGGCCTGGACGGCGACGTTCCGGGAGACGTACGGGCCGCACCGCATGGTCCCGCTCCTGGAGGCCGTCGACCCGGCCACCGGCATCGGCCCGCCCGGGCCGCACGACGCGATCGGCGCCCGCACCGACCTCGACGACCACCGCACCCACCTCCTCCTCGCGCTGCTCACCGCAGCGACCGCGCGCGGCGAGCAGGAGGTGGAGCTCACCGAGGAGACGGTGGACGCACTGGCCCACCACGGAGACGGGCACCCGCCGCGGACGGCCGAGGTCCACATCCGCGTCCGCGAAGACCACGGAGGCCGCCTCGCGCTGGCGATCGGCACGCACGCGGCGCAGGACGCCGGGTCGGCAGCCAGCCGCCTCGCCCACCACCTGCCCGACCTCGCCACCGCGCCTCGGGCCGCCGGCGGTCCGCTGCTCGCCGAGATCGTCTGCCGCCCCCTCACCGTCGGCACCGGGGCGCTGGCGGTCGAGAACGGCCGGACCGCGTATCGCATACCCGTGGGCCTGCCCCTCACCGGACCCCGGGACCTCGACCCCCGCACCCTGCTCGTCACCACCACCCGGGCCGGCCACGTCGCCCTCTACTCGCCGCAGCTCGGCCGCCTGGTGCGGCCGGTGCTGTTTAGCCGGATCACCCGGACGCTCCTGCCCCCGGCTGCCCAGCTCCTCCATCTGATCGGGCACGCGGACGAGCGGCCCTGGCACCCCTGGTCCTGGGGCCCCGCCGCCCTCGCGCCCTACACTCCGCGCGTCACCTACCGCTCCACCGTCCTCGCCCCGCAACGCTGGCGCCTTCCCCAGGACCTCCACACGCTGGTCGACCAGCGCGACCGCTGGCACACCTGCTTGGAGAACTGGCTGGCCCGCCCCACCCTGCGGGTGCCGCAGCAGGTGGTGATCGAGGAGAGCGACCGACACCTGCCCATCGATCTGAGCGAGCCCGGCCACCGCGAGGTGCTACGGCGCAGTGTCCGCCGCGGCTGCCTCACCGTCGGCGAGGTACTGTCGGGCCGGCCACCGGTGCATGGCCAGGACGGCCGTCATCACCTCGAACTCGTCATCGGCCTGCGCCAACAGCAGCAGGCGGATCAGCCGCAGGTCCTCGACCCCCGGACCGCCGCCCGCCCCCGCGCAGCCGACACCGTGCTACCCGGCGGCACCTGGCTTTCCCTTGTACTGCCCGCCCCGGTCCGGTACCAGGAGGCGATCCTCGCCCGTCTACCGCACTACCCGGGCACGCTGTCCTACTGGCTGCGGTACACCACCCCCGACCTCGGCCCCCACCTGCGCCTGCGCTACCAGGGCGCCCCCGACCTGCTGGCCGCCGTTCAACAGGAACTCGCCGCCCTCGCCGCACAGCTGGCCGAGCAGCACCTGACCAACGGCCACCTCGCCGCAACGCCGTACCAGCGGGAGACCCAGCGCTACGGCGGCCCCGGCGCGATCGGCGCGGCCGAGGCGGTGTTCGCCGCCGACTCCGCCCTCGTCCGGACCGCCCTCCCCGGCCTGGACAACGACCAGCGGATCATCCTCGCCGCCCACACCGCCGCCGCCATCGCCCGCACCATCGACACCCCCACCGCTGCACGCCCCCGCCCGATCCCGGCCGCCCTGCGCCGCTGGCGCGAAACGCTTCGGACCCAATGCCGCACGGCCGCCGTCCCCACCGACCTCACCAACCGCTGGGACACCCTGCTGGACACCCTGACCGCCTACCGGCCCCTCCTCGCCGAGGGCATCGCGCCGCTCTGCGCCTCCGACCTGATCCACCTGCACTCCAACCGCCTCCTCGGCACCGACCGCGCCCACGAGCACCTGGCCCGCTCCCTCGCCACCGACCTCCTGCGCCATGCCTGACCCCCTCCTGCTGGTCGAGGAGACCGTCGCTTCTGTCCTCGACCCCGACCAGGTCGCCTCTCGCCTGACCCCCGGCGCCACCGCCACCCTCGCCGACGGCCTACCCGGCACCGCCCTGCTCCTCGCGGTCCTGGCCGACGGCGACGCTGCGCTGATCGACGCCGCCGACCGGCACTGGAACGCCGCCGCCCGCCTTGTCACCGGCTCCCGCCCCGACGGCATCTACGCCGGCCCCGGAGCCCTGGCCGCCTCCCTCATCCACGGCAGCGCCCACCTGCCCGCCGACCGGCGCCAAAACGAAGCCCTCGGCCGGGCCACCGCCTGGCTGTCCGCCCGCGCCCAAGGCCTGGCCGAACACCAGGCCAGCCGCCTCCTCGCGGGCCGGCCCGGAACTCTGTGGGGCGTCTACGACACCATCAAAGGCCTCGCCGGGATCGGCCGCACACTCCTCGCCGCCCACCAGCTCGGCCTCCCAGAAGCCGGGCCGGGCCTGACCGCAGCCCTCACCACCCTCACCAACCTGATCAACACCGCCGACGACGCTGGCCGCTCCGGCTGGTGGGTCCGGGCGGAAGACCACGCCCTCACCGTCCCCGGAACCCTGCCCGCCTCCGGCACCGCCGGCACCGGAGCTGCACACGGCATCGCCGGGCCCCTCGGTGTCCTCGCCCTCGCGCACCTGGCAGGCAAATTCGTCCCAGAGCAGGACAAGGCCATTGCCACTGCGGCCCACTGGCTGGTTAGCCGGGCCGCCCCCGGACCGTCCTGGCCCCCGTACATCAGCGGCGACAACCTCGCGCAAACCCCGGACAGCGTACGCCTGACCGCGGTCCCGGGCCGGCGCGACGCCTGGTGCTACGGCGCCCCCGGCATCGCCGCTGCCCTGCACCACACCGGCCGGGCGCTCGCCGACCCCACCCTGACCGCCCTGGCCCGCGAAGCCTTCGACACCCTCGCCCACCGACCCCCCGCCACCTGGGACACCACCGGGCCCGGGCTCTGCCACGGCAGCGCCGGAATCCTCCAGGCCGCCACGCGCCTCAACCACCGACCGCTCGCAGACGCGGCCGCCCGGCACACCGCCGACACCTTCCACGAGGCCTGCCCGGCCACCGGCTTCCTCACCGGCCGCGCCGGAGCCGCCCTCGCCCTGGCCACCCACCACCGACCCACCAGCCAGCAGGCTCCGTGGGACGCCCTGCTCATGTTGGCCTGACCCACGCCGCTTCCAACCACCCGCTGGAGACCGGGCTGGGCGGCGGGCCGACGATGGGCCTGCTGCTGCTGTTCCGGCATCACCACGAGCCGGAGCCGACTGTCGTGGACAGCGGTGCAACCGCACTCACGCGAGGGTACGTGGCTCTCCCGCCCGGCGAATGTTGCCGGATCGGGGTGCTCTGATCTAAGCCGCCGGGCCACTGGACGTCCCGAGATCCTGGAGCTCCGGCCCACACGACGGCCTGGTCCAGAGCAGGAAGCTGAGCCACAACAGAACCCAACCGTCGTTGGCTGACCTGGCCGATGCGGCGGAGGCCCTCGCCCAGTACATCGCCGACATACAGCCCTTCCCCCGGCCCCCGGACTCGCCTGGTGCCCCCACCGTTCGTGCGGCCGGAACGGACCGAAGATGCCTGCCCCCAAGGCTGGTCATGGCCGCCACCGTCCCACAACAGCACCCCTGTCCGGAATCATGGGCACCCGTTCGGACCACACCGGCGGCAAAAGCCATGCCCGGACAGACGCCAGCTGGCCCACAGCCTGGCGCGGCGCCGGGCTTCCACGGCGGCTGCGGGTGGAGCCGTCGGCGCCCCACTGTCCTAAACTTCCCAGTGGCATCTAATTTGCCCGTTCTCGTCCCCCAGGGTGGGCTCCTTGGCTCGGCGCCGCCGGTTGTCGCGCTCCCGGAAGCTCTGGGCCTGCCGCGGCGTCAGAGTGCCAGCCAGTACCTGACGTCGCAGGTAGGCGTTGCGGCGCGCGGTGTCGGCGTCGTCCTGTGCTGCGCCCGCCGGTCGGCTCGACGGTACGGCGGTCGTCCAGGTGCCCTCGGCCAGCGCGGTCAAGGCCTGTCTGCGGACTGCTGCCCACCGGTTGGTGTCGTCGCACCACCGGGGGTCGAGCCGCGGGCTGGCGAACTCGACCCCGTACGGGTGGAGGCTGCGGAGCAGGAACGCGTGCTCGTCCCGCCGGCGGCGTGCGAGCTCGGCGCGGGTCTTGCTCTCGATCTCGGCCCATGGCCGCTGGCGTTCGTGGTCGTGTTGTTCGGCCTCGAGATGCAGCCGCCGTACCACCTGCTCGAATTCGGCCAGTCGCTGGAGCGCCGCGGTGAAGAATCGACGACTGCGGAGTACGCGCCTGGCCCTGTCCGGCTCCAGCGTCCGCAGGTCGACTTCGAGTGCGCCGAGACGCCGGGGTGAGGCTGCGTGGGCCCGTGGCTGGCAGTCGTCCAGCAGGGCCTCTAGCGCCTGTCGCCAGCGTCGCAGCACCAAGGGGTGGCGCAGGGCCTGGTTGCGTGACTTCTGCTGGCGGATGTCCGCTTCGACGATAGCAAGGAACGGCTCCCGGGCGGCAACGAGTAGGACGGCGGCCGGGTGGTCGGGCGGCAGAGCGGGCGTGGATTGTTCCGCGGCGAGCTCGATAGCGTGAAGGCCGTCCACAGTGGTTGGCCGGTCGGGGGCATGGAAGGGAAGCCCGGCGCGGCGGCAGAGCTCGTCGCGGATTTGGTCGGCCTCGTCGGCGAAGTGGTGTCGCAGCCACCGCTGAGCGACATGGACTGCGTCGTGGTGGTCGTGTGCGTCGCGGGTACGGCGGGCCTGGTGGCGGTACTGGCCTGCCAGGCTGCGCGCCCGGTCTAGGGCGCGGCGGACCTTCTTCAGGCGGGCCCTCGAAGCCACAAGATGGGGGTCGCCGTCGTAGGCCATCTGCTCGACCGTCACCTGCAGATCGCCCTCGGCGAAAAGCAGCGCGTCCAGCCAGTCGAGATGGATATCCGGTGACCGCAGCCAAGCGGTCGTGTCCGGGAGATCCCGGATGGCGTCAGCGATCGCGACCCGTACCAGGGCCTCGAAGTCGGCTCCCGCCGCTGCGGAGACCACCTCGGTCGGCAGGCGCGCGCAGTCCGCCCAGCTCAGAAGCATCCTGCCCCATCCATGTCCCCAATCCCGTGGATCAGCCAGGCGAAGCGCAGCGGCCCATACTGAACGTCACGGAGCGTAGCTCTATGCTACCAGCCTAGGTCGCGGAGTCTCCGACACCTGGTGGGATGACGGCCGGTCGGCGTCCTGAGCCGGAGGATCTCGGGGGCTTGGATGCGGTCGCCTGCGGGCAGCCGCAGAACGGCGACAGAGGCAACGCCGCGTTGATCAACACCTGCGGGGCCCCTGTGCCGGACCAGCACGTCGGGCGTTCGCTGCCGTAGCAGCCAGGAGATGGCCCGGACGACCAAGCCAGACCCGAGCGCCGACGCCCACCCACGCTGCGCGGCGGGTGCGTACCCCGGCCCGTAGGTACCCGGAGGCCGGTCGCGGCAACTTCAGGTGAGGCTCAGGCCCCGGGCCTGGATTCAGCTTCCCGGCGCGTCCGCACGCGGGCGTCTCCGCGCGAGCCGTGTACCCGGTTGCCGGTTCGCCAGCACGAGAACCCGGTCCGGGGGAGGGCCGGTCCGGCGGGGTGCCCCCGGTCCACCGCCGGCGCAGGCACGGTGGCCCGCGCCCGGCACGTGGGACGTCGCGGTTCACCGGTCCCTGCGGCGCAGCAGGATCGCGAGCGTCTCTCGCGCGTCGCGGCGCCGTCGAGGGTTGCGGGCGAGGACCGCTACCGCCACTGCCAGGAGTACGCACAGCGCCCCTACGGCGGCAGTGAAGGAGGCGAGCTGCTCGCCGTCGTGGAGCAGCACGGGCAGGTTGGGCATGGGGGACCTCCTGGGTTGGGGCGGCGCCGGTGCGGGCCGCCGGATCTGTGGTGTACCGTCGCCGTTCCGGGGGGTTTCCTGCGATTTCCCCGGCTCGCGGTCTTCTTCAAAAGGCCATTGCAGGGGCTTGGTTGGGGGTTTTCCGGCGGGTTTTTGAGGAGGGGACTTCCGGTTCTGGGGAGGGTGAGGGTGGACGGCGAGTTCGCGGCCCGGAAGGAGTTGGGCCGGCAGTTGTCGGTCCTTCGGGATGCGGCGGGCCGGCCGGGCCTGGAGAGCCTGAGCAGCCGCATGAAGGCGGGCGGCTTCGAGGTTGGAAAGTCGGCGCTGGAGGAGTGGTTCAAGGGAAGGCGCGGTCCGAGCGACACTCGGGCGGTGCTGAAGCTCGCCGAGATCCTGGACACCAGGGCCCAAGAACGGGGCCGCACCGCTGTGGTGACGCTCGGTTGCCTCAAGGAACTGGTGGAAGCTGCCCAGCGTGAGTCCGGACGGCAGCGCGGCGGCCGCCCGGCGAAGTCGGCGTTGCCCACCACCGTGGCGGGCAAGGCGCGCGGCACGAGCGGTGAGCATGGCGCGCGGGCCCGCACGGCGCTTGCGGTGTTCGTCCCGCCAGCCCATCTGAGCGGCCGCGGCGAGGAGCTGCGAGAGCTCGAGGCGTTCTGCGCCGCCCCTGAGGGGGCGGGATCACCGTACGCGTGGTGGCAGGCCGGGCCGTGGACGGGCAAGAGCGCCCTGATGGCCCATCTGGTCACCCGGTCCCGGCCGCGGGGGGTGGAGTTCGCCGTGTACTTCATCAGTGAGGTCCTGCAGAACAACAACCGCGAGGACTTCCGCAAGGACCTGTGGAAGCAGTTGTGCGACCTCGCCGGCCGCCCGGCCGGCCGGGCTGGCAGCGCGGAGGAGCTGTTCGCCCTCATGGAGCAGGCCGGGCAGGCGTGCCGCGACCGAGGGAGACGGCTGGTCCTGGTCGTCGACGCCTTGGACGAGGACGCGGGAGCCCGCCCTGGCGGTGCCTCCATCGCTGCCCTGCTGCCGAAGAACCCGCCCGCCGGCATGCGGGTCCTGGTCACCGGGCGTCCGAACCCGCCCCTGCCCGACGACGTCCCCAGCGACCACCCCCTGCGCGAGGCGGCGGCCATCCGCCGCCTCGAACCCTGGCCGGGAGCACAGGGGATCGAGGAAGCGGCCACCAGGGACATCCAGCACCTGCTGCACAGCGAACTCGGCCGCACCGTCCTGGGCCTGCTCGCGGCCGCCCACGGTGCCCTGAGCCGTGATGACCTCGCCGAGCTGGCCCAGGTTCCGCCGTTCGAGGTGGAGCGCATCCTGCGCAGCATCACCGGGCGCAGCCTGATCCCCGCGGCCGGCCCGTACCAGCCGCCCGTCACCGCGGGGGCCCGCCGCTATCTGCTGGGACACGCCGAGCTGCACCGCGCGGCCACTGCCCAGCTCGGGCGGAGCCTGATCGTCGGCCACGAGCGGGCACTGCACGCCTGGGCCGACACTTACCGCGGCCTCCGATGGCACCACCAGGCCCCGGCCTACCTCCTGTACGACTACCCGCGCCTGCTCACGGCCTTGGGCGACAGCGATCGGCTTCTCACGCTGGCCCTCGACCCGCACCGCCAGCGAGCACTGCTGGAACGCTGGTCCGCCGATGCCGCCCTCGCCCACCTCGACGCCGCGCGGCATGCCATCGCACAGCAGCAGCCGGTGAACCTGGCGAACCTCGCGGCGCTCGCCGTGTCCCAAGACCTGCTGACCGCCCACACCGCGGCGCTGCCGCCCTTGGTGGCGCAGGCATTCGTCCGGCTCGGCCAAGCCGGACGGGCCCTGGACCTCGCTCGCGCCACCGACCAGCCGGAAGTGAAAGCAGCCCAACTCGCCTCGGTCGCCACCGCGATGGCCCACACCGGCCACCCGGGCGCGCCCAACACGGCCAGGGAGGCCGCCCGGTGGGCCCGGCAGGCCCGCCAGGAGGAGATGCGAGGCGGTGACGTCGAGACCCAACAGGCCATCGGCGAGGCGGCCGTGGCCGTCATGACCGCGATCCCCGGACCGGCCGGCCCCGCCGAAGGCCGTGCCCTGCTGGCCGAAACCCACCTGTTGCCCGCCATGCTCGGGCAGGACGACGACCGGTTGATCCACTGCGACGACGAGACCCTGCCGATCACGTTGGCGGCCCGCACCTCCGCACTCACCCGCCCCCACGATCCCGCCGAAGCCGACCGGCTCCTCGCCTGGGCCCAGGATCGTATCCGCGCCCTCACCTCACCGGACGAGACGACCTACCGCACCTACCACCCCCGCGCCGTCGTGGCCGCCATCGCCGCCACCACCGAGGCAGCGGGCCCGGCGGGCGCAGCACGGCTGCGCGAGGAGATCGCCGTCTACGCCGCCAGCGTCACCGCAGGGCTGGAAGCCGCCTGCGCCCGCGCGACCGCCGCCTCCGCGCTCGCCACCGACTCCCCGGACCAGGCCCGCGCCCTGGCGTACCAGGCCAGGGACCTCCTGGCCGCGGCACTGTCCGAGCCGCACAGCGTGCCCGAGGACGAGAACGCGCTCTTCGCCTTCCTGCCGGTCGACGCGCTCACCGAGGTCGTCCGAGGGTTGGTCGCCGCCGGAGCCGCCGACGAAGCCCACCGCCTCCTGCGGGCCGTACCCGAGCGGCTCACCGCGAGGGCCCACACGGCTCGGGCCGTTCTCGAAGACCCCGCGCCACACACCTGCGAGGCCCTCGCCCGGCGAGCCCTGGACCTGGCCGAGCGCGGCGACACCGACACCGCGGAACGCTGCCTCGCCGGGGCCCTGCAGGCGCACGCGGCCGACCCCGTACGCACCAACGGCCTCCGCTGGAAGGAGGGACGCCTGACCCGCCTCGCTGGCGCTCTCGCCGGCGCGGGCCGAACCCGCGCGGCGCGCACCCTCGCGGACAGCCTCACCGACCCGTGCAACCGCGTCGAAGCACTCGCGCGCGCAGCCCTCCAAGCCCGGCCCGGCGCGGGGAGCCTGACCCTGGCCCGCGCGGCAGCCCGGCTCGCAGAGCACCTTCCCCCCGCAGGGCCCCGTGGACTCGACCCGTCGTGGCAGTCGCAGACCGACGCGACCGGTCTTGCCGCGCAAGCCCTGGCCCACAACGGCCACACCCAGGACGCCCTCGCCCTCGCCGGCCGGATCGCCGCAACCCACGCCGCCTCAGGCCATCGGGCACGGACCGCCATAGCATCAGCCCTGGCCGAGCACGACCCGGACACCGCCGCCGCCCTCATCGACACCGCTCCCACCTGGGCCACCACCGACTCCCCAACCGCCCAGGGCGGGGGACAGGTCACCGAACTCGCCGAACTCCTCGCCGCCATCGGCCACACCCACCAGGCATGCCGGAACAGGATCCTCCAGGCGATCGGCGCTGCCTGGACCGCCCGAGCGCGGCCGGTGACGGACATGGCAGTCTGGCTCAGCCTCATCGTCATCGAGACTCCCATGCAGCCGGCCCGAGCCCGCACCATCCTCGAACGGCTGTATCCGAAAACCGAGTCCGGCGACCCCGAGGAAACGCAGATGGCCGGCTTCGCCATCGCCCACGCCGCAGCCGGCGACCTCCACAGCGCCCGCCGCGCCGCCGCCCGATACTGGACCTCCTGGGAGCGGGCCGAAGCGTCCCTCGCCCTTGCCGCCTACCTCACCGGCACGCCCCCCGGCCCCCGGCTCCCGTCGGAGACCACCAGCACCGCCTTTACCCAGACCCTGCACACCCTGGCCCTGCAGCAGACCCCGCCCGACACGGTCGCGGGCGCCGATCCGGCGACCCAACTGATCGCCGAAGCACTGCTGGTCGGCGCCTGGCATCTGGCCCTGCCCGTCCTGCAGCGCGTCAGCCCCGAGGCGGTGGACCGGGTACGGGACATCGTCTTCACCCACCGCCACCTGCAGGAGCCACCCCCTGACGGTGCATAGGCGCAGCCGGGCCAGCACCCCCGGTCTGGCATCTCCCGGTGCCGCCACCCGCAATGGCAGCGATCACGGTGTGATGGCAATGGTCGGGGCCTGATGGCCACCCGCCCGCCGCTCAGAAAGCACGCCCGTAGCCAGCCGGCGCCACTGCGCGCCAGCGCGACGAGGCGCGGCCAGAGCTGGTGTTCCGGGGGCGCTGGGCCCTGGCCACGCCGATCCACCTGGACGGCGAATTGGCCCTCGACGGTGATTGGCAGGACGCTGTCGGCGTCTCGGACGTCCGCCGTGAACACCTCAGCCGCACCAACATCCGGCTCCTTGGGTGGTGCGCCAGCCACCTCAAGCACGGAGAGCCGAGGCTCCACCGGGCTCCGTGTCGCGCACAAGCGCGAGCGCGGAGCGGCCGCGAGGGTCTGTCCCCAGCCCGTGGAGGTTGTCCCGATCGGTGCGATACGTGGCGATGAGCTCACGCCAGTGGCCGATGTCGAGGTGAAGCCGGTGGGCGGGTTCGAGGGGCGTTCCAGGCCGGAGGGCCGCGATGTGGACGGCGTGGTCGATCGGTGTGAGGGGCAGGGGTTCGGCGTTGAGCAGGGTCTGGGCCCGGTCCGCCGCCGCGTGGGCGATCTCAAGAAAGTCGCCCTGGGTGGGGAGGCCGGCGGGCGGGGTGGGCAGGTCGTCCTGGAGGAGCCGGTGGCCGGTGGCCGGACTGCGCGTCGGTGGTCGTGAGTCGCCGTTGCGTGGTGCGCGCCAGCGTTCGAGTGCGGCCGTGTACGTCGTCACGGATGTAGGCTCGGCTGCCCGAGCCGGTGTCCGCGGGCGGGGAACAGGGTTCAGGGGTGGGGTCATGCGGCGGTCCCCAAGGCGATGAGCTCGTACAGTTCGTCGTTGCTGAGCTGCGCGGGGTCGAACGCGGTGCCGGGACTGAGCGCGTCGAGAAGCTCGTTCTTGCGTGCGAGCAGCCTTTCGATCTTCTCCTCGATGGTCCCGGCGGTCTGCAAGTGGTGGACGTGGACAGTGCTGCGCTGGCCGGGCCGGTGGAGGCGGTCCACGGCCTGGCTGACGGCGGCGGGGTTGAAGTGGGTGTCCACCAGGATTGCGTGGTTGGCGGTGACGAGGTCCAGGCCGGTGCCTCCAGAGCCGCGGGTCACGATCAGAAGTCTGCTGTGCCGGTCGCGGAACCTGGTCAGGGCGACGTCGCGTTGGCCGGACGTCATCGCGCCCGTGTACAGCAGCGGCCGGCAGCCCCAGGCGGTGGCGTGGCGCTTGAGCACCATCGCCATGGTCGCGAACTCGGTGAAGAGAACCGCCGCCGCCCCGGGCTCGCTGTCGAGGATCGTGGGTACGAGGTCGTCCAGTGCGGCGAGCTTGGAGGCCTCCTTGCTGGCGCGGGCGGGGTCGTAGCCGGCCAGGCCGGTGGCGAGGCGGTCCGAGGTCGCGGATCCGATCTTCAGATGCAGAGGGCTGTTGCAGATCTGCCGTAGCTGGGTGATGAGCCGCAGAACCGCCGCCGACCGGTCGCGGCCCGACGCGGTGCGGAGCACCTCCGTCGCGAGCCTGGTGGCACGGGTGTAGAGGCCGACCTGGGCGGGCGTCAGAGCGAGGACGTGCCGGGAGGTGATCTTCTCCGGCAGGTCGAGGGCCACCTTGGGGTGTTTCTTGCGGCGGCGCAGCATCACGCTGCCCACGACCCGGTTCAGCGCCCGCTGGGTCTTCGGGTCGGGGCCCTTCTCGAGGGTGCCGAAGGCGCGCATGAACGCGGCCAGGGAGGTGAACAGGTGGGGGTTGGTCCAGTTCAGGAGCGCCCACAGGTCCCTCAGCCTGTTCTCCACGGGGGTTCCGGTCAGCGCGAGGCGGGTCAGTGCCGGCACGGCGGCAAGGGCCTGGGCCCGCTGCGAGGCGGGGTTCTTCACGAACTGCGCCTCGTCGGCGACCACCAGGGAAAAGGCCTGGCCCGTCAGCAGATCGCGGTCCTCCAGCAGGGTGCCGTAGCTGGTCACGACGACCTCGTCGGCGGCCAGGTGCTCCAGGGACCGGTCCGGCCCGTGATAGCCGCGCACCGGCACGGCGGGGGCGAACTCGGCGAGCCTGCGGACCCAGGTCAGCACCATCGACGCCGGCGCCACCACCAGCACCGGCAGACCCCCCGACTGCCCGGTGTGGATGCGATGCAGGATCAGCGCGATCGTCTGGATCGTCTTGCCCAGGCCCATCTCGTCGGCGAGGATCGCCCCGAAGTTACGCGTCACCGAAGCGAGCCAGGTCAACCCCGCGCTCTGGTAGGGCCACAGCGTGCCGGCCAGACCCGGCGGCGTTTCGACCCGGGTGTGCGCGGCGCCGGTCAGCAGGTCGGCCAGGTCGGCCAGACCACCGTCGGCGACCACGTCCGCGTGCTCGCCGCCCTCCAACTCCACCGACCCCAGCAGCACCGCCTGCAGCGCCTCACCCGCAGGCACGCCCCGGCGCAACCGGCGGCCGCGAGCGCGTTCGGCGGTGACCTCGTCCACCAGCACCCAGCGGTTGCGCAGCCACATCAGGGCCCCGGCCGCCGCCGCGATGCGCTCGCTCTCCTCCGGGCTCAGCGGACTCCCGTCGAGGCGCAGCTGCCAGCGGTAGTCCACGAGCTGGTCGAGCGCCAGGCCCGCGTCGGGCGGACCGGAGGCGACAACCGTTGCCCGAAGTCGGGCCGCCCACTGCTCGGGCCACACCACCTCCACCCCGGCCTGGCGCAGAACCCGTCCCAGGTGGCCGAGCAGGAGCACAGCCTCGCCCGGACGGACCCTCACCCGGTCGCCGTCGCCCGCGGCGGCCAGTGGGGACCACAGTGCGGCGGCCTTGCGCAGCGCCCGTCGGGCGCGCAGCACAGCGGGGTGTTCGGCCCCGTGGCGTTCGTGCAGTTCGGGCAGCGTCACCAAGGCGGCCCCGCGCTCGGCGGGCCGCAGGCGGACGCTCACCTGCAGGGACTGCGCGGATACGCCTGGCCGTGGGGGAGGCATCACCTGGACGACGACCCCGGGCAGCGGGGTGGGGTCCGCGATCTCCTCCAGCGCGTCGAGCCACTGGGCGGCGGCGCCGCGTACCGGGTGGCGGGTGCGGGCGGTCAGGGCGTTGTGGCCCCAGATCGCCGCGACTCCCGGGCCGCAAACGAGGGCATCGGTGAGCTCGCCCAGCACCAGGTCCGCTGCCGCGCGGGCGGACAGCATCGTCCCGCGCCGGCCGCCGAGGGCCGCGCTGTGCGCCCACGGTGGCAGGTCCGCCGCCAGCTGCTCCAGCCAGGCATGCTGTTCGTCGCCAAGCGGTCCCGGCCGCCACAGCGCGGTGCCGTCGGCCCGGATGCCGGGGCGGACCTGGCCTCCGGCCACCACCTGGCATCCGTACCGCAGGATCTCGCGCCAGGCCACGGCCGAGGCGTCCCACGCGGGATCCGGGTCAGCGGCCAGCAGCACCCGGGCCGCATCGGCGACCGGCACGCACGGTCCCGGCACGACCAGGGCTCCGCGCTCCGACCACAACCGCCAACCCCCACCGCCCCGGCCCGGCTTCGCCTTGCGGGCGGTGGCGGTGTCGAAGGTCACGAACCCGGGCTCCGGGCCGTCCACGCCGACCACGCACAGGCGCGCACCGGCCCGTACCGCCGCCAGCAGCCGCTCGCCGCAGGTCAGGTCCGCGTCGTCGCCGGAGGGCGGCGCCTCGAAGAGGGCGACCCAGCCCGGCTCGGGTGCCCCGGCACCGGACTCCTCGGCGGCCTCCGGTGCCAGCAGCCAGCAGCGCACCGCGGCCAGCAGCTCCGCGCACACCTGGTCGCGGTCGGGGCCCGATGCCCACACCCGCCCGTCACCGAAGGCCGCCCGCGCCACGACCGCCCCATCGCCGCCCACGCCGTCCGCGAGCTCGACCTCACCCAGCACACCGCCCTCGCACAGAGCCGCCGCGGCCTGCCACGCACGCGCCGGCTCCCGCTCCAGCACGGCCGGCGGTACCCGTCCCGCGATCTCCTGCACCAGCAGCCACCGCGCCGCCAGCTCCCCGATCGGCTCGACCTCGGCGACCACCGCGATCCGCACATCGCGGCCGCCGACCCTGGCCTTCAACTCCACCTGCCGCCCGCCACCCAGGGGCCTGGTCGCCCGACGCTTGAGAGCACCGAACCACCGCTCCCCGCCCGCGTCCCCCAGCCACCCTTCAGCAGCCTGCGCCGTCCACCCCAGGGGCCCGAAGCCGCGCTCACCGGACAACGCCCCGAGCAGGAGCCGCGCGCACTGCTCGACGGCGACTTCCTCGTCGGCACCCGTCGCCACGACGCGCACCGGCCCGCCCTGCGCGCAGGCGGACATCGTCACGGTCACCGGGCCATCACCCTCAACCGCCGTCTCGAACCCGACCAGCACGCCGGCCTTCGCCAGTTCCACCACACACGGCAACGACTCCTGCGGGGGCACCAGGTGCCACACCCGCAGGAGATCGGCGACCGGCCCCACCACCACGCCCAGCTTCGCGGCGGCAAGAACCGCTGCGGCGTCCAGCGCGGCGTCCTCCGAGAGCTGCACCGGCCCTTCCACCAGCAGGACATCGACGCCCGCGAGATCCTGCCGGATCTGCCCGACCCACAGCGCCTGCCCGTCCGCATCGCCCACCCGGTGGGCCGTCCCGCTGAGCACAGCCCCGCCAATGCTGCCCGTCCGGCACAGCTCAACCCACTGGAAGCCCGGCCGACCAGGCCGGCCGCTGCGCTCTGTCACGGCGTCCCAGGCCGCACCGGCGGCCAGAATCTCTTCCTCGGGGGCACCGGCCTCGACCAACTGCGCGAGCCGCTCCTGCCACGCCTCGACCCGCTGTTCGGTGTCCGAGGAGATCCGATCGGACACCGCCAGCAGGCGCTCCTGGTGAGCGACCTCCGCCTTCGAGTCCTCCACGAACTGCGCGGCGTCCACAGCGGAAGACCCGCCGGAGTGCCACCCCTTCGCCCGCCTGCGCTTCTTGGCGCCCCCAGCGGCCGACGTCCTGCCCGGCGACTGCGCCTGTGTCGTCAGGGCCGACACCACCGGACCGACCCGGGAGTCGTCCGCCCACGCCACCAGGCCCTCGACGCCGGCCCAACCCTCCGGGGAGAGAGCCTCGCCGTGACCTTCGGCCTGCGCCAGCGTCTCCAGCAGCGCCAGCGCCGCACGGTGAAGAGCGGCCCGGGCACCGCCGGCGACACCGACCGGACCGGTCACGCTCCGGCCACCGTCGTGGAGCGCCAACTGGCAGGCCTCGAAACCTGGTTCGAGACACGCACTGCGACGCACCAGCGTCATGCCGCACGCCCACGCGGCCGCCTCCAGCGCCGTCCACGCGATCCCGAGATCGGCGGCCAGGACCTTCCACGCGAACGCGACGGCTTTCGGCAAGCCGTACGAGCTGCAGATCACCACCACCAGGTCGGCGGGGGTGGTGCTGGGTCCCTGAAGCGAGCACAGCACCCTCCTGTCCAGCTGAGCCAGGTCCGTCTCCGCGGGTAGTGCTCCCGGGCGGGTCAGGAGGCCGGACATCCACGACGTGCTGATCCACGGCAGGGCGTCGTCCGATACCAGCCGGGCCAGCAACCCGGCGGTCCCGTCAGCCGTCACCGGCATGCCCCCTTGGTCTCCCATCAGGGCGACGATGTGGGGAGCGAAGGCCCGCAGCAGACCGGATGAGATGTCGGGGTGGAAGTAGAGGATCAGCTCACCGCGGTCCTCACCGTCCAGGAGTGAGCTGTGGTCGGCGGCCAGGATCACCAAGTCGGCTGGCCAGTCAGGCACGGCTTGAACCATCACGCGCCGGCCAGTCGCGGTCGCGCCTTCGTCGGCCAACGCGGCGGTCGCGACCTCGGTGCACAGGCCCGGCGCGAGGATGGAGACCAAGGCCGCGTCGCTGTGCGCGGCCACGGACAGGCGCAGGATGTCGTCGACGAGACGCACCGCAAGGTGAGTGTCCGAGTCGTTCCGGACGGACGGGTCGATGCCGGCCTGCACGACATTCCACTCGCCGGGCTTGGCCATATGGGTGGCGTGCGCACCATACTTCGTGAGACTTGCGGGAACGCGTAGTGCTTCGTTGACGACCGCTTCGAGAGCTTGGCCGGGGGACTGGCAGTCCGGGCACGTCGCCGCCTTCAGCACACCCCGCTCGAATGTGCCGTTCCACTGGTCACGATCGGTGGCGCGAGCGTGACTGCGGCCGCAGCCGGAGCAGCGGAGAGCGATGGAAGTCCGGGGAGGCATAGCGACATCGTGCCCGACGCAATCGGGCCTCCGAGACAGAAGTAACCCAAAAGCATGAAGATCTGACGTTATGTTGACAAACGGCTGTGGTCCTCTCTCGGTGCATGCGGACCGCCGGATGAAGGGTGTTCCCCGACAGCTTCGCGACCGGGCGGTCGGCTGAAAGCGTTCAGCCGACCGCCTCCATGTACACGCTCACCATCGGTGACGGCCGCGTCGAGGGCGGTCACTCGGGCAGGCCGCTCTCTTCCGTGAAGAGGCCCCCGAACAGGGCGGCGATCACGTCCCCGCTATCCGCGAGGAATTCCGCGACTGACGGCGAGTGCGCCTGTCCGTCCGTGATCCCCACAGTGCCGTCGGGACTCACGACCATGCCGTCGAACCCGTTGCCGTCCACGATCATCCTCCGATCCGCTGCCCCCCGTCGGGCAGCTGGCCGCAGTGACCCTAGCGAGCGCTACTGCGCTCGTGCAGCAAATCGGCCCACCCTTGCGTGTATCGGCGACCGGACTTGCACAGTCCAGCAGCGAAGCGTCACGATAGGGAGAGTTCTGTGCCTTCGGTGCGCATTCCCGCCGGTCATCCCGATCGATAAGCGGACACGCTTCGACGTGGTCGTGGCCGCCGGTGCCAACGTGTCGTCGTCGACCTCGTGAGCAGCACCGACGGTCCGACGCTGCTCTTCGCCTCCGCGAGTGGCCCCGCCCAGTCCCTGGCCGCCGGCGACGTCCTCGTCGTCGGCCCCGGGCTGCGTACGCCGCAGGGGCTGCTGCGACGGGTTTCGGCCATGCACCGCGATGACCACGGCCAGCTCCAGGTCGCCACCGGGGGGAACGGGCGCGCCTGTGGGTGTGTCACCGGTCGGATTCACCCGGACCTTCCCGAGTCCGGGGACGAACTGCGGGCTGTCGGAGACCTGCCCCGCGGTCAGGACGAAGGCCATACTCCTCAAAGGCCAACCGTGCCTACCTGCGCAGGCGCGGGATTACCGCAGTGATCCCGGAGAAGGCGGACCAGGCGGCGAACCGGAAGCGGAAGGACTCCGCCGGCGGCCGACCGGTCACCTTCGACCCCGACCGCTACAAGCAGCGCAGCCACGTCGAACGGTGCTTCCAGAAGATCAAGACCTGGCGCGGCCTGGCGACCCGATACGACAAGAGCCCGGAAAGCTACATGGCGGGCTGCACCGGCTCTGCAGAGGCAGGTGAGTTGTCAGACGATGTACTCCTCCATGAGCTTCGCGTGATGCTGGAGCCACGGAAGCGTGGTGGGCGTATCGGTGTGCAGGTGGCAGCGGCGGAGATTATTGACGTAGGCCGCTAGGTCGGCGGGGTTGTCTTTGGGCTGGTAGAAGGACACGTGCATCTCCAGCGAGTGCGGGTTGGCTCCGTGGCGGTGGAGGTAGTCCGGGCCGTCGTACTTGGAGGCGGTCTTGGCGAGCTGCTGGGTGTCCGGGCGGGGGTTGATGGCCAGGTAGGCGTGAGCGTTCCACTTCACGACGCCGGAGTAACGGCCCCATTCGTTGTAGGCCAGGTGTTCCTCTCCGTCAGCTTCGTCCTGGTCAGGTGCCTGCGTGGGGTCGATGTCCTTGTTATTGGGCTCGGCCAGGTTCACTCCGAAGGCCAGGCGGATCTCGGTCCCGCCGTCGTTGACGCGGACGATGCGCAGGCCGGGGAGGTCAGGGGGGTGCGAGCGGTGCCTGGCTGACTGCTGGCGCAGTCCTGGCCGGGGAGGTGCTGCTGGTTGGGGGTGATGTGGGGGTTCTGCAGCCATGGACATAGGTCGGCGCGGCGCAGGGAGTGCGCGCGGGCGAGAAAGAGACGCGGGGCAGCGGAGTCTACTGTCAGGGCTTGGGCGACGAACTCGACGAGTTGCTGACGTTCTTTCCAGGGGAGGCGTCCGCGGCCGGCGGTCAGAGCGCGCGGCAGGTCGCGGATGTCGAGCGGGTCTTCGCGCGGATGCTTCGGAGTGGGGATGAGGTGCCCGGTGGTGGTGCCGTCCGTGCGGCTGCGCAGGATGTAGGGGACGAGGCCGTTCCTGGCCTGTGCGATGTGGACAGTGATGACCTCGAAGCGCGTGTCGATGCCGTGGGGGCGGGGCAGACGGGGAAGGTGTCCGATGGAGCGCAGGATGTCTTTCACCGAAGACGCGGCGCGGTGGACATCGTCGGTGCGGACGGTACTGCCAGCGAAGGGCTTCGCGGGCTTGGCCTTGGATGCGGGGCCGGCAGTCAGGGTGACCGGGTGAAGGCACTGCACGTGTCGGCCGAGCGAGGGCAGGGCTTGCTTGAGGAGGGGCTTGGGGTCGTCCTGACGGGCGAGGGCGTAGATGACGGGTTTGTCGATCTCCACCAGGCAGCCCACCAAGGGCCCATCATCGGGGAAGGCTTCGCGAAGTTCGTCGGTTCGGGTCTTCCGCTGCTGGGCGCGGTGGGCACGGCGCTGTTCCGCGGTGGCGTCCGGGACCGGCTTGGGAAGGCCGGCCGTCAGCGCGGCGGGTTGACCAGGCGCAACGAGAGGCGGGTGTCGCCCTCGTAGCGGTGGAGTCCCTCCTGGTCGGGGTCCTCTCCCTGGTGGCGGTAGCCGAGGAGGCCAGTGAAGGCAAGGTGGACGGCCTGGTAGGTGCCGGGGGCGCAGTGCCACAACTCCAGGGTGTGGTCTGCGCTTTCGTGAGCGGGTTCGATGCGGCCCGGTCGGCGCTGTGAGGTCTTCTGGTGGGGGCCAGTGGGGCGAAGTGGAAGGCGGAAAGGGGCTCTTTGAGCTGCTCGAACAGCTGCAGCGCGGCGACGGCCGGAACGACCACCAACGTTACCCAGCTGCCGGCGATCGAGATCCCCTGTCCCAGGGCGTAGTTGCGGAAATCCGGCTGCCGCCACAGCGCGCCCGGCGGGTGGCCGGTGTCGGCGTGCGGGCCGCGGCCTGTGGGCGCGGTCACCGGCCGTCCCGGATCAGGTCGAGGATCTCGGCGGTGGGCCGCACGTCGCCGAAGGAGCGGTAGAGGGTTCGCAGCGTCGCGTTGTGGATTTCATCGCTGCCCGCAGCCGTGCCGTCGGCCGCCACGATCACCCGCAGCCCCAGGGTGAAGGCGTCGCGCGCCGTCCCGGCCACGCACACGTCAGTGACGACCCCGCACACCAGCACGGTGTCGATGCCGCGCTCGGCCAGCAGCCCGGGCAGCGGGCTCAGACCCGGGAAGAACGCGCTGGCTGCCTCCTTCTCTACGAGTAGATCGCGGTCCTCGTTGACGGTTAACTGCGGCCACAGGCGCCCGGCGAGCGGGCCGCTGCCGCCGGAGGTCCGGAACATCTCCGCGACCTCGGGGCCGTAGAACTCCCTGCGGGCCGCAGTCGGCTCACCGGGGCCCGGCAGCACCCAGGCCACCAGGCCCCCAGCCCGGCGCAGGGTGCTCGCCAGCGCCTCGATCTGCGGGCGCGTACGGCCTGTCGAAGAACGGCACCATGTCGACCACCACCAGGGCGGCGCGGGCCGGTTCGAGCCAGGTGTAGGCGTGCCGACGTCCCCGGCGCTGCTCCTGGCGGGCGTACTCGCGCTCCGGGATCACCCAGTCGTGCACCCGGGCGGGCGCTTCCGCCGCCGGTTGGGCACTCACGCGCGCACCGCTGCGCCCACGGCCTGGGCGGCCATCAGGACCGACACCACGGCTCCGGACAGCAGGAGCCGGCCGTCCATCGCGGCGGCCACCGTCTCCTTGAGCGGCCACCATTCCACGGTCATGCCCGTCTCGGTGGCGGTCAGTTCCTGCTCGCCGATCGTCAGGTCCCGGGCGAGGAACATGTGCAGGTGTGCGGTGGACTTGGTCATCAGTGCGATCCGGCCGAGCGGGCTCCACGCGGCGGCCGTGATGCCGGATTCCTCCTTGAGCTCGCGGCGGGCGCCCTCCAGCGGGTCCTCGCCGGGGTCCAGCTTCCCGCCGGGCGGGGTGAGGACCTCGTCGTGGAGGTAGGAGCGGTAGCGGACCATGGCGATCCGGCCCTGGTCGTCCAGCGGGACCGTCAACGCCCCGTCGACCCGGGCCTGGTGGAACTCGAAGAACCCTTCGGTGCCATCGGGCTGGGTCACCGTGTCGCGGTGGATCAGGTACGAGTGGGTGTTCAGCAGGGTGGCGCGGCGGTGGTGCTGCCACGGCTCGGGCACGGCCGGCTGGCGGGTGACGGTGGGCAGGCTCATGAGCGGATTCCTTCGGTCTTCGCGGTGGGGAGGAGTGGTCGGGCCTGGCATCATCGGCTGGTCGGCGGTGTTGGGCGGTCAGGTCCGGTCGGCGGTGTGGGGTTGGGGCTGTCCGGGCAGCGAGGTGGTGGCGTACTGGTGGGCCTGGAGGAGGTAGGCGGTGCGGTAGCTGCCGTGCCCGGGGTGGTCCGGGTCGGGTTCGTTGGCCATGAGCTGGTCGTGGGTGCCCTGTTCGACGAGTTCGCCGCCGTCGAGGACGTAGATCAGGTCGGCGGCGGCGCTGGCGGCCAGGCGGTGGGTGATCAGCACCACCGTCATGCCCTGGTCGGCCAGTGAGCGGATGCGGTCGAAGGCGGCGATCTCGGCGGCCGGATCGAGGGCGGAGGTCGGCTCGTCGGCGATCACCAGGTGCGGCGGCCGCTCGCCGGGGCCGACGGTGGAGAATCGGAAGGCCGCTCGGGCGGTCCCGATCCCCTGCCACTGCCCGCCGGACAGCTGCACTCCGTCGATGAGGCCCTTGGCCGCCATGGTGTCCCAGCCGTTCGGCTGCTCGCGCAGCAGGGTGTCGAGCCCGGCGAAGTCGGCCGCGTCCTGGAGCGCCTGGCCGTCCTCGGCGTGTTCGGGGCGCCCGGCTGTGGTGTTGGCCCGGATCGTGAAAGGCCAGTGGACGAAGTCCTGGGCGAACAGGACGCAGGAGGAGAACAGCTGACGGCGATCGGCGGTGCGGGTGTCCACGTCGTCCCACAGGATCCGGCCCTCGTCGGGCTGGTAGAGGCCGACGAGGAGCTTGGCCAGCGTGCTCTTCCCGGCGCCGTTGACCCCCACCAGGGCCACGACCTTCCCGCGGGGTACCACCAGGGACACCTCGCGCAGGGACGGCGCGTCGCGGCCGGGGTAGGTGAACGTGACCTTCTCCAGGCGGATCTCGGCGGGCTGCTGCGGCAGGTCCGCGCCCCCGGCGGGAATGGCCCGCTCAACGGCGGCCGTACCGAGCCGCTCGAGATCCCGGACGTACAGCGACTCCTCGAACATGCGGTTCACACCGGTCAGCAGCGTCCCGATGGTGGCTGCGCCGGTGCGGATGCCAACGATGACGGTGACCGCGCCGGCCATCGGCAGCCGGTGGGTAAGCACGAGCCAGCCCAGGAGTGCGAAGGTGAGCAGCGAGGCGGCGCCGGCCGCCGCGGAGGCGCCCGCGGAGGTCGCGGCCGCGGCCGCGGCGAGACGTCGGCGTTCCCGCTCGGAGGTGCGTGCCATCTCCTCGTAGCACTCCAGCAGCCATCGGCCCACCGCGTGGACCCGCAGCTCGGCCGCGTTGTGGGGCGCGGTGACCTGCTGGCAGATCAGGCTGGAGGCGCGGGCGTGCTGGAGCCAGGCCATCACGGAGGCGTGTCGGCGCCGGGCGGTGCGTACCGCGCCCCAGGCCCGGGGCGCGGCGATCAGTACCAGCATCGGCAGCAGCATCACGTTCAGGGACAGGATCACCCCGGCGGTCGCCGTCATCGTCAGCATCGCGCCCAGCACGGCGACGGCCTCATTGATCAGGCGCCGCACGGAGTCCGCTCCGAAGCGCGCGCTTTCCAGGGTCCGCGCGAACTCCGCGTCCTCCAAGGCGGCGAGCTCGACCGAGTCGGCGTGCCGCAGCAGCGTCAGGGTGGTGATCCGCTCGACCTGGGGCTCCAGGACCGCCGCCGCCCACGTGGAAGCCGACGACAGCCAGCTCGCCGCGCCGGTCGCCGCGCCCGCGACCAGCAGCGGGACCAGCGCCCGGTGCAGGCTCTGCGTGGCGCTGGCGCCGGCCAGCAGTTGGGTCAGCACCCGGTTGGTCGCCACCAGCGCGACCGCGGCGAAGACGGCGCGGCCGGCCTCGGCGCCCACCACGCCGACCAGGGCCCGCCGGTCGGCCCGCCAGGCCAGGCGCCAGGCAAGGAGCAGCATGGCCGGGATCTGTCGGGCGACGCGGCGCAGCGTTGCGTCGGCGGTGGCGCTCTCGTGCCGGGTGAACCCGTAGTCGTAGCCGAACCGGGCGCCGAACAGGCGGAGTTCGCCGGCCGAGGGCTGGAGGTCGGGGCGGGGTTTGCGGCGTGGCCATTTCACGGGGCGGCTCCGGTCTCGTCGAAGGGCACGGGCAGGGTGGCGGGGCGCGGGCCGGCCTTGGATGGCGGGCGGGCGCACGGGCTCGGTGCGGCCGCGGCGCAGCGGCACCGTGGGGCGGTCGCGGGGCGCTTGCGGGTCGGCGGGGTCACGGTCACAGCGGCAGCAACCAGTGCAGGCCCGTGCCGCCGACGACGCGCTGCTCCTGGCCGGTCAGCTCCAGCCGGTAGGTGCCCGGACCTCCGGCGGCGGTCCAGCGCTCGTGGACGTCCTCGGCGAGCTGCCACAGGGCGCGCGGGCCCCACTCGGTGGCGGTGGCGCCGTCCGGGGCGATGTGGGCGCGCGACCCGTCCGTGCCGACGAGCACCACGTCCTCGCCCGCGGCCGGGCCCCAGCGGCGGCGCACCCCGGGCAGCAGATGGCCGACCGCGACCCAGAAGCCCCGTTCGGTGTGCGGGGGCGGCGGCAGGACGGCCGTGCGCACGGCGCCACCGGCCGGGCGCTGCTCGGGCACCGGCAGCCAACCGGCACCTCGGGCCGGGACGTGCCCCCACAGATCAGCGGTCAGCGTGCCCGAGAAGGCGCCGCCCTCGTCGCGTTCGACGAGGGCGGTGGCATGCCAGCCCGGCGCGCCGGGGTTGACGGTCGTGCGCAGCACACCGTCCGGTGCCAGGCGGCGCAGCCAGCTCGGCGGGACGGCGGGCACGGCGAAACCGGCGGCGATCTTGTCCCAGGTGCCGTCGGGTATGCCGCGCACGGCGTCGCGGGCCAGCAGCCGCACGTCGGCGCCGATCTCGCGGAGCCTGGGCGTGGCCTCGCGCACCAGGTCTAGGTCGCACTCCACGCCGGTGACCTGGCGCCCGGTCAGCAGGTGGGCAGCTGCTCCCAGGTAACCCGTGCAGGCGCCCAGTTCGAGGAACCGGTCCCCGTCGCGAACCCGCAGATCCTGCAGGGTGCGGGCGAGCAGGCCGGCACCGGAGCTCTGGGCACAGGGCCGGCCGCTGTAGACGGCACCGACCGTGTGCCCGGCGGCCGGCTGGTCGGCGAGCTGGACGACAACCTGGTCCATGGAGTAGACGAGCGCCTGGTACGCGGCCCGGTCGACGTCCGCGTCCAGCAGCCGCCAGTGCGTCGTCGGCCGGTTCCCGTCCAGCGGCAGGTAGGCACGCGGGATGAGGCGGTGACGCGGCACGGCGGCCAGCGCCGCGACGACTTCCGGGTCGTGGACGCCCGGCTCCGCGGCCAACGCGAGTGCGTAACCGCTCGGCACCGCGTCCGCGATGGCGGCGACCGTCCCCGCGGGCGCGGGCGGCCCCCCGCCGGTGCGCGGGTCGGCCGCCGCGCTTCTCGACGTCGTGCTCACATGAGTCTCCTCTCAACGGGTGTGGCGGCGTGGCGGTGGTCAGGGGCGCACGATGTGGGCCGGGACACCGGTGCGCACCGCGTCCAGCACGGCGCGTGTCAGGGCGCGGTCGTGACCTGCCGTCCCGTCCTCGAGCCGCGCCTCGGAGACGGTGACGACCTCGCTGTGCTCGCGCGGGTCGAGCCGGATCGCGGTGAACTGCGCGGCCGTGAGCGCCGGCGCGCCGGCGGCCCGGGCTTCGGCGAGCAGGTCGAACGGTGACTGGTCGGTCATCGGGCGCTCCAGGCCAGCGGGGTCGGACCGGCGTGGTCCCGGTAGCCGAGCGAGCGGTACAGGGCCTCGGCGGCCGGGGACGCGGTGAGGCTGATGTATCCGCAGCCGTGGGCGGTGAGCCAGTCGTGGACGGCCGTGACGACCCGCCGGGCGTGGCCCTGGCGGCGGTGGGCGGGGTCGGTTGCGACGGAGGCGATGTGCCCGACGTTCGGTCCCTGACCGGGACTGGGCATGGGATCGGTGTACTGGCCCACTGCGCAGGACAGCAGGCAGGTGCCGTCGTCGACGACGAACGCGGCGAACCGCCCGTCACCGGTGAGCCGGTCGGCGAACCAACGCTCGCAATCGGCCGACCACTGCGGTTCGGGCACAGTCCCGGCGGAGGCGAGCATGACCAGGCGCAGCCGGGTCAGCTCGGCCGCGTCCGACGGTACCGCTCGCCGCAGGCCCGGCCCGACCAGCGGGGCCGGCAGGTGGGGCTGGCGCGGCGCGGGCGGTCGGACGCCCATGCTGCCCTGGGTCTGCGCGGCGTGGGCGAGCAGCAAGTCGCGCGTGGAGGAGCGCAGCCGCAGCCGGTGCAGCATGTCCGGGGTGAACCAGCGCAGCAGGACGCCCTCGGTCAGCCCGACCGCGTCTGGGTCGCCGGCCCAGCGGGCGGTGTAGATCTGTTCTTCGCGCTGCGTATGTCTCATGAGACATTCCGTGTGATGCACGTTGAGTCCTTGATCAGGGCGTTAACGGGTTCGGCGGGGGCCGCGGAGGCGGATGGGCGTGACGGTGGTTGAGACGCCCTTGTCGAGCTGCTGCCGAAGGGCTTCGTTGTCGTGAAAGAGGGCGGCGATCGCGGTGTGAGCGGCCTTGAGCTTGTTCTCCAGGAGCGTGTATTCCTGAGTCTTCTTGGCCAGTCGCTTCTTAAGATCGGCGATGGTCGCGTCGCGTTTGGCCTCGCCCGGGGTGGTCTTTCCGTTGTCGGTGATGTGGGCGTCCCACTCGGCGAGGATGGCGTGCGCGCGGTTCATGGTCGCGCGGCTGACCTGGGCTTCTTTGTAAAGGTTCTCCTTGGTGAGGCGGCCGTCTGTCCGTTGCGGGCGGCCTTCGAAGAGGCGGGTCATTGCTGCTCGCAGAGATGCGGCGGTCTTGGGGCTGACCTGGTCTTCGGGGGTGGCAGCGGCGTGAGTCACTGGGCTTTCCTCGCCATCGAGATCACGTTGCGGGTGATGTCCAGTTCGCGTTCGGCGAGGTCCCGACGGCAGGCGGGAATGGAGGGGTTGTTGATGATCTCTAGCTGTTTGCGCTGGTGGGAGTCGTAGATCGGCAGGTGCTCGGGGCCGATCATGCTGTTGGCGCATCGGTCTGGCCGGCAGCGCTCGTCGAGGGGCCCCGTGTGTCCTTCGGGGATGATCGCGTTCTCCAGGCAGACCGCTCCGACTGGGTTGCTGTGGTCGGCGGTGCAGTTGTTGAGCAGGCCGAAGCGGATGTGGATTCGGGTAGTTCGCAGCAGGGTGTCGGTGGTACGGGCGTCGCCGTTGCGGGCCTTGACGGTGGCATCAATCTGATCGAAGGCGTCTTTGATGCGTTCGGCGCCGGGGCCGAAGCCGATTTCCTCGCCTGCGGTGTGACGTTCGTAGAGGTCTTTGATCTTGCGGAACTTGACGTTGTCGAGGGCGTCTTTGAGGTATTTGGCCCATTCCTTGTCGGAGGCGGCGTAGCCGCGGGTGGTGGCGTTGGCCAGCGCGCGGGTGGCGATGTGCTTGAGCTGGATGCCCGTGGCGATTTCGGAGCCGGGGAACTGGTCGGTGAGCATCGCCATCGTTCGACGGAACATGTGCGGTCGGATGTAGGTGGCGGGAATCTCGTCGAGCCCGGTCCAGGCACGGTTGGCGTTCACGAACGTCACGAACGCCTTCAGCATTCTGACGCCGTCGACGGTGCCGTCCTCCTTGTTGGCGCGGACAGGAGCGAAGACACGTTCGGGGTGCAACGAGACGGCCTCAGCGACCGTGAGAGCTTCGACGAGAGGTTCAGCAATCCACCAGTGCTTTCCAGGGCGGTCGGTGGTGCCTTTGATCTTCGTGGAGGAGATGGCGGGGGTGCTGTAGTGCTCGACGACGGGGTCCCGCAGGATCTCGTGAATCTCCGAGTCGCGCATCATTGACAAGCCCACGACCAACGTGAATGCCGCATCACGAAGCGCCGTCTTCAAGTCGAACAGCGCGCGTGTGTCGATGCCAGGGTGCCACGACTCCGTGATGCCACCCGTTCGGGTGACCTGTGCCAGTTCTCCGCTCAGCGCGTGGGTTGTGATCCGGCCCTCGGCGACCGCGTCCAGGATCAGGGTCCGCCGGCGTTCCCGCGCCGGACTGCAACCGCTGAGCAGCGCAGAGCTGCAGTCACTCTCGTAGCCGAGGAGGAGCGTCAGCAGAGCCCACTGCACTTCGGGGGCCTGCCCGTCCAAGGAACCGGCATGGACGGGGATCTTGTTCGAGGGGTCGGCGAGCCACTCATCGAGCTGCTCGTCGATGTCAACGGTCGACGTTCGGGCCGCTGCTCTGAGGTCACGGAGCCGACCGTCGGCGCGCAGGACATCGGGGGCGAAGTCGTGAATGTAGGCCCAGGCCGCGCGGATCAGCGGAAACCAGGTCTCCGGGGGAACGGTGGGGGTGGCGAGGGTCCCCTTGGACGTGAGCTCGACGACCTGGCGGGCACTCTGGCCCGGCCATGGATCGCCCTCCGGCCAGGGCAGGCTCAGGCCAGGCGTGGCGGCCGCCAAGTTCTTCAGGGTGCTCACATGATTCTTGATCGACTCGGGAGAAGCGCCTTCGGTCGACATATCCGCGATGCGTTGCCGCAAGTCCTCGACCGACCATCCATCCGGATGCGGCGGGAGCCCGTTCTTATGGGCCCAACGGGCCGTGACCCGCAAACGCGAGGCGATGTGGCTCAGCGTGCGGGGACTGCTTGATCCGTCGAGGACGACGCCGCGCTTGAGGACCACAGGGTGACGCTGGTTGAAGAGGAGCATCATCAGCTCTCGCGCCAGCAGATTCCAGTACGGGTCCGCGAGCTCCAGGGTGAAGTTGACCTTCCAGTCAGCGGCGTTGACGTTGGCGGGCCGCTTTACCACCCCGTTGAAGTCCCAAAAATTGGTGTCGCCGAACCGAGGGAGGTAGGCCCCTGGTTCTCGAGCCGCAGGCAGGAGCGATCGGCCTTGGACGATGGGCTCGTCGTCCGGGAACAGTGATGGGCGCCGCTGCTGAGGCAAGGGAAGGTTCATCCGTCGAACTCCGTGTGGGCGGCCAGCGGCAGGTCCAGAAATGCCTCGCCGGCCTCGATGTGCTTTCGGGCCAGAGAGAGCTCCTCGGGGGTTCGGTCATCCAGGACGGCTTTCAGGTTCACCCAGCTTTGCCCCCAAAGCCGACCGAAGTCCAGGGGGGTCAGAAGCGTGCGAAGTCGATCCAAGTGCGCTTTAAATAACAGGAGTTGAGGCAAGTTGGTGGGCAGGATCCAGGCGTTGCGGCATTCCAGGCAGCGCAGCGGTGCGACGGCGCAGAGTTCACCGGGGCGGCTATAGGGGCCCTGATACGGGTTCTTGCAGTGGGAGACGCCCATGTCGAGCTGGCCGGTCATGATTCCCTCGGCTTCGTCCGGGGTCAGGCCGGTCACTTCTAGCTGGTCCTGGTCGATGTCCTCGGTGCCGGTAACGACGGTGGGACCGTCGACGCGGTCGAGTGCTTGGTCGAACCAGTGCTGCTGAGCCGTGCTGATCGTCCGGCCGGACATGATCCGCAGTGTGGTGCCCTGGGCGTAGTGGCCGGCGAAGGTTTCTTCGGTGTGGTCGTCCGCTGCGGCATCGATGCGGCCCTCGGTGACGATAGCTTTCTCGACCTTGGTCGATTTGCGCAGGCGCCCGATGTGCCGGTCGCCCTTGATCTTGACGTCCATGGCGTCGAGCCAGTGGCGGAACTGTGCTCTGCCCTGGCTAGGGTCCCACCGGCTGAACACGATGGTGTGGTCGGGGCGGACGGCGGCACTGACGAAGAGCGTGTCGGTGATGTGCGGGGCCTTGGCGCGGGCCCGGGCCGTGAGGTCCATGAGCTGTCGGACCACCTCGCTGGCCTCGCGTCGGGGCCAGTTCACGGTGAGTGTCTCGCTGCTGCCCTCGTCATCTGGAACCGGAGTTTCGGGCGGGCTCTGGTCGCGAAAGGCCCGGTGCCGCAGCCGCTCGGCGCGGTTCTTGAGCAGGGTCAGCCGGACCCCCTTCGGCAGGAACTCCACGCCGGCCTCGCCGAAGCTGGTGACCTCTTCGGAGGCGTGGCCGGTGGCGTCCATCAGCAGGACACGGAACGCATGCAGGTCAAGGGCAGTGGGATATAACCGCGCAACCAGCCTCCGTGCCAGTTGCATGCGTGCGGTCGAAGGTCTGGGCGCCCGCCCCGGCCCGGCGGTGAGTTCCACCAGATTCAACGGCCACTCGCGTGACAGAGGCACCCGCCGACGGATGTCCTCGACGGTGATCTCTTCATGGGCCAGGCCCCAAAGGAGGTCGGCGATGTTGGTCCAGCTGCCCTGATCGGGATGACGTCCCTGTGCCGCGAGGGCCCAGCTCTCCTCAATGCGTTTGCGGGTGGCATGAGCGCTCGTCCAGGCAGCCCGGACCAGGGCCAGCTTTTCCTTGCGGGTGAACTCGTCTCGCTCCTTGCTCTCCCCGCTGCCCAGGAGCGCGGGGCCGCGGGCGAGCCGGGCCAGATCCGCAGCGACCGTCCGCTCGTCATGGTCGTCGCGCCGGATCACCAGCACACGTAGCGAGGAGGCCAGCAGATAGGGCCTGGTCGAGCCCTCGTCGTACTCCTCAGGAAGGGACAATTCCCACCTCACCAGCGTGTCGAAGAGACCCGGATCGGCCAGACTTGCTCCTGCGGCCTCCGCACCGAGCGCCTTGTCCACGTACTGGCAAAGCTGATCGATCGCGCGCTTGTAGTTCGCCGCCTGGCTCCCGATCTCGGTGGCTGCGACGTACTCGACCCACTCGTCCGCAAGCTGCACAGCCAGCAGCGAGCAGCGGTAGTCCGCGGGGTCCAGCGCCACGAGGCGCCCGGGGAGCTGCACCACCCTGGGACCGGTTCCTCCTCGTGGGGCCGGGTTCGCCAGCGCTGCAAGAAGCCGAGCACGTTCCTCGTTCGTCCGGCTCTTCACCTTCCTGCGTGGCCTGGTCATCGGCGGCCCCCGTTCGCTCCGGACAGGACGTGCGAGGCGATCTCGGTGTAGGTCGCCTCACCGTCGCCCACCCAGCCGTTGAACGCGGCCTCGAATTCGTTGATCAGGTCATCCGTGTACTGGAGGTACTCGTAGGTCGTTTCCGGGTTCGCGTGACCGAGTCTGCGGCTGACGACCAGCAGCGGGTTGTGCCGGATGTGCCCGGTCAAGTACGAACGGTGTCGGCGACGGCGGGCCTTGAGGTCCGGCTCCTCGCCGTCCATCAGGTTCTCCAGATAGGTCAAAAGCCGCAGAGCATAGGTATGCCGCAGGTCGTGCCACCTCCAGCGCCGAGTCGGCAGGAGTGGCGTGGTGCTGTCGGCGAGGGCTGTCATGCGTGCCCAGGCCCGGTGGCGGTAGCTCTTCCAGGCGTCCGCCCCCGGCATCAAGCCTCCACGGCAGACGAACAAGGTCAGAGCCTCCAGACCGAACTCGCCCTCACAGACGGTGATCCGCCGCAGCCTGGCGTCCATGGCCGACATCTCGTATTCGCGCACGACACCGTCCTGAACGCCCTTCACCCGACCACCTGCGACGTCGACCTCGTCGACGATGAACAGGTCACGGGCCTTGCGTTCCAGGCTCCGGGCCGCCTTGCGGACGATGTCGGGACGCTCGAGCACGCAAAACAGATCAGCGGAAGCCACGGCGTCCTCGGGGACGTAGACCGGGCGAGCTTTGCCGTATTTCGCGCAAGCCTGGAGCTGGAACTCCGCGCCTCCGCCTGGCAATCCGGGCCACAGACCGATCTCGGGCAATAACACAGTCGCCCACTCCCGCCACCGCATCCCCGACCCCAGGGCAATGTCCGAGCCAGCCCGGCCGCGCAGTGGTGACCATCCTCGGAAGGTCCCATCCACCTGGGCGTTGGGTAATTGCCCGCCCAGCCCAACATCCCGGAGGTACCGGTACTGCTCGAACGTCAGGTGTCGGATGTCCATGCCCGCCCGGACCCGTGGCGCCAACGCGTTGCGTCCCCGTGCGGCCACCCGCGCCGGGCGGTTCGCCAAGATCTTCCGGTCGACGAGGAAGCCGTAGAAGTCGTCCAAGACGAACGACTCCCGCTTCCAGACCGACCCGCCAACCGGCTTCTTCTGCCTCTGAGTCCGATGGCCACGATACGAAACGAGATCAGTCTCCGTCGCCGAGAGCACATCGCTGTCCAGGTCAGCGAGATGGTCGTCCAGCCGGCCAATCACCCGCCCGTAGTCCTTCAGCGTGGTCTCATCCAGCAAGGACGTCGAGAGATACCTGCCGAACTCGCACAGAGGCGGGATCGGCATCTGTGTCTCCTCATCGAGGTACACCGGCGTCCCGTCGAGGACGCCCCTCCGCTCCAACAACGCGGCGACCTCCGCTGCGGTGATCACATCCGTGTCCAGGTACCTCTCCAGCAGGCCGGACTGGACAAAGGCAAGGTCCACACTTTCTCCTCCCCAGGGACCTGATGGAACTCTCGTCAGCTCACCTGTCTCGTACCGCCACGACGAATCAAGACTGAACCACAGGTCTCATGAGACAGATCTGAACAGCGGAAAGAAGATCTGGACGGGCACGCACAGGCCTCCGGTGCCGGTGGCGAACTCCACTGTGAACGGCTCCAGCGCGCCCGGTTGGAGGCCGGGGGCCTCCTCGGCGAGCTCGCGGCGCAGCGTGTCCTCCAGGGTGCGGTCGTGCGGTTCGCGGCCGCCGCCGAGCAGGCTGAACTCGCCCGGCGCCCAGATCCCCGGGTAGTCGTCCCGCAGGTGGAGGAGGTAGCGGCCCCGGCCGTCGTGGATCACCGCGGAGGCGTTCACCGGTTCGACCCGGCCGTCGAGCCCGGCGGCGAGCAGTTTGGCGCGCAGCGACGGCGAGCCGACCTGGTCGAAGGGCCGCCACTCGGCTCCCGAGACCTCCTCGGCCTGTGGATCGACGACGGCTGGCCGGCCGGGCGTGAGGTAGAAGGCGAACCGGATGTCGTAGTGCCGGTGCGCCGGTTCCCCCTTGGCGGGGTCGGCGTCGATCTCGTGGACGTCGATGTCCAGCGGGGTGCCGAGGAGCTGCGGGGTCAGGCACAGGCCGCCGGGCGCGAGGCCGGCCTCCTCGCACACCTCGCGCAGCGCCGCTTCCCGCAGGCTCGGGTCACCGGCCTCGAAGTGCCCGCTGGGGCAGAGCCGCAGCCCGCCGGTTGCCCGGTGGTGGATGTGCAGAACCCGCCGCTCGCGGTCGATCACGACGGCGCTGCAGGTGATGTGTGCGGGCAGGGTCGCCCGGCTGGTCGGCTCCGGGGCACGGTCCAGCAGGGCGAGCAGAGGCTGCAGTGCAGCGCGCTCGTCGGGGTGGCGCTCCAAGTACCGCAGGACGGTAGCGCGGATCGCGGGGGCTGACGGTGGCAAGCGGTGCTCCTCACGTGGAACGGGTCCGGGTGTCCGCGGATACCACCGGATTCGCTGAAGGCAGCCTGGTGGTGTTGCGCGTGCCCGGATTGGGCCTCGGGGGCGGAACCCCGTACCAACGGGGTGCGGTGTGTACCGACACAGCGCTCAGGTATCCGGTCGTACTGCGGCCATGGCGGATCGCAGTGCCGTGTGGCCCTCACGGGAGAAGTCGAGGTGGCCGGATGCCGCTGCGGAGACGGCGATGGCTGCGGCGTCCCCGATCCCGCACCACCGCATGAGGCACTGCTCCTCCTCGGTCGGCCGCCGGCCGTACCCGGTGTAGAAGGCGGCGGCGAGGTCGGACCGGGTACGCAGGGTGCGCTGGGTGATCCGGAGGAAGTCCCGGCCGGCGGCCTCGTAGCGGCTGGTCTCGAAGTCGATCACAGCGATCCGCACTCGGCCGCGCTCGTCGGTGTCGGCGAGGAGGTTGCGGGCGGTGAGGTCCAGGTGGGAGGGCAGGGCCTTCTGCTCAGGCAGGGTCTCCAACTGGTCGATGGCGGCCAGGGCGAAGTCGAGTTCGGCGGTGGTGAGGGGATGGGTCGGACCGGTGAGCCGGGCGCGAAGGTAGGCGGCGCGCCGGCGGCCGAAGTCCGTGATCGTCTGCGGCGGGCCGGCTTCGTGGAGGCGGCGCAGTAGGTGGCCGGTCTGCCGGTAGGCGTCCTGTTCCTGGGCTGTGGTGAGGGTGGCGAGGTCGAGGCGGCTGCCGGGCAGTGCGGTCATGAGCAGCACGCGGGCGTCCTCGTCGGCGTCGACCAGCTGGGGTGCCGCCGTGCCGAGGGCGGGTGTCCAGGTGCGCAGTGCGTGCAGCTCGCGGGTGAAGCAGTCCGGGCTGCTGTTCGCCTTGAGGACCAGGTGCTGGCCTGAGGGACGGCGCAGGAGACGGACGGTTGCGGTGGTGCCGGGCCAGCTGAGGTCGGCGACGACCTCGGCCGGCCCGGTGAGGCGCGCTATCGCCTCGCAGACGCTGGTGGTCACAGCGCGCCGATGATCTTCAACGCCTGGTCGGCGACCTGGCGAGGGGTGAGGTGGGTGGTGTCGATGACCTCGGCGTCGGCGGCGAGCCAGCCGTCGTACGCGCTGGTGTAGATCGGCAGCTTGCCGCGGCGGAAGGCGCGGACCTTCTCAGAGCGGGTCTCGTTGTCGGGGTACTCGACGCTGGCGTTGATGCGGTCGAGGACGGTGTCCGGGTCGGCGTGGAGCAGGAGGTGCTGGAGCGGGATGCCGGCGGCCCGGATGGCGCCGTGGATTTCGGCGGCGTAGTCCTGGCGCAGCAGGGTCATCGGGATGATCACCGGGTGGCCGTCGTTCTCCTGGTGGCAGTGGACGGCGACCTGGGCGACGAGGGGGCGCCAGGCCGGGTTGTCCTGGAAGTCCTTGTACTTGCCGGGGAAGACGTCACGCAGGAGGAAGCCGACGTCCTCGGCGTCGAAGAGGACGGCGCCGGGCAGTTCCTGCTGCAGGGTGGTGGCGAGGGTGGTCTTGCCGCCGCCGAAGGGGCCGTTGAGCCAGATGATCACTGGGGTCTCGCTTTCGTCGCTGGGTGGTGGTGTTGGGCCAACTGCGGTAGCCGGCCGGGGGTTACGCCGTGCGGGTGCTGGTGTCAGGGTTGCACTCGGTGGGCAGGACGGGTACGCGCCGCTGGTGGAGGGCGAGGCGGAACTGGTCGGCGTGGACGAGCCAGAGCCGGTCGAGTTCGGGTACCAGGTCGGTGGGGACGTCGAGGTCGACGGTCAGCGGCCCTGGCGCGAGGTCGGTGGTGGTGTGGGCGTAGCTGCCGGAGCGGCTGCTGCGCGGGCGCAGGTGGACGGCGAGTAGGCCGTGTTCGGGGCCGTCGACGGTGAGGGTGAAGGGCTGGCCGGGGTGGATGGCGGCGGGGGCGTGGACGGTCAGAGGGGTCTGGCTGGCGGGGTGGCTGTGGGCGGGCCCGCAGCGTGGGCAGGTGACGGTGATGCGGTCGCATGGGCCGAGCACGCTGGTGAGGTGCTCCGCGGTCAACGGGGTCGCGCAGTGCGGGCACGGCGGAGCCGGTGTCGTGCGGAGGGTTCGGTGGGTGGCGCGCAGTGCGGTGAGCTGGCGGCCGAACGCTCCGCCGCGGGTTCGGGTGAGCAGGGCGAGCGCGTGCTCGGCCCACTGGCCGGCGAGGCGTTCCAGCCCTTCGTGGTCGAGGCGCCCGGTGGGGGCGGCGCGTCGTAGGAGGGTCTGGGCGGCGGCGCGTGCTTCGCCCATGGACCGTAGGGACTGGTCGAGGCCCGGGTCGGGACGGTGGGCGAGGGAGTCGCCGAGGGCCGCTTCGAACAGGGCGGCCTCGGTTGCGCGCCGCGTCCAGTCGGCGAGTTCCCGGTCCCGTTCGGGGGTGGGGGTGGCGGGTGGGCGGGGGTGGCTGGTGCGGGGCGCGGGGGGTGCGGGGCGGTCGCTGTGCACCGGGTGGGGGTGGTGGTCGGGGTCGCCGAGGAGGATCGCGGCCCCTGCGGTGAGGCCGCGTTCGGCGGCGCGGCGGTTGGCGTCCATGGTGACGGTGCCGAGGTCGGCCCCGGTGTGGAGGAGGTCGGCGGCTGCGTGCGGGTCGGCGCTGGTGGTGTCGGCGTCGCCGCGCACCAGGCCGAAGACGGCGGCCGGGTGTCCGTCGACGGCGTCCAGGGCGAGGTTGACGGTGGTGGGGTATTGCTCGTCGGGGCCGAGGGTGATGGCGTTGCAGATGTAGAGGCCGAGGACGTCGGTGTGCAGGTCGTGGGGGTGGTGGACGGTGAGGCCGCTGGAGGGGGCGGTCTTGCACCGGGTGGGGGTGCAGCCGCCGGGGACGGGGTGGCCGGTGCGGGTGGTGCGTTCGGCATCGCCGCTCAGGCCGCACAGGACGGCGGTGCCGAGGTGGGCGTGGGCGGCGGAGCCGTGCGCGTCGATCAGCAGGGTGCGCCAGGGGGAGCTGATCGCGTCGGCGGTGGTGAGCCTGGGTGCGCCGGGCCGGTGGAGGTGGCGGGAGCGGCCGGTGGTGCCGTCGATCAGCGCGGATGCCCCGTCCGGGGTCGAGGGGGCGGCGGCGAGGATCTTGGCGAGGAGGAACACGGCGGCGGGCGTGTCGCGGCCGGTGAGCAGTCCGAGGCGGGTGCCGGTGCGGGTCCAGGTGTCGAGGGCGGGCAGCAGATGCGCGAGGGTCAGGTGGTCGGGGGCGGCGGGGAGCAGGACGCTGCCGCCGGCCGGGCCGGGGTCGGCGAGGGCCTGGGTGAGCGTCGGGTAGTGGTGGTGGGGGCGGCCGAGCGCGGTGGCGGCGAGCCGGCCCAGGCGCGGGTCGTCGCCGGTGGACACGACGCGGGCGCACGCACCGGCTGGGCGCGGGAGCGGCCCGGAGGCGGGCCCGTAGCGGGCGAGGACGGCGGCGATCCGTTCGTCGCGTTCGCGGTTGCCGGTGGCCAGGAGGGGGACGGTCGCGTCGGTGAGTAGGTCATGGGTGTGGTCGAGGCCGGTGGCCCAGGCGTAGCCGTCCGGTAGGCGCGGAAGGGTCACCGTGCCTCCAGCCGGGTGGTCAGGGCGCGCAGGCGGTAGCGGACCGGTTGTCCGGCGTGCGGGAGGGATTGGGCGAGTTCCTCGGCGGCGGCCATCCCGGCGGCGTGCTGATCGGTGTCGGCCTGGTGTTGGTAGGGCCAGGCCCGGGCGGCGAGCGCGGACAGCACCTCGGCCAGGGGGCGTTGGTCGGTGTACTCGGCGAGGAGGGTGTCGGTGGTGGCCAGGCCGTGATCGGCGGCGAGGTGGGTGGTGACGAGGTGGTCGGTGCCCTTGCCGGTGATCAGCGGGGCGGGCCGGCCCTGGAAGGCCGCGCTGCGGTAGGCGGCGTCCAGGTCGGCGGCCGGGTCGTCCCCGTGGGCGTGCAGGAGCAGGCGTACCAACTGGCCGTCGGGGCGCAGCACCCGCAGGGCCTGGTCGGTGGCGGCGAGCGGGTCGCCGGTGAACAGCAGCGCCTCGTGTTCGACGACGGTGTCGGCGCTGGCGTCCGGCAGGGGGATGGCGAGGGCGTCGCCGAGGAAGAGCCGCACGCCGGGCAGGTTCCGGGCAGTCAGGAGGGCGGCCATGTCCGGGGACGCTTCGAGTGCTGTGTAGGTCGAGGCCCCGGAGGCGAGGTGGGCGGTGATGCGGCCGGTGCCGGCGCCGAGTTCGAGGACGTCGCGCCCGGCGAGATGGTCGGCGGAGAAGGCGCGCAGGGCGTCGGCGAGAGCGGGCGCGACCGCCCGGTGGTCGTCGTAGGTCGCGGCGAGGCGCGCGCCGTACAGCACGTCGGGTCCGGGTGCGGTGAGGGTGGCGTCGAGGAGGGGGACGAGGTGGCGTTCGAGGTCGGGCCAGGGCCAGGCGGTCTCGGCGCCGAGCAGCAGGGCTGAAGCGCGGCGCAGGTTGTTGAGCAGGTGGAGCAGGGCGGTCACCGAGCGGCAGAGCCCGGTGGGGGTGGTCGGGTCGGCGGTCAGGGAGATGGTGAGCAGCGTGGTGGCGGCGTGGCCGAGGTAGCGGGCGTGGGTGGCGTCGGGCCAGGGGCGCGGCTGGCGGCGGGCGAGCATCGAGGCGAGGCGGGTCAGGGCATGGCGTGCGGTGTCCAGGTGCAATGCCGCGGACAGCCGGTCGCCGCCGCGGTGGGCGCCTGCGGTGCGGGTGAGGGCGGCGGCGGTCTCGGTCAGCAGGGCGGTGGCGTGCCGGGCCGCCTCGGCGCGGGTGGCGGCCGTCCACGGCGGCAGGTATTCGGCGCCGGGCGGCGCGGGCTGCGGCATCCAGGCGCCGGGGTGCCCGGCCGCGTGGGCCGCCTCGGTGCCGGACGGGACGAGCCGCCACTGGGTGACGCGGCCGTCGGGCCCACCGGAGGCCAGGGTGTGCTCGTTGGTGGGCTGCGCCCAGGCGGCGTCGCAGGTGGTGAGACGGGTGGCGACGGCGTCGGCGGGCAGCCCGGTGGCGAGGTAGCGGATGCTCAGGTTCTGGTGGTCGTCGTGCTCGGCGTGGCCGGGCGGCGGCGCGACGGCCTTGACCGGTTCCGGCGGCGTTGGGCGGCCCGGGTCGCTGGGCAGGGTGATGCCGAGGCCGGCGAGGTGCTGTTCGAAGGCGTCGGCGCCGCCGGGCTCGCGGAAGTGGTGGGCGTGCAGACCGAGCGCGCGGGCGGCGTCGCTGTTGATGTCGGAGTCGTCGGTGAAGGCGACCTGGTCGGCGCTCAGTCCCATGGTGGCGAGGGCGTGTTCGTAGGCGCGCGGGCTCGGCTTGGTCAGTCCGGAGATGGCCGAGTTGAGGATGTGATCGAAGAGGGTGTCGAGGCGGTGGTGGGCGAGGTCGGCGTCGAGGATCGTGGTGTTGTTGGTGAGCAGGGCGGTGGTCAGGCCGGCGGCGCGGGCGCGGCGCAGAAGGGAGACCATCGCCGGGTTGGGCTCGCCGCGGTCGGCGCTCCACAGGGCGAACGCCCGGTCGGCGCTGTCGGTGCCGAGGCCGGCGGCCATGCGCTCGCGCACTCCTGCGGTCCACTGCCCCCAGGTGAGCGCCCCGGCGTGGGCGGCGTCGCTGTGGCGGCTGGAGGTGTAGGCGCTGAGGGTGCGCGGCGGCAGGCCGAGTTCGGCCTCGGCGGCGTTCGCGCCCTGGCGGCGCCAGAGGCGCACGACGCCGTCGAGGTCGACGAGGATGCCGCGGATGCGGGCCTGGGCGGCGGGGCGGTTCATCGGCTCCTCCGTTCGATGGTGCGCAGCAGGTGCTCCGCGGTGGGGTCGGCGGTGAACGCGCCGATGGTTAGGTCGGTGTCGTAGTGCTCGTTGAGGCGGGCGAGCAGGGCGAGGGCGCCCAGCGAGTCGCCGCCTGCGATGTAGAAGTCGCCGCCGGCCGAGGCCGGGGTGCCGGTGGCGGTGTGCCACCACGTCGCCAGCGGCTCGGGCAGCACGGTTCCGGGCGGCCCGGGCGGAGGGTTGGGATCGGTGGGTTCGGCGGCGAGGGCGCGGCGGTCGATCTTGCCGCCGGCGGTGCGTGGGAGCGCGGGGCGGCAGGTGATGCGGGCGGGGACTGCGGCCGGCGGCAGGTGGTCGGCGAGGTGGCGGCGCAGCGCGGCCGGGGTGAGGCCGGTGGTCGTCTCGGCGTGGAGGGTGATCTGCTGCCGGTCGGGGTCCAGGACGGCGGCCGCGGTGCGGACCTCGGGGTGGTCGACGGAGCGGGCCTCGATCTCGCCGGGTTCCAGACGTACGCCGTGGAGGTTGAGCTGGCGGTCGGTGCGGCCGAGGAAGGTGTACTGGCCGTCCGGCAGGCGGCGGACGCGGTCGCCGGTGCGGTAGGCGCGCACCGGCCGGCCGGTGGCGGGGTCGGTGACGGTGGGGAACGCGGCTGCTGTTGCCTCGGGCCGGTGCAGGTAGCCGTCGGCGAGTCCGGTTCCGGCGAGGTGGAGTTCGCCGGCTTCGCCGTCCGGGACCGGCTGGTCGTCGTGGTCGAGGACGAGTGGGACGACGCCGGGCAGGGGCCAGCCGATCGGCACCGGGTCGTTGTGCGGGCCGATGTCGGGTGCGAGGAACGCCTCGATGCCGGCCTCGGTGGGCCCGTAGGCGTTGGCGATCCGCCGGCCGGGAGTGAACCAGGCGGTGAGCGGGCGCAGGTGGAGGGCTTCGCCGCCCAGGACGAGCAGCCGCAGATCGGGCAGCCCGGCATCGGGGGCGGGGGTGGCGGCGAGTTGGCTGGGGGTGCAGGTCAGTGCGGTGATCCGCTGCTCGGCGAGCCATCGTGTCAGGGCGGGCCCGGGGGTGCGGGCGGGCGTGGGTGCGGTCACCAGGGTGGCGCCGGTGGCCAGGGCGCACAGCACCTCCCACAGCACGGCGTCGAACGCCGGGGAGGTGAACTGGGCGATCCGGTCGGTGACGGTGAGGCCGGCGGCGGCCGGCATCTCCCGGGTGCGTTCGGCGAGGGCGCGGTGGGACAGGACGACGGGCTTGGGTGTACCGGTGGAGCCGGAGGTGTGGAACAGGCACGCGGTCGCGTCGTCGGGGACCTCCGGCAGGTTGCCTGCGGCGCGGGCGCCGGCCGCGATGGTGGGCAGTGCGGGCGCCCAGTGGGGGGTGGTGCCGTCGGCGGTGACCGCTGCGCGCGCCCGGCACCCGGCCGCGATGCGGGCGAGGCGGGCGGGCGGGTGCCCCGCGTCGAGCGGCACCGCCACCGCACCGGACCGCCACGCTCCCAGCAGCGCGGTCACCCAGGCGGGCCCGGGCGCCGCGGCGAGCAGCAGCGGCCCGTCCGTGAACCCGGCGCGCAGCAGCGCGGCGGCAAAGGCGTGGGTCTCGGCGTCCAGGCGTTCCCACGCCCATGGGCGTTCGCCGTCGTCGACGGCCGGGGCGTCGGGCCGGGTGCGGGCGGCGGCGGTGATCAGGCGGGTGAGGGCGCTCATCGCGGCGCTCCCACACGGTCGAGTTCGCGGCGGGCGGTGCGCAGCAGGTCGAGGGTGTGGACGAGGTCGTGGTGCGGGACGGACAGGTTGACGCGGATGCGCGGCTCGCCGGGGTAGAGGGTGTTCCAGGAGGAGCGGTCGCCACCGAACAGCAGCGTGGGGTTGAGCTTGAGGTCGAAGCGCCGTCCGACGGTGTTGATCCAGGTCACCAGGTCGTCCGGGGTGGGCAGGTCGACGTTCAGGCGCGGCAGGAGCGAGTATCCGGCGATGGGCCGCATGTCGTCGCTGACGTGCAGCAGGTCCGCGCCGTGCTGGGCGAGGAGGCGGAAGGCGTCGGTGAAGTGGGCGGCCATGCGGTCCAGGTGGTCGGTGATCGCCCGGCAGGTGGCCTCGGTCGGGCAGGTGGGCACCTGGTGGCGCGCGTACTGGGCGCGGATCCAGGCGTGGCGCCGGGCGAAGTCGCGCGGGTCGGGGGCGTGGGCGGCCTCGGCCATCAGCAGGACGGTGAGGTAGAGCAGAACGAGCTGTCCGGCCATGGGGTTGGCGCTGGCGGTGCGGTCGAAGACGTCGTCGCGGGCGGTGGCGACGAGGGCGGTGTCGCCGCTGATGAGCAGTCCGGAGCGCAGTCCGGGCACGGACAGATCCTTGGAGGGGGTCATCAGGACGGCGGTGTCCGTCAGGCGGCCGGCCAGCGCGGTGCGGGCGTGGTCGGCGACCAGGTGCCGGTGGGTGTCGTGCCCGCTGGCCTGGAAGACCAGGTCGAGGACGCGGAAGTCGGCCTGGACGGCCGGCGGGCGGAAGGAGGTGCCGGTGACGCCGTTGGGGAGGATCTCGACGACGGCGGTGTGGCGGGAGCCGCCGCCGGACCAGTGGACGGCGCCGTCGCCGCGGTAGCGGCCGGCGATGGCGAGGGGGTGGCGGCGCGGCGTCTGCTCGAACGCGAAGTAGCACGGCGCGGGCAGGATCATGCTGGCGTCGCACGCCGTCAGGTAACGGGAGACCAGGCCGATCCCCTCACTCGCGCCCGCGCAGAACATCACCTGGTCCTCGGCGACCGGGACGCCGAGGTACTCGCCGGCCAGGGTGGCCGCGAGGGCGCGGTCGTGCTCGTCGTGCCTGGTGCCGTACTCGTGCATCCGCCTGTCGCGCAGGCACGCGGCGAGGACCTGCTGCAGGTGCCGGGCGGTCGCCGGGGCGGCGGGGTAGAGGTTGTAGCCGTAGCCGATCTGCGCGGACGATCGGGCCACCCCGTCGCGCAGATCGCGGTACACCGCGACGCACGGGGCGTCGGCCGCCAGGTCGGGTGCGGGCAGCGCCATCAGTACATCCCCCCTTCCCCGCCGCCGAGCAGCGCGGTGATCTCGCCCAGGGCGGCGGTGGCCGCCTCGTCGGGGTGGGCGGCGAACGGATGCGGGTCGCCGGTGCGCAGGACGGCGACGTCGGCGGCGATGTCGGCCGGCTCGCGGGCGCCGGTGAGGGCCTGGTCGATGAGCTGGGCGAGGAAGGGCATGTCCGAGGGCGTGAGGCCGCACCAGACGGCCTCGGCCAGGCCCAGGCGCAGCGCCGGGTCGCCGAGCGGCAGGTCGTCGAGCCAGTTGACGCGGATTCCGGCCGCGTACAGGCGCTCGGCGGCGGCCCGGGCGCTCAGGCGCGGGGTGGTGGTGACCCACAGCTGGTGGGTGCGGGTGTGGCCGAAGTCCGCGCCGGCGACGTCCCAGCCGGCCGAGGCGAGGTGCTTGCCGAGCGAGCGGGCGCAGGCGACGACGGTGTGCGCGTAGTCGCCGGCGCGGTCGGCGAAGCCCGCGAGGGACAGGCCCAGCGCCGCGACGGAGCCGAAGTGGTGGCTGGAGATCAGCTGCGGCTGCACCTGCTGCCACGATGCCGCGATGCCGCTCCTGTTGGTGGCCAGGATGCCCTTCTGCGGGCCCGGGAACGACTTGTGGGTGGACGCGGACAGGCTGTCCGCCCCGCAGTCGAGCGGGTTCGGGACGGCGCCGCCGAGGACCAGGCCGAGCAGGTGGGAGATGTCGGCGTGTACCAGAGTCCCGGGCGACGCCTTCTTCACCGTGTCGGTGATCGACGCGATGTCGTAGGGCACGAGGGTGTGGCACTGGTCGATGTAGAGCAGCGCCGGGCGCGTCTGGGCGCACAGCTCGGCGAGCTGCCCGAGGTCGAGGCGGTGCGGGTCGGGGCCGGTGAGGGTCAGGACGTGGTGGCCGAGGCGGCGGGCGATTCCGGCGGTGGCGTAGTGCCCGCCCTGGTTCGGGGACAGGACCGCGACGGGCGCTCCGGCCGGGTAGCAGGCCAGCGTCATCTCCATGGCCTGCAGGCCGGACAGCGGCCTTACGTTGACGTGGGCGGCGCCGAGCATCCGCTGCAGCAGGGGGACGGCGAGGCCGGTCTCCAGCCACTGCGCGTCGCGGGCCCCCGGGAAGCGCCACTCAGCGGCGTCGGGGTCGGGGTGCTGGTCGAACATGTACCGGCCGGCGAGGTCCGCGATGAGCGGCAGTCGGGCGACGGACCACATCGCGTTTTCGGCGGGCACCAGGTTGATCACCTGCCGGGCCGCGCGCTCGTGCCCGGCGAGGACGGTCAGGGCGGTGGTGAGCAGCTGCGCGCCGCTCGGGCCGGCGGGGCCGGTGTCGAGGGTGCGGGCGGGTTCGCGGGTGAGGGTCATGCCGTGCTCCTGGCGTGGATGGCGGACGGGCGTCAGATGGTGGGGCGGGTGGTGAACAGGCCGCGCAGGAGCAGGCGCGGGGCGGCGGGGTCGTCGGTGAAGGGGGTGCGGCCGTGGCAGAGCTTGTCGTTGGCCAGGACCAGGGCCTGCCCGGCGGCGAGGGTGAAGGTGGCGCGGTGCCGCGAGCCCTCGTCGGCGGCGTCGGCCAGCGCGGCGAGGGCGCGGTCCAGGTGCTCCTGCCGGCCGGGGGCGGTGGGGTGGTAGGAGTCGGTGGCGGTGAGGCTGTAGCGGGTGATCAGGTCTCCGGACGGGTCGCGGCCGAACGCCGGGCCGGCGGTGGACAGGCCGTCGACGAAGGTGGAGGTGCGCAGCAGAGCGCGCTCGTGGGTGAGCTGGGCAGCCGCCTCGGGGTCGGCGGCCTGCAGCTCGGCGAACGCCTGGACGGCGTTGAAGAGCTGGGTGTGGCCGCCCGAGCGGCCCGGGTGTACGCAGATCATGACCGTGGTGGCGACCTGGCCGAGGTGCTGGAGGGTGGCGTCGCAGTGGAGGTTCTGCCCGGCCCGGTCCTGGAAGGGGTGGGCGGGGTCGGCGGTGGCGGTGAGGCGGCTGACCGCGCCCCGGGTGTGGGCGCTGCCGCGGTACTGGGGGGGGCTGAACGCGGTACCGAGGTTCAGCGCGTCGGCCAGCGCGGCGAGGTCGGCCTCGGCCGGGGTGGTGCCGGGGACGTGGACGACGGCGTAGCCGCGGGTGCGGTAGTCCTCGGCGATCCGGTGGCGGGCCGCGGGCTCGGGGACGCCCCAGCCGGTGGTGACGACGGGCGCGGCGGGGGCCGGGGTGAAGCCGGGCAGCTGGAGAGGGGCGGTGACGCGGGCCGGGGTTCGGCGGGTGATGGCGGGAGCGGGCACGGGAGCCTCCGGTCGGTCAGATGATGGCGGGAGCGCTGGCGGTCAGGGCCGGGGTGTCGGCGAGCAGCCGGGCCACGGCAGCACGGTGGGCCGGGTCGTCGCGGTCGGGCGCGGGCCGGCACCCGGCGATCAGCCGCAGGAGCGGCTGCAGGTGGCGTTCGAGGTCGAAGCGGGGAGCGGCCCGGTCGAGCGCGGCGAGGTGGCCGTCGCGGGCGGGGCCGTCGTCGGTGGCGGCGATCAGTGCGAGGGCGAGCGCCCTCGGGTCGGCCGGGTCGGCGACGGGGCCGATGCCGAGGGCGGCGACCACCTCGCCGGTGGCGCCGTGCGGGTCGACGACGACCGGCAGCCGGTACAGGGCGGCATCGCGCAGGCGCAGCCGGTGGCAGGTCTGGGACTCCGCCGTGCGGCTTCCGGTGACCGCGAGGCAGCGGGCGCCCTTCAGCATCCGGTCCCGGCCGTGGTGCCCGAGCGGCCCGTCGGGAAGCTGCACCAGGTTGTCCAGGCCCAGGGCCCGGATCTGGGCGCGGAAGGCGGGGCCGGGCTCGTACAGCAGGCGCAGCGTCAGCTCCCGGCCGAGGCCGCGGGCATGGTCCAGGGCGGGCAGCAGCGGGGCGGGGTGGCAGTACTCCCACGCGCCGCCGCTCCACACGATGTCCACCGCAGGCCCGGTCGGCGCGGCGACTGCGCTCTGGGCGGAGTGCCGGTTGTGGCCGATCGGGACGAGGCTGAGCAGGTGGTCGAGGGCGGGAGCGGCGCGGTGGTGGGCGGCGGACAGGCGGCCGGTGGCCACCAGCGCGCCGAGGGTGGAGGCGCGTTCGGCCTCGGAGCGCACCAGGACGTGGTCGGCGAGCATCAGCTGGAGCCGCCAGCGCGCGACCGTGTCCGCGTACAGGTCCTGCCCGTCGGCGCCGGCCAGCGTGTCGTAGTGCAGGTGCTCGATCGGCGGGGCGTTCTCGACGACCAGGAACATGCCGGCCCTGTGGGCGGCGAGCAGCAGCCGCGTGTCGGGCAGGTCGGTGGTGACCAGCACCCGGTGCGCGGGCAGGAGTTCCTCCCACGGCCTGCTGGTGACGGTGACGCCGGGGTGGGTGAAGCCGGAGGGGCGCGGAGCGGCGATGGTGACCCGGTGGCCGGCGTCGGCCAGGACCTGGGCCGTCTCCCACAGGCGGATCCCGATGCCGCCGAGCTGGTTGTCCACCGGGTAGGGGCCGGAGTGGATGAGGACGGTCGTCACAGGGCGCTCCCGGTGATCGTCGCGGCAAGGCTCGGCCAGGTGCCCAGGTCGGTGAACGGGCCGACGTCGAGCGTCGGCGCGCCGAGCAGCGGAGCCAGGCCCCCGGGCCCGAGCGGCCGGTGAAGTGTCGCGCGGTGCAGCACGTCGAGCACCGAGGGGCCGTGGGCGCCGGCGAAGGCGTAGGCGAACCAGACGGCGTTGAAGCGGTGAGCCCGCTCAAGGCCGGGTTTGTCCGCGAAGTCGGCGACCCGCGGCCACGGATCGCCGGCGGCGGTCTCCAGGAGCAGGGCCCCGTCGACGGCCAGCCGCCGGGGGTCGCTCTCGGCGGCGGTGAGGAACGCGGCCCGGTGACCGGCGCCAACGAGATCGAGGAGGCCGCCGATCGCGTGCGGGACCGGGCGGGTGAGGATCTGGTCCGGCAGCAGGACGGCCGTGGCCGGGCCCCACCAGGCGGCGCAGCTCAGCACCGCGCCGGTCGACTCCGGCAGCTTCGCGTCCTGCGAGCAGAGCGCGAGCGGCAGGCCGAGGTCGGCGCAGCGGGCCGTCAGGTGGCGGGCGGTGGCCTCCCGGCCGGGGCCGAGCACGGCGACCACGCGAAGCCGCTCGGCGTGCTGGGCGAGCAGGTCCAGGGTGTGGTCGAGGGCGACCCGCCCCGGCCCGGTGGGAACCAGTTCCTTCGCGATCGGCAGCCCGAGGCGGCTTCCGGTGCCCGCGCACGGCAGCACCACGGTGTCGCGCCCGCCGCTCACCGCGCACCGCCCACGGCGTGCAGGGCGTCGACCACGGTCCGGGCGCCGGCCAGGGCGTCGGCCTCTGTGATGACCAGCGGCGGCGCGATCGTGAGGACCGGCCCGAACGCCCGCACCAGGACGCCGGCCCGCTGGGCGAGCGCGGCGACGTCCTGCGCCGCTCCGATGGACGAGGTCTCCACGCCGATCAGCAGCCCGCGGCCGCGCACCTCCCGCACCGCCGGGTTCCCGGCCAGATCGGCTGACAACTGCTCGCGCACGGCCCGGCCGACGGCGGCGGCCCGGGCTGGCAGGTCCTCGCCCTCGACGATGTCCAGCACCGCGAGCGCCGCCGCACACGACGTCGCGTGGCCGCCGGTGGTGTGCCCGTGCCGCAGCCCGCCCAGGTACGGGTCGTCCGCGAACGCCTCGTAGATGTCCTCGCGCACCGTGACGGCGGCCAGCGGCGCGTACCCGCCGGCCAGCCCCTTCGAGGTGACCACGATGTCCGGGCCGGTGCCGTCGCCCAGGTCGTGCTGGAAGCCGAGCATGTGCCCGGTGCGGCCGATCCCGGTGGCGACCTCGTCGGCGATCAGCAGGATGCCGTGCCGCTCGCACAGCGCCCGCAACGCGGCCAGGGTGCCGTCCGGCGGCACGACGACCCCGCCGACGCTGAGCACCGGCTCGACCAGAATCGCCGCCACCCGGTGCGCGCCGACCGCCGCGAGCTGCGCCTCCCACTCCCCGACGCCGGGAACCCGGCACTCGTGCCCGGGCGCGCCCGCCGCGCAGGCGGCGCACCTCGGCGTGGCCAGGTGCAGGAACCCCTCCGGGAGCGGCCCGGCGCCGTCACGGCGGAATGCCGCCCCGGTGGCGGCGATCCCCGCGGTCGTCGCGCCGTGGTACCCGTCGGCCCACGAGGCGACGACCGTCCGCTCCTTGTCTCCGGTGATCCAGTGGAACATCCGGGCGATCTTGAGGGCGGCTTCGACGCCCTCGGACCCGGAGTTGCAGAACAGGGTCCGGGACAGGCCCTGCGGGCACAGCGCGGCGATCCGCTCGGCCAGCAGTGCCGCCGGCTCGGTGGCCACCTCCGCCAGGTCCCACGTCATCAGCTGCCGGGCCTGACGGGCGATCGCGTCCACGACGCGCTGCTCGCCGTAGCCGACCGTGGCGTTCAGGGTGCCGGCGCGCAGGTCGAGGTAGCTGCGGCCGGTGTCGTCGGTGACGCGGCAACCCTCACCGCTGGTCAGGAACAGGCGTGGGCTGTCACTGCGAATCGGGCTCCACGGGTGCCACAGGTGGCCGCTGTCGGCGCGGCGCGCCGGGTCGAACAGGGTGGCGGGCATGATGAATCGCCTCCGGTCGAGGTCAGGGGGCTGGCGGGTGGCGCGTCGGTCAGCGCGAAGAGCGGCGGGAGAGGGCGAGGATCGCGTCGCCGAGCTCACGGGCGCTCTCGGCCACGTCCCGACCGGTGGTGTCGATGGTGATCAGGTGCCGGTGACGGCGTCCCATCACGGCGAGCGCCTGGTGGAAGCGGTCGGAGAACGGTTCGTCCTGTGCGCTGCGCAGGTCCCGGACGTCCACGTGGTCGCGGCCGTGCAGGCGTTCGGCGCGGGTCTTGATGTCAGCGGTCACGTGGACCGCGAGCTCGAAGCGGGTGAACATCCACGGCCAGCGAAGCGCCGCCCGGGCCGCGAGGTACGGGCCGCCGGCGATGCCGAAGGCCGCGGTCCGGTCCACGTAGCCGTCCTGGATCAGCACCTCGCAGTCCCCGGCCGTGCGCGGGCGGACCCTCATCAGGAGGTGGTCCAGCGCGAACCCGGCGAACAGGTACGCGGTGGTGGTGAACGCACTGTCCGGCTGCCGGGCCATGGACAACCGGCGCAGCGGCCGGTCCAGCGGATGGCGCCGGGTGAGCATCCCACGGTGGCGCCGCGCCACCACACCGCGATCGTCGAGGTACCCCACCACAGCCTTGACCAGCTCGGTCTTCCCGGCCAGGTCGATGCCGTCAACCATCACAAGCCGCATCGAGAATCGAGACTCCTTGTACATCGTGGGAAAGGGCGTCCCACACACCTGATCCCGCTCCGGCGCCGGTCCGGGCCCCGCCGTTGGGGCTGCCCGCGAACACCTGCCCCTGCCGACGGAGGGCCTGGACACACAGGGCTGCCCGGCGTCCGACCGGCGAGCGCGTCGTGCGGAGGACCAAGCACACACCAGATCGCAGGACCGCGGAAGGCACTTTCAGGGGGGCACTTTTCCACGCCTTGGACATGTCCACGCCATTTCGGGGCGGTGTCCCATGTCGGACACCGGGACTCAGCACACCGCGCCCGGATTCGGCAGGGAAGTCCCTCGGGCAAGACCCGCACACGACGTGCGGGACCCGCACATCCTGTGAACCGGCCCACCGGGCGGCCAGTCCCACTACCCTTGCAGGAAAGGGGAGTTGGGGAGTCGCATGGCTACTTCGCCCAAAGGGAGCCGTGATCTCGGAGCAGTCATCCGCGGTGCTCGCGCCGCCAGGCGGATGACACAGGCCCAGCTGGGGCAGGCAACCGGATACTCGGCTTCGGCGGTGAGCAGGATCGAGAACGGCGAGATGTGGCCGTCGCCCCACTCGCTCCTGCGTTTCGAGGACGCACTGGAGATCGACCTCAGAACGTACAAACTCGGCGGCTCGGCAGGGGTGTTGAGGCCACAACAAGCCCCCGGTGCCACTTCCGGCGCTATCGTGGCGGACAGGACGTCGGACCCGGAGGACCCCATGCGTCGTCGGAACTTGCTGCTGATGCTCGGTGTCGCCGCCGCCGCTCCCCTGGCGATCCCGCCGGCATCGGCAGCAAGCCCGGCGCAGTCCGGTTCCGTCGACCCCGCCGACAGCCTGGTAGGACTTCTCTACACACCGCCTGCACCCGTGTCCGGGATCTCGCTCCCACAGCTCGACCGGCTGCTCGCCGCGACCCGGGCGCACTTCACGGCCTCGCGCTACCGCGATCTCGGCGCCGCCCTGCCAGGCCTGATCGCCACTGCCGAGGCTCACCGCGACTCCTCCAACGGCGACGCCCGCGAGCGTGCCCATGCCCTGACCGCGCGAGGCTACGTCCTGGCCACGGAGCTCGCAGCGAAGCACCACTCCGACCTCGCCTGGGCCACGGCCGACAGGGCCGTGCAGGCCGCCCACCACAGCGGCGACCCGGTCGCTGTCGGAGAAGCCGTCCGCGTCCTCGCCATCACCATGCGCCGCGCCGGCCGCCCCGCTGCGGCCGTCGCCCTCCTGGAGCGCACAGCCCACGACCTCGACGCCCACGGCCCCGCCGCCCGGGCGGTCGCGGCCAGCCTGTGGATGACGGCCGCCTACACCGCGGCGTGCGCCCACGACGCCGGCACGGCCCACGACCTGCTGGCCGGCGCCGCCGAGGCGGTCGACCGACTGCCGGCCGGCCTCCCGCAGCGGCAACTGTTCACGGTAGGGGCGACGCAGGCGCAGGTCGACCTGTACCGGGTCGGCGTGCACACGGTGCTCGGCGAGCCCGACCGGGCCGTCCCGTACGCGAAACGGATCAACCCGGCCGCTCTGCCCACCACGGAGCGCCAGGCGCGCTGGGGCACCGACACCGCCCGCATGTGGATGCGCCTCGGAGACCAGCAACGTACCCTGGCCGCACTGCAGTTCGTCGACCGGGTGGCCCCGGAGGAGGCCCGCCGTCCCGCCCTGCAGGCGCTCACCTCCGAACTGCTCTACACGGCGATGCCGGCGCCCGGCGTCCGCGACTTCGCACGCCGGACCGGGGTCCTCGCCTGAACGGCCTTGTTCCCTCCCAGCCGGTGGCCGGGTACCCGGAGAAGGACGTCCCCGGGCACCCGACTCCTCAGGTCGACGGTGGGAGGTCGGCTCGGACCCGCTGTGTGAGCTCACGCACCCGCGGATCACCGTTCCACGGATCGAGCCTGCCGACCAGGTCGTGGACGTAGCTGTGGGCCCGCGGCGATCGCACCCCGGCGAGGATGCCCAGCGCCCGGTAGCCGTCGGCAACGGCCTGCTCGAGGTCCCGGTCGATCGCGTGCGTGCTGCCGAGGACGGCGTGACGGATGCCGACCGCGCGCGTGTAGCGGTCCACCGGCATCGTGCCAGCACGCTCGGCCCAACGCCGGGCGGCCGCCGTGAGCCCGAGGTCCCTGTGCACCTCGACACTGTCGGTGGCCAGCCGCTCGGGGGTCATGTACGCGATCCACAGGGGGTCGTAGGCACCCGGATGGATCCCGGACAGCAGGTTCTCGCAGCGCACCAGCGCGGCGGCGGCGCCCGCACCGTCACCGTCCTTGGCCAGCGCCCGGGCTTCGGCGAGCTTGCAGAACGCCAGCACCCTCGGTGCGGCGTGGCCCTTGCCCCGCTCGTACGCCGCCTCCGCCATGTCCGCGGCATGCGACGGCCAGCCGGCCAGGAACGTCTTCAGCGCCATCGTGGCCAGCACGTAGCTGCCCAGCTCCACATTCCCGGCGGACCGGGCCAGGCGCAGGGCCTGGATCAGCAGCCGGTCCGCCGCGCCGTGGTGCCCCGCGTCCATCGCCGCCCACCCCAACACCCTCGACAGTTCCGCGAGGGCGCTGTGCAGTGACTGTCCGGTCTCCGCGGAGTAGCTGCCTGTCAGCAGCGGTGCGGCAGACCGCAGGCAGACCAGCACGTTGCTGTCGCGCCAGTCACCGCCCCCGTACCGGGAGTCCATGAGCTGGGCCTGAGCAGCTGCCGCCCACACCTTCTCGACATCGGTCAGGCCGACGCGCCGTTCCCCGGCCCGCGGGACGGGGGCATCGGCGGGCACCGCCATCCACCGCATCGTTGCCACGCTGAGGACGGCGGGCGCGGCACTGGGCAGGCGCAGGACATCACGGCGGTGCACGGTCCTCCAGCAGGTAATGGCGTTTCCCAGAGCGGTCTCGCGGTCTCGGGGGAAATCCAACCCGACCGCGGGGTCGAACGGCGCCAACTCCCCGAACCCGGCATCCTCAAGGGTGACAACCCGGTTCAAACGTTCGCTCAGCAGGCGGACAACCCGCCTGGCTGTCACTTCGCTGGGCCTTGCCCCGTCGAGCCAGCGCTGCACATGGGTATGGGTGTAGGCGGTGGGCTTGTCGTCATTCTGGGACAGCCGGTTGACCTCGCGCGCGAGCCATGCCCGTTTCACATCAGCCTCCGCGATCAGGCATCCCAGAGCGGTGTTCACCTTGTGGGGTTTCGGCGAAACACCACGCCGAGCGGTGGAGGATTGGACGCCCTGACTGCCACCGGCCCCGGTGAACGGCGACGCGGTTGCATCGTGATCCCTCGCAGACATAGGTCACCTCGTCGTGGTCAGTCGGTGTGGGCGAAAGGGGCGGGAACGAGGGCCGGGGCTGCCGAAGCAGCCTGGCCTGTTGGTGCGGGTGATGCTGCGGGCCAGAGTCCGGACCGGCAGAGGACGGGCTCCTCAGACTTGCCGATCTCGGACCGGCTGGGCGAGGGCGTTCTGGGGCAGCGGCAGGCGGCCGGGGCGCTGCGGTGGCCTTCAACATCCTTTGCCGGCGCTGCGGCGGGCGTCCAATGCCAGGCATGTCGGGGGCTACCACGGTGTGCTCAGCGTGCCGTCGGCTGCGCGCCGGATCATGTCGAGGCTCGCCTTGGGCTCAAGTGCATGGCGAAGCAGATCGGCCAGCCTCGGGTCCACGAGGTCCTCGTAGACGGCGTCCATCTCACTGAGGGTGACGGTGAGGGCGCCTTCGGGTAGGTCGAGTTGGACCCGGTCCGTGTCGTTCGGGAGGCAGGCGGACATCGGGACAACGCGGATCTCCAGCGACGTGGTCTCAGCCAGGTGGGCCAGGTGTTCCATCTGCCCGGTATGGAGCCGGGCGCCGCCGACCCGGCGGTGGAGAAGCATCTCGTCCAGGAGGACGACGGTGCTCGGTGCGCCCGGAGCCCGGACCCGGGCGGCGAAGACGGCCGTGCGGACCCGGTGCGCCTCGCGCTGCCACGCCTCGACGGCAGACCAGTCCGTGAGCAGGTCGGCGGAGTACGGCTGGCACAGCCGGCATCCGGTGCCCGGCAGGGCGCCCAGTGACGCACGCTCACGATGGTGCCGTGACCTGGCGCCGGGCCTGAACTCCCACACGGCCTCCTCCACGGCGGGGGTGCGCAGTGGCACCGGCGGCAGCTGGTGGCTGCCGGCGATCAGGATGCTGCCGGCGCGTTCCTCCACCACCTGGTACCGGTGCGGCCATCCGAAACCGCAGTCGATGAAGCAGTCGCGCGTGAACCCGGCCGCGAGGTGCTGCTGATGGCCCAGGACACAGGTCTGCCAGTCGTCGGCGGCGTGCTGGCCAGCACCGTAGGCGCGGGCCAGCGCCAGACCCTCGCCCGCCAGCACCGTGGTGCGCAGCAGGGGGTGGTGCCCGGCTTCCGCCGCGGTGAGGGTCTCCGGGGCGGGCCGGAGATCGGCGGGCAGCCGCTCGGCGACGGCGGCGACGGTGACGTCCTGGCATTCGCGCAGGTGGCGCAGGTGTTCGCCGAGGATCCGGTCCGCCAGTGGCGTTGCGGCGGAGGGAAGAAAATTGATCATGATGTGCCCGGTGATGTGCTCAGGGCCGTGGGGACGGCGCTTGTGGCTGAGGGGATGAGTGGTGGACGTGTGGTGGGCCGGTCTTCGGCCGGTGCACCACACGGTTGGAGGCTTTCGTGTTCGGCGGCGCCGGTGAGGTGCGCGTTCAGAAGTTCGCGGCTGGTTGTCTCGGGCAGGGCGCGGGCCTGGATGCCGTCGAGCGCGGCGCCGATCTTGGCGGCGGCCGGCCCGACGCGGTAGAGCACTCCGGCCGGCTCCCAGGTCGCGTACAGCGACTGGGCGCCCTGGTCCGAGTACCTGAACTCAGCGAGGTCCGCGCTGCCCGAGGCCTCGTCGCGCGGGACCACGAGGACCACGGCCTGGTCCTGGAGCCGGGTCAGGTCCTGTCGGCCCGGGCGCGTGGCGGCGCTTCGGGTCAGGAGGGCGTCGTCGAGGAGGACGGTGATCCTGCGCCCGAGTCCGGGCAGCGAGGGCAGGGTCGTGGAGAGCGAGACGCGGCCGTCGATGGCGCTGCCGGCGGCCCAGCCCAGCCGGTCGTGCCGTCGGCGGCCACCGTCGAGGAGCCGGTCGCCCCCCGTCGGGGCTTGTGCCTGGCGGCACAGGTCGAGGATCTCCTCTCGGTCCTGCCGGTCCGCGTGGTAGAGCTCCAGCAGCTGGCCGGCGGTCTCCGGGGGGAGCGGGGCGCAGCCTCGCTCGGCGCGGCTGAGCCGGACCGTGGACATGCCGATCCTGGGACTGACGTGGCGCAGCTCGAGGCCGGTGCCGGTGCGCAGCTGGTACAGGTGCAGGCCTGCGACGCGGCCCAGGCCGAGCGGCTTCTGTCCGGGGCGGGCGGCGGGGCGGCGCGCTCGTTCCCGGGGTTTCGGCGGGGCGGTGGCAGGGACGAGGGGTCGGTCGGCGTGCAGGAGCGTGTCGGCGATGGCGGCGCAGGTGTGGTCGGGCAGTTCGCCGTGGAGGGTGACCCAGTCGAGCGGACCGCCCGCGTTCCATGCTTCGCCGGGATCGTTGCCCTGGTCCCAGTCGGCCAGGCGCCGGCGCAGGGAGGGGGAGAGGGCGGCGAGTGTGCGGACCAGGGTGAGGGCGTCGGCGAGGCCTGTGGTGGTGCCGCGTCGGGTCGGGGCGAGGTCGGCGGGTGCCAGCAACAGGAGCAGGTCCGCGGCCGGTTCGGCCAGCGCTCGTTCGATGGCGGAGAGGGTCTGCCACGGTCGCCGTGCCGCGCCCGTGATCATGAGGGCGTCCATCGGCGTGCCGTGTGGCAGCGGCTCGGTGGCGGCCAGGATGACGGGGGCGCGGTGGGCCAGCTGCCCGAGGGCTGCGCGCCGTTGCTCGGTGCTCTGCCGGGCGGTCAGGGCCCGGCCCTTGATGCTGGGTTGCGTGGCGGCTTCGGGCGCGGTGCGGGCGTGGACGGCGGCAAGGATCCGGCCGGCGGTGCGGTCCTCCGGGCAGCAGACGACGACGCGGCCGGTCCCGGGGCGGGCGGCGGCCTTCAGCAGGGTGTCCGCAGCCATGCCCAGCAGGGCGGGGCCGTCGCTTCGCTGCCCGGGTATGGACAGCACGATCTCCAGTCGGTAGCCGCGCGCGGTCGCCGGACCCAGCCGCGTTGCCGTGCCGAGGCGGTCTCCGGCCCGCACACCGCGCAGGCGGCCGTCGTCGCCGACGATCCGGGTGACGGTCGACTGCAGGACCCGGCGCCGCACTGGCAGGTGATTGTCCGACAGCACGGTCACCGCCAGGCCCATGGCGTCCAGCGCCACGATGTCCTCCGCCACCAGCGTGTCCCAGTGCGGCAGCGCAGCCGTGCGGTGCGCCTCTGCCAGGACCTGGACGCCCTCACGGGTGGTGACCATCAGGACCCTGCCCGGCCCCGCGACCGCGCCGGCCAGGTCCCGGGCCCGGCACACGATCGGGCAGCCCAGCGGCTGCCGGCCCACGACCCGCTGCCCGGGAGCGTGAACGCCCACGGTCACCACCTCCGGGCCCACTGCGGCTCTCCATCGCGCCACGGCCAGCGCCAGGTCCCCTTCCTGATCGACCACCACAGATCGACGCGCTTCCAGCACGGCGACCCGCGCGTGCACTGCCAGGTCCCGGCGCGACCCGGTCATGAGCCGCCGGGCGCCGTCGCCCGGCGGCTCTTCACCGTGCGTCCGGGCCACGGGCTGCAGGTCCCCGCACAGCTGCTCCCATCCGATCCGCCCGACGGCGGCCAGGGCCGCTACCGCCCCTTCCACTGTGGTGCTCCAGGTCGCCAGCAGCTCTGTCACCAGCGGCTTGGCGTGGTCCGGTCCGATTCCCAGGAAGGTGGCCGCGTCCGCCACGGTGAGCCCGCGCGCCACCAGGGCGAGCAGCCGGACCTGGTTCTGCCCGGCTTCCCCGGGCTGGGCCCGGGGCGGGAGGTCGACCGGTTCGTCAGCGCGGCGGGTGAGCACCCGGCGGGCGGTCAGGGATGCGACGTGCGGCAACCGGGCTCGGATGCACATCCGGTCGAGGGTGCGGGCCACCTCCTCCGCGGGCACGCCGAGGCGTCGCGCCACCGCGTCGCGCGGCAGCCCGCCGCCCACCAGGTCCAGCACCCGTAGGTCGTCCTCGTCGAACGCGGGCAGGGTGACCTCGTCCAGCCCGGGGCTCACAGCGCTGCGGCCCGGCGGGCCTGCGGGCGAAGGCCGGTGTGGGGGACGCGGACCACGCCGCCGTACTCGATCACGCGCGGGGCCGGGCCCGTCGAGGGGAGGCGCTGGGCGGCGGGCGGCGTGTGTCCGTCAGCCGTCCACGCGGCGACGTCGCCGGGGCGGGAGCCGACGCGTTCGAGGCCGAGGAGCAGCGCGGCGATGTCGCCGGGTGCGCGGACCTTCCCCCACCGGCCGCGGGTGGTCTGGTTCATGAGGCGGGTCAGGCGGTGGCGCGTGCGGCGGGCGGGCGCGGCCAGATGTGACAGTGCGATCAGGCTCCCTGGGGCGAGCCGGGTGGCCAGGCCCGTCACGAGGGCAGTCAGGTCGGGCGCGGGCTGCTGGTGGTGCAGGCTGGTCAGCAGGACGGCGACCGACCGCGTGGGGTCGATGACGGACTGGACCTGCGGGTGGTCGAGGACCGTCGCGCTGAGGTGGTCCTGGCGCAGGGTGACCACCGGTGCCGAGGCGTGCACCAGGGCCTCGGACTGGGTGTAGACGGTGCTGTCGGTGGACACCAGCACCACCGGCGTGCCGGGCTGGCGGTCCTGGACGCGCTCCCAGTCGAGTCCGCCCTCTGCGGTCGGCGTGGGGTATCCATGCCCGAGGTGCACGACCTGTCCGACCTCGGCGTTGGCGAGGTGCTCCAGCACACGGCGCTCGAACGTCGCGGAGGCGCGGGCGGCTCGGGCCACCCCCGGCACGACCGCTTCGACGTCCCGGGCGGCGATCCGGTCCGCCGCGAAGTTGAAGTTTTCGGACCGCCAGTGGTTCGCCATCCGGTGGGAGCAGGGGATGGTGCCGTCCAGGACCGGAGCGGAGAGGGTGGTGGTCATGCGAGGGGCCCTTCGGGAAGGGGTCGGTGTCGATGGTGCTGACACCGAGACGGTGGGAGATGTCGTCGGTGGTCAGGCCGTCAGCCATCAGCTGCAGCACTGCCACGTGCGGCGGGATGAGCAGCGTGCTCAGCCGTTGCTGCTCGTCCCCTCTCCGGCCGGCGAGGGGACGGCGCCCGCGAGAGCCCGGTGCAAGCAGCAGGGAGCCGACCGCGGCCCGACCGGACAGGACCGGCGCGAGAGCAGCCTCGACCTCCTCGACGCCTTCGGAGTACGGCAGGCAGCCGTCCGCGCCCGCGCTGGGCCGGCGCAACGTGGTAGCCACGCCGACCCAGCGCGACACTCAGGGACTCGACATGGAGCGAGGGGCCGGCAACCGTGACGCACCGACCGTCGCCGGGCAGACATGGCGCCGGGACTGAGCCGCCAGGTCCCAACTCGAGGGCGATCACCGCGCGCCTGCCTCGGCGCACGCTGGGCCCGGCGACCGCAGCACTCACAGGGCGCCCCCGGGCAGCCGGGATGGGAAGGCGGTGCCACCGCCGATCTCGATGACGCCGCCGAACTCGACCAGGGCTGGCGTGGCGACAGGCAGTACCCGGGCAGGTACGGGCCCGGGCGACAGCCACGCGCCGACGGGACCCGGCGGGCACGACGGCATCGGGTAGCGGCTGAGCACAGCGGCGATCTCCTTGCTGCTGCGCGCGGAGCCCCACCTGCCCTGGGTGCGTTCGGCCATGAAGCCGTTGACGGCCCAGCGCAGCAGGTCGTCATCAGCCGCCCACTGCGACACCGCGAGGAGACTTCCGGGGCACAGCCGCCGAACCAAGGACCAGATCAGGTTCGCGAACCCGAACTCGCCCAGGGGCGCGGTGTGGGATGCGGAGACCAGCAGCACGCCCACGGGTTCGGCCGTATCGAGGCTCCCGGCGACGACCGGGTGATCGAGTACACCCGCAGTCAGGTAGGGGGCGTTCACCATCACGGTGCGCTCGTCCCACTCGAGGTAGTCGCACGCCCAGCCGAACGCGCTGGGGTCCTGCTCGACGGAGACGACCAGGGCACCGGCGTCGTACTCCCGGGCCACTTGGTACACGTAGGGCTCACGCGGGATGCCGCAGCCCAAATCGAGGAACTGGCGCACGCCCGCGGCGGCAGCGGAGCGGACCACGGCCGTCTTGAACGCGTGGGCATTGCGCACCGCACCGGCCACCCCGCCCGCGAAAGCCTCCAACTCGGCGGCGACCTCGCGGTCAGCGTGGAAGTGGCGGTCGCCGCCGCCCAGCCGGTTCACCAGCCCCGGCCCGTTCGCCACCTCGCCCCCCGGCACCTCGACCGAGTCGTCGTCGATGCTCACCAAGCCACTCCCTCAGCCGGCACAGGGACGACGCAGCGCCGCCCGCCGAGCTGCGCTGTGCCCGCGAGGTCGAGCGCCCGCCAAGCGGCCTGCGCCTCGGCGGCGCCCACCTGGGCGCACAGGTCCACGACCTGCTCGGGCGTGACCAGCAGACGCAGGACAGCCGAGCCGGACGGTAGGCCGAGGAGCGGGCCGGGCAGGTCGGCGACCAGGCGTGCGCTGGCCCCGCGGTAACCGATGATCACCGGGTTCGTCGGCCTGGTGCGTACCGCTTGTGCGCACACCCGGCGCAGCGCGTTCTCCTCTGTCTCGCCGGGTTCGAGGAGGCCGCCTGGCAGGGCGGTGCGGCCGGTGGCCAGGTCGTGGGACACCAGCACGAGGCCTGCGGGGTGGCAGAGCCAGGCGTGCATCTCCTCGATCTCCGTGGTGTGGTCGCGGCCCACCGGTGACCACGCTGAGGGCATGCCGGCAGTCGCCCGGACCAGGACCCGGTGGGTGTCCAGCAGGCTGGGGTGGCGTGGACGGCCGTTCTCCAGTTCGGCGGTGCGGCCCTCGATCCGGGCGTGGAGCAGCGCGAGGATCCGGTCGGCGGTCTGCGGGGCCTCGGCGTGGAGATCGGCGGGGGCCACCAGGCGCGGCGCCCGGGGACGGTCGTCGACGACGATCGCACCGGCGTGAGTACCGGTCAGCGGTGGATGGTCATAGGTGATGACCGTTTGCGAGGTGTCGGGGCGCCAGTCGGTGGCGAGCATGCGTCCGGGCGTCAGCAGGACGAGCCCGGTCGCTGCCTGGGCGTACTGCTGCGCGGCGGTGTGGAGAGTCCGGCCGGGCAATACGGGGCCTCCGGGAAGATCCGGCCCGTCCGGGCCAGTGGTGAGCAGTACGCGGCCGCATTGGTCGGTCAGGAGGAGTTCCGCGTGTGCCGCGGGTGCGGTGGCGGTACCGGTGGGCGAGACGGGTAGGCCGACGGGAGTGGTGGTCATCGTGGTTCTCCGGCAGGAGTGGTGGGACGTGCTGGGGATGGTCGTGGTGTCGGAACGGTCCAGGACGGTGTGCCGGCTTACGGGACGGGCTCCGGACCGCGCGCAGATTGTCGAGTTTTGCGTTGGACAGGTATCTCGAGGCCGAGGTCGAGCAGGTCCTGCAGCCGCTTGGGGGTGAGCTGGCCGGCTGCCGCTTCCTTGCCGCGCTGGTACAGCCAGGCCTGGGGCCGGAAGCCCGGGTCCTCAATGTAGAGACCGCGGGGGAACTGCAGGCTTCCGTGTTCCCTCTTGAGGCGGCGAAGAGCCTTGATGATCTGCTTCCAGCGGTACTCGAGCGCGTCCCAGATGAAGCCGAGGCGGTCGAGCTCGGCCACCTCCGCGGCCGTCAGCCGCTCGGGGCGGTTCCGGCACTCGGAGACCCTGCTCCCGACCTTGCGTCCGTCCACCTGGTGCCTCTGCGGCACGTCCAGGTGCTTGTTGGCCAGCTTGAAGGCGGTGAGGTCGGCGAGGAACCGCTGCCACTCGGCGGCGGCCGGATCCCACACGAAGCCCTCCGCGGTGAGGGCCTTGACCTTGGCCTCGGGCACGGCTCCCTTGGCGTAGGCGCCACGCAGGGTCTTGGCGATCTCGCCGAGTTTGAACGGCTGTCCGTGCGGTCCGGTCTGCACGCAGTCCCGGGCGATGCGCAGGTGCCCGTGCTCCTCCCGGTGCGCCCGGAGCTGGGCGAGGAGGATTTCCAGCTCATGGGCGGGGACGTTCCAGATCATCCCGAGCGCGTCGAGTTGCGCGATCCGGTCGCGGCTGAGCTGGCCCGCCGCGTAGAACGCGCGCTGGTGGCTGATCCAATCCCCCAGGCGCAGACCGGAGTCGGTGCGATGGGGCTGGGGAACGAGCAGATCAGTGTGCTCGGCGCGGTAGGCCTCGGCCGCGCCGATGTACTCCTCCCAGCTCGTGGTGGTCATCCGGACCGCTTGCAGGGTGATCGCCCGCGCGAAGTCCGGCAGCTTCGGCGTCGGGAGCCCCGTGACGTGCAACCACGGCATCAGGGCCCTGGGGACGGCCTCCCCGGCGTCCCGGCCGCCGCTTCGGCCCAGCCGGCGACGGGCGCTCTCCATCGAGTCGGCCACGGTGCCGTCGAGCGCGGCGAGCGCCTGCAGCGTCTGCCAGACCCCGGCGAAGCTCGAGGCGGCCAGTGCCTCGTGCGGATCCTCGCCAGGCTTCAGCAACGCCGGGATCATGTACGTGGCGACCTTGGCGATGCGGCGGTCCCCCCGCCGTCCGGCCCGGCCGAGCGCCTGCACAGCCGCGATTGGCCCCATCGGGTGAAGGATGGCCACGGCGTCCACGGCCGGAACGTCCACACCCTCCCCCAGGACCCGAGCGTTGGCGACCACCCGCAGGAGATCACCGTCCTGTCCGAGTTCCTGCAGAACGCGCCGGCGCACCGCAGGGTCCTGCGCGCCGTCGACATGCCGCGCCCACAGCCCGGCGGGACGCTCGTGCGGCCCCAGGAGCTCGCCCACCCGGGCAAGGGTGTTGGCGAAGGACCGGGCAGCTGCCACCCGGGAGTGGAAGGTGATCAGCCGTTTGATGTGGAACTCGTGGGCGGCGCGAAGGACCGCGAGCTGCAGGGCGGCCTGCTGCGCCTGTACGGTCGCGTCGCCCAGGTGCACCACCGAGCCCTCGGCCTCCAGGTGCTGGGCGATCGAGTCGTCGCCGACGACCGGGACCACGACTCGGTAGGGAGCGAGGATGTCCAGGCGGATCGCGTCCGCGAAGCTGAGCGTGTAGGCGACCGGACCGAATACCCGTTCGTCCGACATGCTCACGACGTCGTCCCCGCCGGTGACGATCTTGGGCGTGGCGGTCAGGTAGAGCCGGTGGGTGAAGCGCAGTGCGTGCTGGTCGTGGACGACGGCCCACGCCTTGCCTCCCGCGCCGGCCGTGCGGTGGGCTTCGTCGATCACGCCGATGTCCACCTCCGGCATGTCGTGGACCAGTTGGGCGGCGCTCACCACCCCCAGGCTCTGGTAGGTGCAGACGATGGTCACCGGCCCGGGGGCGGAGGTGTACCGGGCGAGGTCGGCAGGGGAGCTGGTCACCGTCCAGTCCCCGGACAGGAGGGTGGTGGAGGCGAGCACCTCCTTGTCGGAGCAGACGGCGATCACCTGCCCGAGTCCGTGCCGGCCCAGGTGCCGCGACCACTCGGCAACGGTCTGGGTCACCAGCTCCAGGGTCGGCACCACCACGGCCTTGCGACCGCCGCCGGCGCTCGCCACCTGGTGGGCGACCTCGGCACCGATGCGCGTCTTTCCCCCGCCACACGCAAGCACCGCCGTGACCCGCCGGGCACCGCCCGACAGCACCCCGCGTACGGCTGCCACCGCGTCGACTTGGTGAGCGAACAAGTGGCGGCCGGTCACTGCGCGTCTCCGATGCCGTCGGCGACGGCAACGCGGTGCGCGGGTACGACACCCGGTCCGGCGGTGGCGTGCTGGTCCGGGATCGCGAGCGCGGCCGGGCCGTCCGGCTGGGCGGAGAAGTATGCGGCGCCGCAGGCGGTGAGCCGCAGGGCGGTGTCGACCAGGGCGAGGTGGCTGAAGGCCTGGGGGAAGTTGCCGACCTGGCGCTTGAGCCGGGGGTCCCATTCCTCGGCGAGCAGGCCCAGGTCGTTGCGCAGTGCGAGCAGCCGGTCGAAGAGTTCGCGGGCCTCCTGGAGGCGGCCGATCATGGCGAGGTCGTCGGCGAGCCAGAAGGAGCAGGCCAGGAAGGCGCCCTCGTGGCCGGAGAGGCCGTCGACGTTGTTGCCGGACTCGTCGTGGGTGGGGTAGCGCAGTACGAGGCCGTCCTCGGTGGACAGTTCGCGCTGGATGGCCTCGATGGTGCCGATGACGCGCTTGTCGTCCGGGGGCAGGAAGCCGACCTGGGGGATCAGCAGCAGCGAGGCGTCGAGTTCCCGGCTGCCGTAGTACTGGGTGAAGGTGTTGCGTTCGGGGTCGTAGCCGCGTTCGCAGACATCGGCGTGGATGCGGTCGCGCAGCTGCTGCCAGTGGGCGAGTTCGTCGGCGGTGGTGGAGGCGCGTCGGCGCAGCAGGGTGATGGTGCGGTCGATCGCGGCCCAGGCCATCACCTTGGAGTGGACGAAGTGCCGGCGGGGGCCGCGGACCTCCCAGATGCCCTCGTCCGGCTCGGCCCATCGGTCTTCGGCCCAGCGGGCGAGGGCGCGCAGCATCGCGTCGGCGTCGCGGGAGGGAGGAAGGCCGGCGTCTTCGGCGGCGAGGAGTGCGTCGGCGACTTCGCCGGGGACGTCGAGCTGGAGCTGGTCGGCGGCGCCGTTGCCGACCCGCACGGGCCGGGAGTCCTCGTAGCCGGGCAGGTGGCCCAACTCGTTCTCGGGCAGGTCGTATTCGCCGTGGAGGCCGTACAGGATCTGGAAGGTGGAGGCGTCGGGGCCCAGGACGGCGAGCAGCCAGTCGCGCCAGGCTTCGGCTTCCTCGGTGTGGCCGAGGCGGGCGAGGGTGGTGATGGTCAGGGCGGAGTCGCGCAGCCACACGTACCGGTAGTCCCAGTTGCGTTCGCCGCCGATCTGTTCGGGCAGGGAGGTGGTGGGGGCGGCGACGATCCCGCCGCCCGGGTGGCACAGGGACTTGAGGACGAGGGCCGAGCGTACGACGGGGCTGTAGGTGTGGATGGTGCTGGCGTTGCGGTGCAGCTCCAGGATGCTGGCCTGGATGGGCTCCAGGGCGATCGTGGCGGCGGGGTTCATCGGTGGTCTCCTTCTTCGGGTGTCGGCCTGTGGGCGGGGTGGTCGCCAGGCTCGGCGTGCGGGCTTCTACCTGTCGCCCGCGGTACCGCTGTCGTCGGTGATGGTGGCGGCCGGGCCGGCCGCCTGGTGGCGGGTGAGCCACTTCGCCGGGTCCTTGAGGTCGGCGACGGTCGGGTACAGGGCCAGGTGGAGCAGCGGGTGCCCGCCGGCGTCGAGGAGGGCTGTGGCGACCTGCTCTCCGTGGTCAACCTGGCAGGCGTTCGCCGGGCTGTCCGGGTCGGCCAGCAGCTGGGTGTAGAGGTCGCTGGGTTGGGGTTCGTCGGGCAGGGGCCCGGTCACGGCGGGTCCGCCCAGCGCATTGGCGACGAGGCGCTCGACGTACTGGCCGTATCCGGGGACCAGGGCGGCGGGCCGGCGTCGCCGGTGGGTCGGGAGTGTGCTGTCCAGCGCGTTGCACCTGGGCTGGGCCCAGGCCAGCTCGGGGTAGTGCGCGTACAGCGCCAGCGCGGTCAGCTGGTGGGCGAAGACGGTGATGAGCTGGCGGCCGGTGGGGTGCAGGTGCTGGTCGTAGACCTCGGGGATGATGGTCAGTTCGGGGTCTGCCGACTCGTGGATGATCACCGTCGCCCGGCAGAGCGGGTAAAAACGTCGGGCGGCTGTGCGGGCGGCCGTGCGGGCTTCGTCGACCAGCGCGGGGGCGCGCTTGGCGGCGTCGCTGGCGGCGTCCAGGCCGGCCAGGGCGAGGCGGGTCAGGTGGGCGTTGTGCTCGGCCTGCGCGTCGATGTACTGGTCCGGGGTGACGGCGAGCGGGACGGCCGGCGCGGTCACGACACACCCTGGTAGGCGGCGGGCAGTGCCGGGTCGCCGAGGTGGATGATGCCGCCGAACTCGACCACCTCGGCGAGCCGTCCGCCTCCGAGCGCGGGCCGTCGCCTCTTGGCGGGCCGCGCAATCCCGGCCACAGGGCCTGGGGATGGGCCGAGCAGAGGGTGGGGGACGAGCGCGCCGGCGATCTCGGCGCTGCTGCGCACCTGCCCCCACCAGCCATGGGTCCTCTCCGTGAGGAGGCCGTTGACGGCCCACCGGGTCATGTCGTCGTCGATCGTCCACTGGGACACCGCGATCTCGCTCCCCCGGGGCAGACGCCTGACGACGGCGGCGACCAGGGCCGCGAGGTCGTGCAGGACCGGGTGGTCGAGGGCGTCCGCGGTGAGGTAGGGCGCCGCGATCACGGGAGTGAGATGGCTGACGCCGAGTTCGGCCCTGGCGTGTGCGACCGCCCACCTGTCGTTCTCGACGGTCACCACCAGCGCCGAGGGGTCGAGGTCGTGCGCGCTCTGGTAGACGTGGGGACGGCGGGGCATGCCGCAGCCGAGGTCGACGATCTGGCGGATCCCCATGCCGAGCGCTCTGCGGACGGCACCGGCCTTGAACGCGTCCGCGGAGCGTACGGCGGTGGTCAGGCCGGCCACGAGCGTGGAGAGTTCGGCGGCGAGTTCCTGGTCGACCCGGCGGTTCCTCTCCTGCCCCGCGAGGTGGTCGACCATCTGCAGGCCGTTCGGCACCGCGTCGTCCCAGGTTCCGGTACCGGTATTCGTGCTGGTCATGGACACCTCTCAGCGGATGAACGGTCGGACATGAGGGCCGGTTTCTTCCGGCAGCGGCGCCGCGGGGCCGCCTGGCCGCGGCGGCCGGCCGGGCGGGACCTGCTGATCCGCGCTGCCCGCGGACAAGGGCCGTGACGACCACCCGGGGTCCCGGGAGGAGGAGTGCCCGTCTTCGACGGTGGTGCGGTCCGGTCGGTGCCATCGCCCGAGGGCGCCGGTCACGGCCGCCTGCAGGAGGTCGCTGCTGCGTTGCTCATGCAGGGCATGGGCCTGCAGTGTGTCGAGGCCTGCGCCGACCTCCTCGGCGGCGGCCGGTCCGACGCGGTAGCGGACGCCGGTGGAATCCCAGCTCGCGTACACCGCCTGGGAGCCGGGGTCGGTGAACGTGAACTCGGCGACATCGATGGGCGTCACTGGACCACGGGCCGGCACCACGCGAACGACGGCCAGGTCCTGCAGGCGGGTGAGTTCCTGACGGCCGGGACTCGTGGCTGCGCACCGGTCCAGCAGTCGGCTGTCGAGCAGGACGGTGAGCCGGCGGCCGAGACCTGCGATCGGCGGCAGGCCGGCGGTTGCCGCGATCCGCCCGCCGATGGAGCTGCTCGCCAGCCACGTCAGCCGCTCCCACCACTGGCCGCGGTCTTCGAGCCCGTCCGTGCCCGCAGGATCGAGGGCCTGCCGGTACAGGGCGAGGATCTCCTCACGGTCCTGACCGCCCGCGTGGTACAGGTCGAGCAGACGCTCGGCGGTCGCGGGGTCAGGCAGCGCGCCTCCCCGCTCGATGCGGCTGACCTCGATCGTGGTCAGTCCGAGGGCCAGGCCGACGTGACCCACCTCGAGACGCTGCCCGGTGCGCAGCCGGTGCAGGTGGGTACCCGGGATCCGGCCCAGGGCCGGTGTGTGGCGCGTGGTCAGGGGCGGGCGTGGGACGGGCTTCGGACGGGCGGTGCGGCGCGGGGCGGTACGAGTGGGCCCGGAGGGCTTGTCGGGGGCACGATTACGGTCGGCGCCGAGGAGTTCGGCGGCGAGGGCGGTGCGGGCGGCGTCGGGCAGGTCGCCGCGCACGGTGACCCAGGAGAGAGGGCCTTCGGCGGCGAGGGCCTCGTCGGGGCTGCCGTCCCACCGGGCGAGGTTCCCGCGCAGAGCGGGGTCCAGGGCGGCGAGGGCACGGACCAGGGTGACGGCATCGGCCGTGCCGGAGGCGTCGGCGCGCGGGTTGGGGGTGTGGTCGGCGGGAGCGGTCATCAGGAGGAGGTCGGGGCCGGGCTCGGCGAGTGCCCGCTCGAGGACGGCGAGGCTCTGCCACGGGCGTCGTGCGGCGGCCATCACCATGAGCGCGTCGAGCGGGGTGCCGGCCGGCAGCGGGTCGCGGGAGGCGACGACGACGGGTTCGGCCCGGAGCAGGTGCCGCAGCACGGAGCGCTGCTCTGCCTGCGTCTGACGGATACTCAGGTGCAAGCCTCCGACGGGATGCGGTGCGGCGGTACCGTCGGGGCCGGCGGAGTCGAGGGCGGTGATGAGGCGGCGCGCGGTGGGGTCGTCGGGGCAGCAGACGCCGACGCGTCCGGCGGCGGGCGACAACGCGGCCTCCCGCAGGCGGGCGGCGGCCGCGTGCAGGAGGGCGGGGCCGCTGCTGGGCCGGCTCGGGGCGGACAGAGTGACCTCCAGCCGGTAGCCGCGCGCGGTGCTCGGGGCCAGGCGCGTCAGCTTGCCGAGGCGAGCGCCCGCTCGTGCGTTGTGGGACCGGCTCTCGGTGTTGACCCGGGTGACGGTCGACAACAGCAGCCGGCGGTGCGCGGGCAGCCGGTCGTCGGACAGCAGGTCCGCCTCGAGACCGGCGGCCTCCAGGGCCAGCACGTCCTCCACGGCCAGCACGTCCCACACCGGCATCGGGACCATCCGGTGCGCGTCCGCGACGACCTGGGCGCCGTCCCGGGTGGCCACGAGCAGGATCCTGCCCGCGGTCGCGCTCTCACCGAGCAGGTCCTGAGGGCGGTGCACGATCGGGCAGCCCGGGGGAAGCCGGCCGTCGACCCGCTCGCCCGGGCCGTGCACGCCCACCGTCACGACGTCCGGGCGCACCAGCGCGGCCCACCGGTTCAGGGGTCGCGCCAGATGCTCCTCCTGCACGACCAGCACCGCGCGCCGCGCCCCGAGGACCGCTGCCCGCGCGTGTACGTCCATGTCCCGGCGCGGCCCAATCAGCAACCGCCTGGCGCCCGCTCCGTCCGCGTGCGGCGGCTCACCGTCCAAGTGCTCCCGCCTGATCCGCCCCGCCCCGACCAGGGCCGCCACCGCCCCCTCCAGCGTCGTGTCCCACTCCCGCGGCAGAGCGGCCACCAGCCGCAGGGCCGGCTCCTGCCCGATCCTCGTCAGGCGGGCCGCATCCGCGACGCTGAAGCCGCGTGCCACCACCCGCAGCAGCCGAACCCACGCCTCAGGGGCAGGTCCGGGCCCGGGAACAAGGTCCGCCGCGCCGTCCGTACGCAGGCCCAGCACCCGCCGGGCGACCAGGGCCGCGGCGTGCGGAAGCCGGGCCCGCCCGCACATCCGCTCGAGGACGCGCTCCACCTGCTCGACACCCACGCCCAGCCGCCGGGCCACCACCTCACGCGCCAGCCCGCAGGAGACCAGATCCAGCACACACCGCTCGGACGCGTTTAACTCCGGCAGGCCGACCGCATCCACCACCATGGCGGCGCGTCCGCTCCCGGGCGCGCGGCTCTGCGTCGCCTCTTCGCGTGCCGGGTCGCCGTGGTGGGTGTCGGGGTGGCGGCCGGTCACCGGCACTCTGGCGGCCCGGGCGTGGTCTGCCGCGGGAGCGAGCGTTCCGGGACGGGCGGGTGCGACGGGGCTCACGAACGGATCCTTCGAGGTGTGGGCCGCACGGGGCGGCGGTGGGTCGGCGCCCGACGGCGGGCGCGGTTGCTGGGATGCCGGAGTCGTCGGGGCCCGGGCGACGTGCGGACGGGCACTGCGGACGGCGGCGGGTGTGCCGGGCGCGGGCGGTGCGCGTTGCTGCTGCGCGCCGCCCGAACCCCCGAACCCGGATGGCGGGCGTCAGGTCCGGATCCGGGCCAGGCCCCCGTACTCGACAACCGCCGGGGCCCGGCCGCCCTCCGTCGGAAGGTGCGCGGCGGGAGGCGGGGTGCGTCCGTCCGCCGACCACGCGGCGACGTCGCCGGGCCGGGAACCGACGCGCTCCATACCCAGCAGCAGCTTGGCCAGGTCACAGGGCGCGAGGACCCTGCCCCACCGGCCGCGTGTCGCCTGGCGCATCGAACGGGTCAGCCAGCGGCGGGTGCGGCGGCCGCCGGCGGCGAGGTGGGACAGCGCAAGCAGGCTGCCCGGGGCCATGCGGGCGGTCAGACCCGCCACAAGGGCCGGCAGGTCGGGTGCGGGGTGCTGCCGGTGGACACTGGTGAGCAGGACCGCCAGCGGCCGGTCCGGGTCGAGGACAGCCCGGACCTGAGGATCGTCGAGGACCTCCGGACCCAGCCGATCCCGGCAGAGGGTGACGACCGGCGCGTCGGCGTGCACCAGCGCCTCGTTGAGGGTGTACACGCGCCGGTTGGTGCAGACCATCACCACGGGGGCACCGGGAATGTGCTGCTGCACCACCTCCCAGCCGAGCACGCCCGTGACGGCCGGCGCGTAGGGGTATCCGTGTCCCAGGTGCAGGACCTGCGCGATGCCCGCGCCCGCGAGGTACTCCAGCACGCGGACCTCGAAGTCGGCGGCCGCCCGGGCGGCCCGCGCGGTACCGGGCACCGCGGCCTCGACGGCCTTCGCAGTGAAGCGGTCCGGCGCGAAGCTGGCCGTGCCGGACGTCCAGTAGTCCCCCATGCGGTAGGAGCAGGGGACCAAGACGTCCAGGTCATCGGCGGCGACGGCGGCGTGGTCAGTGGTCATGGCCGGGGCCCTCCCAGGCAAGGATCGGATTCGGGTTCGGGGTCGAGGAGACGGTGTCGCCGGGCGATCGCGACGGCGTGCGGGCGGTTGTCGGCGCCGAGCTTGCCGATGGCCTGCTGGATGTAGGTGCGGGCGGTACTGGGGCGGATGCCGAGACGACGGGAGATGCCGTCGGTGTCCAGCCCGTCGGCCGCGCCCCGCAGCGCCTGCCGCTCCCGCCGGGTGAGCAGGGCGGCGAGCCGCTCGCCCTCCCCTGCCGTGGGCAGGCAGCCGGCCTCCAGCGCCTGGCGCAGCAAAGCGGAGCCGATCGCCGCCTGGCCGGACAGGAGCCGCGTGAGCGCGTCGTGTGTCTCGGCCATGCCCGCGTCGTGCGGCAGGTAGCCGTCCGCACCCGCGAGCAGGGCGCCGAACGCCACCGAGCCGTCGTGCGGCCCGACAGCGAGGGCCGCTGCCGCAGGCAGCGCCCGCTTCAAGCGCCCGATCCGTGGCCGGCACGAGGTCGCGCCGTCGACGGTGAGGACCAGGACGTCGGCACGCCCGCCGGGCCTGGCCGGCACGGCGGTCCAGCCGTGGCGGCGCAGCGCGACGGCGAGGGATTCGGCCTGCAGGAGCGGAGCCGCGACGGCGATACGACGGCCGGCGCCGGTGGGACGCACCCCGGACAGGGACGTGGGCCCGGCTTTCCGTGGGGGCTGTTCGCGGTACACGTAGCCGCCGGAGAGCGGCGAGGACGTCGCGGTCACCGGGCGGCCCCGGGCAGCTGGGGCTGGGGTCGCAGGCGGCCGCCACCGCCCAGGCGGTCGACGGCCCCCGGCCCGGTCGTTACAGCGCGGTCCGGTTCTCCGTTCACCAGGGCATCCCCTCGGCGGGGACGTCGACAACGGACCGTCGCCGGGGCATCTGCGCGGCGCCCTCGAGGTCGACCGAGCGGCAGGCCGCCTCCAGCTCGGCACGGCAGACCTGACCGGCACACAGGTCGAGGACCTGGTCGGGAGTGACCAGTAGGCGCAGCAGTCTCGTACCGGCCGGCATCGCGAGGGCCTGCCCGGGCAGGAACGCGGCCAGGCGTGCGCTCGGGCCGCGAAAGCCGATCACCTCCGCGTCCTTGACGAAGAGGTGGACGGTGAGCGCGCAGATACGGCCCAGGGCCGCCTCCGGGTCGTCCGCGTCGCCGGTGTCGAGACCGCCGCCGGGCAGCGTGGTCCGGCCGGTCTCCAGGTCGTGGCTGACGAGTACGAGACCGGCCGGGTGGAACAGCCAGCCGCGTACGTCCGTGATCGGGCCGCCGTGGTCAATTGGTGACCATGCGGCGGGCACCGGGGCCGATGACCGGGCGAGGACACGGTGGATGTCCAGCAGGCCCGGGGTCCGCGGGAGGCCGTGCTCCAGCTCGACGGTGCGGCCCTCGACCCGGGCGTGCAGCAGCGCCAGCACGCGCCCAGCCGCGCCCGGGGCTCGCGTCTCGAGATCGGCGGGGGCCAGCAGCACGGGTGCGCCTCGGCGCCCGTCCTCGACGACGAGCGCGGCGACCTGGGTGTCCGTCAGCGGCGGGTGGTCGTAGGTGACGACCGACAGCGCGGTGTCCGGCCGCCAGTCCGTCGCGAGCATCCGCCCGGGAGCCAGCTGGGCCAGGCCGGTCGCGGCCTCGGCGTGCCGTCGTGCCGCGGTGTGGGGCGTCTGGTTGAACGGCACGGGTCCGCGCGGCAGGTCCGGGCCGGCGGGTCCGGGGGTGAGCAGTACACGGCCCTGCCGGTCGGTGAGGAGGAGTTCGGCGTGTGTGCGGGTGGTGGTCATCGGTGGCCTCCGGTCGGTGCGGGGGACGAGGCTGCGGTGTGGGTGGTGCGGGGGCGGGCCGCGCGGCTCGTGTCGTACGGGGTGATCCGGGCGATCGCGGCGAGGACCGCGCTCCTGGGCGGGCCGGCGGGCCGGTACGTCGACGGGATGTAGCGCGGTGCCTCGACGACGCCGAGCTGCTGGACGAGTGGCAGGTCGCGGAGCAGGCCCGCGGTCTGGGCGGGGGTGCGCAGGCGTCCCCACCGGCCGCCGAGCGCGGTGGCCATCGCGTCGTCGACCTGCTGGGCCAGGCGGGTGTCCTCGACGGACAGCTGGCATGCCGCCAGATACCCGCCGGCCGGCAGCAGTCGGGCGAGGTCGGCCGTGAGGGTGCTGGTCACCGCGTCCGGGACAGTTTCCAGCGTGGTGCACAGCACGGCCACCGGCCGGGCCGGGTCGAGGTGGGCGGCGACGGCCGGGTGTTCCAGGACGCGGTGCGCGCCGTCGCCGAGGCCGACGGCGGCGACGGTCACGTGGTCGTTGCAGGCGAGCCTGCAGCGCGAGACGGCGTGGACGACGGGTTCGGCGTCCGCGTACACCGTGCGGCAGCCCTGGTCGATGGCCTGGCCGATCTCGTGGACGTTGCGCCGGGGCGGGTGGTTGGGGAAGCCGTGATCGATGTGGATGATCTGCCGCACCCCGAGGTCGCGGACGAGCACGGCAGCGGCTGCTTCGGCGAACCAGAGGGCGTCCTGGACCCGGTGGGGCACGTCCGGCAGCAGGCTGAGCAGCCTTCCAGCGGCTGTTCGGCTGGACGGGTTGGCGTCGTGCCCGCCCGCCAGGATGTCCCGGACGCCGGCGTAGGAGGCCCGGTCCAGCAGCGCCAGGATGCGGTCGCGTTCGGCGTCCTCGCGCTCCGGTCCGGCCCAGGGCGCCGTACGGTGGCCCGTGGGCCAGCCCGTGGCCGGGGCGGTCATGTTGGTGGTGGGGGTCACGAGCGGCTCCCGGGTACGGCAGCCGTCGCGGCGGGTTCGGTGGTGGTGCGCTGGCCGGGGATCGGGAGCGTGTCCGGGCCGTCCGGCTGGGCGGACGGGTACGCCGCGCCGCAGGCGGTGAGCCGCAGGGCGGTGTCGATCAGCGGGACGTGGCTGAAGGCCTGGGGGAAGTTGCCGACCTGGCGCTTGAGGCGCGGGTCCCACTCCTCGGCGAGCAGGCCGACGTCGTTGCGCAGCGCGAGCAGCCGGTCGAACAGCTCGCGGGCCTCCTGGACCCGGCCGATCATGGCGAGGTCGTCGGCCAGCCAGAACGAGCAGGCCAGGAAGGCGCCCTCGTGGCCGGAGAGGCCGTCCACGTTGTTGCCGGACTCGTCGTGGGTGGGGTAGCGCAGGACGAAGCCGTCCTCGGTGGACAGTTCGCGCTGGATGGCCTCGATGGTGCCGATGACGCGCTTGTCGTCGGCGGGCAGGAAGCCGACCTGGGGGATCAGCAGCAGCGAGGCGTCCAGTTCCTTGCCGCCGTAGTACTGGGTGAAGGTGTTGCGCTCCGGGTCGTAGCCCTTCTCGCAGACGTCGGCGTGGATGGTGTCGCGCAGCGCGCGCCAGCGCTCCAACGGGCCCTGCTCCCCGGTCCGTTCCAGCAGTCTGATGGTGCGGTCGACGGCGACCCAGGCCATCACCTTGGAGTGGACGAAGTGCCGGCGCGGGCCGCGGACCTCCCAGATGCCCTCGTCCGGCTCCTGCCAGTGGTCCTCCAGGTACTCGATCAGGCGCAGTTGGAGCTGGTGGGCGTGGTCGTTGCGGACGACGCCGCTCGTGTCCGCGAGGTGGAGGGCTTCGACGACCTCGCCGTAGACGTCGAGCTGGAGTTGCCCGGCGGCGCCGTTGCCGATGCGGACGGGCTGGGAGCCCTCATAGCCGGGCAGCCAGTCGAGGGAGGACTCGGTGAGCTCGCGCTCGCCGGCGATGCCGTACATGATCTGCAGGTTCTCGGGGTCGCCGGCGACGGCGCGCAGGAGCCATTCGCGCCAGGCCTTGGCCTCGTCGCGGTAGCCGGTGCGCAGCAGGGAGGAGAGGGTGATGGCGGCGTCGCGCAGCCAGGTGTAGCGGTAGTCCCAGTTGCGTTCGCCGCCGATGTCCTCGGGCAGGGAGGTGGTGGGGGCGGCGACGATGCCGCCGGTGGGGGCGTAGGTGAGGCCCTTGAGGGTGATCAGGGAGCGGATCACGGCTTCGCGGTAGGGGCCCTGGTAGGTGCACTGGTCGGCCCACTCCCGCCAGAAGCGTACGGTGCGGACGAGCTCGTCGGCGGCGTCGACGGTGGGTGGGGCGCCGCGGTGGGACTCTCGGTAGGTGAGGACGTACGCGGTTCGGTCACCGGCCCAGGCGGTGAACTCGGCGGTGAGGGTGCCGTTGGTGTTCGTGTGGTGGTGGGGGCTGTCGAGCCAGATCGCGTCGGGGCCGGCGACCGCGGCCAGGCGGTGCGGGCCGCCGGGTGCCGGCATCGGGCGGGTGACGGCGGGCCGGGTACGGCCGTAGCCGGGGCGGGGGCTGAGGGTGGAGCGCATCGTCACCGTGCCGCTGAGGCATTCGACGATCCGGACGATGCGGGGCACCGGGTCGGCGCCGGCCCGGACGGCGGTGGGCATGAAGTCGGTCACCCGGACGGTGCCGCCGTCGGTGTCCCACTCCTGTTCCAGGATCAGCGAGTCGCCCCGGTAGCGGCGGCGGTCGGCCGGGCGCGGGTGGTCGGCGGCGGGGGCCAGGTGCCAGGAGCCGTGGTCGTCGGTGCCGAGCAGGGCGGCGAAGAGCGCCGGGGAGTCGAAGCGGGGGGCGCACATCCAGTCGACGGCTCCGTCCCTGCTGACGAGGGCGGCGGTCTGCATGTTGCCGATCAGCGCGTGCTCTTCGATCCGGCGTGCGGTCGGGTGGGCGTGCACGGGGGTGTTCCTTACGTGGGTGGGAGGGCGGCGGGCCGTGGGGTCCTCGCCGTGGTGGGTGGTCAGGGGTGCGGCACAGGGGAGGTGTCCCAGGCGGCATCGGGTTGGGGGCCGGTCCTCGGCGGGGCGGGCCCGGTGGTGGGGAGGTCGTCGGCGTCCCGGCCGGGGCGGGTGCGGGGGGTGTCCGCCTGGAGCAGCACGCGGGCGACGGTGCGGCGGTGGTCGGGGGACAGCGAGGCGGGCAGCAGGACCCGGTCCAGGGCTCCGCCCGGCGCCCACGGGTCGGCCGCGGGTGCTGCGGGGGTGTGGGCCAGGGCCCGGCGCAGCCGGGGGTCGAGGGCGGCGAGGGTGGCGAGGACGACGGTGGCGTCCCTGAGGTCGGCCCGGGCGGTGCGCAGGTCGGTGGTGCGCTGGTCGGGGGCGCGGAGTTCGAGGCGTCCGGTCAGGACGAGCAGGTCGTTGCCCGGGTGGGGGAGTGCGCGTTCGAGCGCGGCGAGTGCCGTCCACGGCATTCGGCCGGGTGCCAGGAGCATGACCGCGTCCACCGCGGTCGGCAGGGGCGAGCAGGTCACGACGACGGCGCGGCAGCCGCCGGCGAGGCGTGCGAGGTTCCGTGCCCGCTCGTACGGGGGCTGGGATGCGGCCAGCAGCACGACCGGCGCCGGCGCGCGTCGGTGCGGCGCGTCGGTCAGGGCGTGGGCGCGGGCGGTGAGCCTGCGGGCGGTGTCCTCGTCCGGGCAGTACACCGCGACGCGGTCGATTCCGGGCCGGGCGGCGGTGTCGAGGGCCAGGCGGGCGGCGGCGTCCAGGCGGGCGATGCCGTCGGTGGGCCGTGCCGGGGCGTCGAGTGGCAGCTCCAGGCGCCAGCCGCGGGCGGTGGGCGGGCCGAGTTCGCGCAGCCGGCCGTACCGGGGGCCGGGGGCGGCGGCCCAGAGCTGGCCGGCCTGGTCGACCATCGAGGTGGCGGTGGTCTGCAGCAGTCGCCGGGCCGCCGGGACGGCGGCGTCCGACAGCAGGTCACCGGCCGCTGTGCCGGTGGCCTGGAGTGCCAGGACGTCCTCGATCAGGAGTAGCTGCCAGGGGCCGAGCCGGCGGGCGCGGTGCGCGTCGGCGACGACCTCGGCGCCCGCGAGCGTGGTCACGGCCAGTGCCGGGCCCGGCGCGTGCAGCGCGCGTGCCACGGCGACGGGGTCCGCGTGCAGGGTGCTGCCGGCTGGGGCACGGCCGGCGGCGGCGCGCTCACCGAGCCCGTGGACCCCGACGAGCCGGGCGTCGGGCGCCGCCGACGGCAGCCAGTGGGCGAGGGCGTGGGCGATGTCCCCGTCCTGCAGGACCAGCAGGGCGCGTGTGACGGTGCCGACGGCGCGCCGGGCCTGGGCGGTGAGTGCGGTGCGCGGCCCGGTCATCAGCAGGCGCGCGGGACCGCCGGACGGGGCGGGGCTCTGCGGGGCCCCGCTGTGGCGGTGGGCCGGGCGGTCGGGTGCGCTCCGGACGGTGGCGGTCACCGGGGCCCTCCCGGACGCTGGCCCCGCACCCGGCGGGGGGCGGCGCGCACGTTCATCCACCCGGCCGCGGTGCGCAGCTGGATGATCGTCGCCTCGGCGGACACGGCGCGGTAGGCGAGGGTGTCCAGGGCGAGCACGTCGTCCGTCGCGGCGTCACCGGCGCGGTAGCGGGCCCCGTCGGCGGTGACGTCGACCACCAGCACGCCCCGGGCGGCCGTGGTGATCTCGATGAGCGCGGTGCCCGTGCCGGGGCCCTCGACCAGGCGCACGTCCACCGTTTCGGAGTCGGCGAGCTCGACGAGGCGGCCGAGCTGGGCGGCGGCCGTGGCTGGGCCACCGGTGGGGCGCTGGAGGATAGCCGGGTCCAGGAACGCGGTGCGGCGCCCGGCCGATGTCGGCACTGTGGTCGCGAGCGTGTCCAGGGCCGCGCGTTCGGCCTCGGGCAGGTCCGGCAGCGCCGCGCCGGTCCAGTGGGCGTGGTGGTCGGTGGTGCGCAGTCCCAGCGGGATCACGTCGGCGCCGCCGGCCCGCCAGCCGGTGGCGCTGTTCAGCACGGCGGCCAGCCGTGCGGCCCAGCCGGGCAGCCGATCGGTGACGGTGCCGGTGTCCGTCCGGGCCAGGCTCTGGAGCGCCTCGAGGTCCGCCCCGGCACCGAGCGCGGGCAGCACGGCGGCGAGCTGTTTGTGGGAGGGTACCGATCGGCCGTCCCGTAGGGGCGTGAGCTGGTCCAGGGCCAGGCCGCTGCGCGCGGCCAGGTCGGGCCAGGTGAGGTCGCAGGAGTCCAGCAGGGCGGCCAGAGTTCCGAGGACGACGGCCGGTCCGGGCAGGCGGGGGTGCAGGGTGTCCTGCTGGGTGGCGGAGGTGGTCGGCACGGGTTTTCACGCCTCCGTTGCGGTGATGGGCCGGGTGGTGTCCTCGAGCCATGCGAGGTGACGTCCGGTCACGTCGGGTCCCGTCCGGATCCAGGGGGTGGCCGAGCCGGCCGGATGCTGCCGGGCTCGCCCGGCCAGGGCCGGGTCCAGCAGCGTGCAGGCGCGCACCAGGCCCGCCGTGTGCCGGGCGGCGGCCTGCCCGTCGCCCGCGTCGTGGCCGCCGGGCAGGGGGACGAGGACCGTCAGGGGGCGGGCGGCGTCGGCCCTGTCGCGGGCGAGCAGTGCCCACTCGATGACCTCGGCCGTCGCCTGCTCGTCGGCGGACTCCAGAACCAGCAGCGCGTCGGCGCCGGCGGCGGCAACCGGCCCGCAGGTGATCAGCACGAGCAGGCCCTGCTCGGCCTCGGCGAAGTGCCGCATCGCGGCGCGGCGCTCCTCTGCCCCAGTACCGGGGGTGATCACGGTCGTCCACGGCGCGGCCGCGCGCTGCCACGGGGGCAGGCCGGCGGCCGCGACGGCGAACGCCTCGGCCAGGCAGCGGCCCTGCTTCGGTGTCGCGCACGCGACCTGGACGCGACGCAGACCGTGGCGAGGAGCGGTCTCCAGGACCAGGCCGGCCACGTCGGCGAGTGCTGCCGCGGTGGCGGGGGCGGGGGTGGCGGTGGCCAGCAGCCGGTGGCCGCGCACCCGGCCGGTCGCGGCAGCTCCGGCGGCCGAGCGTGCGACCCTCACCGGGCCGGCGCCGTCGGGCAGCCGGTGCGGGGCGGTGGAGGTCATGAGCAGGCGTGCGGCGGCGGGCAGGACCTCGACCTGCCAAGGCGCCAGGCCCGGCGGGCCGGTGAGGTCGGTGTCGGCGACGACGACCAGGTCCCAGCGTGCGGCGCCCGGGGTGCGGTGCAGGGCCGTGACGAGGGGCAGTGCCTCGGGCGTGGTGACGACGGTGGCGGGCTGCCTGGTGCCGGCCAGGTCGAGCACGGCCCGCACCGAGGCCACCGCCGCGAGCCCCCTGGCCGGCGCCTCGCGTGGGCCGCTGGACCGGTTGGACAGCCGGAGACCGGCCAGGGCGCCGGCGTGCTGCCGGGCCAGGCCCCACTCGTGCATCGCGAGGGTCCATCCGGGCCCGGACGGGACGATCACCAGGATCCGGCCGCCCGCGCCGAAGCGGGCGTGCGCGACGGCCGCCGCGACCTGCTGCTGCTCGGCACGGGGGATCTGTGCGACCACCCAGGTCGGGGCTTCGGCCAGCAGGGCGGTGATCGCCTCGACGGCCGGGCCCAGCGACTGCGGGAGCGCCGGGGCGGGAAGCGGCAGGGGGATGTCGGGGCGGATGTCCCACGGCCGGACGATCCCGCGGTGGGCGGCGAGCGCGGTGGCCTGCTGGAGCGTGGCGACCTGCAGGGCGGTGAGCACGCGGCGGATGCGGGTGCTCACCGCGCCGCCTGCCACTCCCAGCTCGGCGGCGGCCTCCCGCCGGGTGCGGCCGGACAGGAGCCTCAACAGCGTCTGGTCGGCCAGGCTGAGGTCGGCCGGGTCCTGGCCGTCGAGGGGCATCGCGTCACAGGGGACGAGCCGCGCGGCCGTGTAGGCGGCGGCGAGCTGAGCACGCGTGCCCAGGGCGGTGCGCTGCAGCAGGCCGTCGGCGTCGGTCTGCTCCACGGTTCCCGGCCCGCACAGCAGGGCCGCCAAGGCCAGGGAGTCCACGTCGCTGGCGAGTGTGTGCGCGAGCGCGGCGGTGATCTCGGCGGTGTCCTCCGTGCTGCGCAGGTCGGAGCCGGCCGGGAAGGAGAAATCGGGGATGGCGGGGTGCATGGGGTGTCCCGGTGAAAGTGGGTGGCAGGGGCGGGTGAGCGTCGGCTCAGGTCGCGCCGGTGCGGCGCGGGTGGCCCGGCCCCGGTTTCCGGTCGGCGCCCACCAGGCGCACCCGGGTGCCGTCGTAGGTGGTGCCGCGCACGCTGACGTACCATCCGCCGACCTCGGCGACCCAGGTGGGCACCGCTCCGCTGCGCACCGGCCGGTACACGGTGGCCGGGACCTGGGTGCCGTCCACGATGAGCAGACCGTCCGTGAACAGGGGACAGGACTCCGCCGCCTGACGGGTCTCCTCGGTCGCCGGGGGTTCGTCCGACGGGATGGGCCATCGCATGGCCACGTCCCGGCCGTCCGGGTAGCGGGCCTCGATGCCGGTGTAGCGCACGAGGCCGCCGACCAGGTTGGTGAGGCCGCGCATGCGGTACGGCGCCGGGCCGGTGTCCAGAAGGGCCACCGGCAGGCCGGTCGCGGCCGTCACCGCCTTGATGCGTGTCGCGAGGGGGACGACGGGGGCGTCGCGGCCGTAGCCGGGATCGAGAACCCTCTGCTCGCCGCCCGGTCCGACGTTGCCGAGCCAGTCCTGCACGTCCTCGCGCAGGTTCTCGCCGCGAGCCTTGCGGACGTCGGTGTCGTAGCCGAACAGCCCGTCCGAGAGTGTCTCGGAGGAGGAAGGGTGGGACATGGAGACTCTCCGTTCATACGGCAGGTGGCGGCAGGTGCGCGGGCACCTGGCCGGCGGCGGCGGGCCGGGTTCCGGCTGGTGTCCTCACCGGGGCGAGGTTGGGTCGGGCGACGGTCTCGGGCGGTGTCCAGGAGGTGAGCGGGCGGCCGGAGGGCGAGACGATGCCGCGCCGGGGCTGTCCGCCGGCGGCCGCCCGGGCGGCGGTGGCGGTCATCTCCTCCTCCCAGGTGGTGTCCGCCCACGCGCACACCCGCCTCGCCCGCTGCTCGTCGGCGCCGGCGGGCAGCGGCAGGGCGATCTCCAGGCCGTCGTGGCCGTCCGGCTCGGTGCGCGCCCGGGCCAGGTCCTGGCGCAGGTGCGGGTCGAGCGCGGACAGCGCCGCGGTCAGGGCGGCCAGGACGGGCCAGCCCGTGGCGTCGGACCGGTCGACGGAGACCATCAGCACCGGGCCCTCGCCGCGGCTGGCGGGCGTGAGCGCGGCCTCGACGACAGCGGCGGTGCGCGCGGTCGACGCCGCGACATGGGTGTGGACCAGGGCGTCGGCGCCCAGCCCGGGCGGCAGCGGCCCGTCGACGACCAGCACCCGCGTGTCCGGTTCGGGGCCGGTGAACCAGGCCAGGACCCGGGCACGGTCCTGGGCGGGCAGTGCCTCGGCGGCCAGGCCTTCCGCGTCGAGAACCTCCGCGAGCCTCACGGAGTCGGTCGGGCCGGCCGTGCGCACGACGACGCGCCGCAGCGCGTGGACGCGGGCGAGGTCCGCGACGGCCCGGGCCGGACCCACGTGCCGGAACAAGCTGGTGGTGGCGAGTGCCGCGAGCCGGTGGCCGCGCATCAGCCCGGCCTCCACGGCCTGCCTGTGCGTCAGCGCCGCCGCCGGCTCGCCGGTGGCACCCGGCTCGCAGCCGTCACGGTCGACCCGCCCGGCGGCGACGAACCGGGGAACGGACGTCAGGTGCAGCACGGCGGCGGGCGGGCGGGCGGCCGCCGGTTCGGCCGATCCGCCGTCCGGTGGCCGGCAGGTGGGCGTCCAGGGCGATGGTCAGATCGGGAGCCAGCAACCCGTCCCGGAGGAGCCGGTCGAGGGCGGGCAGGCCCGCCGGGGAGGCGACGAGGACCGCGGGCAGTGTCATGCCGGCGAGGGCGCGCACCGCGTGCGGCCCGGTGGCCACCGCCACGCCGGCCGGCAGCGGCAGCCGCGCGGCCTCGGCCCGGTCAAGTACCGCCAGCACCTGCCCCGTCTCCCGGTGGGCGTCGGCGAGGACGGCGAGGTCGTGCTCCCAGTACTCGCCCGGCACGGTCAGGACGAGGACCCGGCGGCGGCCACCGGCGAGCGCGGCACAGACGGCGGCCAGGCGGGCCTGCTCACCGCGAGGCAGGACCACCAGCGCCCGCCGCTCGGCGGTCAGGCGCCGCCGCGCCAGCACCGTCAGCGGCCGCAGGTGCTCCGCCACCGGCACGACCGCGGGCACGAACCGCCGCTCGGGCACGTCCGCGCGGCGTACGACGCCGGCCAGGCAGCCGAGGCCCACCGCCTGGTGGTCGCTGTCCACCCCCAGGACACAGCGCAGCGCCTCTCGGCGCCGGCGCACCGTGCCCGTGGTGGCGCCGGTCTCGTGACCGACCGCCCGGTCGGACCGGTCGGCGGCGGTCAGCCTCAGCAGCAGCCGCATCTCGCCGGACAGGCCGTACACCGCCGTGAGGTCGCGGACACCGAGGTCCTGCGGCGACAGGTGCCCGGCCCAGGCGTAGTCGGCGACCAGCTCGACACGGCTGCGCGCACCCGTGGCCTGGCACAGGACCGCCACGGAGTCCTCCACCTGGGCGACGGGACGTGCCAGGGCCTCGGCGACGCCCTCCACGGACAGCGGGCCAGCCAGATACCGGACCAGCTCCAGCGACGACGCGCCGGACGGCGGCCCGCTGCGCACCGTCGTACCCGCGGACGCCGTCACCGCGCGTCCACGGAGCGGAGAGGGGCGCGGTCGTCGGCGCCGCGGGCGACGGGGGGCCTGCGGGCTTCGGGGCCGGGCGGCATACCGGCGCGCACGAGCCGCACGGCCCTCGTAGCGGGCACGGCGCCGCGCACGGTCACCAGCCACCCGTCCACGGACACGGTCCAGCTCCGCATCGGTCCGCCGCGCCGGGCGCGGCAGCCCGTCGCGGGCAGTGCCACCCCGTCGACGACGACCGTGAGAACGGAGAACAGCCCGCTGGCCACGGTCGCCCGCTGGGTCGCGGCCGGATCCCCGGGCGGCACCGCGTGCGGCCGGTTGGCGCTGACGCAGATGCTCACGCCGGCGGGATACAGGGTGGTGGTGGCGGTGTACCGGTCTCGGCCGTCCGCCGGCTCGACGGCGGCGTCAATCTCCAACGGCGCCGCCGCGCCGTCGAGGAGGGCGACCGGCAGGCCGGTCGTCTCGGCCACGATCCGGGCCCGAGCGGCGCCCGGGACCTCGGCGCCGGGCGGCAGGTCCGCCGGATCGGGGGCTGGCTGCGTGCCGGCCGGGATGCCGGGCACCGAGACGAGGGCGGCCGGGGCCGCGGTCGGCGGCCGCTGGGGTGAGCGGGGGCGGGACACGAGCTGCTCCAGGATCACGACGAGGACAGGGGGTACGGGGGAAGGTCAGAGCGACGGTGGGCCGGTCCGGGGGTGAGGCGGTCCAGATGCCGGGTCAGCCGCCGGACGTCGGAGGCGGAGGCAGCCGTGGTGTAGGCGGCGTGCGAGGCCCGAAGCAGCCGCCGCGCGGCGGCCGTGCGGCCCGCGGCCTCGGCCGCGAGGGCGCGCCACTCCTCCAGCCGGGCACTCCACAGGGCGTTCCGCAGCTCCTCGGCCCGGGCCTGGGCATGAGCCAGGACCCGCCCGGCGAGCAGGGGATGCCCGGCGCCGGTCAGGACGCGGCCGGTCCAGGCGAGCGCGCGCATCGCCTCCAGCGGCTCGCCGGCCAGCGCGGTGCGGGCCCGGCGCAGCAGCGCCAGCGCGGGCCGGAACTCGCCGAGGTCGGCGTGGACTCCCGCCAGCACGATCCGGGTGAGCGCCACGCCCCGCTCGTAGCCGAGTTCGTGGCGCAGCCTCAGGGCCTCCTCCAGCGCGGGGAGTGCCGCTGCGGGGCGACCGGCTTCGACGTGGGTGGCGCCGATGTCGTGCAGGTGCTGGGCGAGCGAGAGGGTCGCGTCGGGGTGCGGGTCGCCAGCCGCGTTGGCGAGGGCCTCGTGCAGCAGGTCGAGGGCCTCGTCGTGCCGTCCGACGCCGCGCAGGCCGATCGCCAGGGTGTTGAGGACCTCGCGCAGGGCGGCGGGCGGGGCACCAGCGTCCTGGCGTACCGCGTCGAGGGCGAGGCGGTAGAGCCACAGCCACAGCGGGTAGTCGCGGCGGCGCAGAACGAGCGGCCACAGGGCCAGGGCGGCGCGCCACACCAGCGTCCGCTGCCCGGCGCGGGAGGCCGCGTCCAGAAGGGGGCGCACCAGCGGGTCCTGGGCGTCCAGCCACCTCCAGGCGTGCTGCGGGTCGGTGAAGGCCGGGCGGTCGGGGGAGGGCTCGGGCGGCAGGAGGGCACGGCGGGCGCTGGCCAGGGCACCGGCGGCCTCGGCGGTGGCCACCCACCACCGCACGCCGCCCAGCAGGGCGGCCGCCGCGGCGCCGACCCCGTCGAGGGCGGCGACGAGGTGGGCGGCATGGCCGTGACCGGGGCCCTGAAGCCGGTAGCGGGGACCGTCGGGGCCGTCGTCCACGCGCGTGACAAGGTGGCGCCGTTCGAGGGCGGCCAGGTGCGCGGCCGCCGTCTGCGCGGTGGCGCTGGTGACCGCGGCGAGCAGCGCGGCGTCCACCGGGACGGGGGGCAGCGCCCCGAGGGCACGGTAGGCGGCGGCGCGGGAGGTGTTCAGCATGCCGTGCGCGTGGTCGAGGGCGCGCTGCACGGCGCGGTCCACCGCGCGGTAATCGCCGTCGGGCGCGGGCCCGGTGAGGGTGTCGGCGAGCGAGGTGGGGCTGAGGTCCGGGTCAATCTGGAGCTGGGCGGCGGCCAGGCCGATCGCCAGCGGCAGGCCCGCGCACGCCTCGACCAGCCGGGCGAGCGCCGGCTGGTCCCCGTCGGCCGGTGTGCGGCGGGCGAGGGAGACGAGCAGGACCGCGGCAGCCTTGCGCGGCAGCGGGCCCAGGTCGACGTGGACGCCGCCGTGGGGGACCAGGCCGGGCAGGTGACCGGGTGCGGTCACCACCACCGGGCATCCGGCGGCGGGAAGAAGGTCGCCCACCAGGGCGCCGTCGTGTGCCCCGGCGACCAGTACCGCCGGATGGTGGGCCGAGCTCAGGGTCCGCCACAGGCGCTGGGCCTGGTCGAGCCGGTCCGGCACCAGTGGGGCGCCCAGGGCGCGCAGCCACCCGCCGAGGACATCCAGCGCCGCCCCGCCCCGGCCCCCCGGGAGGGCTCGCAGGTCGGCCACCAGGTAGCCGCCGGGCTGCTCCCGTGCGCGCAGCGCCCGGGCTGCCAGGGCCGCCTTGCCGACTCCGTGCGCGCCGACCAGGACGGGGATCCCGCCCGCGTCGAGGGTGTCGGCCACGGTCCGGTACTCGGCGCCGCGGTCGACGAACACCGGGGCCGGGCGCGGCAGCTGATCGGGGCGCACCCACGGGTTCTCGGGGCTCTGATGGACGTGGATGCCGCCGTGGACGCTGTGGGCCTGCACCACCGGACCGGCCACACGGCTGCCGGTGATCGTGTTCGTGGTCACCGCACCGCCGCCCGTTCGTTCCGGCCGGCGGCCGCGGCGCGGCGGGCCTCGTCGTCCAGGTCGACGGGCGTGCAGTCCCACAGGGTTCGCAGCCACCGGCTCGCGGCGATCCACCCCAGCCGCGGATTGTCGTAGCTGAGCCTGTCGTGCGCGATCTCCTGCGGCCGGCCGCCGTCGTACACGGGGCCGGCGACACCCCACAGGTCGCTGTCCCCGACGCGGACCGCCGCCCAGCCGCACCGGCGCCCTTCCGGGCACGCGGCGCGTGAGCGCAGCGCGCACGGCAGGCAGATCGGCGGGTGCTCGACGACCGCGCCCTCCGGCCACCTTGTCGGCGCTCCCTCCTCGCGGGGCATCAGCCACAGCGTCCCGGCGGCGGTGCGGTCCGGTTCGCCGCCGCAGCCCTGGCACAGCTCGCCGGCCATGGAGCGGTGGTGGCGGGCCGGGTGGACCAGTTTGAGGCGTGCCGTCCCGGTGCCCGGCGCCTGGTGGTGGCGCAGGATCAGCACGCCCATCTCGTCGCGGTCGGCCGCATTCTCGTCCGCGTAGCCGATCCCGACCACCCGGCCGGGCCGGAACGCGTCCGGTTCGGACCGGCGCAGCACCAGCTCGCCGGTGCGCGGCTCCCCGGACCAGAGCGTCACCGCCGGCACCCCGAGACGCATCGTCGTCACCGGGTGCCCCCGGTCTCCAGCAGCATCACGGTGTATCCGTGAGCGGCCCGGTCCCTCGCCGACGGCAGGTCGGCAGTCCTCCAGCCGGCGGCCAGCACCTCGAGGTCGCCGCGGGTGCGGGGATGCCAGGCCAGTCCCGCCTCCGCGTGCACGGTGGCGATCGCCGCACGCCGAGCCTCGTCGGAGCCGGCGTGGCGGTGGGAGAGCACGAGACGGCTGCCCGGCGGCAGGCCCTCCCGCAGGGCCGTGAGCAACTCCGCGATCTGCGGGTCCGTCAGCTCGTGGAGGACGTCGGAGAGGACCACGGCGACCGGCTGTCGCCGGTCCAGACCGGCGTTCGGGCCGAGCAGCGCCTCCGTCAGCGGGCCCACCGAGGTGAGGTCGGCCATCAGGTGCCGAGCACGGCCCGGCATCTGGGTGTGCAGCAGAGCACGGGCGTGGGCCAGGACCATCGGGTCCCGGTCCGCGTAGACGATCCGTGCGCCGGGGAAGGCCGGGAGAACGGCCGTGTGCAGCGGACGCAGGGCCCGCGGCGCGTGCGGGTGGTCGCTGGTGGTCAGGCCGCAGCCCAGGTCGACGAACTGGCCGACGCCCCGTGCGGCGAGCCGCCCGGCGAGTTCGAGCACACTGCGGCGGGCCGCCTTCGCGGTGTCGGCCCAGGAGGGGTCCGCCTCACGCAGACGATCGGCGACGGCCCGGTCCGCCCGAAAGGAGTCCTTGCCGCCCAGAAGGAGGTTGGACACCCGGGCGGACCCGGCGCAGTCGGCCCCGACCCTGGACCAGACGGAAGCGTCCGTCCTCCCGGGGCGAGTCCACCACTGCGACGGCGGTTCCGGGCCCGTGCCGACAGGTACAGCGGGTTGCGGGACCTGCAGGGCCGTGTCCGGCCGCGCCACGGGCGCTCCACGGTCCGCCCGCCGGCAGACGGGTCCACGGTGCTGCGCGCGGGGCCGGCTCATGCGGCACGCTCACAGGTGTTTGTGGCCGGGTTCTGCGGCGTGACGATGTGGCCGTCGGGCAGCAGCAGCCCCGTGTCCTCGAAGAGGACGACGCCGTTGCACAGCCGACTCCAGCCCTGCTCCGGGTGGGTCGCCACGACGACGGCCGCCTGGCGGTCGCTCTTCCAGGCCTCGGGGCATTCGGGTCGGTGGGTGCAGCTCATGACGACTCCCCGGTCGGCTTGTGGGTCACAACGGTCAGCCGCACCTGCGGCAGGCCCGGGGCGCGGGCCGGCGTGCGGGTCACGACCGCCAGACCCCGCCACGCGGCGGCGCTCGCCACCCACTGGTCGGTGCGGCGCTCCTGGGCCGGTACGAGACGGCCGTCGATCCGCAGAATGCCGGGCAGCGGTATGCCCTCGGGCAGCAGTTCGGCGGCCAGCGCGGCCAGCGCCCGTGAATCGGTGTCCGCCCGCCGGACGCACACCGAGGATTCGTCGTCGTAGGTCGTGCTGCACGTCGAATCGGCCCATGCCTCGGTGTGACCGGAGGCGGTGCCGGCGGGACGTTCGAGGACCGCGATCATGAGGGCCTGCTCGGGCCCGGCGGTCGGCAGGACACCGGGGACGGGGCCGACGGTCGTTCGGGCGTCGCTGCGCCATGAGGCGGTGCCCGCCGGCGGTACCCAGCTGGGCTGTTCACCGAAGGCGTCCGGCGCCGTCCGGGAGTCGATGGGGCTGAGCTGGTCGTCCATCAGGTCCTCGTGATCGTGGGTTCGGGAAGGTCGCAGGGCGGGGCAGCGCGGCGCGAAGCGCGCTTCACGCGGCTCCGTCCGCGGCCTCGGGGCCGAATCGGTCCGCGTCGTCGATCGGTGTCCCGCTCGCGCGGGCGATCAGTGCCGCCAGGTGCACCAGGTGGGGTTCAGGCACCAAGCCGTTGCGGACGGCGGGGGCCAGGGCGCGACGCAGTGTGACCTGCTCCTCGACGCTGGCGGCCTTCGCGATGATCAGAGCCGCGTCCAGGCCGTCCCTGCCCACCAGCGCGAGGCTCGGCCATCCTCCGCAGTCGACGATCTGCAGGAGTTCGCCCACGCCGTAGCGGACCTCCTTGAGGTACACCTCGGCAGCGCCGAAGGTGGCTCGGTGGGCGGCCAGCTCGTCCGCGCGCAGCACCGCCTGGGCCAGACGCACGAGCCGGTCCCGCAGCGCGAAGCCGTCCGTCTGGTCGGGCAGGTCCGTTTCGCCGCAGACGGCCTCTACAGTGCGCGGGCGAGGCTGCGGCACGCGTGACGGCGTGCACACAGCGGTCTCCGAGTGCGTGCGAACGGCGGGGGTGGAGCCGTAGCGCGGCAGGCGGCTGCTGAGCCGGTGCAGCAGCCCGGTCGCCGGGCGGCGCCGTGACGGCGTCAGGGCATCGCCGGGCGATGTGGACCGGGCGGACCTGCTGGAGTTCATGCCTTCCCCCTTCGGGACGACGGGCCGCACACAGCGGCAGTGCTTCGGGTCCGGAAAGACTCGTCGCGCCGGGGCGGGCTCGGCAACCGAGCGGATTTGGGCCGAAGCGGCCTTCCCGGGCCGCGAGTTGGGCCGTTCCCGTGGATCGGCCCGGCTCGCGCTCGGCATCCGGGCCCTTTCGGCCCGGATGCCCGCCGAACCCGTACCTCGGGCCCTCGTCGGGTCGCACAATGGCGGTATGACGAATCGTCACGGACGGGAATGTGTCGGCAGGTTGCGCGCGGACCGCGAGGTAATCGACGGCGGCCTGCCCGCGCTGGTGGGGGCACTGCAGCAGTGCTGCGGGATCAGTCGGCTGCGAGCCCACCGGCAGGCTCGGGGCTGGAGCCGGCCGGAGGTCGTCGCCCGGCTCGTTGCGCTTGCCGAGCAGCACGACGGGACGTGCTTCCGGGGAACGCGGGAGCTGCTGCGTACCTGGGAGGACCTCGGCGCCCGGCCCCGCGAGCGGGCCCTTCAGCTGCTGTGCGTGCTCTACGAGGCCTCCCCCGCAGGTCTCGGGCTGACATCGTCCGCACCCGTCGCCGCGCCGCCGCCGCAACAGCTCCAGCCGCCGGACCCGCTGCACGAACACGCGGAGCGGACCCGCAGGGCGATCAACCGGACGCTCGCCGCGAGCACCGTCAGCCCGGGGGAACTGGACCTGCTGGACGAGCGCCTCGACGACGCCCGCCGCCTCTACGTCACCGCTGCACCGGAGCAGATGATCCAGCACCTGCTCGGCGACCTGGGGGACATCCAGGCCCTGGCCGCCGAGCGGCAGCCCGCCGCAGCGCAGTCCCGCCTGTCCGAGCTCACCGCGATCGCCTCCACCCTGGTGGCCGACGCCTACATGAAGCTGGGTCGGCTGCCCGAGGCACAGCGCTGGTACGGCACCGCCCGGCTGGCCGCCGATGACGCCGGCAACGCCGAGCTGCGAGCCCGCGTCCGCGTGCAGACCGCGATGCTCCCCTACTACTACGGCCCCCTGAGGACCGCCGCGAACCTCGCCCGCCAGGCCCGCCTGCTGAGCCACGGCCGCCCCGGACCGACCGCGGTGTTCGCGGTCGCGGCCGAAGCCCGCGCCCTTGCCAGACTCGGCGACCGCGACGGCGCACAGGCCGCGATCCGCCTGGCCAAAGACCTCTACGACCACTGCCAAGCCGACCAGGACGACGACGCCTGGGCCTTCCCCGAGCGACGCCTGTGGCTCTACCTCTCCGGCGCGCACACCGCCCTCGGCGAAACCGGCCAGGCCCGCCACGCCCAGCACCAGGCACTGGCGCTCTACCCCGCAGGCCACACCGGCATCGACCCGGCCCTGCTGCGCCTCGAGGAGGCGATGTGCCTGGTCATCGACCACAGCCCGACCGAGGCCCTGCAACTGACCGTCCACACCTACGAGCAGGTGCCCGGACCACACCGCACCGCGATCCTCGGTGCCCGGGCCCGCGACGTCATCGCGATACTGCCCACCCCGCTCCAGTCGGGCCGCCCGGCCCGCCAGGTCGCGGAGATGCTCACCCTGCCCTCCGGGCAGGGGTGACATCGACTCACGGCATAGGAAAACCTGACCACCATGACCACCACCCCAGTCACAGCCGGCGGTTTCACCGCCGCGCACCTGGCCGCCGTCCTCGATGAGGTGTGCCGTGCAGCCGGGCTGCGCCCCGACGGCGCCGTACTGCTGAGAGGGCACACGAACGCCGTCTACCACCTGCCCGGCGAGCACGTCGTCGTCAAGATCGCCCGGCGCGGCACACCCGCCGCGTCCGTCCGACGAACCGTCGCCCTGGTCACCTGGCTCGGCGCACAAGGCTTCCCCACCGTGGGGCTGCACCCCGTACGCCAGCCGGTCGAGGCCGACGGCCACCTCGCCACGATCTGGACCCACCTGCCCCAGCCCGGCCACCCCGTGGCCGCCGAGCAACTGGCCGGCCCACTCAAAGCGCTGCACCGGTTGACCGACCCGCCCGTGCCACTGCCCCCGGTGGACACGGTCGCCGCCGTCCGCCGCTCCCTGGCCGCCGCCGGCGCCCTCACCACGCCGGAGCGGGACTGCCTTCACCGGCGTCTGGAGCAGCTGGAGGCGGACCTCGCCCGCACCACCTACCTGCTGCGGCCCGCAGTGATCCAGGGCGATCCCCAGCACCGCAACGCCCTGCACGGCGACGGCCGGGCGGTCCTGTGCGACTGGGACACCGCGGCCTTCGGCCAGCCCGAATGGGACCTGACGACGGTCGAGATCCACTGCCGGCGATTCGGCTACGGCCGGGCACACTACGAGGCCTTCGCCGACCGGTACGGCCTCGACATCACCGCCTGGGACGGCTACCCGGTCCTGGCCGCACTGCGGGAACTGCGGATGATCACCACCAACGCCAAGCGCGCCGCCCCCGGCAGCGCGACCCTCGAAGAGGTCCGGCGCCGCATCAGCCAGCTGGCCGACGGGGACATCGAGCAACGGTGGAACATCCTCTGAAGCCGCGATGACCGGCAACGCGACGCCAGGGCGGAGCCGCCCGCCCAGCGTGCCCCGGTCACGGGCCGCGTCTGCCGCAGTCCGACAGCCGCGGTCGTCCCAGGCTTCGACGACCGCCTCCACACCACCCACCCCCAACGGGAGCGAGCACCCATGCGTATCGGCATCACCGGCCACCGCGGCCTCGACGAACCTCTGCGGCGCCAGGTGACGGCCCTGCTCGTACAGGCACTGGACACCTACGACGACAGTGGCCTGGAAGCCGTCACCTGCCTCGCCGACGGCCCCGACACGTGGCTCGCCGACCTCGTCGTCGAACGTGGCGGCCGTCTGATCGTCGTCGTCCCCGCCACCGACTACCGCGAGGGCCTCCCCCTGTGGCACCGTGACGCCTACGATCGCCTGCTGGCCCGCGCCGCCGAGGTGCACCGGACCGGGCTGGCCGATTCCACCGCTCAGGCGCACATGGCCGCCGGTGAGATCCTGGTCGGCCACTGCGACGTGCTCCTCGCCGTATGGGACGGCCAGCCCGCCCGCGGCCTCGGCGGAACCGCAGACGTCGTCGCCCACGCCGACCGGGCCGGCGTCAAAGTCCAGGTCCTCTGGCCCGATGGCGCCTCGCGACCGGCGGCGTGACGGCAGGACCAGACGCTCCTCGGCCTGACGCACCCGCACCGAACGCCCACCGGCACCCGCCGGAGCGCACATGGGGAGCAGCGACGAGCCGGGCAAGGCGCCGACGAGCACGAGGGAGGCGTGCCGGGCTTGCCGTCGGCGAGCGGCCTGGGGCGTCGTCACGCGGATCCCCTCGCGTCGGGGGTGCGCGTGGTGGCGGGGCCGACGAGGTGCAGGTGCGGGGCAGTGCCGACACCCGGCCGGTCTGGCACCACGGCCAGCAGCAGCAAGCCGTGCGCCTGCAGCGCGTAGGCCCGCCACCCGCCACCCGAAGCCACGACCGCCGGGTGGAGCCGGCCGTCGACGAAGACCCGCGCCTCGCCGGTCCTCGCCCCCGGCATCACCACGGCGAGCAGCGTCCGAGGGTCCCGCCCGGGTACGGCCTTCTCGGCACGGCTAAAGGATGAGTCGAGGTAGGAGCAGGTGACGGCGGGCCGGCCGCTGTTCCCGGTGGCCCGCACACCAGTGCGCGGGACGGTGACCGACACCATGGACGCCGCCGGGACACCGGTCCGGGCGGCGGCTGCGCTCAGTTCCTCGGACGACGCGCGGTCACGGCCGGCCCGGAAACGGGTCCGGTCGCCGCCCGCGGACGACGGGGACAGCATGGTCACGAGCGGGCCGACCGGCTGAACGGCGTCGGCTCCAGCGGGCGCGGGAAGCTTGCGGGTGATGCTGCGGGAGGTCATCGGATCGTCCTCGTGGATCGCTCAAGTGGGCACCGGTCAGCGGGCAACTCCGGCCGCTGGGCGAGGGGGTCACTGGAACCGGCGCAGGGCGTGGCTAACGGGAGCGGGCGGCGGGACGAGAATGCCCGGGGGCAGCAGCACGCCGGCGGTGGTCTGTCCGGGAACGCTGGTGACGCTGACCCTCAGGTCCAGGGACCGGGCGGCCGCTGCCACCAGCCGCAGTCCCAGACCGGGCCACGGTCTCCCGGCCGGAGTGCGGCCGCCGCCTTCCAGGACCTGCCGTACGGTCGCGAGGGTCTCGTCGTCCATGCCGGGGCCGTCCTTGTCCGTGACGGTCAGCCACGTGACACCGCCTCCGGGCTCGGTCGAGCTGCCCAGCTCGACGTGCGCCTGCGGGCCGCCATGCACCAGGGCGTTGTCCAGGAGTTCCGCCACTGCTGCGACGAGGGGGTAGACCGCCCCGGGCACCACGGCGAGGTTCTCGGTTGCCAGCACCTGCACCCGCTCGTAGGCGGCCACCTGGCTCGTCGCGGCCTGACCGACCTCGACAAGCTGCGCGGGCTCTCGGCGCGGTGCGGGCCAGATCCCGCCGGTCAGGACGGCCAGCCGCACCGCGAAACGCAACGCCAAGGCGTTGGCGAGGTCAGCCCGGTAGAGGTGGTCCAGAGACTCCGCGTCCGTGATCTTCTGCTGGGCCGCGCTCAGCTCACCGCCCTGCTGGCCGAGTTGGGCGAGGACGGGGCGGACCGCGGCCGCCACGTCCTGGGAGACCTGCCCCCGGACCCGCCCGACGGAGGCGACGATCATGCTCGCGGCCCGCCGGACGACGGGCGGAGCCCCGTCCAGGCGCGGCGGCAGGCCGGCTTCGACGTTGCGCAGCAGGTACGGGAGACAGACGGTGACGAAGTGCTCCAGCGCGGCGTCGTGCGCTTCCTTGCGGACAACGGCCACGACGTCAGCGGCGGCGCCCCGGTGACGGCCCGTCCGAGAGAAGACCGCCATCACCGCACCCCGTTCATGGCCGAGGGCGTGAGGGCCGACCGGAGGCGGCCGCGACCGCCAGCTTGGCCCGGGCCGCACCTCGGCCGGGCGGTGTGGAGGCGCGGCGGTCGCGCGGTCGGGCCCGATGCCCGGTGCAAGGTCATGGTGTTGATCACGGCGTGGTCCTTCGATCGTGGGGGTGCAGGTCCGCGTACGCGGCGGGGTCGGTCAGCAGATGGGCGGGGACCAGGAGCTGTGCGGTGGTGCCCCGGCCGGGGACCGAGTCGACCGTGGCGTCCAGACCGGCGCTGTCCGCGGCGGCCGCGACCAGCCGCAGCCCCAGGCCGTCGGCCGGGGAGCCGGGGGGAGGCGGTGTAGACGCCCCGGCGGTGTCGGAGGAGGGTTTGCGTGGGGGCCAAGACGGCGGCGTCCATGTCCGTGCCGGTGTCGGTGGCGGTCACCGGCAGCACCCCGCCCGCCGGCGGCCCGGCCACCATCACGACCTGCGCGTTGTCCGAGGCCCGCAATGCGTTGTCTGCAAGCTCGGCCAGCGCGGCCAGCAGCGGCTCCACCGCTCGGCCTGCGACCGTGCGTTCCAGGTGGACGACGATCTCGACCCGATCGCCGCCGTCCACGCCAGCCAGCGCCGCGCGCGCGAGGCCGCTGAGCGACTCGGCTTCGCAGTGCAGGCCTGGCCAGCCCCCGCCGGCCCGCACCGCGGGCCGCAGCATCAGCGTGGTCTGCGGCGCCAGGAGCAGCAACCGTTCCGTTCCCGCCTCGGAGGGCAGGTGCCCCGCCAGCAGGTCGAGCGACGCGAGCACTCCGGCGTTCTCGGCGGCCCGCACCACTAGCGGCAGGCCGGTGCGGGCGACCTCCTCGACCGACCGCTCGGCGGCCCTGGCCTCCTCCAGCCGGTGTGCCGGCACCGCCGTCTCGGCCGTTGCGTGCCGACGGTGCAACCGGGGTAGAACGGACTGGCCCATGGCCAGGCTGTTGTGACCGTTCGGCATGGGCACGATGTTGAGGGTGTGCTGTCCCGCGGATACGTGCCGAGGTGCGGCCCTGTTCTCGGCGCCCTTGACTCGCATGTCGACGGCGCCGCCTTGGGTGAGGCGTGGCGCGACCAGCGTGTCACCGCGGTGACGCATCCGCGTTATGTGGAGTTGCAGTGCCATCGGGAGCTCATCCCAGGGTCGGAAAGGTCGAAGTGCAGCCATTGGTGGCCTCGGGGGATGGATCAACCGTGGCCCGGGTGCTGCGGCATCACCAGGCCGCAGGGTGGCCATCTGGTGGCCACCTTCGGAGCGTAGGGACGCAAGCGCCCGCGCCAAGTGGCCGATTTGTCCCATTTTAAGATCCCTGCCGAGGTCTCCCTCGAGGTGAAGATGGCCACCAGATGGCCACCCTGCGGCCTGGTGATGCCGGACCGGCGGCGGCACGGTGGAGGTCTGGAAGACGGCGCGCCCCGCGTCGGCCGTGCGAGGAGGCGAAGATGTCGCTCCCGATCACTTCCCTGGTTGGACGCTGTGGCCTCGGGTTGGCCCGTTCCGACATGCTGTTGCGGCTGGCCGATGAGGAGAGGCCGGCGGCGGTGGCGCGGCGCCTGGCCGTGGTTCTCCTCGCCCGGCACATGCCGGGACTTGCCGACGACGTGGCCTTGGTGGTCGCAGAGTTGGTTGCGAACGCTGAGGGACACGGTGGCGGACCTGCCGAGGTTGGCATCGCCCGCTACGAGCGCGGTGTCGCTGTGACGGTGACCGACCGCAGTGGTGACTGCGAACGGATCACGGACTTCATGAGGGGAAAACAGGTGGGTGCTGAGTCGATGGCCGAGAGCGGCCGCGGCCTGAACCTCGTGGACGCGTACGCCACGGGGTGGAGTGTCGAGCCGGCGTCTCCGGCGGGCGCCACCGTGACGGCAGTCTTCCGATCGGCGGATCTGACCTGATGGGCCGTCTGGAGCCGGTTCCGCGGCACCTCGCGCCCGGTTTCACCGTTCACCCGCTCGGGGTGGGATGCCGCGCCATCGGTGCCCTGTCGTCGCCGCGCCAGGTGTCGGACACCGAGTGGCTGAACGGCATGCGCAGCGCTGTCGAGTACGGAGCCGATCTCTTTGATGTCGCCGACACCTACGGGGATGGGCACGCGGAGCGGCTGCTCGGCCAGGTGGTCCGGGAATGCCGTCGGCAGGGGGTCGCACTCAAGATCAGTAGCAAGGTCGGGCACAAGGGATCCGCACCCCACCCCTATGCGGGACCCCACCTGAGGCATCAGCTCGAACAGAGCCTGGAGAACCTGAGCGTCGAGCGAATTGACCTGTTCGGGCTGCCGGCCCACGACTTCGGGCCGAACGACTGCTATCTGGGGCCGGCGATCGAGGTCCTGCGGACGATGAAGGATCTGGACATGATCGGGGCGATCGGTCTCGTCGGTCCGCGATGGGACACAGCCACGGTGCCGGATACGGGCGGGCTTGCGAGGTTCGACGAGCTGATCGCCTTGATCCGGCCCGATGTTGTCCTGCTCCCCTTCAACGCCCTGACCCCGCTCGCGGTCCTCCCGGACAGTGGAGAGACCGATCTGCTCTCCCGCGCGGCCGAGCAGGGCGCCGGAGTCCTGCTTGTCTCGCCATTGGCCGGGGGGCTGCTCACGGGGGCAGCCCGTCTCGCGGACAGGCTTCCGATGCAGGAGCACGGGCCAAGGGCCGTCATCGCCCGCGCGCTTGAGCCGCTGCGCCAGCACCTCGGCGGCCACCCGGCGGTCCTCGGACAGGCGGCGCTGAGGTACTGCCTGTCGCGCGGACCGCATACCGCAGTGGTGGCCGGATTCGGGCAGGCCGAGCACGTCGCGCTGAACTACGGCAGCCTCGACCTGGAACTGTCCCTACAGGATATGGCCGTCATCGAAGCCGCCTACGCCTCATTGCGTGAGGAACTCCGTTCGACGGCGCGCCGGAACGCGTGTCAGGACAGGTTGACGCGCTGAAGCGTCCGCCACCGGTACTGCCTGCCGTGGCGTCGAAGTTCAACCAGGTCAAGCGTCTCGACGTCCAGGGGCACGGGTGCGAGGGTGCGCAGCGGTTCGACGGCTTCAACGAGGGGGCGTGCGGGGCGGTCGAGGGGGTTGTATCCGATGCCGAGGTGCGGCCGCCACCGGCCGGTGCTCGTGCCGCCGGGGAGGCCGAGGGCACGTCCTGCGGCGGTGAGCTGCTGGTGCAAGTGCACCAGGCCGGTCCACGGGGTGATGGAGAAACGGACCGCTCCGCGGGATCCGCTGAGGGGATGAGCCGCCAGGGTCAGCCGGCCCGGTCTCAGCGCGTGAGCGCGGTGGGCCAGGGCATCCACGACCCGGGCAGGCACATCTGCTGTGTCGCCGACGCGCAGGACGGTGAGGTGAAGGCCCTCGGGGGGTGTCAGGTCGAGACCCATGTGCTGAAGCGCACGCTGGCACTGCGCTGCACGGGCGGCGAGCTGGTGGTGCCCGTCGAAGGTGAGCATCCAGTACAGGCGCCGGGTGCGACTGTCCCAGCCGCGGCGGTCCCAGTGGTTCACGAGGCGGTCGAGGCTCGCGTAGGCCGCCCAGTCGGCGCGCACGATGGCGTCGGCGTCGTCCAGGTCGGGCGGCGGCTCGGCCGGGAATGCCTTGTGGTCGGGTACCAGCGCCATGACGCCTCCTTCGGCACCTCAGGCAGCGCCCAGGGTCCGGGTGCTCCCGGTGACGGTACCGGCGGTGGGGTGTGCACGCCAGGCACGCAGTTGCTCAGCGTAGTCGCCGACGACGGGTTCGTCCTTCCAGCGGGCGGCGCGCTTGTAGAGTTCGATGCCGCGCAGCCACACGGACCGGATCGGGGCGGTGGTGCCCGACCCCAGTGCCCGCTGCCCGAGATGCATGGCCGTCTCGACGTCCGGCTGCTGCTGCTGGAGTAGGGCGGTGGCCACGTCGAGGCCGACCAGGGCGCGGCTCCACCCGGAGTCGGAACTGGCCAGCATCGGCTCGAGGTCGCGGGCCCGGTCGAGGACCTGTTCGGTGTTCCCGATGGACAGGTGGGCGGTGACCACGTTGGCCAGCGTGCGGGCCGCAGAGTACGGCTCGAAGGAGATGCAGGCCGTGAGCCCGGGAGGAACGTCGTGACGGTCCGAGAGCTGAAGGGCCTGGTTGATGGCGTCGAGGGCCTGCCAGCGGTCGCCGGCCCGGGCGAGGGCCCGGGCTCGGCCGTTGGCCAGCAGGCGGATCGCCTGAGGGTGCTCGGGAGCGAGGGCGATGCCGGCGGCGGCCGCCTCGTCGGCAAGGTCGTATCGTCCCTGGTAGTAGTAGCCGAGGGATCGCGTGCCCAGGGCCCACATTTCCAGGGCACGGTCACCAACCTCCTGGGCGAGTTCCAGCGCCTCCGTGCTGTAGGCCTGGGCCGCTGTCGGCCGGCCCGCATTGGTCGCCATGTAGCCGAGGAGACCGGAGACCTGGCTCGTGAGACGGAACAGCTCGGTTTGGGTCCGGGGCGGTTGATGGCCGGCCAGCAGGGTGTGGAGCATGCTGCGCAGCAGTCGGGCTTCGCCGACCAGTTGGTGCGGTCCCAGCCGCTCGTAGCGGTCCACGAGGCCGGTGATCGTGGCTTCGGCCATCACGAGGACGGCGGGGTCGGTGTTGGAGGCGGTGAGCAGCCAGGCCTGCTCCCGCACCTGTTGCGGGTCGTCGAACTCGACGGCCGGGGGCTCGGCGGGAACCAACCGATCGGCGGGGACGGCCTCCAGGGGGAGGCCGTGGGCGTCCGGGTCGATGTTTTCGAAGATCTTCTCGACGGACATGTTGAACAGGTGCTTGAGGACGAGGCCGACCTCGATGGTCGGAGCGGTACGCACACCTTCCAGCATCCAGCGGCTGAAGGTCCTCCGGCTGACTGTGACCGTCCGCAGCGACGGCCGGTTCTCTTTTTCGGCTGCGGTGCGGGTGGCCTGGCTGAAGCGGAGGTCGAACACCTCGAACCTCTGCCACTTCCGCTCCTGGACAAGCAGTCGGAACCTGGGGACCAGTTCGCCCATCACATGCTCCTGTCAGTCATCGGGTTCTCCAGCCGGTCCGGTCGTGTCCTCGCCTGTCAGGACCCGCAAGGTCGATCACGCCCGCGTCGTCCGCCGCACCGATTTGTTCGGCCTGCCCCACCAGCCGGACCGCCTCGGCCGCTGCCCGCCGACTCCCCCGGCCGTCGCCGGCCAGCGCGTACGCCTCGGCCTGGCGAACCGCGCACAACGCACGGTCGTGGGCACTGCCCCCGGCCGACTGCCACGCACGCCCGGCCAGCGACAAGGCCGCAGCCGCGTCCCCACGCTCGACAGCCCCCTGCGCTTGCCGCATCAGCACGTACGATGCGAGAGCCGGATCGTCGGCATACTGGGCCAGGACCAAGGCCTGGTCGAGCCAGAAGGCAGCCCGCTGCGGATCACCCATGGTGTCGGCCGTCCAACTGGCGAACTCCGCCCACCGCGCCTCGACCGACCTCAGGCTCACTGCGAGCCCGCCGGACGCCCGCTCCCGAAAGCCCCGGATCACCGGCATTTCCCGGACAGCGGACTGGTGGATCTGTGCGGAGCCCAGCGCGTTGTGCGCAGCGGACAGGACCTGCAGCATCCCCTGCCAGTGCGGGACCAGGGCCGGGTCCACTCCGGCGGGCGGCAACACCCCGCCGATAAGCACGTTCGGCCCGACCGGCCGCTCAAGACAGCCGCTGCTCACCGGCTCGTCGACCGGCGCCTGGAACAACTCTTCGGCCGTTGTCACGTGTTCTGTGAAGAGGTACTCCAGAACCAGGCAGGCCTCGCGCGACGGCAGTCCCTTCAGGTCCCCGGCCAGCCACCGGGTGTAGGTCCGCTGCGAGACTGCCACGTGGGCGATCCGCGGATTGGCCTTCTTTGCCGCCGTCTCCCGTGCGGCCCTTGCGAAGTGGAGGCAGAGCGCCTCATAGGACCACCTCTCGGCCCCGACGAGCCGGCGCAGCAGAGTCATACGAGCTCGCCACCCTTCCGTGGTGCACGGTGGACAGACAGGCCCCGGAACACCGGGCCGGGAACACCGACCACGTCCGGGAGCATCCACTGACGTCGCATCGCCGAGCAGTCCCAGACCATCGAGGACACCCCCTGTGAGCTGATCCCGGAGCCCGTCGAACCAACACACGGCTACCGCGCCGGTACGCTTCGTCGAGAACAAGAATGTCCGTCAGAGCGCCGTGTAGCAATGCGATTCACCAAATTGATGGCGCAAATTGCTCCACCACCCCTTGCTCGTGTAGGGCGAACCCGGGAAGACTGCCGCCATGCCCACCCGACAGGCCACCACTTCGGCCGCCCGCAAGGAACTCGGAGACCTGCTGCGCCGCCTCCGCGGTCGACGCGGGCTGACCGGGCGGCAGGTCGCCGAGGCCACCGGCATCGATCCGGGCACCCTCAGCCGATATGAGAAGGGCAGCCGCAGGATCGAACCCCCGACCGTCGGCGCGCTTCTCGACCTCTACGATGCCGATCCCTCCGCACGTGCGACCGCGGCCGCGCTGTGGGAGGCGGACTCGGCCGTCAAGGCGCGCCCCGCATGGTGGCGCCGCGGCTTCACCCTGCCCCAGGACTTCGACCAGTACCTCGCCGACGAACAGGAAGCCCGCCGGATCCGCTCCGTGGAACTTCACCTGCCGCCCGGCCGCCTGCAGACCGAGGATTGTGCCACCGCCGTGATCACGGGCATGCGACCCGACCTGACCCGCCGCGAGGTCACCGAGCTCGTGGACCTGCGCATGCGCCGCCAGATCGAGACGCTCAGTGGGGAACAGGACATCCTGCTCGGGCCATCCGTACTGGACCTCCCGGGCCTCGCCCCTGGTGCCGCGCGCCGACAGATCGAACGGCTCCTCGAAGCCGCGCAGCAGCCCGGAATCACCCTGCGCGTACTCCCACCCGATCTCCCCTACCACCCTGGTCTCACCGCACCGTTCGTCCTGATGGACCCGCCGGTCGGTGGACCCTGCGTATGGGTGGAGCTCATGGACCGGAGCATCCGGCTCGAGGATGCCACCGTGAAGCGCTACCAGTCCGCCTTCGCCGCGATCGCCGCGCACGCGCACGCGGTCCCCGCCACTCTCGACCACCTCACCCGACTGATCACGGAGCGCACATGAATCTCGAACCGCTGACACCGAGGCCTGACGCCCAGAGCCCGGCCGAGGGGCTGGACTGGGTGAAGTCGAGCCACAGCGGCGGCGGAGGGAATTGCGTCGAGGTCGCCGCAGTCGACCACCTGCGGTACATCCGGGACTCGAAGGACCCACGAGGTCCTGTACTCGGCGTCACGTCACAGGCATACGCCGCCTTCCTCACCGCCGCCGCCACTGGTGAATTCGACAGCCCAGGCATCAGGCGCCGGCCGTAGGCATGCGGCCAACGGACCAGCACGTGCAACGGGGATCGCTCGCACGACCGTCGACCACATCCTCGGTCCCCGGCTGGGACCGAAGCGGGACGAGCGCCCACTGACGGGCCGGCCTGTGGTGATTGACCCGTCCTACCCCGGCTGCTACACCCCGCCCACCCGCTTTGCCCGCAGGAGACATGGAATGAGCACGGTTACCGTCCTTCACCCCGGACAGATGGGCGCGGCAGTTGCCCGCCAGCTCCGCCTCGCCGGCCACGAGGTGCTATGGGTGGCCAAGGGGCGGAGCAACGCCACGGTGGAGCGCGCAACCGAGGCCGGTCTACGGCCGGCCAGCTCGTTGGCCGTCGCGCTCGCAGGCAGCGACATCGTGATGGCAATCTGCCCGCCTGCAGCGGCCAAAGATCTGGCAGCCGAGGTCGCCATCACCGGCTTCGGAGGGGTGTACGTCGAGGCGAACGCCGTGAGCCCGGACACGGTCACAGCAGTCGGCGCGATCCTTGAGAAGACCGGGGCCCGGTTGGTCGACGGTTGCATCATCGGGCCGCCGCCGGGTGGCGACACGAGTGCCCGGCTCTACCTAGCTGGCGACCACCCGTTTACCAACACCGTCGCTGGCCTGTTCTCCGGAACCCGCGTCATGGCGCACGTCCTGGACAAGGAGGTCGGCGGCGCGTCCGCGCTGAAGATGGCCTTCGCCGCCTACCAGAAACCCGCCCGACTCCTGGCCGCCGTCGCACATGCCTTGGCCGCCGACCACGGAGTCGCCGACGAGCTCCTGACCGAAGCCGCGTCGATGCCTTCCGACATCCTTCTCGACCGCGAGTACTTGCGCACCGTGGCGCCCCGCGGCTGGCGTTGGGCACCTGAACTCGAAGAGATCGCCCGGACTCTGCGAGAGACGAACCTACCCGATTCGCTCGCCCTAGCAGCGGCGGACACCCTACTGCGCTGGACTCCCCTGAAGGACACCGGTCAGCCTCCGCTGAACGAGGTGTTCGATGCTCTGCACGACAGTACAGGCCGGGCGGGCATGGCGCCGGGACCCTCCGCTCAAATGCACCAGGTACGCAAGAAATGACGCGACCGGTACAAATGACTGATTGGCGCTCATCTTGAACCGCCAGCACCGAGGTGTGACACACCCAGCCCGGACGCTGGACTGAACTGGGTGAAGTTCAGCCACAGTGGCGGCGGGTACCGCGTGGAGGTCTCCGCGCTCGACCACCTGGTGTACATCCGTGACCCGAAGGATCCGCATGGCCCTGTGCTCGCGGTCACGCCACAGGCATCCGCTGGTCTCCCTGATGCTCGCGGCTGGGGACGCCGAAGACGGAGTGGCCCAGGGACATCAGGCCGTCCGCCCTGAGCGGAGGCCTCACGTCCCACCGTGCCATGGCCGACCTCCGTGAACTGGCTCTCTACGCTGGCCGTGCCTCGGCAGCCCCAGGGGCGGTGGACCTCCGTCGTCATCGGATGCCTCCATGGATACCCCCGGCTTCAGCCGGGGGAGGAAATGGATCTCCTGCGGAGCAGGGCAACGGGCTGCGTTTCGCCGTCAGGCGGACCGCAGTGCTCTGCCCCGCAGGTGGTCTTTACAAGTTGTCATGCTAGGTTGTGAGCATGACCGCGAACCATGTGAAGCGGGCGTTCAAGTACCGCTTCTATCCGACCGATGCGCAGGCAGCCGAGCTGTCGCGTACGTTCGGATGCGTGCGCAAGGTCTACAACATGGCGCTGGCGGCCCGCACCGAGGCATGGACGCTGCGTCAGGAGCGGATCAACTACAACGCCACCTCCGCGATGCTGACGGCGTGGAAGAAGACCGAGGAACTGTCCTACCTGTCCGCGGTCTCCTCCGTCCCGTTGCAGCAGGCTCTGCGGCACCTGCAAGGGGCGTTCGCCAACTTCTGGCTCAAGCGGGCGAAGTACCCGACGTTCAAGTCCCGGAAGAAGTCGCGGAAGTCTGCCGAGTACACCAGTTCCGCGTTCCGCTACCGGGACGGTCGGCTCACGCTGGCGAAGATGGCGGAGCCGCTGGACGTCGTGTGGTCGAGGCCGCTCCCGGAGGGTGCGGTCCCGTCCACGGTGACCGTGTCGCAGGACAGTGCGGGACGCTGGTTCGTCTCGATGCTGTGCGACGACCGGCCGACCATGACCGCCCCGGTGAATGCCGCAGTCGGGATCGACGCCGGGATCACCAGCCTGGTGACGCTCTCCACGGGGGAGAAGATCACCAACCCGAAACACGAACGCGCCGATCGCGAGCGTCTGGCCAGGGCCCAGCGGGAACTGTCCCGCAAGGCCAAGGGCAGCGCGAACCGGGACAAGGCTCGGATCAAGGTCGCGCGTGTCCATGCGCGGATCGCCGACCGGCGCCGCGATGTCCTGCACAAGCTCACCACCCGACTCGTCCGTGAGAACCAAACGGTCGTGATCGAGGACCTGACGGTCCGCAACATGCTCAAGAACCGGAAGCTGTCCCGAGCCATCTCGGACGCGAGCTGGAGCGAGATGCGGTCCATGCTGGAGTACAAGGCCCAGTGGTACGGCCGCGAGCTGATCACCGTCGACCGGTGGTTCCCCAGCTCCAAGCTGTGCTCGGCCTGCGGCACCATCCGCAACAAGATGCCCCTGAACGTCCGCGAGTGGACGTGCGGCTGCGGGACGACCCACGACCGGGACGTGAACGCGGCGAAGAACATCCTGGCCGCCGGGCTGGCGGCAGCAGCCTGTGGAGACGGTGTAAGACCTCAACGGAGCACTCCGGGCGGGCGGTCGTCGGTGAAGCAGGAAGTCGTCCCACCGCCGCGCACGCGCGCAGCGGCTCAGCCGTGAGGCTGAGGGGAATCCCCCTCCTTCAGGAGGGGAGGAAGTCAAGTGCTCGCTACGGTCCAGGGATGAGCCATGACGCCGAATCGCGTGCCATCTTGCAGGACGCCTGTACGACCGTGGGACTCACAGGTGACCACGCAGTGGCCCGCCGCCTTGCTGAGAATGAGCACTGGTGGATCCCACCGGATCTCATCGCCAGGATCGGGCAACCCAGCCAGATCGACGCCGAGGCACGGGCCGTGCTCATTGCCCGTTGGCTCACGACACAGGGGATCTTGACGGTCGTGCCCCTCGATGCCACGCAGCCGGTCGTGGTGAACAGGCGGCCCGTGACGTTCTGGCACGAGGTCCCCGTTCACGAGCACGGCACGGTCGAGGACCTGGCGGGTGTTCTCCGGAAACTGCACGCCATCGCGCAACCGGCGTTCATGCTTCCCCAACTCGATCCGCTCGTCCGCGTCCGCGCCAGGCTCGAGGCTGCGACAACACTGCCCCCGCAAGACGCTGTATGGCTGCTTGACCTCCACGACGACCTTGAGAACCAATGGGCGGATGGCGTCACCAGTCGCTACCCTGCCTGCATCGTCCATGGAGACGCGTGGCCTGGAAACATCGTCCGCACTCCGCAGGGACCGCTGGTCATGGACCTTGAACGGGTCGCCATCGGTCCCCGGGAATGGGATCTCGTCTCCACCGCCGTCCGCACCTTTACCACCGGTGCTGTCGAGATCCGTGACTACCAGCAGTTCAGCCAGTCCTACGGTTACGACGTAACCGCCTGGGACGGCTACCCACTGCTCTCGACAACCCGTGAACTGCGCATCACGGCCTACGCGGCGCAGCACGCGGCGACCAACCCGAGATGGAGGAACGAGGCCCAACTACGCGTGGACTGCCTCCGCGGCCGCCGAGGGCCCCGCCCGTGGCTTTGGACGGGGATCATGTAGATCGCGTGGCCAGTTCCTGACTGACTCGCTATCAGGGGATGCAGCGAGTGCTGCCCAGGTAGGTCTGCCCGCCACCGGCCGACGCACACTCAGCCCCGACAGAGCAGACCAGCGAGCTTCGCCGGATGGACAACCTGCGAGGCGAGGCCATCCGGGTGATCCTCGCCCTGGCCGGGCGCCGTGCCGTCGCGCTGACCCTACGCCGCGGACCAGAACAGCGGTCCTCGGGACGCCAGTAGGCTGCCACCGACAGCCGGGCCCGGTACGGGCCCGCTGCCCCAGCGCACGGAGGTAGAGGATGACACAGGTCGCCGTCCTGTCGGCCGGATCGTGGGGGACCGCTTTCGCGCTGGTCCTTGCCGACGCGGGATGCGATGTCGTCCTGCACGCACGCCGGCCAGAGATCGCCGACCGCATCAACGCCCGGGGCGAGAACCCCGACTACCTGCCGGGCACCCGCCTGCCTGCCGGGGTGAAGGCAACGACCGAAGCCGCCACCGCCCTGGCCGACGCCGACATTGCCATGCTGTCCATCCCCTCGCAGACCCTGCGAACCAACCTCGCCGCCTGGGCACCGCTGATCGAGCCGGACACCTTGGTCGTCAGCCTGATGAAGGGCATCGAACTCGGCACCGGCCTGCGGATGAGCGAGGTGATCGCCGACAGCACCGACATCGATCCCGCCAGCATCGCCGTCCTGTCTGGCCCGAACCTCGCCCGGGAGATCGCCGCCCGCCAACCCGCCGCAGGCGTCGTCGCGTGCACCGACCACGACGCGGCCCTCCACCTCCAGGCCGCCTGCCACACTCCCTACTTCCGCCCCTACACCCACACCGACGTCATCGGCTGCGAACTCGGCGGCGCGGTGAAGAACATCATCGCGCTCGCCATCGGCCTGGCCACCGGCCTCGGCCTCGGCGACAACGCGAAGGCCACCCTCATGACCCGCGGCCTCGCCGAAACCGCCCGCCTGGGCACCGCACTCGGTGCCGACCCCGCCACTGTCGCGGGACTCGCCGGCCTCGGCGACCTCACCGCCACCTGCCTCTCCCCGCTCTCCCGCAACCGCACCTTCGGGGCGCACCTCGCACGAGGTCTGACCGTCGAGCAGGCCTCCTCCGCCACCGGCCAGACCGCCGAAGGCGCCAAGTCGGCCTACTCAGTCCTTGACCTCGCCCGCCGCCACGACGTCGAGATGCCAATCACCGAACTCGTGGTGGCCATCCTCAACGGGCAGGTGACCACCGACCAGGCCGTCCGCCTGCTCATGACCCGCACCCCCGGGGCCGAGCGCATGTGAACGTGGTGTCGCCGACGGCCGGCGGGACCAGCCCGCCGCGCGCTGGTTCCGAGAATCGGGAACCCACTGCGGCTGGTTTCAGAAGTGGTCTTCAGTCGCCAACGAAAACGAGGTAGCGGTGAGGCTTCTGCCGAAGCTGCTCCGAGAGGACGAGCAGCTCAGCCGCTGCCTCGGCTTCGGCGGGAGGCGCGCCGTCAAGCAGGTCATCGAGTTCGGGGACGAGCAGCCGCATCTGTGACCTGTTGAACCAGGTGTCGTCGTACGGGTCGACGTGCCCGAGCATCGGGAGCGCCAGGGCTTCAGCCCGTCGGCACAGCGTGTCGATCGCTGCATGAGTGCAGTCGCGACCACGGACGTGACGACTCGTACACGGCCTCAGCCCGGGAACGCCGCGTGGAGCTCCTCCCTGGGTCCCCGACCGCCCTCTGGCCTGGATGCACCTTCCCGAGCACCTACTGGCCACCGAGCGTCGTGCCGGGAGCGAGTTGGGCCTGGTGGGTGTGCCCTGCGCTGGGACGGCCGGGATCGGCACGTGCAGCGGGACTCCGTGGTGGCACTAGGGTGAGCTTGTACGGATAAGACCGGTTGTGGAGGCGGAACTTCATGGGCGAGGGCACGGGCTGGGCTGTCGATGTCGTCGTTCTCACGATGAACGACCGGCACGTCGAGTTCCGTGACGCGATGGCGTCGGTGCTCGCCCAGAAGGGGGTCAGCCTGCGGACGGTGATCGTGGGCAACGGCGTCGAGCCGGACTACGTTCCGACCGGGGTTCTCTCCGTGGCCCTGCCGGAGAACACCGGGATTCCCGAGGGGCGCAACGTCGGGGCGCGGGCGCTGGCCGGCCCGGGCGCCGGGGAGTTCCTGCTGTTCTTCGACAACGACGCGATCCTGCCGGAGACCGACACCGTCGCGCGACTGGTGGCCGAGTTCGACCGGCATCCCGATGTGGCGTACGTCCAGCCCCGGATCGCGGATCCCGCCACGGGGGAGACGCTGGGACGGTGGGTGCCGCGGTTGAAGTCCTCCGACGCCCGGCGCCCGGGCGTGGTGACGGTGATGGCGGAGGGCATCGTGTTGATCCGTCGCACGGATTTCGAGGCCGTCGGTGGTTGGCCCGGGCACTTTTTTTTGTTCCACGAGGGCATCGACTTGTCGTGGCGGCTGTGGGACCTCGGGAAGACCGGCTGGTACGCGGCAGGCGTCGAGGTGCACCACCCGGCGACGAACCCGGCCAGGCACGGCCCGTTCTACCGCATGGTCGCGCGCAATCGGGTGTGGGTGGCCTACCGGCGTCTGCCGGCGCCGCTCGTGCCGGTGTACCTCGCGGCGTGGACGCTGATCTGCGTCTACCGCTTCCGGTCGACGGGGCAGCTCGGGGTGTGGTTCAAGGGCCTCGCGGAGGGGCTGCGGGGCGGGCACGGTGAGCGGCGCCCGATGAGCTGGCGCACGGTGTGGCGGCTGACCCGGGCCGGACGGCCGCCGATCATCTGACGTGCCGTCCGGCCCGGGAGCACCGGGGGCCGAGATCTCGTTGGGCCGGACGGCGCGGGCCGTCAGACGAGGGCGGCGATGCGTTCCCGCAACTCCCTGACCTCGGGTGCACTGTTGTGGGTAGCCATGCTGGCGCCCAGCGCCTTGAGGGGTTCGACGGCGCGGTGGGAGCTGATGCCAGCGGTGAGGTCGACGGCCTGGTTCGCGGTGGCGCACGCTTGCTCGAGGTGGTTCTGCTGCAGCTGTGCGTCAGCCATCCGGACGAGGTAGATCGCCTGGGTTCGCACTGCGGTGCCGCTGAACGCGCGTGCCTGCCGGGCGAAGGTCTCCTCGGCCTGGTCCGCGTGGCCCATGGCCAGTTGGGTGGAAGCCAGGCAGCCTTCGTACTCGGATGCGTCGAACCAGTACGCCCAGTCCGGTTCGTCGTCCGGGTTGCGTTCGGCGGCCTCCAGCAGGTCCCGGGCGGCTTCGAGGTCGCTCCAGCAGCCGCTGTCCTCAAGGTGTGAGCGGGCACGTGCCCGGCGTGCGAGGACCAGCGCCTCCACCCGCGGTGCGGCCTTTCCGCGGACAGCGGCCAACGCGGCCGAGGCCATGGCCTCGGCATCGGCGGCACGTCCGCAGTTGTAGGCGGCGGCGGACCAGAACGTGAGGATGTGGGCTCCGAGCGCAGAGTCTCCGGCTGCGTGCGCGGCCTGCAGCGCGGCCTTGAACGTCAGGTCGTCGCAGCGCCCGGCGACATCGAACACCGCCCAGGCCCGGATACGGACGAGATCGGCGCCGGCCGCGTACAGGCGGCTTTCGTGGGCGAGCGAGTGGCTGCGGTTCGACAGGAGGTCCACCACCGCTGCCAAGGTCGCTGTCGTGTCGCGGATCAGGGTGCCCCCGCCGTCCTCGTCGTCGGTCAGGCGCAGCTCCCTGACGCAGCGTTCGATTGAGGTGACGGCACCCTCGCTGAGCCGCCGGCCACTCGTGAACTGCGCGGCTTCGAGGGGGTCCGCAGTGAGCCAGGACAGCAGAGTCGTGGTCAGCATCGAGGAGCCGATGAAGAAGGTCCGCCGCTTCATGCCACTTCCGATCGCATCTCTGAGGGCCCCCAGAGCGCCGGGGCCGGTCCACGGGTAGTCGTCGGGCTGCTGGAGCGGATCGAACTCCAGCCACCGCGGCCACGGGTAGGAGCCGATCAGGTTGCTGTCGATGCCGAACAAGTGCGCCATCACCAGCTGCGTGGGGTCGTCGGGAGTACGGCCGCTCTCCCAGCGTAGGACGCCGTCCCGGCCCGTTCCCAGAGGTGTGCCGAACTTGGTGCTGTTCTCGCGCAGTTCCCTTGCCAGGTCGGATCGCTCCAGCTTGCGAACGGCCCGTGCCCGGGCGAGCGGGTGATCACCAGGTTCCTCGGCCAACCGTTTCCCTCCCTCAACGTGGCGGTCGATCCGGCTGACGCTACTGCAGCGGTTCGGGCGCCGACAGGTAATCCGGCGGTGCTCTCGCGGTGCTCACGACCGCACCGGCACGGCACCGGGTACGTCCCTTCCCCTCACCTGCTGTCGGCCGCAACGCTGATGTCCCAAGCCCCGCCGCCTACGGCAGGCCCGGCGTCCTCTGTACCGGGGCCGCACGGGCGATTCCACCCGATGGGAGCGAGCGTTGACGACCGTCACCGGAGCGCAGGACTTCCGCACGCCAGGCCTGTCCCGGCTGGCCCGGCGGGTGATCCCCGCCAAGCACGCCGTCGTGACGGTCGAGGACGCTCGCTCCGCCTACTTCACCGACGCCGAGGCCCTGGAGGTCAAGCAGCGCGTCCACGACCGCTTCCGCACCAACCCGAAGGCACTGCACGACCATCTCCTGGAGGCGCTCGCCCTGCGCGGGACCGAAGAGCTTCTCGACCTGGGCTGCGGCAACGGGTTCGTACTGGAGCGGCTGCGCCCGCACCTGGCGGCCGGCCACATCACCGGTCTCGACGTCTCACCGGCCATGTTGGAGGCGGCGCGCAGGCGGATGGCCGGCGTGGCGACCCCCTGCGACTGGGTCGAGGGCAGCGCCGACAGCCTCCAGGCGTTCACGGACAACGACTTCGACCGGGTGATGTGCGTGTACACCGCGCACTACGTCACCGACCTCACCACACTCTTCGCCGGGGCCAGGCGCGTACTGCGGCCCGGAGGCCGGTTCCTCCTCACCACCGACCAGCCGGACTCCATGGTCGAGATGTACGACGTCCACCTGCGGGCGCTGCGCGCGGTGGGCGGCCCCGACCACCTGGCCACGGCCTCACCCAAGGCCCGAATCTCCCTCGTTAACGGCCGCCGCTTCCTCGCCCCGCACTTCGACCGGATCAGCGTCTTGGAGTGGCAGGACCAGCTCCAATTCGCGAGCCTCGCCCCCTTCATGGACTTCTACCGCGCCTCCTACCACTGCTCCGCCTCCGCCGGCCCTGCCGCTGCGCCGCCCGCCCTGCTCGACGCCCTGGAGGCGCACGTCGCGGGCACCGTACGGCAAGTCATCGCCGAACGCGGCTACTTCGCCGTCACCAAGTTCTCCGGCACCCTCATCTGCTCCTGACCACCCGAACACCCCGACCCCCGAAGGAGGGCCACATGGCCCACCCCGCATCCAGCCCGCTGACGGGCGCGCGCGTCCTGGTCACCGGCGGCGCCGGCTTCATCGGCACCGCCGTACGCGACACCCTGCTGCGCGCCGGAGCCCGTCCCGTCCTGCTCGACGACCTGTCCGCCTACGACCCCACCGTCTACACGCTCCTGGGAACCGGCCGCAGCGACCCGGACCTGGTCTTCGGCGACCTCGGCGACGAGACCCTCGTACGCCACCTCGTCGGCGACGCCGACTTCGTCGTCCACGCCGCCGCGCACTCCACCGTCCAGGGCTGCCTCGCCGACCCGAAGAGCGCGTTCCGCTCCAACATGGCCGGGACCGACACCGTGGTGCGCGCCGTCGCCGACACCCCCGGTGTGCGCCGCCTCGTACTGCTGTCCACCGCCCAGGTCTACGGCCACGGCGGCCCGGACTCCGACGCGACCCGCCCGCGCCTGTTCACCGAGAACCAGCCCCACCAGCCCCTCAACCCGTACGCCAGCGCCAAGTCCTGGGCCGAGCAGCACACCCGCCAGCTCCTGACGGCCGCCGGCCGGGACGTCACCGTGCTGCGCCCGTTCTCCGTCTACGGGCCCGGCCAGGTGCCCAAGCCGGGGGCCGCGTCCTGGGTGGTCGCGCAGTTCGCGATGTACGCGGCGCTGGGGCAGGAGCTGCTGCTCAACGGCGGCGGTGTGCAGGTGCGCGACTTCCTGTTCCGCGACGACGCCGCTGAGGCGATCGTGCGGTCGCTGACCGCCCCGGGCGCGGCCGGACAGACACTCAACCTGGGCACGGGTATGCAGACGTCGGTGCGCGACGTCGCCGACCAGGTGGTTGCGCACTTTCCCGGCACCCGGATCCGCGTCGCGCCGCCCGCCGCCGGTGACCCCCTGGGCGGTCGGGCCGACACCGCGCTCATGCACACCGCGCTGGAGTGGGCGCCTGCGGTGACCGTCGCCGACGGCATCGCCCGCTACGTCGAGTGGGTCACCGCCACCCCCCAGGCCGTGCCCGAGTGGATGCGAGCCGAGACCTCCGCCAGCCGCCTGGCCGCCTGGTCGGGTACGGCTCCCGCCCGTTCCTGACCCCGCCGTCCCCGGTCGGGCCCGCCCCACGGCGGGCCCGAGCTCACCCGCCCCACACCTCCTACCTCCTGGAAGGGACCACCATGGCAAGGAAGCTGAGGGCCGCGGTCGTCGGCCTCGGCTGGGCCGGCTCCGTCCACGCCCGCACCCTGGACGCGCTGGACGGCGTCGACGTCGTCGCCCTGGCCGACCCGGACCCCCGCCGCCGCGCCCAGTTTCCGGGGTACCGCACCGTCCCCCACCTGCGGGACCTGCTGGTGTCGGACCTCGACTACTGCGTCGTCGCCGCGCCGACCGCCGCCCACGAGGGCCTCGCGCTGCAGCTCGCCGCCGTCGGCGTCCCGGCGCTGATCGAGAAACCCCTCGCGTCCACCACGGCCGCCGCCCGTCGCATCGAGGACGCCTTCCGCAAGGCCGGTGTCCTCGCCGCGGTCGGGCACACCGAACGGCACACCGCCCCCGTGGCGGAGCTCGCCCGCCTGCTGCACTCCGGGGAGCTCGGCGCGCTGTGGCACATCGACGCCCGCCGACAGGGGCCGTACTCCGGCCGGATCCGCGACGTCGGGGTGACCCTCGACCTGGCCGTGCACGACCTCGACCTGGGCGCCTGGCTCGCCCGCGCGCCGATCGAGTCCGTCACCGCCGACACCGTGCGCATCGCCGGCCCGCACGAGGACCTCGTCACCGCCACCGCGCGCCTGGGCGGCGTGCTGCTGAACGTCCACGCCGACTGGATCAGCCCGCGCAAGGCCCGCACCGTGCAGGCGCGCACCGAAGCGGGCCTGCTGACCGCCGACGCCGTCGCCGGCACCCTCACCCTGCACGCCAACAGCGCCCCCGCCGACGAGACCGGGGCCTTCCGCGGGGTGGGCAGCGGACCGGCGGTCGTCCTGCCCGTGGCCGAGCGCCCGGCCCCGTTCACCGTCCAGCACGAGCTGCTGCGCGACGCCCTGCTCGGCCACGACGTCGGCGGGCTCGTCCCCCTGGGCGACGGCGCCGCTGCGGTCGCCGCTGCCGAGGCAGTCCTCGCCGCCGCTGCGACAGGCCGCTCGACGCCGGTCGCCGCCCACCGGCTCGCCGCCGCCTGAGCCCGGGGAGGAGCTGTCGATGCCCGCGCTTCACGAACTCGCCGACGCCCGGTGCCTGCCGGACCACCAGGTGATGGACCGGGCCACCCTGGAGTGGATCGCCGCCCACCGGCCGCCCGTCGCCTCCGGCCCGGCCGCCGCCCTCCCGCCCGGCACCACCGCCCTGGTGCCCGCCGAGGACTGGTTCGCCGAAGCGGCGCTGGCCGACACCCTCCACGGCGTGCGGCACAACGCCCGCGTCAGCGTCCTCGCCGCCGTTCTCGCCACCCGGCACCACCTCGACGCCGGCCACACCCTGGCCCTCACGGTGGCAGCCGCCGTCCACGACTGCCGACGGCACAACGACCGCACCGACGCGGGCCACGGCGAGCGCGCCGCTCGCTGGCTCCACCGGCAGCACCACGTCGTCACCGCCCTCTTCGGCCTGCCCGACCTCACCGCCCCGCTTCTCGACGCGGCCACCACGGCCATCGCCCTGCACGACCTCCCGGCCCATGCCGCACCGCCCCACCGCCGGTGTGCTGATCCCCGAGCACGGCAGGCGGCCGACCTCCTCGCCGCCGCGGACGCCCTCGACCGCTACCGCCTACCCGCCCTGCGCTGGTGGCCCGACCCCGCCCTCGTACGCACCCCGCTGCCCGAGGCACTGCACGCCCTCGCCTTCCGGCTCGTACTGGACAGCGAACACGCCCGCCTCGACGGAGCCACCCACCACGAAGCCCTGCGCCACGCCCTCGACCTCGCCCGCCCGACCCGGGAGCAGCAGTGAACCCCGAATGGGAGTACGCCCACACCGACCACACTGCCCCCAGGCAGCGCCCCGCCCCCGCCGGGCTGGCCGCCACCGAGGCCCACTGGCTCCACTACCTGCACCACGAGACCCCCAACGGCGCGCTGATGGGCTGCGGCAACGCCATGCTCGCCACCCTCTCCGGCGGCGGCCCCCTGTACCTGATGCATACCACCGCCGCCCTGGACGCCATCCGCTCCAGTGGGCAGGTCCTCGGCGCCGCCGGCTGCCTGGTCGGCGCCCTGTACTGCGCGCCCCTCACCCCCACCCCCGCCGGGCTACGGCCCCACAACCTCGGCTCCTACCTCATGGAGACCAAGGGCCACCGCGACGTGGTCGTCATCGAGATCACCCCGCCCGCCGCCGCGCCGCCCGTCGGCATCGACTACCTGCGCCTGGGCGGCATCCACCTGGACACCTACCGCGAGCACCGGCACGCCCTGACCGGCGCCGAGGACGAGCGGCTGCGGGCCGCCGTCGTACGGCGCGTGCAGGACAGCGCCGCCTTCCTCGACCTGATGCTCGCCAACGCCGGCGGCACCGCCACTGACCCGGCGCAGTTCCTCGACCGCCTCTCCCACGCCATCACCGCCGTCCCCTTCCTCGGCTACCTCTACTTCGAGGTGGTGTCCGAGTACCTGATGCTCCACTCCGCCTCGCCCGAGACCCGGGCCTGCGCGGCCCGGGGCGAGATGAACAACTACCTCTACAAGCGCCTGGCGTTCGCCGCCGTTCCCACCATGGACCGGCTCTTCGACCTCGCCCTGTTCCGGCCCGGCCACCGGCGGCTCACCGACTTGCTCGGCCGCATCGAACCCGCGCTCGCCGAGCTGGCCCCCGTGTACGTGCGCCGCCGTCTGTCCCACCTGTTCGCCGCCACCGCCCTGGACGCCGCCCGGGACGTGCGCACCACCACCTTCCACGGCGCCCACTTCGATGAGCTCACCGCCATCGCCCCCCGGCTGCTGGGGCAGCACCTGTTCCGCGAGTTGCGGACCCACCCCCGCTACCCGCAGCTGTTCCCCCTCATCGAGCAGGCCAAGGCCCACGGCGCCTACGCCTACTGGAACAGCCGCCGCATCACCGCCCCGTACAACGGGTTCCTGCCCAAGGGCGAGATCGGCGTCAACCTCGCCACCCCCGCCCCCGTCACCCTTTGGACCGCCGAGGCCTGCGAGCGCGGCCTGCTCCACCCCCGGGAGCGGATCGACGCCGCCCTCCACCCCCGTCTGGCCGATCTGCACGGCACCGCCCTCGGCAAAGCCTCCTTCGCCCAGCCCGCCGAAGGCCGGCCCGCGCTCCAGCCCGCCCACTGACCCCCGCCCCGCACTCCGACACGAGACAAGGACCACCACCCATGCGCATCACGCTGCTCGGCGGCGCCGGCTACATCGGCACCGTCGCCGCCCACCGCCTCACCGACCTCGGCCACCACGTCACCGTCGTGGACGGTCTCATCTACCGCCCCGGCGACGACCCGGCCGACCTCCTGCCCTCCGGCGCCGACTTCATCCGCGCCGACCTGCGCGACCCGAAGGCGCTGGGCACCGCCGCCGACGGCGCGGACGCGGTGGTGCACCTCGGCGGCCTGGTCGGCGAGCCGGCCTGCGCGGGCGACGAGCAGCTCGCCGTCGAACTCAACTACGCCTCGCCGGTCCTGGCCGCCGAGGCCGCCCTCACGATGGGCGTCCCGCACTACGTGTTCTTCTCCTCCTGCAGCGTCTACGGCAGCCGCGAGGGCGTCGTAGACGAGGACACCGCCCCCAACCCGCTCGGCATCTACGCCCGCACCAAAGTCCTCGCCGAACGCCGCCTGGCCGGCCTATTCGCCGGCGCCGGGGCACTGACCGTACTGCGGCTGGCGACAGTCCACGGCCTCTCCCCGCGTCCGCGCCTGGACAGCGTCGCCAACAAGATGACCGCCCGGGCGGCCGCCAGCGGCCGCATCCCGCTCAACGGCGGCCGCCAGCGCCGCCCCCTCGTCCACGTCCGCGACGTCGCCGACGTCCTGGCCGCCGTCCTCGCCAACCCGCAGGACCTGGTGCTGAACGTCGGCGCCGACGCGGAGAACTACACCATCGGCGAGATCGCCCACACCGTGGCGGCGACGGTGGCCGGCTCGGGCATCGACTACGGGCCGGAACGGGACGAGGCGGACGCCCGCGACTACCGCACGAGCTTCGCCCTCCTGGAGGCCCTGCTGCCCGGCGCGTGCCGACGCACCCTCGCCGACGGCGTCGCCGAGATCGCCGCCGCGGTCGCCTCCGGCCGCCTCGGGGACGTGGACGCCCCCGAGTACGACAACCACTGCGGCCTGCTCGCCGCCCGCAGCACCGGGCGCCTCGCCGTCGCCGCAACCGCCGACTGCCTGCGCCTGCACACCGAGTACACCGCCGCCGACTGGAGCGCCAAGTGACCGCCGCCACCGCCCCCGTGCTCGCGCCACTGCCCTGGAACCGGCCCCTGATCGGCGAGGACGACATCGCCAGCGTCGTCGCCACCCTCCGCTCCGGGTGGCTCACCCACGGCCCCAACGCCAGCGCCTTCGAGCAGGCCGTCCGTGAGGACCTCGGCGTCGGCGTCGCCGACGCCTTCGCCGTCTCCTCGTGCACCGCCGCGCTGCACCTGGCCCTCCTCGCCGCCGGCATCGGGCCCGGCGACGAGGTCATCACCCCCAGCCTCACCTTCTGCGCCGCCCCCAACGCCATGCTGAACACCGGCGCCCGACCGGTGTTCGTCGATGTCGAGCCCACCACCCTCAACATCGACCCGGACGCGACCCGCGCCGCGATCACCCCGCGCACCAAGGCCATCGTCGCCATGCACTACGGCGGCCACCCCTGCGACCTGCGGGCGCTGCGCCGCCTCGCCGACGAGCACGGACTCCTGCTCGTCGAGGACGCCGCCCACGCCCTGCTGGCCTGGCGCGACGGCCTGCGCGCCGGGTCCGTCGGCGACCTCGCCGTGTTCTCCTTCTACGCCAACAAGGTCCTCACCAGCGGCGAAGGCGGCATGCTGGTCGGCCGCGCCGACCTGGTCGCCAAGGCCCGCCTGCTGGGCCGGCACGGCATCGACTCCTCCGCCTGGAAGCGCCACGGCAAGGGCAACACCGCCGACTACGACGTCACCGTGCCCGGCCTCAAGTACGTGATGTCGGACCTGAACGCCGCCCTGGGCCTCTCCCAGCACCGCAAACTTGCCGCGTTCACCGCCCGCCGCGCCGAGATCGCCGCCTCCTACACCACCGCCCTCGCCGACCTGCCGGGCCTCACCACACCCGCCGTCCTGCCCGGCGTCCAGCACGGCTGGTTCCTCTACCCCGTCCTCGTGGACCCCGCCGCCGCGCCCCTGGACCGCACCTGCCTCGCCGAACGCCTCCAGACCGAGCACCAGATCGCCACAAGCATCCACTTCCGGCCCGTCCACACCCGTCAGGTCTACCGCGACACCGCCCGCCACTCGCTGCCGGTCACCGAACGCGCCGCCGCCCGGCAGCTGTCCCTGCCCTGCAACCCGGCCATGACCGACCACGACGTCGACCGCGTGATCAGCGCCGTCCGCACCCAGTGGACCTGAGCACCCCCGTCCGCAACCCGCCGGGGCCCGGCCGCCGGCCTAGCGCACCCGGGCCCCGGTAGGAAGCCACCACCCCGGTGCTCTGGCGCTGCTCCCCAGAGCACCAGGAGGGCAGCGCCTCCGCCCCTTCCCGCGCCCCCGCCGCACCGGGGATCGTGGACCCGCCGCGCTTCCTGCGGACACCCACCGCCCCACCGCCCACGGGAGGCCGCGCCGTGTCAGGAGACCTCCGCATCGCGCTCGGATCGGACCGGGCCGGCAGCAGCCACCGGACCGCCCTGCGCGCCGAACTCTCCGCGAACACCCTCGTCGCCGAGATCATCGACATCCCCAGCGGCGCCGCCGGGCACCACCGCCCCTACCCGGACGTCGCCCTCGCCGCCGGCCAGCTCGTCGCCACCGGCGCCGCCGACCGCGCGCTGCTCATCTGCCACACCGGCCTCGGCATGGCCATCGCCGCCAACAAGGTGCGCGGCGTGCGGGCCGTCACCGCCCACGACCCGTACAGCATCGAACACGCCGTCCTGTTCAACAACGCACAGATCTTGTGCCTCGGCCAGGCGCTCATTGGTGCCGACACCGCGGCTGGCCTGGTCCGCCAGTGGCTCGCCCTGCGCTTCGACCCCGGCGGCAAGGCCACGGCGCGCATCGCCGCCATCACCGCCTTCGAACAGCGCACCTGACACTGCCCCAGCTTCGTACCCCGTCCATGCCCGCGACCCGGCCGGGCGCCCCGTACCCGCGCACCGGCCCTCCTGGAGCGATGCCCATGCCCACCGACGCCCGCACCGCGCCCCGCACCACCACCGGTCTGCGCTGGCCCATTGAGCCCCTGCAGGGCGGCTGGTACACCGCCGCCGAACACGCCGCGATCCAGGAGGTGGTGACCGACTCCGCGTCCTGGCGTACCGGCTGGAAAGGCCCCCAGGTCGCCAACTTCGAGGCCGCCTTCGCCCACCGCTCCGGCACCGCCGCCGCCATCTCCTTCAACAGCGGCGGCACCGCCCTGGAGATGGTGCTGCACGCCCTCGACCTCCAGCCGGGCGACGAGGTCATCTCCTGCGCCCTCAACTTCGTCGGCACGCACCTGCCAGCCATCCACCAGGGCGGCACCCTCGTCCTCGCCGAACCCGACCCCCTCTCCCTGAACCTCGACCCGGCCGACACGGAGCAGCGCATCACCGCGCGCACCCGCGCCATCTTGCTCACCCACTGGAACGGGCACGTCGCCGACGTCCGTCCCTTCCTGGCCGCCGCCGCCCGCCACCCCCACCCCGTCCACGGGCCGGCCCGCGTCATCGTCGACGCCGCCCGGGCCTGCGGCGGTACCTCCCCCTCCGGCGCGCCGGTGGGCAGCGAGGGCTGGGCGACGATGTTCAGCTTCGAGTCGAAGAAGCTGATGACCACCCTCGGCCAGGGCGGCATGGTCACCACCGACGACCTCGACCTCGCCGAACGCCTGCACCGGCTGCGCACCTACGGCGGGCGAGACCAGTGGGGTACGAACCAGATGCTGACCAAAGCCCAGGCCGCCGTCGGCCTCGTCCAGTTGGAGCGCCTGGACGAGATGAACGGCGCCCGCATAGCCCGTGCCCACCGGCGCACCGCCCTGCTGGCCGGCACCCCGCACCTCACGCTGCCGCCTACCGTCCACGACCGTCGGCACCTCTACTACCGCTACAACCTCCTCGTCCCCGCCCAGTGGGCCGGCCGCGGCCGCGACCTGCTCATGGAGACCCTGGCCGCCGACCACGGCGTCGGCAGCCTCATCAACGACCCGCTCACCTACGACGGCCACCAGTACGTCAGCGGCCACACCGCCGGGCAGCGGTGCCCGCGCGCCGAGCAGCTCGCCGCGCGACTGCTGTGCCCCGTCCTGCACCCGCTGATCAGCCCGGACGAGGAGAGCGTGATCTGCCAGGCGATCCGCGACGCCACCGCGCACGTCGCCAACGTGATCGACGGCTGAACACCGCCCCCCTTCCGACCACCCGCTCTCACCGAAGGAGCCATCCATGTCCGTACTCGCCGCAGAAACCGCCGCCATCCGAGCCAGCGAGATCCCCATCGTCGGCCCCTACCCGACCGACCGCCCCAACGGCGCCCTGCGCGTGGTCTTCCTCATCCCCTACGGCCACGCCTACTCGCTGATGTGCAACGGTCCGATGAGCCTGTACGACCTCGTCAACCGCACCGCCGGCATCCCCGCGTACGCCGAACGCGCCCTCCAGTACGACAACCTCGTCCGCGACGGGAACCGCCTCACCACCCCCGACGGCGAGCCCTACCGCACCATCGAATCCGCCGCGCCGGTCCACCAGGCCGACATCGTCGGCGTCTCCGTCACCAACTCCGGTGACCTCCACAGCGTCCTGCGCCTGCTCGACCTCGCCGGAATCCCCCGGCGCAGCGCCGACCGGGTCCCCGGCATCCACCCGCTGGTCGTCGGCGGCAACGCGGGCTTGGCCAACCCGGAGGTCCTCGCCGACTACCTCGACGTCGTGGCCATGGGCGAGGCCGAGGTCTCGTTCGCCGAACTCCTTCGCACCCTCCACGTGAATCCGCGGACCCCGGAGAACGACGCACTCGTGCAGATCTCCCGGATCCCCGGCCTGTACGTACCCGCGCTCTACGAGTACGACTTCGCCCCCGGCGGCGGTGTCCTGGCGGTTCGGCCCAAGGCCCCCACCGTGCCGGCCACGGTCGACACCCAGTTCCTCGAACTGCGGGACCTGCACGACGCGCACTTCACCTACCCGATCACCGACGGCACCGCCGCCGGTCTGATCCCGGTGCTCGGCTGCAAGCACAGCTGCCACTTCTGCACCCTCGGCGTGCCGCCGTTCCGCGAGGTCCCGATCGAGATCCTCACGGCCTACCTCGACCGCGTCGAGGAACTCGGCGTCGAACGCATCATCATCAGCGCCCCGACCTTCACCCAGTACCGGAGGCGCGAAGAACTCCTCAACCGGATCCGGGCCTACTCCGACCGGGCCGCCGAACACGGCGTCAAGGTCACCACCATCATCGGCTCCGTCCGCGCCGACGAGATGACCTCCGACTACCTGCGCGACATCAACGACCTCGGGAACTTCGGCCACCTGTTCACCGAGCTGAACCTCACCCAGGCCCGCGGCATCATCACGATCGCCCCCGAGTTCGCCTCCCCGGAACTCCTCGACATCTACTACAAGACCATGCGCCCGGAACGCGTCAACAAGACCATCGAGCAGTGCCGCAACACCGTCATCAACACGGTCATGCTCTACTTCATCGTCGGCGCGCCCGGCGAGCGCCCCGAGGACCGCCTCGCCATCGCCGACCGCGCCAAGGAGATCCGGGAACTCCTCGACCGGCCCGACGCAGCCGTGATCGTCAAGCTCCACGGATTCATGCCCAAGCCCGGGACGCCCGGCCAGCGCCTGCGCATGACCGACCCCGAAGCCCTCGACCGGTACGGTGACGAGATCGCGGCCAGGCTGCGCGACCTGGTCGGCCAGAACGACTTCGACCAGCACTACCGCGTGCAGTTCGGCGAGAAGAGCCGCCTGTACCTGGAGGCCATCTGCCTGCGGGGCGACCGCCGGATCGGGCACGTCCTGGAGGACCTCTACGACAACGGGATGGACCCCACCGACCTGCCCAGGGACGTCCTGGTCAACACCCTGGCGGCCCACGGCCTCGACTTCGCGCGACACCTGCGGCACATGGACGACCCGGTGCTGCCCTGGCACGTCTTCAACGACGTCGACCCCACGACGGAGCAGACCCTCATCAAGGCCCTCAACAACCGGCCGGGCTGGCAGTGACCGAGCCCGCCGTGCTGCCCTTCCCGGGCCACCCCGGCAAGTTCGCCTGGCCCTCCATCACCGACCCGGCCGACCACGTCGCCTACGTCCGCACCCGCTACCCGGGCGCCGACCTCTCCACCGCAGCCGGCGCCGTCCTGGTCTACCCGCACTCCCTGCTGGAGCACGCCCGCACCGTCCACCGCCTGCACGACCTGGGGCGGTGGACGTCCGGCACCCTCCACCTCACCGACGACCAGGTCGTCCTCTGCTCCGGGTTCGGCCGCGGCGCACCCGCAGCGGCCCTCCTGCTCGAACAACTGGTCGCCCTCGGCGTCCGCCGCATCATCACCGTCGGCACCGCGGCCACCCTCCAACCGGACCTGCCGCCGGGGACGGTCGTCGTTGTCCGGCAGGCGTACCGCGACGAGGGCACCTCCCACCACTACCTCCCCCCAGGCCGCACCGTCGAGGCGTCGGCCCAGCTCAGCGACTCCTTCTGGTCGAACCTCGACGCAGCAGGATGCCCAGTGCAGTGCGGCGCGGCATGGACCAGTGACGCCCTCTACCACGAGACAGCCGAAGAAGTCCGCGCCTACGCCGCCCAGGGAGTACTCGCCGCCGACATGGAAGCCGCCGGCATGCTGGCGGTCGCCCAGTACCGGAACGTCGCCGTCTCGGTCGGCCTGGTCATCGCCGATTCCCTGGCCCACCGCACGCCGCGCGCTGACCACCCAGACACCACCAGCGGCCTGAGAAGCGCCCTGGGCGCTGCCATGGCGACGTTGACCGATTGATGTCCGGGCTGCGCTCCGAGGTGTCCACCGGCCGCGCACCTTCGCGGATGTCCCGAGGCTGAAGACGCCCTTCCCGAGGCAGTTCGTCGCGGCGGAATGCTACTCGGCCAAACCGCCATGGGGCCGGAGCGATCTGCTCCGGCCCGCTCGACAGCCTCCTGACCGCAGGCCGCTGCTCCCGGGGCCCGGACATGGACGATCCCCCTTCTGCCTGATGCGCCGACGATCGGTGAGGTGCTGTGGGACAACCGGGAGAAGGCGCACCCCCTAGGCCGTGTCTCGTAATTGATCTTGGCGGGGTCATTGCTCCTCGGCCCGCAGCCACAAGATCAGTGATGCGAGGATGACGCCGGCTCGGTAGCG
>NZ_JBHVRS010000028.1:0-13062 GCF_042885595.1 Kitasatospora sp. NPDC058046
CGGCCCCCACTGGACCACCCTCACCAACGCCAAAAACACCTACGACCCCACCCACACCCTCACCCCCGGCCAAAACATCTTCCCCTAACACACAACAAACAAGCTGAAGAAGAGAGCACGAGACCCGGGATCGGAAAAGCGGACACCAGTCCGTGAATCCGAGCCGGAAACCCGGGCCCTGGGAAGAGAAAAAGAGCACGCACCGCACGAAGAATAGAAGCGCGAATGAGCCGGGCACTTCACGTGCTTCCGGCTCATCGCGCTATCCGTCCGAACTCGCGGCCCCGTACAGGTGCCGGAGCCTCACGCCCCTCGACCTAGGCGGCCCACTGTTCACGTTCCATGGCGATCGCGCGCTCGTCCGCGGGCCATGCGTGGTAGAGGTCGGGGCGACGGTGAAGGCGGCGTCGCGGCACCGGAATTGGTGGGATACGCCATCGACGGTGGTGAGCGCCTTGGCGCGGACCGTCGTACCAGTCAAGCTCGACGTACACGGGCTCGAAGCCCACTACTCCGGCGCCCCGGCCGCTCCGGCATCCCGGAGGCGCCCGCCGGTGCTCCCTGGCATCATGCGGTCCGCGACCGGGAATCAGAACCGGATGCAACGGGCAGGTGTCGTGGGGTGGGTGAGGGTGCGATGGACGTCGGGACGGAACCGGTCATCAAGCCGAGCAGGCGGGCGGCGCGGCTCCGGGCGGCGGGGCGGGTGCTGATCGTGCTGGTGGGGCTGGTGCCCGTCGTGGCCGGGTTCCTCCTCTTCGTGCGCACGTACGACGTGACGGTGGCGTACCGGACGGCCCCGGTGTGCGGGACGTCGGCGGCCGGGGCGGGTGCGGACTGTCTGCGGCTGGAGAGCGGGCGGGTCGTGAAGAAGAAGGTGGACACCGACCGGGAGAACGACCTCAGTTCGTACAAGCTGGTCGTCGCGCGCGAGACCGCGGGCTGCGACGAGTACGACGTGGGCGAGCCCTTCTTCCAGGACGTGGAGGTCGGCACCACGATCGACGTGGGGGTCTGGAAGGGCGAGGTCGTGCAGATCTCGTTCCGCGGCCACCGGGCGGTGAAGCCTCAGCTGCCCTGGCTGCCCGTCCTCGGGGTCGCGCTGCTGATCGGCGTCGGCAGTGCGGCGGTCGTCCACGGTCTGCACCGGTCCCGGGAGGGCCTCAGGGACGTGGTGCAGGTCGGGAGCATCGTGTTCACCGTCGGGTCGTTCGCCGGTTCCCTCGTCCTCATCGGGGCGTTCCAGTGGTCGTTCCCCGTGACGATCACGGTCGCCGTCCTGGCCTGGTTGAGCACCGTCGCGGCCTGTGCGGTGGTCGGCAGCCTGTCCTTCGGGCCGGCCCGGGCCGGTGCGTGACCGGAGGGTTCGGGAATCGGCTTGCACTGACGCAGGATTGTCAGGTTATCGCCATGGGAAGGGAGCAGGCCACAGACCGTTCCCTCCGGAAGGACCCCCGTGCACCGCACCACCGTCAGAACCGCCACCGCCCTGCTCGCCACCGTACTCGCCGGTGCGGTGCTGGGGGCCGCGCCCGCCGGGGCCCGTCCGGCGGGCGACAACCGTCCGGCGGGCGACAAGCCGTCGACACGTCAGGTGGAGGTGTTCGCCGAGGACGGCGGCATCTCCCGGGCCCAGGCCCCGGCCGTCTCCCCCTATCTCGCCGACCGCGCCCAGGGCGTGGCCCCGATGCGGGGCGACGGCGACGTGACGGCGCTGGTCCGCAACGGGGAGCCGGCCGCCAAGCTGGACGTGGTGGTGATCGGCGACGGGTACACCGCGCAGGAGCAGGACAAGTTCCGCGCGGACGCGGCCCAGAAGTGGCGCGAGATGACCGCCGTGGAGCCCTACGCCAGCTACCGCGCGCTGTTCAACGTCTGGGCGGTGTCCGCGATATCGCCCGAGTCCGGGGTGACCGGGGATCCGGACCAGGGGACGGTGCGGCACACCGCGCTGGGCTCGTACTTCTGGTGCGACGGCGTGGAGCGGCTGCTCTGCGTGGACGAGAAGGCGGTCGAGTCGTACGCGGCGAAGGCCCCGCAGGCGGACCTGGTGCTCGTGGTGGCCAACAGCACGAAGTACGGCGGCGCCGGCTACAACGACGTCAAGTCCCCGCTCGGCTACGAGGGGATCGCCACCGTGGCGGGCGGCAACGCGAAGTCCGGGCAGATCGCGGTGCACGAGACCGGGCACTCGCTGGGCAAGCTGGCCGACGAGTACGCGTACGACGGCCAGGGGACGTACCAGGGCAGCGAGCCCACCGAGGCCAATATCAGCACCCTGACCGCCGACCGGATGCGCCAGCAGGGCACCAAGTGGTCGCGCTGGCTGGGCCAGGCCTCGCCGGACGGCGGCACGGTCGGCGCGTACGAGGGCGGCGGCTACTACCCGACCGGGCTCTACCGGCCGACCGAGAACTCGATCATGCGCTCGCTCGGACGGGAGTTCAACCTGCCCGGGCGCGAGGCGATGATCGCGGGCTTCTACCGCCACGCCACCCCGCTCACCAGCCCCACCGCCAACGGCAGTCGGCTCACCGCCGCGGACCGCCTCACCGTCGATCTGCCGGTGGCCGGCACCCGGCTGCGCTGGTACCTGGACGGGAAGGAGCTGCCCCGGCTGGGCGGCCGCACCGCACTGGACCTGGCCGAGCTCAAGCTGACCGGGCCGCGCTCCCGGCCGCACGTGCTCACCGCGGTCGCCACCGACCCGACCCCGGCCGTCGCGGACCCGGCGCTGCGCGCGAAGCTGACCGCGAGCCTGTCCTGGACGGTGACGCGCTAAGCGCGTTAAAGGCGCCGGAACGCGCCGGGAGGCGCCAACACGACAGGATGCCGCCGTCCCGCCCACTGGTCGACAGGGGCGGGACGGCGGCGTCACGTTCGCCCCTGCCAGCGCGGCCCGCCCCTACTCCTCCTCGTCGAGCCTGGCGAGCCGGGTCGTCACATCGTCGGCGAAGCGGGCGAGGAGCCGGACGAGGTCGTCGCGGTCCTGCCGGGGCCAGTCGCCGAGGGCGTCGGTGAACCAGCCGAGCAGGAAGGCGAGGTAGCGGTTGACGGCCTCGGCGCCGGCCTCGGTGGGTTCGATGAGGCGGGCCCGGGCGTCGTACGGGTCGGGGATGCGGCGGGCGAGGCCGTGCTTCTCCAGGATCTGGACCTGGCGGGTGATGTGCGGGCCGACGACCTGCATGCGGTCGGCGATCTCGCCGATCCGCAGGGGTCCGTCGGCCGTGCGCAGGGTGACGAGCACGCCCACCGCGGGCCGGTCGCGCCCCAGGCCCGCCTCCTCGACGGCGCGTTCGACGAGGCGGCCCCGGGTGAGGGCGGCGCTGAGCCGGGAGATCCGGGTCAGCGCGGCGAGGAGGTCGGGCCGCGGCTCCCCCGGTTCGCGGGTCTCGGGGGAATCGGAAGCCTTGACGGAGTCGGGCGCCTCGGGGAACCCGGGGGTCTCGGCGGGCTCAGGAATCTCAGCGGGCATGGCGCCTCCATGTTGCATACCTAAGTTAGGTATCTGTATTGTGGGGGGTGGCCACCGCCCGCGAGGGCGACGTGCGACCTCCATAAAGATACCTGAGGTACGTATCTTTCCGCTCGTCCAGGTGCGTACCACCGACGTGCCGGCGGGGATGCCCGCCGGGAAGGAAGTGAGAGGCCATGAACACCGTGTCACGCCCCGCCCGTCGCGTCCTCGTCTCTGGGGCCAGCATCGCGGGGCCCGCGCTCGCGTACTGGCTCGACCGGTACGGATTCGAGGTGACCGTCGTCGAGAAGGCCGCCGCCGTGCGCGGGGGCGGCTACGCCATCGACGTCCGCGGGCCCGCCCGCGAGGTCGTGGAGCGCATGGGGCTGCTGCCGCGCCTGCGCACCGCCCACGTCGACAGCCAGCGAATCACCTTCGTCGATTCCGTCGGGCGGACCGTCGGCTCGCTGCGCCCGGAACAGCTGACCGGCGGCGCGGCCGGCCACGACCTGGAGGTCCGGCGCGGCGACCTGGCCGACGCCCTCCAGGAGCCGCTGCGCGGCCGGGTCGAGTTCCTCTTCGAGGACTCGATCGCCGCACTGGAGGACGACGGGGAGGCCGTCCACGTGCGGTTCGACAGCGGCGCCAGCCGCAGCTTCGACCTCGTGGTCGGCGCGGACGGCCTGCACTCGAACACCCGCCGGCTGGTCCTCGGCCCCGAGGAGGCCTTCCACCGCTACCTCGGGCACGTCTTCGCCGGCTTCACGCTCCCGAACGAGTTCGGCCTCGTCCGCGAGGCCGTCGTCTGGAACGACGTCGGCCGCGGCGCGGTCCTCAACGCGCACGAACCCGCCGACCGGCTCCACGGCTTCCTCACCTTCACCCGCGACGACCCGCCCTTCGAGGCCTTCCGCGATCCGCGGGCCCAGCGCGAGCTGGTCGCCGCGCGGTTCCCGGAGCGGGTCTGGCACCTGCCGCGCCTGGTGGCGGCGATGCGGGACGCCGAGGACCTCTTCTTCGACGTCGTCAGCCAGATCCACCTGCCCAGCTGGTCGCACGGGCGGGTGGTCCTCGCGGGCGACGCCGCGCACGCCACGTCGTTCCTGTCCGGCCAGGGGTCCAGCCTCGCCCTGGTCGGCGCGTACGTCCTGGCCGGCGAACTGGCCGCGCGCTCCGACCACACCGCCGCCTTCGCGGCCTACGAGCGCCGGATGCGCCCCTTCGCCGAGCGCAACCAGGCGCTGGCCACCGGAGGCGGCACGTCGGTGGCGCCGCGGACACGGGAGCAGTTGGAGGCCCGCAACGCCGTGGTGCGCGATCCGGAATCCGCCGCGAGCGAGCTGGCGACGCCGAGTGCCCGGACGGCCCGGGCCGCCCACTCGGACCTGCGGCTGCCGGACTACGCCGGACGGCTGTGACGGTCAGGACGATCGGGCGACGGACCACCGGTGCCGGCCTCCCCACGAACGGGGAGACCGGCACCGTCGTCCCCGGCCGTTACGGCAGCGGGATGCGCACCACCTGCGGGTCGTGGTCGCTGAGCTGCGTGCTGAACTCGCTGTTGATGTGCACGATGTCGTAGCTGTACGACGTGGCCGCGAGCGCGCCGGAGATCAGGATGTGGTCCAGCACCTGCGAGTTGCCCTCGTACACGTAGGTGTAGCGCTCGGGCAGCGGCAGGGTGCGCGGCAGGTCGGTGAGCGAGCCGCCGGCGGTGAGGATGTCGGCGGTCTGCGAGAACTCGAAGTCGTTGAGGTCGCCGAGCACGATGACCGAGGCGTTCGGGTCCACGGCCAGGATCTGGTCGGTGAAGCCCTTCACCGCGGTCGCCTGGGCGTGGCGCTGGGTCTCCGAGGGGTGGGCCGGCGGCTGGTAGCGGCCGAAGAGGGGCTGGTCGCCGCCCTTGGAGTTGAAGTGGTTGGCGATCACGAAGACCGGCTTGCCGTTCCAGCGGAACTCGCCGGCCAGCGGCTTGCGGCTGGAGTTGAACGCCGAGTTGGTCGGGTCGATCCGCCCGGGCGAGTAGGCGAGCTGCGGTGTGCCGCCCGCGTTCACCACGGAGTCGGCGGTGGTGGATCCGGCGCCGGGGCGGTCGGTGAAGGAGAGGCCGCGGTCGGTGCGGAACAGGAACACCTGGCGGATGTTGCCGCCGGGCTGCCCGCCGTCCTGGCCGTCCACCGGGTCGATCTCGCGGTAGGAGTAGGAGGGGCCGCCGGCCGCCGTGATGGCCGCGGTGAGCTTGGCCAGGGTCTGGGTGGCGCTGACCGTGCCGTCGTCGGTGGCGCCGCTGTTGTCCTGGATCTCCTCGAGGGCGACCAGGTCGGGCGAGCGCAGGTTGGTCACGATGCCCGCCGCGAGGCCGTCGAACTTGCTCTGCGGGTCGGAGGGGGCGAGGTTCTCCACATTGAAGGTGGCCGCGGCGAGCTGCCCGGCCGTCGGCGCGGCGGTGGTCTCGGGCGCGATGCCGCCGGAGGTGACCGCCGGGGTCGCGGTGACCTGGAGGGTGAAGTTGCCGAAGGCGTAGTCGAGCACGCCGACGGTGGCGCCGGTCAGGGTGTCGCCGACGTTGGCGGTCGGGGTGGGCGCGAGCGCCTTCCCGACGACGACCCGCTCCGGGTTGCCGTCGTTCGCCTGGAGCAGGATGCCGCCCCGGTTGGTGCGGGTGGTGCTGCCCGGCGGGACGACGACGAGCTCGCCGTACTTGTTGGTCGGGCCGACCACGGCCGCGTTGTCGATCTCGACCCGCATGCCCTCCAGCGACCTCCAGAAGTCCAGGCCGTCGGTGGCGGGCTGGAAGTTCCCGGCCGCCTCGACGTCGCCGGAGGTGACGCTGGAGATGACCGCGGACGGGGGCACCCGCCCGCCCTGGCCGACCACGGTGGCGGCGGGCAGCGCGACGTTGTGGGCGACCACCGTGACGGTGGGCGCGGTCAGTTCGGTGATCGACAGGTTGGTGGTACCGCCGGTGCCGCCGGGGCGGTACTGGGTGACGGTGGCGTTCACCGTCACCGAGTCGCCCACCGCGACCGAGGGCGCGCCGGCGGTGTAGACGTAGATGCCCTCGCTGGTGCCGGGGTCGTTGTCGGGCTGCGGGTCCTGGTACCAGAAGCCGTTGGGGCCGACGGCCGTCACCACACCGGGCACGGCGCTGACCGCGCTGCCCGCCAGCGGGGAGGTGCGGGCGGCGCCCTGGATGTCGTGGATGCGGGTGCCGGCGGGGTTGCCGCCGGTGCCGGTGGAGGAGGAGTTGCGCGGCACGGGCGCGGTGATCGCGAAGTCCGCCGCGTTGTTGTCGGTGTCGGTGGCGCCGCCGCCGGTGCGCAGGGCGGCGGTGGAGTTCGACAGGTTGCCGGTCGGCGTCCCCTCGGCGGAGCTCGCGCCGCTGCCGTAGCCGACCAGGTCCTTCACCCCGGACTGGCTCGCGCAGCCCGAAGTGCAGGTCAGCGCCGTGCCGTTGGTGACGAGGGCGACCTTGCCGGAGGTCGCGGACATGGCGATCGTGCCGGTGGCGTCCGGCGTCGGCAGCGCGGCGCCCGTACCGGCTCCGGCGGCCTCCTGGACGAGGAAGTAGCGGCCGGGCGCGATCGTCCCGGAGAGGGTGGTCCGCGACCAGCTCCCCCCGGCGGCCGAGGCGTACTGCACCGTCCAGCCGGTGACGGACACCGGCGCGGTGCCGCGGTTGTACAGCTCGACGAAGTCGTTGGCGTACGGGGCGCCGGAGTTGCCGCCACCGCCGTACACCTGGCTGATCACGATGTCGGGCGACGCGGCCTGCGCCACGCCGCCGGGCAGCGCCACCAGCGCCGCCACCACGGCCGCGGCGGAGGCCGCCGCGAGCGTCCGGCGCCGGAACCGCGGCGCTCTCGGGTTGATCCGGGGGTTCGGGGTGCTCCGCATGAGGCTGACTCCTGACCACCGTCCGGGCGCGCGGCCCGGCGGTTGTGACCACGGATGGGAAAGTGGGGCGCTGAGGTTCTAGCAGTGCCACCAGATCCCTACCGGTCGCGTCGGGCAACGGCCAGACGTACGGCGGAAGAACGTTTCTACGCGCGACAAGTGGGAGACCCTGCTCCGGATCCAGGCGGTCAACTGCCGTCTTTTGAACGTTTGTTGATTCACCGAAACAACAGGAACAGCACGGAGCCCGGGCCCGGCAGCGCCCCCGCTGCCGGACCCGGGCCGGTCCTCGTCGTCCGTGTCGCCCTCGCCGCCCGTCCCGGCTCAGCCGGGGCGGTGCTGCGCCGCCCCCGGCACCGGCCGGGGCGGACGCCGGCGCAAGGGCGCCAGTTCGCGTTCCAGGGCCCGCACGTCCAGCGCTATCCGGGACGCGGTCTCGCGCGGGCCGGTGCCGGCGGGCAGCCGTCGCGACCACGAGCGGGGCTTGGCCGGGCCGTCCTGGACCATGTGGAAGTTGAGCCGCAGCACGTCGGCGACGTCGACCAGGCTCACCAGGATCCTGGTGTCGGCGAGGTCGATGCAGACTTCGTTCCCGATGCACGAGCAGGCCACCAGGCCCTCGATGGCCTCCTCCGCCAGATATCTGGCCAGGGGTACCGCCTTCCCCCGCACCAGAAACGGACGTTCCACCGGAGTCACCGGAACCGCCTCCTCCCCAGCAGCTGTACGGTGCTCGGCCGCGGCGCAAGCGCACCGCAACGGACCGGGCCCGGCCTATGCTCCACCACATCGGACCGGTTCGCCAACTCGGTGTCTCACCAAGTGAATTGGGAGAACGCACCGGACCGGCGCACCGGCGCACGCCCCAGCGCACCGGGCCGGCCCCGGCAGCCCGGCCACGACGGCGGGCGCACGGCCCCGGAACGCGCGTGTGCCCGCCCGCACGAGGCGGACGGGCACAGCGGCGAGGCGCGGAACCGGGCGGGCCGGGGCTCAGCGGCCGCCGCGGCCGTACAGCACCAGGGAGCGGGTCAGCGCGAGCAGACCGCCGGTGCAGAGCGCGGTGCGGAGCATGTTGACCGGCACCCAGCTGTCCGCGAACTTGGCCCGCACGGCGGCGAAGTCGTGGATCTGCGCCGGGTCGCCGGCCGCCGCCAGCTCGTTGTTCAGCGGGATGTTGACACCCATGGTGACGATCAGCGCCACCACGTACAGCGCCGTCGCCAGGCCCGCCCAGAGCGCCGCCTGGCGCCGGCCGGCCTTGTGCAGCAGCCAGGCCGCCAGGCCGGTCGCCGCGAAGGCGCCGACGAAGACCAGGCCGAACAGCCCGTTCTCGATCGACTTGTTGATGTGCTGCATCGCCGTGACGTAGGTCCGGTCGTCCCCGGCCGCCAGGCCCGGCATCACCGACACGTCGAAGGCGAAGAACAGCCCCGCCATCAGGCCCATCGCCACGGTGGAACCCACCAGCAGCGGCCCCGCGGCCTTGCTCTGTCCGACAGCCCGCACCGAACTCCCCACCCCCGCACTCCCGATGGCCGACGGCGCCGTGTACGACAGCGGAACCGCGGTCTGATCCGAACGCATCCCAGGACCCTCTCAATCTTCCGGCCCCGCGGAGTGCGGCGCCGACGAACGTGGAACTCTCGACACCGCCCACCGTGCGGCGCGCCGCGCAACGGAACCGCGACAACCGGAACCCCGGCCCCCGGCAGGGCACTTGCGGCACCCGGCGGTGCCGCGCCCGGCCGGGGCCGGCGCACCTCGCCGCCCCGGCGAACACGGCGAAGAGGCCGGCTCAGAGCACCGCGCCCAGCCCGCGCCGGTACCGCCGGTCCAGGACCGTCCGCCCGAGCAGCCGCACCGGGGCCGGGATGGTCGCCGAGACCGCCCGGACCGAGGCCGCGTCCGCGCCGTCGAACATCCAGGGCTGGAGGTAGGTCATCACCTGGGTCGGCGCGCTCCCGATGATCCGGCGCTCGACCCGCAGGTACTCGTCCACCGACAGGCCGGCCAGCGCCGGGAAGACCACCGGCTCCTCGTGCCGCAGGTGCTCGCGCACCAGGCTCTCGAACGCCTGGGCGGCCTCCGGGAGTTCGGCGCGCAGTCCGGAGCCGAGCACCCCGGCGACCCGGCGCATCGAGGCGTCCAGCGCCTCGTGGTCCTCCTCCAGGACCCCGCTGCCGTCGAAGCCCGCCACCCGGCCACGCAGGTACGGCCAGAGGATCTCGTCCTCGCTGTGGTGGTGCCAGTCGATCACCGAGCGCAGCCGCCCGAACCACTCCGCGAGCGCCGCGGCGGAGCCCGCCGAGCCGCGCTGCGCGGCGGCGGTCAGCCGTGCCGCGTCCCGGCGCATCGCGACGTGCATCAGGCCGAAGCCCTTGAGCTGCTCGGGCAGGGCGCGCAGCCCCTGCTCCGTCGACCAGACCGTTGTGCCGTCCGTCATGACCAGACCTCCAGTGTCCGTTCGGATTCCCTACCAGCGCCCGCCCGGAGACGGGCGGTCGGAGCCGCCCCGGACGGGTCGGCTCACGCGTTCCACACGCCCGAGGCGGCGGCCTCGCGGGCGTAGTCGGCGAAGTCCCGCGGCTCGCGGCCCAACGCCCGCCGCACCCCGTCGCCCAGCGACGCGTTGCGGCCGTCCAGGATCACCGAGAACAGCTCCGCGAAGTCCGCCGGCAGCCCCGCCGCCTCCAGCACCCCCCGGTACGACTCCTCCGACACCGCCTCGAACCGCACCTCACGCCCCGTCGCCGCCGACAGCTCCACCGCCACGTCCGAGAACGACAGCAGCCGCGGCCCCGTCAGCTCGTACACCTCCCCCGCGTGTCCCGCCTCCGTCAACGCCGCCACCGCCACGTCCGCGATGTCCTCCGCGTCCACGAACGGCTCCACCGCACCACCCACCGGCAACGCCAACTCCCCCGCCAGCACCGGCTCCAGGAAGAACGACTCGCTGAAGTTCTGGTTGAACCACGCGCACCGCACCACCGTCCACGCGGCCCCCGACTCCATCACCGCCTTCTCCCCCGCCTCCGCGGCCTCCTCACCGCGCCCCGACAGCAGCACCAGCCGCCCCACCCCGCGCTCCGCCGCCAACCGCGAGAACGCCCCCACCGCCTCCACCGCACCCGGGAACGCCAGATCCGGGTAGTACGTCAGATACGCCGCACTCACACCCTCCAACGCCCCCTCCCACGTCCCCTCGTCGTGCCAGTCGAACGGCACCGCACCCGAACGCGACCCCACCCGCACCCCGTACCCCAGGGCCGTCAGCCGGTCCGCCACCCGACGACCCGTCTTCCCCGTCCCACCGACCACCAGCACGACACCGGACTCGACCGCGAGATCCACCACACCAGCCATCACACACACCCTCATTCCAAGACTCGGAGGAATCACCGACGACCGGTCCTTCGGAGGCGCCGGTTGCGCCCGATCGGTTCGTCGTCGTGGCACCAATTCAAATCCCCCCTGGCCCGGCGATCCATAGCCGCCGCTCTCAGTTCCATGCGCGAGCGTCTACGCCACCGGTACGTCACCGACCAGCGGCGCTCCGCCCACCCACGGCCGTCGAGCCGTCCGCGGCCAGGGCTCCCCTGCCACCCACCACAACACACCCCACCCCCGGCAGAAAGCCCTTTCCAGCACCTCTCGACCCCTCCTCGACCGCGTGGGGCAATCACCGCGCGGTGCGTCCGCAAAGGGCCGAGGGGAAATCGGGGGGAACCGCGTCGGTCGGCCGGATCCGCATTCCCGCCACACCGGGACCGCGGAATCCGTCGCCGTCACCGATCGCCCCACAGTACGGGCCCGTACGAATATCGTCCGGGCCGGGCGGCCCGGTTCCGCCCTGGGTGCGGCCCGCCGCCCCGCCGGCCCCCCTTCGGCCCCGCTCGGACGTCGAGGCCGCGCCGACCTGCCCGAATACCCCCGTGGCCCCGGGGCCGGGCGAGTGGCTGGGACCTGTCGAATCCTTGAACCGGTCTATCTGACGGATCATCAGACTTGTTGTGAGTTAGGGAGATTGTCCGTGCACGGGCTCCCGTTCCATGGCTAGCATCGGAAATCCATTCTGTTCGAGCGCTAATCGCCTGGGAGGGGCGGCGCCGGACAGACCGACAGGAGACTTCTTCATGCGCGTGTCCAAGCACGTCCACCCCGTCAGCAGCCGCCCGACCGCGGCCGATGTCGCCCTGCCACCGGCACTGCCCTACCCCGACGGCTGGTCCGCACTCGCCTTCTCCGCCGAGCTCAGGCCCGGCACCGTCCTCACCCGCCAACTCGCGGGCGAGGACGTCGTGCTGTACCGGCTGCGCAACGGCCGCCTCCGCGCGATCCGCCCGTACTGCCCGCACCTCGGCGCCCACCTCGGCCTGGCCGCGGTCGAGGGCGACCACCTGGTCTGCCCCTTCCACCGCTTCGCCTTCGACGCCGAGGGCCGCTGTGTGCGCACCGGGTACGGCACCCAGCCGCCCAAGGCGGCACTGACGCCGCTGCCGGTGCGCGAGGTGAACGAGGCCGTCTTCGTCTGGCGCCACCACGACGGCCGGGAACCGGACTGGGAGATCCCCGCCTGGCACCGGATCGACGACGGGCGGCAGCCCCTGCGGTACACCTCCTTCGAGATGCCCGGCTACGCCCAGGACGTCATGGAGAACTCCTTCGACCTGGGCCACTTCGTCACCCTGCACGGCTGGCCGCAGGGCGAGTTGGTGAAGCCCGTGGAGTTCGACGGCACCACCTTCCACATCTCGATGCTGGTCCGGGAGACCTTCCCGCTGCTCGGCCTGCGCGAGGTCCAGGTCGAGGTGGACGGGTACGGCCTCACCGCCCTGCACACCGACGTGCACACGCCCTCGCTGGGCCTGGAGATCTGCTCGCTGGTCATGGCCACCCAGGTCGCTCCCGGCCGGATGCAGCTGCGGCAGGCGAGCCGCTTCGTCATGTCGGAGCCGTCCGGACTGCCGCCGGTCGTCGCCCGGACGGTCAGCCGGGCGGTCACCAGGCTGCTGGCGGGCCCGATGTTCAAGCGCAACCTGGAGTTCACCGCGGCCGACTTCCCGATCTGGTCCACCAAGCGGTACATGTCGCCGCCGAAGCTCGCCCCGGGCGACGGGCCGATCGGCGCGATGCGGCACTGGGCCCGGCAGTTCTACCCGCTGGACCACCAGGCGCACCTGCCGGGGCCGGCCGCCCTCACCGACCGGGACGGGCCCGGCGCGAACGGGAGCAGCACGCCCGACGGCGCCGCGAACGGGCACGGCCCGAACGGGAGCAGCACGCCCGACGGTGACGCCGCCCCGAGCCGCACCCCGGCGGAGGCCCCCGGCACCGCCCCCAGCGGAGCCGCCCGGAGCTGAGCCGGCCCCGGCCACCCGCCGCCCCTCTCCGCCCAGCTCCGTCGTCCCGACCTGGAAACGGGCGTGCCGGCTCCGGAGAGCGAGAACCTTCCTCGGCGCCTGGCAGGGCACCCTGGGCAGCCAACAGACCTTCGTCAAGCCGGACTTCGCGATCACCATCACCCAGGGCCGGACCAACGACCCGGTCGCGCAGATCCACAACAACGAAGCGGGACGAAGCACCCCCTGTTCCGCGCGCGGCGGGGGGGCCCCCCCACCCCCCCGGGGCGCCCCCCCCCCTACCGCGGCCCCGCAACCCCCCCCAAAGCCCCCCGCACCCCCCCCCGCCGGGGCCGGTGGTAAACC
>NZ_JBHVRS010000028.1:13072-110672 GCF_042885595.1 Kitasatospora sp. NPDC058046
CCCCGCGGGGGCCGCCCCCCCCCCCGCTTCCGGCTGCCCGGAAGCCCCCACCAGAGCGCCCGGAACCCCGCTCGACGGGCACTTGAGGAATCCGGCCGCCCCTCCGTGGCGCCGCTAGGGTGCGACGCATCCACCCCACCATCCCCCTGATTCGAACACACTTCCGCACCAGCAGCGCACAGTTCACCGGACCCACGGGTCCACGGGTCCACAGCCCCACGAATCCACGGGCTCACGATCCTCCGAGCCCCACTCACCCGCACGAGAGGAGAACCGCCATGCACCTCAGGGTCCTCGGCCCCCTCACCGCCGACCTCAACGGCATCTCCGTCGTCCCCACCGCCGCCAAGCAGCGCCAGATCCTCGCCCTCCTCGCGCTCTACCCGAACCGGATCCTGCCCACGGCCACCCTGATCGAGGAGATCTGGGGCGACGACCCGCCAAGACAGGCGCTCACCACGATGCAGACGTACATCCTGCAGCTGCGCCGCCGGATCACCCAGGCCCTCGGGCCGACCCCGCACGCCACCGCCAAGGACATCCTCACCACCCGGCACGGCGGCTACCAGCTCACCACCCACCCGGACAACCTGGACGTCCACACCTACAACCTGCTGACCACCCAGGGCCAGCACGCCTTCAACCACGGCCAGGACCACCAGGCCGCCACCCAGTTCCGCCAGGCCCTCGCGCTCTGGCACGGCCCGGCCCTGGTCGACGTCCGGCCCGGGCCGATCCTCACCATCGAGATCATGCGCCTGGAGGAGAGCCGGCTGATCACCCTGGAACGCCGCATCGACACCGACCTGCGGCTCGGCCGGCACAACGAGCTCATCCCCGAGCTCACCCACCTGACCCACCAGCACCCGCACCACGAGGGCCTGCACGCCCAGGCCATGGTCGCGCTCTACCGGGCCGGCCGGCAGACCAGCGCCCTGACCACCTACCACCACCTGCGGCACCGGCTGACCACCGAGCTCGGCATCCAGCCCTCGCCGCACCTCCAGCACCTCCAGCACGCGATCCTCACCCTGGACCCCACCCTCAACACGCCCACCACGGCCCACCCGACCACCTACAACCTGTACTCGGCCTGAGCCCCGTCCGGACGGCCGTCCCCGCCGACCTCTCCCAGCTCCCAGCCCTCACCCACAGGACGCGTCATGACCACCGCACCCGAGAAACCCCTCGCCCTGATCACCGGCGGTACCCGCGGCATCGGCCTCGCCATCGCCCGCGAACTCGGCAGCCGCGGCCACCGTGTCTTCATCTGCGCCCGCACCGCCCGGGACATCGACCAGGCCCTCGCCACCCTGCGCGACGAGGGCCACCAGGCCGACGGCCTCACCTGCGACGTCCGCGACCCCGTCCAGGTCGCCGAACTGATCCGGCACGCGGTGGCCGAGTACGGCCCTATCACCGTCCTGGTCAACAACGCCGGACGCACCGGCGGCGGGCCGACCGCGACCACCACCGACGACCTCTGGTACGACGTCATCGACACCAATCTGAACGCGGTCTTCCTGGTCACCCGGGAGACCCTCCGACACGGCCACATCACCAGCACCGCTCACCCGCGGATCATCAACATCGCGTCCACCGCCGGGAAGCAGGCCGTCACCCTGGGCGCCCCGTACACCGCGAGCAAGCACGCCGTGATCGGCTTCACCCGGGCGCTGGCCAAGGAGCTGGCGCCGACCGGCACCACCGTCAACGCCATCTGCCCGGGGTACGTCCAGACCCCGCACACCACCAGGATCCACCACGAGTACGCGACCGCCTACAACACCACCCCCGAGACCATCCACCAGCACTTCCAGCAGCACATCCCGCTCGGCCGCTACACCACGCCCGAGGAGGTCGCCTCGCTGGCCGGCTACCTCACCAGCCCCACCGCGGCCAGCATCACCGCCCAGGCACTGAACGTCTGCGGCGGGCTCGCCACCCAGTAACCCCGGCGCGATCCCGGCCGGCCACGGGAAGGATGAGGGCTCCGGTGCCCGCTGATCAGCCATGACGAACCGTCAGTTCTCCAGCGCACCCGTCACCTTGCTGGTGGCCGGCGCTCCCGCGCCCGAGCCCTGCCTGCCCGCCGGCCGTCCGCCCGGGCCGCTGGACGCCGGGGCGGTGCGCGCCGCGCTGGCCGGCGCCGCCCCCCGGCCCCGGCGGGCCCCCGAACGGCCCTCCCGGACACCGGAGTTCGTCCTGGTCGAGCTGCACCAGCGATACCCGCCGGAGGCGCTGCGCGCCGCGCTGCGCAGCGTCCTCGCCGACGACCCCGCCGGGCCCGCGGCGGACCTGCTCTGGCAGCGGACGGTGGACGGCCCGGACGGGCTCGACCGGGTGCTGGTGGAACTGGGGCGCAGCCTGGCCGACGGCCCCCGGCTGCGGGCCGTCCTGGTCGAGGAGGCGCGCGACGCCACCGGGGACGGCGGGCGCCACGACTCCGGGAGCGGTGCACCGGACGGCGGGCGGCGGCTGTTCGTCGGCGTCGCCCAAGGCCCGCTCGCCCGCGCCGCCGGGGTGCTGGAGGAGCTGCGCGAAGCACTGGCGCACCCGCCGGAGCCGGTCACCGTACCCACCAGCGCCCTCCAGCGGGAGCTGCTGCGCCAGGTGATCGGGGAGTCCGAGCCCGGCGGGCGGCACGTCGAGCAGCTGTCCTGGAACTGGCACGGGCCGCTGGACACCGAGCGCTTCACCGCGGCCTGGCAGTCCGTCTTCGACCACGAGACGGTGCTGCGCGCGGCCTTCGACTGGGACGAGCACGGCCCCGACGACCCCTGGATGGTGCTGCACGAGCACGCCGTCCCCGAGGTGACCAGGCACCGCCACGGCGCCGCCGAGTGGGAGGACCTGCTCGCCGCCGACCGCCGGCGCGGCTTCGACCTGCGCCGCCCCGCCCTGCTGCGCGCCACCCTCGTCGACGCGCCGCCGGACGCCGGGGAGGGGCCCGCCACCCGGGTCCTGCTCACCTACCACCACGCGATGCTGGACGGCTGGAGCGTACGGCTGCTGCTCCAGTCCTTCTACCGCGCCTACCTGACCGGCGGCGTGCTGGCCGGCGGCCAGCGCCGCCCCGACCTGCGCGACCACGCCCGCTGGCTGTCCGGCCAGAGCACCGACGCCGCACGGCAGTTCTGGTCCACCCGGCCCCCCGCCACCGCCGTCCTGCCGCTCGCCCCCGACCCGCGCCGGCGCGGCAGCGGCCGGGCCCGGCGCCGGCTCACCCCGTACGAGGCGGTCCGGCTGCGCGGCTGGGCGGCCGCCTGGGGCGCGGGCGAGAGCAGCGCCCTCCAGGCGGCCTGGGCGCTGCTGCTGTACCGCGCCGAGCAGACGGACCGGCCCCGCCGCCCGGCCCGCGCGGTGCGGGTCGGCTTCGCGGTGACCGTCTCCGGCCGGGGCATCCCGCTGGACGGCGTCGAGCGGCTGCCCGGCGCCCTGCGCAACCCGCTGCCGATCTCCGTCCGGGTGCAGCCGGGCACCACCGTGCCGCAGCTGCTCGCGGCGCTGCGCGACGGGGTGCTCGACCTCGCCGCGTACGAGTGGGTCTCCCCCGGCCAGGCCCACCGCTGGACGCCCGGCGCGCGCGGCCAGCGGCCGAACAGCCTGGTCGTCCTGGAGCACCAGCCCGCCGCGGCGCACCACCTGCGGCTGGAGACCGACCTGGCCGCGCACGGCATCCACGTGGAGAGCCCGGCCCCGGCCGGCACCCTCACCTCGTACCCGATCACGCTCGCCGCCCACTACGACGCCACCGGCGGGCTGGTCCTCACCACCACCCACGACCGTGCCCTGCTCGCCGACCGGGACGCCGCCGAACTCCTCGACCAGAGCGCCCACCTGCTGCGCAGCTTCCCCGACCTGCCGAGCGGGCTGGGCACCACCGAGGTGCTGCGCTCCACCCTGGCCGGACAGCCGGCGCCCCGGCTGGGCGAGCCGGCGGCCGGCGCCGCCGAGGGCACCGAGCCGGCCGCCCCGGCGGTGCGCCTGGACGTGCTGCGCCGGGCCGCCCACCCGGGCGCGGGCTGGGTCCTGCTGCTGCCCCCGCCCGACGCCCCGCACACCCGCTACCCCGGCGCCGCGCGCGACTGGCCCGGCCCGCAGGCCCTCGGGGTGCTGCGCCCCGCCGGGGACGACCCGCCCCCGGCCGCGTACCGCCCGGTGCTCGGCCCGCTGCTGGAGTCCCGCGCGCCGGTCGCCCTGGTCGCCCCGCCGGGGCTCGGGGCCACGGCGTGCGGGATCGCCCGGCTGGGTTCGCCGGCGCACCCGCCGCTGGTGGTGCTGCTCGACGGGGGCGGCGACCTGGCGGCGGTGGCGGGCCTGCTGGGGGGCCTGCCGCGGCTCCGCTAGGGCCACCGCGCGGCTTCGAGAGGGCCTAGGGTGGCGACCGTGGCCCGCTTCGTCCTGATCCGCCGTACGCCGCTGCCGCCCGCCGAGTGCTGGGAGCGGCTGACGGACTGGTCCCGGCACGGGGACCGGGTGCCGTTCACCCGGGTCCGCGTGGTCCGGGGCTCCGGCCGGGAGGCGGGCGACGTCGTCCTGGCCCGGACGGCCCTCGGGCCGTTCCGTTTCGACGACCCGATGGAGCTCACCGAGCTGGTCGTCCCCGGCCCCGGCCGGGACGGGCGGTGCCGGCTGGTCAAGCGCGGCCACCCGGTGCACGGCTGGGCCGAGCTGCGGGTCCGGGCGGTGGGCGGCGGCAGCGCGGCGGCCTGGACGGAGGAGCTGACGGTCGCCGGCCTGCCCCGGACGCTCGATCCGCTGCTCGATCCGGTCCTGGCGCGGTCCGGGCGCCTGGTCTTCGGCCGGGTCCTGGACCACCTGCTGGGGCCGTAGCGGCCCGGCCGCTCAGGACGGCAGGAAGCGGGCGCCCGGGCCCGGGCTGCGGTAGACGGAGTCCGGGGACAGGTGGGTGTGGCCGCCCGCGCACTCCAGCACGAGGGTGACCGGTTCGTCGCAGCCGTGCTCCTCGCCGCCGCCGTGCCGGACGACGACCGACGGGCCCTCCTCGTCGGCGAGGTACTTGTCGCCCCACTCCAGCAGGGCGATCACGGTGGGCCGCAGGTCCCTGCCCTTCTCGGTGAGGTGGTACTCGAAGCGCTGCCGGTCGCCGGGCTCCTGGTAGGGCACGCGGCGCAGCACACCCGCGGCGACGAGGCCGTCGAGCCGGGTGGACAGCAGGTTGCTGGCGATGCCGAGCCGGGTGCGGAACTCCCCGAAGCGCCTGGCGCCGTCCAGCGCCTCCCGCACGATCAGCAGCGACCAGCGTTCGCCGACCGCCGCGAGGGCGCGCCCCATCGAACAGTTCACCGGGTCGATCCGCCGCCGCTGCTCCGCCATGGGTCGATCCTAGCCCGTCCGACCCACCTGGGTTGACAATCCGTACTCAGCCCGGGCTAGGCTCCGGGCCACCTGAGTTGAGAAATTAAATCCAGGAGGCGACGGCCATGCCGATGCTCGACGTCCACATCCCCGACGGCGCCCTGCGCCCGGAGGCGGAAGCGGCCCTGCTCAACCGCATCACCGAGATCCTGATCCACCACGAGGGCTTCGACCCCGCCGACCCGGTCACCCGCTCGGTGTCCTGGCTCTTCCTCCACCGGCCCGCCGCCGTCTACGTCGGCGGCGAGCTCGCGGACGCGCCGCGCTACAAGGTCGTCCCGTCGGTGCCCGAGGGCCAGCTCGACGCCCGCAAGCGCGCGGGCGTCATCGCCGACGTCACCGAGGCGATCCTGGACGCCGAGGACGGCGCCTGGCCGCGCGACCCCGGCCGGATCTGGGTGTTCCCCACCGAGATCCCCGAGGGCCACTGGGGCGGCTTCGGCAAGGTCAGGCCGCTCGCCGCGATCCTCGCCCGGCTCACCGGCAACGACCGCGCCCGGGCCCGCGACCTCGCCGCGCGCCGGATCGCCGAGAGCCGCGCCGAGCACGCCCGGCTGCCGTAGGCGACCGACGCCGGGCCCCCGGTCAGCCTCCGTCGCGGCGGCCGCGCCGCGGGTCGGCGGAGGCCCGACGCCAGTCCAGGTACTGCTGGCGGACGTACGAGCGCGCGTCGTCGTCGGTGGCGGCGGTGACGCCGTCGTGCTCGCACAGGTAGCCGGCCGAGATCCGCGCCCACGCCACCTGCTCGCGGTCCGCGTCGCCGCCCGCCAGCGCGATCCGGTCGGCCTGGGCGGCGGCGCGCAGCAGGTGGGCGCGCCGCTTGCGGGGCGGGCTCTTGGCGGTGTTCCGGCCGGCCGCCAGGTACGCCTCCTCCTCCGCGATGCCCGGGGCGGCCGCGTACGCCTCCGCCGCCGTTGGCACCGGCCCGGCCGGCACGCTCCGCACCGCCGGGGGCGGCGTCGGCGGCAGCCCGCGGGTGTGGAGCACGTCGTCGGCGAACTCCGGCCGGTCGACGGGCAGCCCGTGCCGGCCGAAGAGGGCGAACAGCTCGGCCAGGGCGCGCGGTTCGAGGCCGCGCGGCCGGTCGTCGTCGGTGACGTCGAACCGGCCGAGCAGCGGGCCCCAGAACCGGCCCGGCGGGTCCACCAGGCGCAGCCGGAGGGTGACCCGGTGGACGCTGGTCTCCTCCTCCTCGTCGAACTCCATGGCCAGGCCGCGGATCTCCGACCAGGCGTAGCGGCGCGGGACCAGCAGCCGGACCACGGTGAGGCCGTCCGCCTCCTCCCGCAGCCAGAAGGTGTGCGGCACTCCGACGGCCACCGCGCCGGCCACCAGGGCGCCGACGAGCACGGCCGTCCCCGGGTCGGCCAGACCGGACTCCCCCAGCACGATCACCGTCACCAGGGCCAGCAGGCAGCCGACGCCGATGATGTCCACCCGCCGCCGCATGTACGACAGCCGTACCGTCCGCATCCCGCCCCCTGGTGTCCCCTGCGTGTGGGCTCCACGCTCCCGGCAGCGGCCGGGCCCGGGCAAGCACCGGCGGGCAGCTGTGACGGCCCCGTGACGAACCCGGCCCACCACGCTCCGGACAGCGCTACCGCCCGCGCAGCCGCCGGACGAGGTCGCGGGCGGCCTCGGGCCAGCTCGGGTGGTCGAAGGTGAAGCCCGCGTCGAGCAGCCGGGTCGGGACGACGCGGCGGCTCTTCAGCAGCAGTTCGGTGTCGGAGCGCAGCGCGAAGGCGCCCAGTTCGGCCATCCAGCGGGTGGCGGGCAGGGCCAGTGGCATGCCCCAGGCGGTGCGCAGCTCGCGCATGAACGCGCGTTGCGGCAGCGGGTTCGGGGCGGCGAGGTTGACCGGGCCGGTGAGGTCCTCGCGGGCGATCAGGAACTCGACGGCGCGGGCGAAGTCGCGCTCGTGGATCCAGGAGACGTACTGGGAGCCGCCCGCGACGGGGCCGCCGGCGCCGAGCCGGGCCAGCCAGGAGAGCGCGTCGAGGGATCCGCCGCGCTCGGGGCCGAGGACGGCGGCGGTGCGCAGAGAGACCCGGCGGGTGTGCGGGGTGTCGGCCTCCGCCTGGGCACGCTCCCAGGCCCGGGCGACGTCGATGCTGTGCCGCCAGGCGGCCGGGGCGTCGGGCTCGCTGCCGCCGATCAGGCCGTCCAGCTCGCCGTTGGGGGCGTCGTGGCGGTGGGCGTAGACGGTGGCGGTACTCATCTGGAGCCAGTGCGCGGGCGGGCGGCGGGCGGCCGCGACGGCCTCGCCGACGATCCGGGTCGACTGCACCCGCGAGTCCATCATCTCCTGCCGGTTCGCCTCGGTGGAGCGGCAGTTGACGCTGCGCCCGGCGAGGTTGAGCACGACGTCGGCCCCGTCGACCTCGGCCGCCCAGGCGCCGAGGGTCCGTCCGTCCCAGCCGACCTGCCGGGGCCCGGCGGGCCTGCGGCTCAGCACCACGACCTGGTGTCCGGCGGCGGTCAGGCTCCGGTCGAGCAGCGCCCCGAGTGCCCCCGATCCGCCGGGAATGACGACCTTCATGGCTTCCCCCTCCTGCCCCCGGTTCCTGGGAGCCCAGCCTAGCCCAAACTTCTGAACGCGTTCAATTACACCGTCCGCGCCACCGCCGGACGACTGAAACCACGGTGAAACCGCGCTGAAGGCGGGCCCCGGCAAGCTCCGGGGCATCGAAAGCCGCACAGCCGTGTGACGAAGGAGAGACCCGCCATGACCACCACCCCCGTCCGGCTCACCCCCGAGGACGTCGAGAACCCCGTCGGCGCCTACGCCCGCTTCCGCGAGCAGACCGGGCTGCCCCGGGTCGTCCTGCCCGGCCTGGACACCCCGGTCCGACTGGTCACCCGCTACGCCGACGTGAAGGCCGCGCTCACCGAGCCCCGGCTGGTCCGGGACCGGGCGGGGCTCGCCGCTCCGGCCGACGCCGGATCCGACCCGCAGGACGAACTGCTGGCCGCCGCCTTCGACAGCTTCCCCGCCGAGTACGCCGGCTACCTCTCCGGCCACCTGGCGCTGTTCGACGGCGAGGAGCACGCCCGCCGCCGCGCGCCCCTGACCCGCGCCTTCACCGCCCGCCGGATCGCCGCCCTGCGCGGCTTCGTCGAGCGCACCGCCGCCGAGCTGCTGGCCGACCTCGCCGCCCGGGACGAACCGGCCGACCTGCTGGGCGAGTTCGCCTACCCGCTGACCACCCAGGTGATCTGCGAGCTGGTCGGCGTCGAAGAGGCCGACCGGCCCCGGGTCTGCGGCTGGATCCGCGACTTCGCGTACGGCGACGGCAGCCGCACGGTCGAGGGCCTGGTCGGCATCGTCGACCACGTCAAGGAGCTGATCGCGCGCCGCCGCGCCGAACCCACCGGGGACCTCGTCTCCACCCTGGCCCACGACACCCGCGACGGCGAGCAGCCGCTGGACGAGGACGACCTGGTCGCGGCCGTCTTCCTGCTGATCAACACCGGCATCACCCCGCCCGCGCTGTTCCTCGCCCACGGCCTGCTCTCCCTGTTCGACCACCCCGACCAGCTGGCCCGGCTGCGCGCCGAGCCGCAGCTGCTGGAGCGGGCCGTGCCCGAACTGCTGCGGTACGTCACCCTGGTGCGGATCGGCGCCACCCTGTACGCCGCCGAGGACTTCACCTTCGCCGGGACGGCGCTGCGCACCGGCGACCCGGTCACCGTCGCCCTGCTGGCCGCCGACCACGACCCGAGGGAGTACGGCGAGGCGCCCGAACGCCTCGACATCGCCCGGGAGTTCGGGCGCGGCGACGGCCACCTGGCGTTCGGCCACGGCGCGCACTACTGCCTGGGCGCGGCCCTCGGCCGGCTGGTCACCTCGGTGGTGCTGGACCAGGTGCTGATCCGGCGGCCGGAGGCGGCGCTCGGGGTCGCGCGGGACGGGCTGGAGTTCGGCCACTGGCCGGCCGACGGCTTCCACCTGCTGCGGCTGCCGGTGCGGCTCTGAGCGGGCGCCGGCGTGCCGGGGCCCGCTCTGGGTTCCGCGCTCAGCCGCCCACCAGCCGGCGCGCCTCGGCCGCCAGGGTGGACCGGTCAGGCGCCGCGTACGCGGCCACCGCCCGGCGGTACTCCGCCGGGTCGGCCCGCTCCGCGTCCGCCCGGGCCGCCGCCGAGCCCATGGTCGGCTGGAAGGTACGCAGGCAGCGGAACCGCTCGGCCAGCACGACCAGCCGTACGCCCGTCCGGGTCCGCTCGGGATCGCCCTCCCGGCCGCCCCGGTCCAGCGCCACCAGGCCGAGCGCGAGCAGCAGCGCCCCCGCGAGCGGGCCCTCCACCAACGCGGCCGGCCGGCCCAGCAGTTCGACCAGCCACTCCGGGAGGGAAGCCGCCAGGGCGGCCACCCGCTCCGACTCGCCGTACCGGGCGTGCGCGGCCACGCAGGCCGCCATCGGCTCCAGCGCCCAGGACGGCTCGGCGGGCGGCTCCACGGCCCTGGCGAGCAGCTCGGCGGAGCGCCGCCACAGCGCCAGACCGGCGTCCACCTCACCCCGGGCGAGGGCCAGTTCGGCCCGCACGCCCAGCTCGGGGGCGGGCAGCTCGGCGGCCTCCGCGGGCTGGTGCCGCACCGCTAGCTCCAGCCAGTGCTCGGCGCCGTCCGGGTCCCCGGCCTGCAAGCTACCGATCACCATGCCCCAGCGCAGGCCCAGCATGTCGTTCCAGTCGCCGAGCCGGTCCAGCTCCGCCATCGCCGCGCCCAGCAGCGGCAGGGCCTCGGCGCCCCGCTCCCCCTGCAGATGCAGCTCGCCGAGCCGGGCGAGCGCCAGCACCCGCAGCCAGGGCACCGGCAGCGTCTCGAAGGCCGCCAGCGTCCGCCGCGCCGAGGCGGTCGCCCGCTCCATCTCCTGCGCGGCCTCCCAGCGGTAGCCGGCCACCGCCTCGGCCACACCTGCGAGCAGCGGTTCGGGGGCGGCGCACAGGGCCGCCAACAGCCCGCCGCCCGGGTCGCCGTCCGGGTCGCCGTCCGCGGCTCCGCCGTTCGGGCCGAGCACCTCGGGGACGGCCGCCATCACGGTGGCGATGGCCCTCACCGGGGTGTCCGGCGCGGCCGGGGGCAGCCGCCGCAGGGCGGCGAGCAGCCGCAGCGCGCCGGTGCCGGTGCCGAGCCCGCCGCCCGCGGCGAGCAGGGTGTTGACGGTGCTCAGGGCGGCGAGGGTGCGCACCGGCTCCAGCAGGTCGGGCCCGGGCCGCAGCCGGGAGACCGGGCCGCCGGTGTCCTCGGCGAGGGCGAGCAGCCGGACGTAGTTGCCCTCGGTGGTCCACAGCCCGGCGAGGACGGCGGCGGTCGCGGCGACGGCGGGCCCGTCCCCGGCGGCGAGGGCCAGCCGCAGCGCCCGGACCAGGTTGTCCTGCTCGGCGCGGACCAGCCGCCACTCCGGTACGGCCGCCGGGCCGAACGGGCCGTCGTGGTGGTCGATGCCGAACTCCCGCGCCCAGAGCAGGAACCGGGCGGTGACGGCCTCGTCCTCCGCCGCCTTCGTCCGCTCGGCCGCGCCGAACTCGCGGACCGTCTCCAGCATCCGGAACCGTCCCCCGCTCGGGGTGTCGGTCAGGCGCAGCAGCGACTGGTCGACCAGGTCCTCCAGGACGGTCAGGACGTCGGGTTCGTCGAGCAGTCGCCCGGCGGCGCGGGCGGTGAAGCCGCCGGGGAAGACGGAGAGCGCGCGCAGGGCGGCCCGGCCCGGCGGGTCCAGCAGGTTCCAGCTCCAGTCGACCACGGCCTGCAGGGTGCGGTGGCGCTGCGGCGCGTCCCGGGGCCCGCCGCGCAGCAGGGCGAAGCGGTCGGCCAGCCGGTCGGCGATCTCGGGCACCGCCAGCACCCGCACCCGGGCCGCCGCCAGCTCCAGGGCCAACGGGAGCCCGTCCAGCCGGGCGCACAGCGCGGCGACCGGGCCGGCCGGCAGCTCGACGTCCGGTCGGGCCGCCCGGGCCCGCTGGGTGAACAGCTCGACGGCGGACGCCCCGTCCAACTCCGGGAGCAGGTACACCGATTCGGCGGAGATCCCGAGCGGGGTGCGGCTGGTGGTGAGCACCCGCAGGTCAGGGCGGGCGGCCACCAGCGCGTGCACCAGATCGGCGACACCGCGCACCACCTGCTCGCAGTTGTCCAGTACCAGCAGCACCGGCCCGGCGGCGAGCGCACCGGCGATCCCCGCCCGGTCGCCCGCGCCGAGGGCGGCGGCCACCGCCCCGGCCACGTCCTGGTCGGCCGCCACTCCGGCCAGCGGCACCAGGTGCACCACCCGCTGCGCCGCCCCGCGCGCCACGGCGGCGGCCACCCGGGTCTTGCCGAGCCCGCCGGGGCCGACCACCGACACCACCCGGGCGGTGCCGAGCAGTTCCGCCACGGCGGCGAGATCGGCCTCCCGGCCGACCAGCGGGTTCGGCTCGTGCGGCACCCCGCGCCGCACCGGAGCCGCCGCACCGCGCAGCAACTCCTGGTGCAGTGCGCGCAGTTCGGGCCCCGGGTCGGCGCCCAGAGCGTCCCGCAGGCCGCGGCGGTAGCGGTCGTACCGGCCGAGCGCGGCCGCCGCCCCGGCCGTCCCGGCCTCGCAGCGCAGCAGCTCCAGCAGCACCTCCTCGTCGCGCGGCTGCCCGGCGGCCTCCCCGGCGAGCGCTTCGACGGCCGCCGCGTGCCGCCCGGTGCGCGCCAGCGCGAGCGCCCGGGCCCGCCGCAACACCCGGTGGGTGCGGGCCCGTTCGGCGCGCAGCGCGGACACCGGGTCCATCCCCTCGGGCTCCGCGGGCGCGGTGTCCCCGTCCCAGAGCTCCAGCCCCGCCTCGGCCTCGGCGAGCACCCCGGCATGGTCCCCGGCCCGGGCCTTCTCGGCGCAGGCCGCGGCGTGCAGCAGCACCGCCGAGGCGTCCACCCGTTCCTCCCCGAGCCCCAGCCGGTACCCGGTCGGCGTGCTGGCGATCAGCTCCGCCCCGAACTTCGCCCGGGCCCGCGACACCAGCACCTGCAGCGCCTTCTCCGGCCGCTCGGGCCGCTCCTCCGGCCACAGCCCGTCCACCAGCCGCCCCCGGCCGCACCCGGCCCGCACCTCCCCGGCCAGCAGGGCAAGCAGCCCTCGCAGCCCGGGCGCGGTGACCTCCTCACCCCGGCAGGAGACCGTGGACAGCACGCGCAGCTCGATCGTCACCGCGCCAGGGTAGCGATCACCGGACCGTACGTCCGTTCTGATCCCCGGTCAGCGGACGTGGACCTTGCCCCTCGTCCCTTGTCCCGGAAGGCGGCAGCGCCTACCCTCCCGATATATCGATCCGATACATCGAACCGATAGCTCGCGCCCCCGGGGCCGGTCGACCCCGGGCGGACGCCCGCGCGCTGTGCACCCGGCACAACCCGCCGACCACGAGGAGCCACGATGACGGGGACCGACCACAGCACCGAGCACCACCGGGACGACACCCGCGGCCACGCGCCCACCGGACAGGTGCCGGCGCAGGACGAACGACGGCTGCACAGCTCGTCGTTCGGCCGGGCGGCGGTCGCCTACGCCGAGCACCGCCCGGACTACGCGCACGCCGCCGTGCACTGGGCGCTCGAAGCAGCGCCCGGCCCACGGGTGCTCGACCTCGGCGCCGGAACGGGCAAGCTCACCGCCACGCTGGTCGCACTGGGCCACCAGGTCGTCGCGGTCGAACCCGACCCGGCGATGCTGGCCGAACTGCGCGGCACACTGCCGGACGTCCGCGCGCTGGAGGGGAGCGCCGAGGCGATCCCGCTGCCGGACGGGTCGGTCGACGCCGTGGTGTCCGGCAACGCCATGCACTGGTTCGACATGGCCGCCGCGGGCCCCGAGATCGCCAGGGTCCTCGCGCCCGGCGGAGTCCTGGCCGGCCTGTGGAACGTCTTCGACGACGGCGTCGACTGGGTGGCCGGCCTCGCCGAGGTCACCGGCCCCGCCGCCATCGGCCCGCGCGACGTGCCCGGCAGCTGGCGCACCGAGACGGCCCGGATGCACCTGCCCGCGTCGGGCGGCGCCGACGCCTGGTTCGACTCACCGGAACAGGCGGAGTTCCCCCACGGCCAGCGGCGTACCGCCGACTCCCTCGTCGCGACCCTCGCCACCAAGGCCGGCGTCCTGGTCATGCCCGAGCAGGAACGCGACGCCCTCCTGGCAGCGACCCGCACCTACCTCGCCGCCCGACCGGAGACCGGCGACGGCGAGTTCACCCTCCCGATGCTGACCAGCGTCCTGCGCGTCCGCCGGATGTGACGCCCGTCCGACGCCCGCCGCCCGGGGCCCGGGGCCCCTACAGCGTCCCGGCATCCGGCCGGTTCGACCGCCGTGCGGCTGGTCGCGGGCTGGTGGAGAGCCGTTCAATCGGCGCGGAGGGCGCGTTCCGTGATGTTGCGGGCCATGCCTCCGAAGACGGCGCTGTGGAACGGGGCGATGGCCCACCAGTAGGCGTGTCCGGCCAGGCCGTGCGGGTGGAACAGGGCCCGCTGCCGGTAGCGCGCCCCGCGCTCGCCCTCGGGTGTGACGGAGAGTTCGAGCCAGGCAAGCCCGGGCAGGCGCATCTCGGCCCTCAGGCGGAGCAGCCGACCGGGTTCGATCTCCTCCACCCGCCAGAAGTCGAGGGAGTCCCCGACCCGCAACCGGGCCGGGTCACGGCGGCCCCGGCGCAGTCCGACGCCGCCGACCGCGCGGTCGAGCCAGCCGCGCAGGGCCCAGGCGAGGGGGAAGGAGTACCAGCCGTTGTCACCGCCGATGCCTTCGATGACCCGCCAGACGGCGGTGACCGACGCGGTGACGGTGCGTTCCCGGATGTCCTGGTAGAGGCTGCCGCCCGCCCAGTCGGGGTCCGTGGGCAGGGGGTCGCTCGGGGCGCCGGGCAGGGAGGCGGAGGACCAGCGGGTGGCGACGTCGGCGTCCTTGATGCGGCGCAGGGCGAGCGTGACGGCCTGGTCGAAGCCGGTCAGCCCGTTCGGCGGGTCCGGGATCCACTCGGCGATGTCGTGCTCGCCGCAGACGACTTCGTGGCGCAGGGACTCGACCAGGGGGCGGGCGATGGAGTTCGGCACCGGGGTCACCAGGCCGACCCAGTGGCTGGAGAGGCGGGGGGTGAGGACGGGCACGGGGACGATGAGGCGGCGGCGCAGTCCGGCCGCGCGGGCGTAGCGCCGCATCATCTGCTGGTAGTCGAGGACGTCGGGGCCGCCGATGTCGAAGGTGCGGTTCACCTCGGGTGGCAGGTCGGCGGCGGCGGCGAGGTAGCCCAGGACGTCGCGGACGGCGATGGGCTGGATACGGGTCGACACCCAGCGAGGGGTGACCATCGCGGGCAGGCGTTCGGTGAGGTAGCGGAGCATTTCGAAGGAGGCGCTGCCGGAGCCGATGATCACGGCGGCGCGCAGCTCGGCGGTCGGGACGCCGCTGGAGCGCAGGATGCGTCCGACCTCGGCGCGGGACCTCAGGTGGGGTGACAGGTCCGCTTCCGGCACCGCGGTGGGCACGAGGCCGCCGAGGTAGACGATCCGGGTGACGCCGGCGGCCGCGGCGGCGGCCCCGAAGGCTCGCGCGGCTTCCCGGTCGGTGGTCTCGAAGGAGGGTCCGGTGCCGAGGGAGTGGACGAGGTAGTAGGCGGCGTCGACGCCGGCGAGGGCCCCCGGGAGGGTTTCGGGCCGGGTCACGTCGCCGGGGACGACGTCGACGTCGGCCCGCCACGGCTGGTCCCGCAGCCGGTCGGGGTCGCGCACCAGGCAGCGGACGGAGTGCCCGCGCGCGAGCAGTTCGGGCACCAGACGGCCGCCGATGTAGCCGCTCGCGCCGGTCACCAGGCAGCGCTTCGAGTCGGGTCGCAAGGCGTTCATCTCGGCTCCTCGTCCGACGTCAAGGGTGTCGACTCCGGCCGGTGCCCGGACCGACGGGACCAGGATCCCGCCTTGCTTCCGGAGCCCGCGACCGGGTGGACCGGCGGGCCCGGCGGCCGGTCCTGGCGTTCGCCCGCGCCGAGGACCGGCCGGCCGTGCTGGAACCGGGCCGTGAGGTCCTCGGGCGCGACGATCGGGGGCGGGTAGTCTCCGTCGAGGAGCCAGGGGCGGTGGATGGACGGCCCGGGCAGGTGGGCCAGTTCGGGCACCCATCGGCGTACGTAGTCGCCCGTGGGGTCGTAGCGGTCGGCCTGGCGCAGCGGGTTGAGCACCCGGTTGGGGCGGGTGTCGGTGCCGGTGCCCGCGACCCACTGCCAGTTGAGCTGGTTGACGGCGATGTCGCCGTCGACGAGCAGGGAGAGGAAGTGGGCCGCGCCGATCCGCCAGTCGAGGTAGAGCGACTTGGTGAGGAAGCTTGCCGTCAGCAGGCGGGCCCGGTTGTGCATCCAGCCCTCTTCGGCGAGCTGGCGCATCCCGGCGTCGATGATCGGGTAGCCGGTGCGGCCCTGCCGCCAGGCTTCGGCCTCGCGCTCGTCGTGGTACCAGTGGTCGTCCCGGGCGCGGTAGTCGCGGTGGGCGGCGTCGGGGCGGGCGGCGAGGACCTGGTGGTGGAAGTCGCGCCAGGCGAGCTGCCGGACGAAGGCCTCCGCTCCGGGCCCGCCGCGCTGGAGCGCGCCTGCCGTGAGCTCGGTGGCCGACAGGCAGCCGAAGTGCAGGTACGGGGAGAGCCGGGAGGTGCCGTCGGCCGCCAGATCGTCATGGACGTCGGCGTACGCGTCGACGTCCCAGCGACGCCGGAGTTCCCGGCCCGCTCTCTCGCCACCGTGCGGCAGGGAGGGCGAGAGCGGGCCCCTGAACACGAGGTTCTCGCTGCCGATGCCGTCCGGCGTGCGGATCACCCGGGGCGCGGCCAGGACGCCGCGGTGGGGGGCCTGCCGCCAGGCGCGGTGGTACGGGGTGAAGACCGCGTAGTGGCTCCGGCCGGCCGGGGTGATCCGGCCCGCCGGGACGACCGTCAGCGAGGCGTCGTGGACGTGCAGGCGGTCGCCGAAGACCTCGCGCAGCCGTTCCTCCCGCCGGTGCGCGAAGGCGCTGACGCCCGCGGCGACGTGGACCGTCCCGGCGCCGGCTTCGGCGGCCACCTTGGCGGTCTGCTCGGCGGTCGCACCCCGGCGCACGACCAGCCGGGAGCCGGCCCGGCGCAGCGAGGCGTCCAGGTCGGCGAGGCAGTCGGCCAGGAACGCCAGCCGGTTGGGCGCGGCGAACCCGGCGGCCTCGACGGCGGGATCGAGGACGAACAGCGGCACGACCTGGTCGGCCGCGGTGTGGGCGGCGTGCAGGACCGGGTTGTCGTGCAGCCGCAGGTCCTGGGTGAACAGGGCGATGGAGACGGTCACGGGCGGTGCCTCGCAGGAGTGCGGTCGGGGTGGTCGGGTGTCGGCGCGTGGCAGGGGCGCGAACCCGCCGGTGCGGGCCCCGGACTCGGCCCGGCCGGGCCGTTGCGCGCCGAGCAGGCCCGGGACAGAGGACGGGACGGTGTGTCGGTGGTGGCACTTCACGCCGTGACGGCCTGCTCCAGGAGGTCGACGGCGTCCGCGAGGGTGCGAGGGCGGGCTGCGCCGGCCCGGGGCTGGTCGCGGGCCCAACCGGGACCGGCGGCCACGACCAGGGCTCCGCCGCGGGCTCCGCGCGGGCCCCACACCCTGTCGCCGACCCTGCGCACCAGCTCGCGGTCCGCGGTGTGCTGGTCCTGGGACCAGATCATCACGGCCGACGGCCCGATCCGGTGGACGGCGTCGAGCAGGGCCCGGGGCGGGACGGCCGCGCCCAGTATGCGAAAGGGGACCCCGCGCTCCGTGAGCGCGGCGGCCGTGGCCTCGATGGCGAGGGTGTGCAGTTCGAGGGGCGTCGCCGTCAGGAGGACGGGCCTCACCTGGCGGGCGGCGGGCCCGCCGACGGCCACGCCCCGCAGAGCGCTGGAGACGTGCCAGGACAGCAGGTGCTCGACCTCGACGTACTGCTCGCCGTCCGCCGCCCACCTGCGGCCCGCGGCGCGCAGTGCGGGCATCATGACCTCCGTCCACGCGTCGACCACCCCGAGCGCGTCCACCGCTTCCCGCAGGATCCGGGCGACCTCCGGCCCGTCCAGTCGCACCGCCGCCCTGGTCAGGCCCCGGCATTCGGGGCGCACGGTTCCGACCTGCGGGGCACGGCTTCCGCCCGGACCGTGCCCGAGCCGGCCGCCGCCCCGCGAGTCCGTTCGCGGCTCGGGGAGAGCGCGTCGCGGGCTGTCCTCGGGTACGGAGACGTCGCGCTCGGCCAGGGCCGCCCTCGCCGCCTCGCCCGGAGGCACCCCGCGTGCCGTCAGCCGGCACATCGACTCCAGGACGGCGATGTCCCGGGGGCTCCAGCGGCGGTGGTGTCCGGCCTCCCGACGGGCCGGGCCGATGCCGTAGCGGCGTTCCCAGGAGCGGACCGTCGTGGGTGACACACCCAGCCGCTGGGCCACCCGGCCGGTCGGAAGCCCGGCATCGTCCACCGGCTCGGGTGCCGGGTCCGGGTCTCCGGATCGCACTCCGATGCGCCGGCCGGGGTCTCGGCCGGCCGATGGGGTCACCATCCCGCGGTCCTCCCCGCGGCGAGCCCCGCGCGGCACACCGCCACGGCGGCGATGACCGGCTGCGGGCTCCGGCCCGACCGGGCCGTGTGCGGCTCGGCCCACCCCGGAGTGGAGATGCCCGCGCACCTCGACGCCTCGCGCTCGGGCGTCTGGGCGGGCGGGCTCGCGGGAGCGGGACGCTCCCGGGCGGGAAGCTGTCGGGCGATGGTCACGCGCACAGCCTCCCGGTCGACGGCGCACAGGTCCACCCGCCCTGGATGGAACACCGGCACGGACCGGACCACCGGAGGCCGCCGGCGGCAGGCGACTCCGTACACGGGTGCGGCAACCGCGCGGTGGAGCACCTCGGACGCGCCTTCGTCGCCGGGCGCCGGCAGGTCCAGGAGACGACCCGGGTCCGCGGCGGTCGGCACTTGCCTGCCGCGGGGATCCAGGCCGGAACGGGTTCGGATGAGCGAGGTCACGCGGCCACGGTGCAGCGGTTCAGCACCGATAGCCCATCCGCGTCGTTTGTGCAGCGTTTCCCGGCGGAACCGGACCTGCCGGACGATGGCGAAGCACGACCGCGTCAGCGAGTCCGGCACCCTCGCCGTCCCCGACCGCCGCCGCGCGACGGCCCGCACGACGGCCACCGCCGGCCCCGGCGGAGACGACACCACGGAGTCCCGTACCGCTCGCCCTCGAACGCCCGGCGGACACCACCGCGGTCCGCGATACCCCGGCGGTATCCCAGAACTCTAGGATACCGCCGGCAGCGGCCGACACCCAGCATCAGTACGGACGATCCCGCCGGCGCACGGGCGCCGCGTAAGTGGAGCCAGCTCTGGAGCCGTCCATGACCACCTTGTTCGAGTCCACCGTCCCCCAGCCGGAGCCCGCGGACCACCGGGCCGTCGCGGGCGAGCTGTTCGGGCGGGCACGTGAGACGGCCGAGCTGCTGCGGCTGCTCGCCGACCCCACCGTGCCGGGCGTGCTGCTGCACGGCCTTCCGGGCAGCGGCAAGACCCGGCTGGCGTCCGCGGTCGCCGAGCAGTACCGAGCGGCGGGCCCATCCGCCGGAACTCCCCGCCCGGCTTCGTTGCTGACTGTCGATCAGGTCGAGCCGGACGAGTACCCGGCACTGCTGGCCCGGTGCGCCTCGACCGGGGCGAAGCTGCTCGCGACCGGCCGCCTGCCAACCACCGGCGCCGACGTGGCGTACCGGGTGGACCCACTGGCCGTTCCGGTGGACTGGTCACCGATCGACCTGGACGCCTTCTGCCGCATCCCCTCGGTACAGGTCTTCACGGCCGCCCGGCGGGCCTGGAGCCCGTGCTTCACGGTGACCGCCCGGAACCAGCAGGCCGTAGGCCGGATCTGCGTGGAACTCCGCGGCCTGCCGGGTGCGCTGGTGGTCGCGGCCCGGATGGCGGCACTGGAGGGCATCGGCGCCGTGCTGGCCGCACTCGGCGGGGCGGGAGGAGACGGAGCCGCAGGAAGCGCCCCCGCAGGAGGGGGGCTTCCGGCCGACGGCGGGGTGGAGGCCGATCCGAACCGGCCGGTGGCCCCCTGCCCCGGGCCGCGCGTGCCGCCGGCGGGCCGGCCGGCGGACGGGGCGCCGGGACGAGCGGCGAGGCGACCGGCGGGGCGGAGCGGCCCGCTCGGCGCCGACGAGACGCGGCTGATGTCCTGCGCGCCGCTGTTCGCCGGCGGATTCGGACCCGAGGCGCTCCGGGCGGTATCCGGGATCACGCCGAGCGCCTTCCCGGCGGCGCTCGAAGCCCTGCTCGGCCGGCAGTCGCTGACGCTCGAGGACCGGCCGTCCGGCCGACTGGACGGTGCGGCCGAAACGCGACTTCACGTGCCGTTCGACGGCCTGCCCGAGGCCCGGCCCGCCGACGGCAGGCACACCGTCCTCATGCTCCGCCACGCGCGCTACTACGCCCGGCTCGCGGCCGGGGCCGGCCGTCGGCTGGCCGCCGGTGACCAGCCGACAGCCCTGCTCGCCCTGCGCGTCGAGGAGGCCAACCTCCGATCGGCGGTCGACACCCTGACCGACCACGGGTCCACTGCCGAGGCCCTCGACCTGATGGAGCGGCTGCTCGCCCACGCCCGCGTCGTCGGCCTCGGCCCGGCCTGGACCGACCGGGACACCGCGCTGCCCGGCTCCACCAGCGCCACGGGTGAACGGGCACGCGTCCGGCTGGCGCTGATCCGCGCCGAAGCCCGGCTGCTCGACGGCGACGACGAGTCGGCTACCGCCCTGCTGGGCGAAGCCGAGGCGGCCGCGGACGCGTCGGACCGATGTCGGACCGAACCCGATGCCCCCTCCACGGCGGCCCGTCTCCTGCGACTGCGGGGCCTGACCGGGTGCGACCGTGACCCTTCCCGAGCCCTCGCCGCACTCACTCGGGCGGCAGGGCTCCTCCGCGAAGCCGACGACGAACCGGCGGCCCTGCGCGTCGAGTTGGAGGCCGCCCTGGCCGAGCTTCGGCTCGGTCGAACCGGCCCCGGCAGCGCGCTGGCGGACCGGGTGCTGACCGCCGCGCGGCACCGGGGGGACGCGCTGCTGGCCGGCGCGGCCCTGCTCCACCTGGGTCTGCTCGCCGCCGCCGACGGCGATCCGTCCGCGTCCCGCGCCCGCTGCGTCGAGGGGCTGGCCCGGCTGCGCCCGCTCGGCGCCGTCGCCACGCTCGGCGCGCTGGTCGGCCTGGCCGCGAGTCCGCTGCGCCCCGCACCGGCCCGGGCGACCGACGCCGCCCGACTGCTGGGCAGTTTCTACCCGGGGCGGGCCGGCATTCCCGGCGACCCCGCGGATCCCGACCTGGCCACCGCCCGGCTGCTCCCCGGCATCCGCCGCCGGCTCACCGAGGACGAGTTCACCCACGCACTGGCGGCCGGCGCGGCCACCTCGCTCCCGGACCTGCTCCGCTCCCTCGGCGAGTCGGACTCCACCGGGACACCGTCGAAGCGGAAGTTGACGAACCGCCAGTTCCAGGTCTCGCTGCTGGTGGCCGACGGACTGAGCAACCACCAGATCGCACGTCGCCTGGGCATCTCGGAGTGGACCGTGGTCAACCACCTCCGCGAGGCGATGCGGCGGTTGCAGTGCTCCTCGCGGGTCGGTGTCGCCGGCTGGGTGCACCGCTCCGGCCGGCCGCCGGGCCCCGCTCACGGCGCGAGGCGGGGATGGCACGACGAACCGTTCGAAGCCTCCTGACCCGGCGGGAGCGCCCGCCGCCCGGGCCTCTGCCGAACCGGATTCCAGGTCGGCCGGTCCGGACACCCGCGCCCCGACCGCTCGGGGCGCCTAACGCAGCCCGGTGAGGGTCGCCACCCGGTCGAAGCGGCCGTCGATGGCCTCGTCCCCGTGGTGCACGACGAGCAGGGCGCGCCCCTCGGTCCGCTCCCGGAGCACCCGGAACACCAGCTCCCGGCCGCCGTCGTCGAGGTTCGCGAACGGCTCGTCAGCCAGGTACACGTCCGCGTCCTCGTGCAGGAGCACGGCGACCCCGACCCGCTGGCGCTGGCCGGACGACAGGTCCGAGGGCAGCTGGTCGGCCAGGGCGTCCAGACCCATCGCGGCGCGCAGCCGCTCGTCGGCGACCAGTTCGCGCACCGGCAGCGGAGGCAGGTGCACCGGAGCGGTCAGGCTCGCCACCCGGGGCGGCAGGGTGACCGCCCCGGCGTCGGGGGCGAGGGTCCCGGCCATGACGTGCAGGAGCGTGGTCTTGCCGCAACCGTTGGGGCCGCGGAGCAGCACGCGCTCACCGACGCGCAGGTCGAACTCGTCGATCGAGACCCTGGCCTCCTCGCCGTACCCGACCCGGACTCCGCGGACCCGCACCAGGGCCCCCTCGTCGTAGTACGGGGCCTGCCCGGAGTCCCGCAGGGACTCGATCCGCTTGAGGACCGCGCTGCTCCGGCGGGCCTGCGGAATCATGTTGACGAGGTCGAAGATCCCGGTCACCGCCCGCCACAGCGAGTTCACGAAGGCGAGGAAGCTGCCGAACGACATCCGCCCGGCGAAGACGAAGAAGGCTCCGATGATCATCGAGGCGGTGTCCGACAGGTTCATCACCAGGTCGCTGAGGGCTCGCTGCCGCTGTGACAGACGGAAGTTGACGAAGGTGAGGTCGAGGAACCCGCGCAACGCGTCCCGGTTCACCGCGCGGGTGCCCGGCAGCAGCGACGGCAGTCCGCGCAGGGCGGGGAAGGACTCCAGCGTGCGGGTCAGCGTGTTGATGTACCGCGCCTCCGCCTCGCGTTCGGGCCCGGTGTTCTGCTCGATCCGCCTGCCGAGCCGGTTGCTCACGAGCACCAGCGGCGGCACGATCACCAGCAGGATGAGGCTGGCCTGCCAGGACAGGTAGAACAGCACGCCGAGGAAGGCGACCGACGCGACCGCCTGTCGCGCGATGCGGAGGGAGACGTCGATGGCCGGCAGGACGCCCTGGGAGACGTCGTTGTGGATGCGGCTGACGTACGAGGCGTTTCCCGCCTTCGCCACCTCTCGGCCGTCCAGGCCGAGCGTGCGGCTCAGCAACTCCGTCTCCAGCACCAGTGTGAACGCGTTCTCGAGGCGCTTGCGCCAACAGGCGACGGCGTAGCCCGTGATGTTGAGGGTCAGTCCGAGCAGGAGGTACCCGAGGCCGAGGACGAGGAACCTGCGGAAGTCGGCGGTCAGGATCGCCTGGTCGAACAGGGCCTTGAGCAGCAGGGGGTGCAGCAGGGCCTCGAGCCCGCCCGTGGCGGCCTCGGCGACGAGGACCACCACGAACGGGGCCCGGTGGCCCCGCAGCGTACGCCACAGCCGGTTGTTCACCGCGCCGCCTCGTCCAGCAGGAAGTCGGCGGTGCCTCCGGTGTTCACGCGGTGGAGCACCCGCAGCAGCCCCGCCGACCCGGTCAGGTAGTCGCAGGAGCAGCGCAGCAGCCCCTCGCCGGGAAGACCCAGCAGGGTACGGCCGTCCTGGCGCGGCAGGCCGAAGCGCTCGGCGGGCTCGAACAGGAACACCCTCCGGACGGTGTCGAGCTGCGTCAGCGCCCTGTCGCGGTAGGAGCGGTCCCCGGTGAACTCGGCCGCGTCGAGCAGCGCGTCGGCGATCCCGGTCATGCCGAAGCCGTACCCGGGCAGCACCGAGTAGCGGACGTCCAGTCCGCGCAGGACGGTGCGCGCCGCGTCCAGGTCGCCGTAGCGCAGCAGCACCTGCGCCACGCCGGCGGACCCCACCTCGATGTACGGCTCCATCGTCCCTTCGTGCTCGAACATGACCGGGCCCCCGTCGTTCAGGGGCTTGGCGTGGGCCATCTCCCAGGAAAGCGCCTGCCGTCCGAGCCGCAGGTGGTGATCCTCTCCCGTGACCTGGTGCATGCGCAGCAGGAACATGGCGACGCCGGCCTGTCCGAAGCCGAGGCCGGTCAGCGGCCCCTCGGTGGCGAACTCGTTCACCCAGTGGGCTCGCCCGCCGTCGTGCCGCACCGTGTCGTGCAGGGCCTGCGCGCAGTCCCGTGCCGCGGCGAGGTCGCGCGGGTCGCGGCCCTGCAGGAAGAAGCGCAGGTTCGTCATCCCGACGCCGGCGAGGCCGTAGTAGAAGGTGTAGTCGCCCTTCTCCAGCGCGCGCCTGTTGGCCCGGGCCAACAGGCGCCTGGCCTCGGTCCCGAACCCGAGCGAGTCGGCCGCCCAGGCGATGCCGGCCAGGCCGTTCATGAGACCGTCCGGGTACTCCGCGCTGTCGATGCCGGCCAGTTCGCCGCCCAGCCAGTCGCGCCATTCGGGCCGGATCGCGATGCCGGAGGACTGCAGCGCCCACAGGACGCCGCTCGCCCCGAAGCCGAGGCTCAGCGGGTTGGTGACGTGAGCGAAGGGGTCCACGGGGAAGAGCGTGCCCCGGCCGGGGTCGGCGACGGCCTCGACGAACGCGGCCACTCCGTCCTCCGCCTCCACCAGTCCGAGCCGTTCCTCGACGACCGGCCGCGCCGGGAGGGCCTCGACCTGGTCGAGCAGCTCCGCCTCGTCCTCCAGGGCGTCCAGCACGTCGGTGAGGCCGATCCGGTCCCCGGCCAGGTCGGTGATCAACCGGTGGACGCGCTCCGGCCAGCCCAGGCCCTCGGTGATGTGGATCCGGTACAGGTCGAGGACGTCCTCGCGCAGGTAGGACATCGCCGCGATCGGGAAGACGAAGTACGCCATGGTGGACGCCAGGGCGTACCGGTCGCCCTCCGGCCCGAATTCCCTGAAGCCGTCGCGCGAGAGGCTGAACCCCGGTGTGTAGAGCTCGACGGGCTGCTCCAACTCCGTTTCGCCGCTCCCGCCGCGGCTGTCGGTCCCGGCCAGCCGGCAGGCCTCCAGGTCGACGATGGTCACCTCGTGGGTGTCCGGGTCGACGAGCAGGTTGGAGGCGGTGAAGTCGGCGAGGATCACCCCGCGGTCGTGCGCGGCCTGGATCGCGCGGGCCAGCCCGCGGAAGACGGCGAGGAAGATCCGCAGGTACTCCCGCGACTGCTCGATGTCGAACCCCGGCCGCGCGAGCGGGTTGCGTTCGAGCAGCACCGAGCGGAGGTCGGAGGCGTCGACGAACTCCTCGGCGATGAAGTGGTGCTCCCAGTGGCGGAACTTCGCGATCGGGGCCGGGTACGAGCCGATGTCCGCCAGCCGGTTCAGGAACATCCACTCGCGGTCGAGGATGTCCACGGCGTCGTGGTTCCGACGGGGGTTGATGTTGGTGTGCGGACGGGCCTCCTTGAGCAGCACCGGCCGGTCGTCGTGCGCCGTGTCCTCGGCCGTGTACACGCCGCCGCTGTTGGAGAACTGGATCGCCCCGGTCACCCGGAACCGGCCCCCGACCAGGCCGTCGTCCTCGTCCTCGTCCTCGGGCTTCCAGTCGTCGAAGGGCCAGGGCACCCAGTCGGGCCGGGCGTTCCCCACGCTCCGGTCGTCGGGGACGGGACCGTCCGGTCCGAGGATCCGCGGGTGCCGCCGGCCGAGGACGTCGACGGTGTGGGTGTCGAGGAACTGGCCGTAGCGGAAGTACAGCGCCCTGCTGTCCCGGTAGCGCAGGTCCGACAGGACGTAGGCGCCCTCGTAGCCCTCCAGGAGTCCGGCCAGGTCGGCCAGGACCTTCCTGAACTCGTCGTCACCGCGCGGGTAGACGGTGACGAACTTGCCGCCGCTCCCCCGGGACATGGCCTTGGAGTTGAGCATCTCGAAGACGTTGAGGTCGAGGGCTATCTTGAAATCGGTCCCGCGTTCCGTCAGATATCCGATCACCGAGGCGGCGACCTCGCGCACGTGACGGCAGCTCGCCGACACGTGGATCTTCCAGCCCTGCGCCGGCAGGTCCGGGCTGGACCGATGGCTCCACCAGATGCCGCTGCGGACGAACCGCGCCCTCAGCGGCTCGTCGAGCCCGGCGAGGAAGTGGTCCGCACTCGGTTCGTACGAGACGTCGAGCGGGTCGAAGAACAGCGTGTCGTTCCACGCGAAGAGGAAGCGGTAGACCCATCGTTCGTTGCGCATGTCAGCCTCTGTGATCGTCCGCGGGCAGCCGGTGGGAGCGGCGGGGTCCGTGCGGGGGCGCGGCGCACCCCCGCACGGACCCGTCGGGCTACGACTCGCCGGGCTTCGGCGGGGTGGTGCAGCAGCGGCCGGTGCTGCTCGTCAGGCTGACGATGGCCACGGCGCTCAACTTGACGCGGGCCTCCATGTTCTGGAGCTTGAGGACACTCATCAGGGTCGTCTCCTGGGAGATCACGTGCGCGGGACGCGCAACAAGGGTGGGATGCGCACCGGCCGGCAGCCGGCACGGGCCCGGACCGTGATGCCTCCGCGGCCCGGGTGATGGAGAGTCTCGTCGCGGCGCACCGGGTGCCGGTAGGGGCTGATAGTTGTCATGGCCTTCCGACCGGTTCGGCCGCAGACTGAAGAGTTGTCGTCCTTCCGGGCCTCGGGCACGACGGCGGCGGAGCCCGCGATTCGTCCTCGCGAGCCCCGCCCGGTGTCACGCTGTCACCTGCGTCGGCAGCAGTGCCTGTCGCGGCTGACGAGGGTGTGCCCCTCGGTGCCGCCGCGGCGTTCTGATCAGGGGTCCACCGTCACGGTGATGGTCTCGGGGTTGGCACTGTTGTCCTGGTACACCGGGTCACCGCTGTAGACGGCGGTGACGGTGTGGGTGCCCGCGGTGCGGAAGGCGGTGACCGTCCCGCCGGCGGCGCAGGTGCCGAGGGAGAGGATCAGGCGTCCCGTGCCGAGGGTCGTCCCGGTGGTGGTGTCGGTGAACGTGACGGTTCCGGTGGGCCTGGTCGTGGAGCCCGCGCCGGGGCAGACGATGTCGCTGAGCACGACCGGCGAGCCGGTCCGGGTGCGCTGGGGCATCGCGGTCAGGGTCGTGGTGATCGGCTTGCCCACGGTGTAGCTGATGACCACCTGGCCGTTGTGGTTCGCCGTCCCGATCGTCGAGGCCGCATAGGACGTCCCGGTGCCCGACGGGGTCGCGAAGCTGCTTCCCCCACCGCCACCGCCGCCGCTCGCCTCCGTGCCGGTGTTGTTGACGGCGCCGCTGCCGCCGCCCCCGCCGGCGAAGTACCCGCCGCCACCGCCCCCGCCCGCACCGGTGGCGGTGGCGGCACAGCCGCCGTCGATCGCTCCGCCGTTCCCGCCGGTGCCGATCGTGGTGCCGACGAACCCGCCCCCCGGCCCACCCGACGTGGCACTACAGGGCGCGGCGGCGCCGGCGGCCCCGCCCGCACCGCCCGTGGTCGTGCTGGTGCTGCCGCCGCCCCCGCCGTGCCCCGCCGCGGCCCCGGGGCCGGTGGCGCTTCCCGTGGTACCGCCGGTGGCATCGGGCGTCGTCCCGCCGTTGCCCCCGTTGCCGCCCGCCAGGCCGCTCCCGGTGCCCCCGGCGGCACCGCCGCCCCCGGCGACCACCAGGAAGGAGCCCACGCTGACGCTGGAAGCACCGCCCCCACCCGGCCCTTCCGCCCGGAAACCGGTGACCGGGATGCCCCCACCCGAAGCACCGCCGTTGAACCCGCCGGCACCCCCCGTACCCGTGCCGTTGCAGCCCTTGCCGCCTGTACCGCCGACGTTGACGGTGACCGTCGTCGGCGCGGTGGTCTGCGGGAGAGTGGTGACGACCCGCGCCCCCGTCCCGCCCGTCCCCGTGACGGAACAGGAGGTGCCGGTGTTGTCGGCACCGCCCGCGCCGTCGGCGGTGATCGTGACCACCGCCTGGGCCGGGATGGTGAGGCTCTGCGGAGCACCGGTGAAACCGAAGGTGACCACCGGGTCGGCCCCTCGGGTCCGCACCGGGGCGGTGGCCGGCGCGGACCCCGTGGCCGCGGCGGTCGCGGGGCTCAGCCCGGTCCCGGCCAGTGCCACGCACACCCCTGCCACGACACCGGCCTGCCACCACCGCGCACGAGCCTGGGCACCTGCCTCTCCTTCGGCGACGGGATGTCCTGGGGCATGGTGTCTGATCACTGCTGTCTCCCGATGTGACGGCTTGAGGTGAGACTTCGGGGTGCTGGATCACGCGCCCCGTGCAGCGGTGGTGTCCCTGCTCCGGAGCGTGATCAACAGGGACAGCGTGACGACCGGACGGCCCTTGTGCCCCGATTGCTCCGACAGCGGCATGCCACACACCATCACACTGGGCGGCACACGAACTCACTGAGCTGGTCACGGGCGGATGACTTCGCGGAGATCGTCGGCCGGCGGGCGACTCCGCGCCCACGGCCCGGACGGGGTTGGCCTGGGCGGCTGGATTCAGGCCCGGGCGGGGTGGGTGAGGGTGTGCCAGGCGGCGTAGCCGCCGAGGAGGTCGGAGACGTCGGGGTGGCCGTGGTGGCGCAGCAGGCTGGCGGCGATGGAGGAGCGGTGGCCGCTGGCGCAGTGGATGACGAGGGGGTGGTCGGTGGGGATTTCGTCGAGGCGGGTGGGGAGTTCGGTCAGGGGGATGTGGAGGGCTCCTTCGATGAAGCCGGTTTCGCGTTCGCCGCAGGTGCGGACGTCGAGGACGGTGGGGGGCTGTTCGGCGGTGAGGGTGGTGCGGAGTTGGTCGGCGGTGAGGCGGCTGGCGGGGGTGAGGTCGTCGGCGAGGGCGGGCAGGGCGTTGTCGGGGTTGCGCAGGTAGCCGGCGATGTGGTCGAAGCCGATGCGGGCGAGGCGGGTGACGACCTCGTCCTCGCGGTCCTGCGGGGCGATGATCGCGATGGTGCTGTCGGGGGTGAGGACGGTGCCGGCCTGTTCGGCGAAGCGGCCGTCGAGGGGGACGTTGACGGCGCCGCGCAGGTGTCCGGCGCCGAAGTCCTGGGGGTTGCGGGCGTCGAGGACGACGGCGCCCGCGGTTCGGGCGTCCTTGAAGCCTTCGGGACACAGGGGGCGGGTGGCGTTCGTGCGGTCGAGCAGCGGGCGGTCCTGCCGGTTGAGGGCGGCGTCGTGCCCGAAGTAGGCGGGGGCGGCGGACTGGCCGGCGGTGACGATGCGGACGAAGGTGTCCTGGTCCATCGGCTGGCAGGCGTAGTTGGTGCGCCGCTGCGCGCCGATGGTGGACTGGCGGTCGGTGGAGAGGTTCTTGCCGCAGGCCGAGCCGGCGCCGTGGGCGGGGAAGACGAGGGTCTCGTCGGGCAGGGCCATCAGCTTGCGGTGGACGCTGTCGTAGAGCATCGCGCCGAGTTCGGCGGCGGTGACGCCGACCGAGGCGAGCAGGTCGGGGCGGCCGACGTCGCCGATGAACAGGGCGTCGCCGGTGAGCACGCCGTACGGGACGGTGTCGTCGGGCTGCTCGAAGACCAGGATGCTGATCGACTCGGGCGTGTGCCCGGGGGTTTCCAGGATCTGCAGGGTGACGTCGCCGAGCTCGATCCGCTCGCCGTCGGTGAGGTGGCGGATGGGGTAGTCGGTCTCCGCGCGGTGCCCGTACCCGATCCAGGCGCCGGTGCGGTCGGCCAGTTCGAGGTGGCCGGCGAGGAAGTCGGCGTGGAAGTGGGTGTTGATGACGCCGACGACGGTCAGGCCGCGTGCCGTGGCGTCGGCGAGGTACTCGTCGACATCCCGGCGGGGGTCGACGATCACGGCCTGGCCGGTGCGCTCGTCGGCGATCAGGTACGAGGCCTGGGAGAGGCAGTCGAGGTAGAACTGGGCGAACTATGTCAACCGATCCGGTAGGGAGATCGTATAGGCGAGGGAGGGGCTGGGGAAGGGGGGCAGGGTGCGGGCCAGGTACGCGATCAAGCCGCTGCCCAGGTATGCACAAGCAGTGCGGAGCATGCGGTTGACACCCCGGATAGGACTATGCTGACCTGCGAAAATGCCTCCCCCGATCTACTGTCAGGGCTGCCGACTGGCGAACACAGGACGCTCTTGAGCAGCTCGCGCAGGAAAGCTGCGGGCAGGCCTCCGGGCGTCCCGTGGCGACTCGGCATGGTCGACGAGTGCTCTCGTGTGTCCGCGTGTGCAGCAGGGTCTACTCATCCTGATGCTGACCTCTTGCTGACCTTGTCTGATCATGCGTCAGCTCGGATTCCATTCCGGTTGCCGCGCATCGCGACCTCCCTGCCGACCGCCTTCCCGCCCCCGAGCCACAGCGCGGAGGCCGACGGACGGCATCAGCCCGGAAGTCGCCAACCTACTCCGGCACCGGCCGAACTCCGTTCCGTCGGCTCGGCCGGAGGAGCCATCGGCCTGGCCTGCGGGTTCGACACCGGTGGTGTAGGCGGAGGAAGGTAGGCGGTTGGCGGCCCTCGCCGGACAACGGTCGGCGCGAGGCCCGGCACGGCAGTGAGGAGCGGCAGTGAGCGATCGAAGCGCGATCGAGTGGACGGAAGCGACCTGGAACCCGACCACCGGATGCGACCGGGTCTCCGCCGGCTGCGACAACTGCTACGCCCTGACCCTGGCCAAACGGCTGAAGGCCATGGGCGCCGCCAAGTACCAGACGGACGGTGACCCTCGAACGTCCGGCCCCGGCTTCGGGATTGCGCTGCATCCGGACGCGCTCGACGTCCCGAAGCGCTGGCACAGCCCCCGGGTCGTTTTCGTGAACTCGATGAGCGACCTCTTCCACGCCCGGGTGCCGCTCCCGTTCGTCCGGGACGTGTTCCAGGTGATCGCCGACACCCCCCAGCACACCTACCAGGTGCTGACGAAGCGCTCCGTGCGCCTTCGCCGGGCCGCCGGCCGACTGGAGTGGCCGGACAACTTGTGGATGGGAGTGTCGGTCGAGGACGAGAGCCAGCTGGATCGCGTCGACGATCTGCGAGCCGTCCCGGCCGCGGTCCGGTTCCTCTCCCTGGAGCCGCTGCTCGGACCGCTGCCGGAACTGGACCTCGACGGCATCGGCTGGGTGATCGTCGGCGGCGAGTCGGGCCCCGGCCACCGCCCGATGGACCCCGCGTGGGTCGCCACCGTCCGCGACGCCTGCCAGGCGGCCGGCGTGCCGTTCTTCTTCAAGCAGTGGGGCGGCCGCAACCCCAAGGCTCGCGGCCGTGACCTCAACGGCCGTACCTGGGACGAGATGCCCGTACGGGGGCCGCTCGTGGCGCCCTGATCCAGTGCGCCGTGCACGCCCTCTGTTCGCGCCGTGACGATTGTGTGATCCTGCCTCCGGCAGCGACGGCTCACCGCACCGGGGAGACACATGGCGGCACCGAAGGACGTCATCTGGCCACGCGACCCGCACACCGCCGCCAAGCACGCCCTGCTGCGGCGCTACCTCCAGGCCTGGGCACCGATCATGCTCAGCCGCAACGAGATCATCACCTATGCCGAGGGCTTCGCGGGCCCCGGCGTCTACCGCGACGGCGAACCCGGCTCCCCTGTCGTCGCCCACCAGGTCTTCTCCGGAGCGCTTCGGCGCAGCCCCCGGCGCGTGAAGATGGTACTGGTCGAGGAGGACGCCCGGCGCAGGACCGAGCTGGAACGCCGCATCGAGGCGGCCGCAGGCACCCACGGGCCCCGGAGCGGCCGACTGGACGTGCACGTAGCACAGGGCCGGTGCCATCCCGACCTGCTGCAGCAGCTCGCCCTAGCCGGCAGTCTGAACCACCCCATGTTCGTCCTGCTCGACGGCTTCGGCGGTCCGGAGATCCCGTTCCCCCTCCTGCGACGGATCGCCACCCAGCGCCGCAGCGAGGTGATGGTCACCTTCCAACCCGCCTTCCTCGTCCGCTTCGCCGGCAAGGACGAACGCCACCGCGCGGCCGGCGACGCCTTCTTCGGCGACAGCGACTGGCACGGCGTTTTCCAGCAGCCCTCCTCCGCGAAGGCCGCCTACCTGCGCGACCGCTACCGCGAGTCCCTCGGACGCGCCGGGTTCCAGCACACCCTGGTCTTCGAGATGATCGACGAGGCCGGCCACCTCCTCTACCTGATCTTCGGCACCCGCCACGAGCGGGGCGTGGAGAAGATGAAGGAGGCCATGTGGGTCGTCGACACCACCTCCGGCGTGCGCTACCGCGACCCCAAGGACCCCAACCAGCAGGCCCTCGACCTCGAACTCGAACCCGACACCGGCCCCCTGCGCCGCATCCTGCTCGACCACCTGCGCACCGCCCCCGCCGCCCGCAGCGTCGACCAGCTCAAGAAGTACGCCCTCCTGGAGACCGTCTACCGCCCCACCCAGGTCATACCGCTCCTCAAGAGGATGCGCGACGACCGGGACATCGACGTCTCCCCGGGCCGGATCACCGGAGCCAGCACCGTCACCGCGCTCCGCCAGGCCGCCCTGTTCTGAAAAACGGTCTCGGCGCGGCCCGACGGCGTCGCCACGGTCTCCTGAGCCAGGGCCCGACGGCGTTGCGCCTGCCGCCCCCGCAGCCACGGAGGGACGGCGCCGACCCCGCTCTCCGGTCACGGTCGGGCTTACGGCCACTCTCGTACGCCTGCCCGGACCGGCTCCCGGACACACCCTGCCGTCCGGGTTTGCCGGTCCGGTGCCTGGCTAGCCGCTCTGGTATGGAAAACACACCCCTGCACACCCGCCGGTGGTCCCGCCGACTGCGCCAAGCCCTGGACGCACCGGAGCACTGGGACCTCCTCGACGCTCCGGCCCGCCCTCTCGCCAAGGCGGTCGAGGCCCTCCCGCTCGGGCCCTACCGAGACGCGCTGCACGGCGTGTGGCTGGGCCACCCGCTCCACCCCGCGATGGTCCAGCTGCCGATCGGCTTCTGGACGTCCGCCGCAGTACTGGACTACCTCCCCGGCGGGCACCGGTCCGCCGACACCCTGGTGGCGGCCGGGCTGCTGACCGCCGGGCCCACCGCCCTCACCGGCTGGGTGGACTGGGCCCGGCTCGACCCGCCGCGCCGCCGCACCGGCCTGGTGCACGCGCTGGGCAACACCACCGGTGTGCTGCTCTACGCCGGCTCGCTCGTGGCCCGCTGCCGGGGGCACCGGGCCCGCGGCCGGCTGCTCGGCCTGGCCGGGGCGACCGTCGTCTCAGCCGCCGCCGCGCTCGGCGGGCACCTGGCCTACCGGCAGGCCGCCGGCCCCGACCGGGCCGCCGCCGTGCCTCGCCTGGCGCCCGCGGACTGGGTCTCCCTCGGCGCGGTGGAGGACTTCCCGGAGGGGAAGCCCGTGCGGGCGACGGCCGGCGAACTGGCCGTGGTCGTGGTCCGCGAGGGCGACCGCTGCCACGTGCTGGCCGAGCGCTGCGCCCACCTGTCCGGGCCGCTCTCCGAGGGCTCCCTCGTGGAGGGCTGTCTGCGCTGTCCCTGGCACGGCAGCACGTTCCGGCTCCGGGACGGCGAAGTGGTGCACGGCCCGGCCACCGCACCCCAGCCGGTCATGGAGGCCCGAGTACTTTCCGGGCATCTGGAGATCCGGCTCCCCGCAGCCGGCTGACCATCTTTCCCGGTCGGACCGCGCGAGGTCGCGGGCGGGCCCGGCTCAGCCTGTGCCGTCCGGGAGGGGTGAGCGAAGCGAGCTGCGTCCGGCCCGCCAGTGGTCGAGCAAGTGGTTCGCGAAGCGCCCGCCGACCACCCCGGCCGCGGCCACGCCGAACGCCACGTCCCTGGCGAACTCGGGCTCGGCCGCGACCAGTTCCTCGATGACCCCGCGGCGCACGAGTTGCTCGTGGACGGCGTCCGCCTCGACGTGCTCGCGGTAGAAGAGGGTGCCGTCCGGGCCGCCGCCGAGCCGTTCCAACGCCGCCGCCAAGCGGGCGGAGCCGGGCGAGGAAGTGATCTCGACGGTCGCGAAGTGCCCGACGGCCGCCCCGCGCATCGCCCGGTGCAGGCCGAAGAGCGTCATCAGGTTGACCACGGCCAGGGTCGGCGCCGGCACGAAGTCCAGGTAGTGCCCGTAGCCGGGGTCGAGGCCGAAGGCGGCCATCATCCGCTCGAAGAGCCGGGCGTGGGCCCGCTCCGGCCGTCCGGCGCCGTACTCGTCGTAGAGGATCGCCGTCAGCACCGCCTGTGCGGGCCCATGGATCCTCGGCAGCATCCACAGCTGCGGGTCCGCCTCCTTGAGGTGGTAGACCGATCGGTGCACCAGGTACTCGCGGGCGTGCCGGCGCTCACCCTCGGCGAGCAGGAAGTGCGACGGGCCGGTGCCGTCGGGCGGCTCGGTGAGCAGTGCTTCGAACGCGTCCCGCAAGGGCGGCGCGGGCTCCACCTCCGCACGCACCGCGGCCAGGAATGAACGCTCCAACCCCTGGCGGAATCTCAGGAGTTCGGGATCCCACTCCCAGTCGTCCAGGACCCCGGGCAGCCCGCGGTCGTGGAGCTCGTAGCAGAGGTGCAGGGCCAGCTGGTGGTCCTCGCCCCACGGCTCGTCGAACGGGCCGGGCGGTGTGGGCAGACAGCCCGCTCCGGGCGGTCCGGAGGTGAGCAGGGCCGTCAACGCCGCCGACAGCGGACCGCGCGACGCGGGCAGCGCATTCACCCTTCCTCCTGGCGGCCGTCGGCGCAGGCACAGAGCACCGCGAAGGCGATGGTCAGGGTCAGCGCCCAGCAGCCCGTGAAGACCCACAGAAACGGCGCCTCGGACGTCCCCAGGCCTGCCCCGAGCAGGCCCAGCGACAGCAGGGCGAGCGCCAGCACGGTCCGCGGCCGCACGCCGCGCAGCACGTCCCAGGCCCGGCCGCGCAAGCGGAACCCGACGACGCGAAGCCTCAGCTCCAGGACGTGGTCCCGGCGCAGCCCCCGCTCGATCCCGCGCAGCTCCACCCGCTCACGCCGATCCATCCGTCCGCCTCCTCGCGCCGCCGTCCCCATGGTCCGCCGCTGCGGCTACCCGGGTTCCGCGTTCGCTAACGCCCCGGCCCCGCCCGAAGCCGGACGGCCAGTAGACAGCTGTCGTCGTCCGGCTTGGGCCCGCCGAGGCGGGCGGCGATGCGGGCGGCGGCCTGAAGCCGCACGCCGGAACCGCGGCTCGCCTGGTCGGCCTCAGCCCGATTCCGCCGGCTCCGCGCTGTCGGCCCAGCCGTCGGCGTCCAGGTCGTCCAACTGCTCGCGCAGCAGGGCGAGGGTGGCACTGAGCAGCCGGGAGACGTGCATCTGGGAGACGCCGATCCGCTCCGCTATCCGGGACTGGGTGCAGCCGTCCCAGAACCGCAGCTTGAGGACGGTCTGCTCGCGCTCCGGCAGGCGGGCCAGCAGCGGGCGGACGGCGGTGCGGAAGTCGGCGAGTTCGATGCCGGGGTCGCAGCCGCCGAGCCGGTCGAGCAGGGCGCTGCCGGTCTCTTCGGTCTCCTGGTCGCGCAGCGCGTCCAGGGAGCTGGGGCGGCAGGCCCGGCCCGCCAGCAGCCCCTCGGCGGCCTGCTCGACGGTGAGGTGCAGGTCCTCGGCGATCTCCTCGGGCCGCGGTTGCCGGCCGAGTTCCTGCTCCAGGCGGTCGGAGCCGCGGACGACGGCGAGGTAGAGCTCCTGCGTACCGCGCGGGACGCGCACCGGCCAGGAGGTGTCGCGGAAGAACCGCTTGATCTCGCCGGTGATGGTGGGGATCGCGTAGGTGACGAACTCCAGGCCGCGCCGCGGGTCGTAGCCGTCGACCGCCTTGATCAGGCCGATCGTGCCGACCTGGAGGATGTCCTCCATGTCCTCGGCCCGGTGCCGGTAGCGGGCGGCGATGAAGCGCACCAGCGGCATGTTGAGTTCGATGATCGTGCCGCGGACGTAGCTGTAGGCGCGGCTCTCGCGGGCCAGCCCGGCCAGCCGCCCGAACAGCGCGTCGCTCAGCTCCCGCGCCTCGGACTTCCCCATACGGCGGAGTTCGGCCGCCGTGGGCCGTCGCGGCAGATCGGGCGGCAGACCCGCAGGGACGGCTTCGCGATCGGTGGTTTCCACACGGATAGACACTGGATCTCCAGGGCATCGGCATCACGCCCGGCGACACGTGTGGGGCTCACACCCCATGCGTCGCGGACTCCTTTCCCAGAACCTGTGCCCGGCTTCTTCAAGCGCGGTCCCGGTGGCACCGTCCACGGTGCTGCGGCAGCCGGACGGATCACGGCCGCTCTCTGAGGCTTCTACCCCGGAATCGGTTCCCGACTCAGGATCCGAGCTCTCTCTTGCCGAGCCGACCTCGGATGGCCACCCAGCATCCCGGGCCCGGTCCTCAGGCCGAGCACTCTCGGTGGTTCGGCGGACCCGGCGGGAACCCAATCTCCAGCCAGACCACCTTGCCCCCGCCCTCGGGCGCGCAGCCCCAAGACCCCGCAAGTCGCTCCACCACACGGAGACCGTGTCCGCCCGGTCGGCCCGGGTCGGCGTGCGGGCGCAGCTCGGGCGGCACCGGGCTGGTGTCCGTGACCTCCGCCCGCAGACGGCGCCCGTCCCAGCTCAGCCGCAGTTCGCCCGGCCCACCGGAGGTGTGCAGGCAGGCATTGGCGACCAGTTCGGCGACCATCAGCAGAAGGTCCTCGGCGACCCCCAGCCGTTCCTCGTCCGCGGTCGGCAGCCAGGACCAGGACCGCAAGGCCTCCCGACTGAAATCACGGCCCGCCTGCACGGCGCCCTCCCGACCGGAGAACACGAACCGCTTGGTCTCCCCCGCGCCCGGAGCCCCCGGGTTCACCGGGACTCCGACCGGGCCTGCCGTTCCGATCGGCCCTGTCAGCGGCACTTGCCGGAAGCGGTCCATGCCTGGCCTCCTCTCCTCGGCCCGGTCCAGCCATGCCCAGCGCCTGCCCGAGCGGGTCGCGGCTACACGTCCACGGGACGGAACGCGCGCCGCTGATCACCGCCCGGCCCCGCGAACGACTCCTGACCTGGAGGGGGTCGGACCGGCGGCTGATCGTAGCCGGCCGCCAGGCAGGTCAACTGCCCCTCCGTCAGCTGGTCGTGTGGATCGGCACCGGTCGGGACCGACCGCACCACGGCCGGGGGTTCGGGTGCCGCCCGGGGTCAGTGCGGCCCGCCCGGGGTCAGGAAGTCCCGCATCCGCTCGGCGGCTGAGCGCTCGGGGGACGGCAGGCGGTCCGCCGGGCGTGCGGTGGGCGGTTGGTGGCGGGGCCGGCCGGTGGAGGACTCCTTGGTCTCCCGCGCCCTGATCGCGAGGTCGCGCAGCTCGGCCTCGCTCGACACTGCCCGTACGGCCGGGAAGAGTCGAGCCTCCTCGTCGCCGGCGTGCCGGGTGACCTCCTCGATCAACCGGGCGACCAGCCGATCGAAGCGGGGCGAGGTGACATGGGTCGGGCGGAGCTCCTCCAGCAACGCTTCCACCCCTCGGTGGTCGGCGAGTTCGCGTTCCACCAAGGCCTGCCCGTCGGCCAACCGGTCACGGGCGAGCGGATAGAGATGCTGCTCCTCGGCCCGGGTATGGCGGACCAGTTGATCGGTCACGAGGTCGGCCAGGTCCTTGCGCTGCGGGTCCCCACTGGGGATGCCGCTGAGTTCGCTGAAGTGGACCAGCACGGACCGGTGGTCGGCGGTCAGCTGCTCCAGTAGGTCTTCGTCGTGGTGCACGGCGGACGCTCCGTTCTCTGGCCTTGCCGGTTACGGGGGTCAGCCCGACGGTGCGGTGAAGCCCCCGCCTCCGTCGGGCGGGTTTCCATCGCCCCTGCGTGTCCCCGGGAGCCCCGGAGCCAAACAGTCGTCGCACGTGGCCCGCGCTCAGCGCGCGCCAGCGGCCCCGGCCGGGTGCGCAGCGCGGCATCGACTCCCCGGAGGAAGTGTTCGCGGTCACCGGGGTTGCGTGAAGTCACCAGCCGCCAGTTGCCGGCGTCGTCCGTGACCAGCGGTTCGTCGGCCCGGGTGGGGGCTGCGATGTCGACGTGGACGCCGTTCTCGCGCAGGTGCCGTACGGGGACGAGCAGTTCGTCCTGTTCGACGCCGTAGTTCGTCACGATTGCCAGGGCCCTGCCGTGCTGGGTCATTTCTCCTCCTGGTCCGCGGGATGCCTCGGGTGCGCGAACGCGCGCCCCGGGCTCGGCGGGTACCCGCCGCACCCTGGGCCACGCCTGATCAGCCGTTTCCGATCCAACGTCACCGCGGGGCGTGGACCGGCCGCCGGGCGGGTGTCCCGGCGGCCGGTGGCGCGGACGATCGGAAGCGGGTTCAGCCAGGGCTGATCCGGCCCCGCCAGCCGCCCTCCTCCCGGCCGCGTTCCTCGATGAACGTCTTGAACCGCGTCAGGTCCCCCTTCACCCGGCGGTCGACCACACCCGTGACATCGGCGGCCCGCTCCGCCACGCCCTCGGGCCGGAAGTCGATGGCCATGGCGACCCGGGTGTGGTCCTGGTCGAGCTGCCGGAAGGTCACCACGCCCTTCTGGTCGACGTCGCCGCCGGTGGTCCGCCAGGCAATCCGCTCGTCGGGCTGCTGGTCGACGATCTCGGTGTCGAACTCACGGGTGACGCCGCCGATGCTGGTCCGCCAGTGGTTGTGGCGGTCGTCCAGCTGGGTCACCGAGTCGACCCCCTCCATGAAGCGCGGGAACTCCTCGAACAGCGTCCACTGGTTGTAGGCGGTGTGCAGGGGGACGTCCACGTCCACGGACTCCTTCACCATGCTCATCCGGTCCTCCTCCCACGGTACGGCCGGGGATTTCCCGGCCGACCGTGCGCCTGCCCGTCCGCTGCCGGCTCAACCGTCCCGCCCGGATGGTCATCCTCCGTCGGGGCGCGGGGCGGGAAGCGGGCGGTGCCGCAAGGCGTCCTCGACGGTGGGGTGGACGGGGAACAGCGCGGCGGTCCCGGTGAGCTCCAGCACCCGCAGCGTCCGCCCGGAGGGGGCGACCAGCACGAGGGGGATGCCGATGTCCAGCGCGCGCCGACGGGCGGCGAGGAGCAGGTTGAGCCCGGTGCAGGTGAACAGCTCCACACCCGCCAGGTCGACCGCGAGCAGGGCGGGACGCCGGACGAGCGCGGCATCGAGTGCCCGGGCGGCGACGGGCTCGCTGTCCAGGACCATGTCCCCGGTGAAGGAGCACACGAGGGCGTCACCGGCCCGGACGGTCTCCGCCCTCAGGCAGGGCGGAACGGCCCACTCCTCGGGCCGGGAGCCGCACCGCACGGCCGCGCCGGCCCCGCCGTCGACAGCGGCCCGCCCGGGCTGGACGGACGCGATGCGTTCGAGGTCCTGCCACAGGTCGAGGGCCCGCTCGTGAAGCCCCGCCGCGGTGCGGCTGCCCTCTTCGAGGGCCGTCAGGTAGGCGTCGACGCCGGTGACGGCGTGGCGCACCTGCCGGCACAGCGGCTCCCCGCAGGTGCGGGGGTCCCGACCGCCCTCACGGGGCGGCCCCAGGCAGTCGACCAGCCGGGACCTCAGCCGTTCCAGCCCGTGCCTGCTCATCGGGTCCATGGAACCATCTCCAGAAGCAGAGCCGCCGGGGAATCCGCGGCGAAGCACTGCGGAGTGCGGCCCTTCCACTCTTCGCCCATCCGGCAGACATGTCAACCATTGCACGAATCTTCTGTCGTGTATCGGCAGTCGTGAAACAGGAGTCCTATCGTGGAGGAATGGACAACGGTACGACGACCGAACGGCAATGGACCTTCCTGACCAACCACGCCCGCGTACTGGTCCAGATCGCCCGCGACCCCGGCATCCGCGTGCGCGACATCGCCGCCCGCTGCCTGCTCACCGAACGCGCCGTCCAACGCATCATCGTCGACCTCGAACAGGCCGGATACCTCAGCCACGAACGCCGCGGCCGCACCAACCACTACCGCGTCGTCACCAGCAAGCAACTGCGTCACCCCGCCGACGCCGGCCCCACCATCGCCGAACTCCTCGCCACCCTCCTGCGCTGAACCCGTCCCGGCACGGAGAGCCGGCGGCAACGCCGAGGCGGCCGGACGGCCGCGGACAGGGCGTGAGCTTCTTGAGAGACGGGGCGGCGCAGCGCACACAGATGGCCAGACTTGATCACGACGGGGCCGGATGTCGGGCCACGGTCAGCGACTGATCGGCGCGAAGCCGAGAATCCAGCCCAGGGCGCGGGCCGCGCCCGCCGCACGGACGTGCTCGGGGCCCGAACGGTCACGGTCGCGCGAGAGCTCGATCGCCGCACGCTCCTCCACCGCGAGGTCGGCGTCGGCCGGCGGGCCGTCCAGGATACGGCCGGTCACCGGCGCCGGCCCCACGTCAGTGCGCGAAACCGGCGGTAGCTCTTTCCTGGGCGCCATGCCGACCAGCCCATGACGGCACGGGCCCTCCAGGCGATCCTGAGGAACGCCGGCATCGCGCCCGGCACCGGCCGTGCCCAGGTGCTGCGCCGGTTCGGCGCCCACACACCGCCGCCTGTCGCCGCGAAGGCACTCGGCTACACCGACTTCACCACCGAGCAGGCCGCGACGGACAAGGGGTCACCTGGAGCCGGTACGTCGCCGGAGACCCCCAGCGCTGACGGGCCCCCTGGGCGTGCCGGTGGAACACGGGAGCCGGTTCTGACGGCCGGGGTGGTTGCGGTGGTTCCCGGCCTCGTCAGGCCGGCCGGTGGTCCGTCGGCGCGGTTGGGTGACCGTCCGGATCGGGGGCGGGCAGTGGCCAGTTGGGGTGGGCGAGGTGGTGGCGCAGGGCGTCGAGGCGGGCGAGGTGGTGGTCGAGGGCGGCGTTGACGGTGCTCGTGGTGGCGGCCACTCGTGCTTCGAGGCCGTGGATCCGGTCCAGGAGGTCCTGCCAGCGCCTTTCGGCGGCGGCGACAGGGTCAGGCGCGGCGTCGGTCGCTGTCATCGCGGATCTGGGTGGTGTGGTGGGTGAGGGCGTCGAGGCGGGTGGCGAGGTCGCCGTGGCCGGCGCCGAGGTGGGGGCGGATGGCGGCGAGGGGCTCTATGAGGTCGGCGGGGTCGGCGGCGCCGAGGGCGGCGGTGAGGGCGGCCTGGGCGGGACGGGCGCCGGGAGCGAGTGCGGCCGTGGTGATCTGGGCGGCGAGGACCCGCAGCTCGGCGGCGTGGTCGCGGGCCCAGACGGTGACCGATCGGTCGGCGGCCCGCCGGTCGCGGACGGCCTTGACCCGTTCCGCGCCGGTACCGGACCGCGAAACTTCGGTGGCGGGCTTGAGGCGCAGGTAGCGGTTCTCGGCGGCCTGGCGGCTGGCCACGCCCATCGGGTGGGCGAGGTCGGCCCAGGTGGCGCCGGCCTCCCGGGCACTCTCCACCAGGCCCGCCTCCCAGCCGGCGAGCTGGCCGCGCAGCTCGCGCAGCAGGACGAGTGCGGCCAGGGCCTGCTCAGGGCCACCGTGCTCGTCAGGGGTGGTCGGGGGCCGGGACGCGGGATTCTGGGCGGCGCGGACCGCGTCGTCGATGGCGGCCAGCGCCGCCGCGGCCGCCAGGAACGAGACGGGCTCGACCGGCGGGGAGGCATCGGGGACGGCGCTGCGGGACTTCTCGCTCATGCCGTCACTCTATAGGCGACGCGGCAACTTGTCATCGGATGGATGACGCGCTAGAAAGGAGTCAGGTGAAGCGCACTGGCACCCATTCGACCCATGGAGGTGTTTCGCAATGCTGCTGCGCACTGACCCGTTCCGCGAGCTGGACCGGCTGACCCAGCAGTTCCTCAACACGACCGGCACCTGGTCGCGTCCCACGCCGATGCCGCTGGACGCCTACCGGGCCGGCGACGAGTACGTGATCTGCTTCGACCTGCCGGGGGTCGACCCGGAGGCGATCGACATCGACGTCGAGCGGAACATGGTGACCGTCAAGGCCGAGCGCCGCCCGCGCCAGGAAGGCGAGGGCATCAAGTGGGAGCTGTCCGAGCGCCCGCTCGGTGTGTTCTCCCGCCAGGTCATGCTCTCCGACACCCTCGACCCCGCCGGTATCACCGCTGACTACGACGCCGGCGTGCTGACCCTGAAGATCCCGGTCGCCGAGAAGGCCAAGCCCCGCAAGATCGAGATCAGCCACAGCGGAAGCCGCAAGCAGATCCAGGCCTGACCCGTTCCCCCGATGCCGTTCCGGCCGCCCCCGATCTCTCCCCCTCGATCGAAAGGGGCGGCCGGAACACCCCTCGACCGCCGGGCCGGCCCCGTCCGGACCGGCCTACCCGCACACGACGCGGAAACGCCATGAACGGTCACAGCAACCAGCCCTTCATCGTGCGAGCCCACGGCGAGATCGACCTCGACGCCGCACCCTCGCTACGCCGTGCCCTGGCCACCGCGCTCGAGTCGCACCGGGAGGTGGTGCTGGATCTGTCGGAGGTGACGTTCATGGACTGCGCGGGCCTGGGCGCCCTGGTCCGGGCCCGCGCCCAGGCCGACCGGTGCGGTGCCCGCCTGGTCCTTCGCGGAGCCGGCCGCCGCGTCGTGCGGCTGCTCGAGTTGACCGGTCTGCACCGGCGCCTGGCCGTCGAGCCTTGAGGTCACCCGGGCGTGCCGGGCCTCGGGACGGAGGGAGAACCGCGATGACGCTTCGATGGGAGGCGTTCCTGGAGAAGGTCCGGGAGCGCGGTGAGTACGACAGCCCACAGGAGGCCGAGCGGGCCGCCCGGGTGGTCCTTGCCCTGCTCGGCGCCCACCTGGTCGGCGACGTGCGCGCCGAACTGGCCACCCGACTGCCCGAGACCATGGCCCTGATCCTGCTCAACCCGCTGCAGGCCGCCGAGCCGCTCAACACCGAGCGGTTCGTCCGCGCGACCGCGGCCTGGATCGAGGGCGCCACCGAAGCCACGGCCCCGTGGGACATCGGCGCCGTCCTGTCCACGGTGGCCGACGCCGCCGGCGACGACCTCATGGACCAGGTCCTGCTCCAGCTGCCGCCCGGCTACGACCTGCTGTTCGGCCGCCCGACCGCAAGGACACGACCCTGGCCCTGACCACCCCTCACACGCCGCCGGCCCGCCCGGCGGCCGGCCCCAGGAAGGCCCCACCGTCATGACCCGCTACCGCCACCTCCTCCAGCAGGTCCGCAACCTCGGCCGCTACCCCACCGACGAGGAAGCCGAACGCGCCCTCGACGCCGTCCTGACCCTCCTCGGCTCCCAGCTCACCGGCGACGAACGCTGCGACCTCGCCGCAGCCCTGCCCGAACGGGCCCGCGCCGTCCTCGCCGCCCAGATCCCCCTCCCCTCGCCCGTCACCGCCCCCGCCTTCGTCGAAAGCCTCGCCCACACCCTCGGCACCAGCCTCACCGCCGCCCGCTGGGACGCCTCCTCCGTCCTGGCCGCCCTCACCACCCTCACCGACGACACCCTCACCGACCGCCTCCTCACCCACCTACCCCGCGGCTACGCCCTGCTGTTCGGCCGCGCCGACCTGGCCGCCGTCGCCTGAAACAAGCGGGCCCGACCTCACATCGCCGGCTGCACGTGCGTCCTCACGCCTGTGCGCACAGGGTAGTAGGACGGGCGGAACTCGCTACTTCACTGAACGCGACCTCACCAGACCCGAAACACCCGGCACCAGAGATCGTCACCGCGGGGGCCGCCATGCCCCCGCAGGGCCCGGTATCCGCCGTGCAGGCGGCGGCCGGACGGCGGAAGGACTCGGATCAGGTGCCCTTCGTCGGTTCAGGCCCGGAGTTCCCGGGCACCCGCGAGGTATCCCACCGGCAACGACTCACGAAGGAGAGCCCGCCATGACGAACTCCGGCGACAAGGGAACCCAGCCGAACGAGACAACGCGGGACCGCTCCGCAGAGGAGCGTTCGATCACCTCCCCCACCCCGGCCGACGTCCGGGCGAAAGCGGACGGGATCGTCGGGGCCCGCGAGCGCTCCGCAGAGGAGCGCGGGATCACGGCTCCCACCCCGGCCGACGTCCGGCGCAAGGCCGACTCGGACGACGACGAACCGGAGCCGCCGGCGGCGGACACCGTCGCGCCCTAGGGAGAGTCGTGGCCGCCCGGCAAGCCCGCGCCGCTCCTCTCCCCGGACCGGCGCGCGCCGGGCGGGGACGGCATGTCAGGAGGCCGACTGCGGCGCACACGGCCGCTTCGACGACGAAGCCCGTGATCACGGCGCCCAACTGCGGGGCTCCCCCTAGCAGCCGTCGGCGGGGCGGCGTTCATCGCCGCCGCGGCCGGCGCGATGGCATCCGGCGCGGCGGCCGCGGTGAGCGGTGCGGACCGTCCGTCCGCTCACCTCCCACCGGCCGCACCGTCCGAGTCGCGCGGGCCCTGCTCCCGGGCCCGCAGCGGCCGTCCGTGCCGCCGGTGGCTGGTGTCGCAGAACGGGTACGTGCGGCTGCGCCGGCAGACACACAGGGCCACCACCGGGCGCTCGGACAGCCTCCGGGTGCCGTCGGGGAGGACCACCTCCACCGGGCCCTCGACCAGCAGAGGGCCGCCCGGCACGACGACCACCCGGGTGGCGTAGCGATCAGCGCCCGCGGACACCGCGCACCACCACCAACTCCTCCTCCCGCTCGCCGGGCCGGATCACTCCGAGCCGCTCGAACAGGGCGGCCCGGGCCGTCATCACCGGCCCGAAGGGCTGCCGCCGCCGAGCCGCCACCTCTGTGCGCAGCGCGGCCGCGCGCAGGAGCGCCAGGGTGGCCGGTACGCCCGCGAGCGCGGACTGCACGACCAGCAGCACGCCGCCCTCGGCCAGCACCCCGGGAACCGTCCGGCAGATCCGGTCCAGGACCAGCCGTCCGTCCGGTCCGGCGTCCCAGGCCAGCGCGGCGCCCCGGCCGGGAGCCGCGCCGTCCGGGTCCGTCGGGACGTACGGGGGATTCGCGGTCACCAGGTCGAAGCGTTCACCGGGCAGCGGGGCCAGAAGGTCCCCCCGGCGCAGCCGGACCCGGTCGTGGTGCAGCCGGGCGTTGCACCAGGCGGTGGCCACCGCCCTGGCGGACAGGTCCACCGCCGTGACCAGGGCCCCGCTGCGCGCCGCCGTGATCGCGACGGCCCCGGTCCCGGTGCAGAGGTCGAGCACCCGGCTGGAGCCGTCCAGCGGCTCCCGGCGCACACAGGCGGCCAGCAGTTCGGTGTCGCCCTGGGGCACGTAGACCCCGGGCGGGCGGATCAGCAGCATGCCGAGCGGTTGCCCGGCCCGGCACCGTTCACACCTACCGCACGGCGGCTCGTACCCGGACATGTCCCGAGCGTCCGCTCGGGTCCGCCCCGAGCGCTCGTCTTCGGGCCGGACCCCGGATCCGTGATGCCGACGTGGCCGGGAGAAGGGACTCTGGTCAGGTGGACGGCAGCGGCGCCCCGGGCGCGCGAGGAGCCCGGCAGCCCGTGGCAGGCACTGCGGGCCGTGGCCGGGGGCCGACGCCGACGGTGGGCGTGGAGGAGGAGCACTTCCTCGTGGACCCCGTGTCCCGGGCCGTGGTTCCCGCGGGCCCGCGGCTGGCCGCCCGCGCCGCGGGCGTGCTGGGGGACCTGGTGTCCGGTGAGTTCACGGACCTCCAGGTCGAGGTGCGGACACCGCCGTGCGCCACCATGCGCGAGCTGTCCGCCCAGCTGGCCCGGTTGCGCCGCGAGCTCGCCGCGTGCGCCGAGGCCGAGGGCCTGGCCGTGTGCCCCAGTGCGACGCCCGTGATCGGGGGCGGCGGCGTGGTGCCGGTGGGCCACCACCCCCGGTACCTGGACGGGGTGGAACTGTTCCGCAGCCTGATGGACGACTTCGCCGTCTGCGCCCTGCACGTCCACGTGTGCCTGCCCGACCGCGAGGTGGCGGCCCTAGTCGGCAACCATCTGCGCCCGTGGCTGCCGCTGCTGGTGGAGATGAGCGCCAACTCGCCCTTCCACGCCGGACGGGACACCCAGTACGCGAGCTGGCGCTCGGTGCTGCGGCTGCGCTTCCCCTCCCTCGGACCGCCACCGTGGGTCGAGTCCTTCGACGACTACCGGCGCGTCGCCGCCGCGATGGCGGAGATCGGCGGGAGCTCCTTCGCCGACCTGCCGTTCTGGGACACCCGCCCGCACCCGCGCCTGCCGACGCTGGAAGTGCGGTGCATGGACGTTCCGGCCGAGTCCGCCGACTCGGTGGCCCTGGCGGCCGTCGTGCGCGGCCTGGTGGTGACCTCCGCCCGCCTGGCGGAGCGCGGCGACAAGGGACCGCAGCTTCGCGGTGAGCTGTTGCGCGGCTCGTACTGGTACGCGACCCGCGACGGCTGGCCGGGGCCGGGAGCGGATGCGCTGACCGGACGCGTCCTGCCCGCCCCGGAACGCGCACGGAGGCTCGTCGAGCACATCGGCCCCGCGCTGGAGGAGCTGGGGGACCTGGAGCGGGTCGCCGCCTTCGTCGACCGGCTGGCCGTCCGGGGCAGCGGCGCCCACCGCCAGCGCGCCGCACACCGGGCCGGCGGCCTGCCGGCGGTCGTGGACGACCTCGCGACCTGCATGACCAGCCCGCAGGCCGTCCCGCCCCGGCCATCCATACGGCGGACCCCCCAAGGGCGCGCCCCCGACGGGTGTGCCAGCGTGAAGGAAGCCGGAAGGCCATGCGGACCCATGTCCACAGACGCCCGCGAACGCCCGGAGAAGCCGATGGTCGACAGCCCGGAGCAGCACGGACGCCCGCCGGAGCACGGCGGGCGGGTGCGCCGTGACGGGTACGCCCGCCTGAACGCCGCCGACCTCGGCATCGACACCGTGGCCCTGGCCGAGGACTTCATCCGGCTCGCCGACTCCTATCAGGACCTGCCGCCGGATCCGTACGCCCGTGAGACCCACCGCTTCCGCCGCTATTCGCACGCCGTCCACCTGCCCTGGACCGGCGAGCTCTCCTACATCCCGGGCACCCCCGACGAGGAGTTCGGCACCGTCACGGAGTACTGGCAGGACGAGCACAACCCCGAGTACCCCCGGGTGCGGCGCCGGCTGCCCGACATCCCGGAAGCCCTGCACCGCAACCGGCTGCTCGACGCCCTCGTCCATGCCGACCTGGACCGTGCCCTGTGGCTGGAGGACCTGCACCGCGTCCCCGTCTACGTCGGCATCCACCTGATCTCGCTCGGCGTCCACGACCAGGACCAGGAGGCGGTGTCCTCACCGAACTGCCTGCATCAGGACGGCGGTTCACCGGCCACCTTCACCTTCGCCCACCTGATCGGCCGCCGGAACGTGAAGGGCGGCGAGAACGTCATCGCCGCCCCGGAGAGCGCCGGCCGACAACCCGACGCGCTGCCCCCGGAAGCGATCCACGACCGCTTCGTGCTGACCAAGCCGCTGGACGGCTACGGCGTCCACGACCGGCGCGTCAGCCACTACGTCGGCCCGGTCCGCCTCGGCGACGACGGGAACGAAGGGCGCCGCGACATCCTCATCATCGGAATCGCCCCCTACGCCCCGGGGCTTTGACCGGGGGGGTCCACTGCCTGAATCCGCTGTGGCGGTCTCTTCCGGAAGGTCGAAACGCGGTCCGGAAAGTGCCGAGCGAGCGGTGGAGCCGGACTGAACCGTCCGGGCTCCTCCCGTGTTTCCGCTCGGATGCGCCACGACTGCTTCCCGGACGACGACATGTACGACCCCGAACGGGAGATGCCGATCATGCCTGGTCGGCAATGCCGCGGTCAGGTCAGCGGGGTAGCGCGCAGGCAGGTGTGCTGGCCGGGCCCTGTGGCGACGTCCAGGGGCCTGGCCACACCGGCTTGGATCTCGACCCGGAAGGCTCCGGTGTCGTCGGCGTAGATCGGAGTACCGTCGGGTGTCCTGTCGCCGGTGGCGTGGACAACGACGATCTCGGGCGGACGATGCGCTCCTGGTGGGCCCGGCAGGGTGATCGCGTAGCGTCCAGGGATGTCCATGGCGGGCCTCATTCTGCAGGGTGCACCGGCGTCTGTGAGGGCGCGGACGGTGTCGCGGACGGGTGAAGATCTCGTGTGCGCCGGTGATCTGCCGCAAGCGCCGGGTCTGAGGGAACGAAGCGGCAACCACCGGGGCGGTTGCGGCGGCGTACACGGTGAAGCGCGCTGGGAGCAGAGCGTCAAGACGAGTGGAGTCGCGCGACAGGAGACGGGGCAAGTCGACGATCACACAGGGCATGCCCTCCTTGACCGAGCGCGCCAAGGCGTCCTCCAACCGGCCGCGCTGATCATGGTCGGCCTTGCCGTCCAGGCGGGCGCTGCCGGCTCTCCCGGGCAGGTCTGCGGTCGTGGTCCGCGGGGCCCGACAGGCGCACGCCCTCAGCGGACGGTGGTGGGGGGACATGACCGGCCTCCTCGCGCGAGGGAAGCTGTCCGCTTGTGATCCTGCCCCGCCGCGCTCGGAATCCACCGTCCGGGGCCACCGGAGTCGCCCGACCGACCGGCCTCGATGACACCCTTGAGGCACCACGCCAATCGGGGTAACCCCCCACCCCGCATCCTCGCTGCCCAGAGGCCTCCCGCCCCGCCTGTCCGCAGGCAACGCCGTGGGCGACGGCGACGGGCTGACGGCGATCGCCGCCTGCGGAGGGCACCGTGTGGCGTGTTGCCGCGCCCCCGGCCCACCGGGGACGGTATCCATCCAGCGCAAGCTGGATGCGATCGTCCGGACGATGCTGGAGCAGCACGAAGGCAAGCACGGTCAGGCGTACGAGGATCTGAAGGCAGCCATCAGGATGGCGGAGCGGCTGTAGGGCCCTGGGAGGATTCAGGTCTGGGCGGCGATCGCGACGCACAGCACCGCGACGCCGAGGGCGAGCCAGGCGAGGTAGTCGCCGAGGTGTCCGGAATGCAGGCGGCGCAGCGCCCGTACGGCTCGGGCAGCCGCGTGCCGGTCGGCGGCGGGCCGGTGGAGGGCGGCCGTGGCCAGGGCGAGGGCGACGGCTGCGGACAGCAGGCCCAGCAGCATCCCGGTCACGGTCCAGTCCGCGGCCGGCACGGGTCCGGGCGGCGTGTTGGCGTGGGTGAGGACGACGGCGCTGTAGCCGTCGGGGTCGGTGAAGACGGCCGCGCCACGGGCGAGGGCAGCGGGGATGGCGGGTAGGGAACCGACGAGGACGGCGAGGCCGATCAGACCGGCCGGGACGATCGTCATGGTTCGCGGCAAAGCGCGCTGCGGGGAGCGGATTTCGGGTTCCTCGCCCTCGCCGGTGGTCTCGTCCTCGTCCGGTCGGCTGTGTGGGGCCGGGCCGATGCCGAAGAAGATCCGCAGGGCCGCGCGGAGAGCGGCCGCGCCGGTGGCGGCGGAGGCCGCGACGAACACGGCGGGCAGCCACGGCTGCCAGTGGCCGGCGGCCTCCTCGCTCAGGGCCTTGCCAAGGCCGGTACCGAACGGCGGCATGCCGGCCAGGGCCAGGGCGCCGGCCACGAACAGCACCCCGACGGTGCGCAGGTCGCGTGCCTTGCCGTGCAGGCCGTGTTCATCGACGCTCCCGTAGCGGTCCAGCAGTACACCGGTGAGGGCGAACAGCGCGGCCTTCACCAGGCCGTGCGCGGCGACGTACACCGCGGTGCCGGTGGCGCCGTCGGGGGTGAGCAGGGCGACGGCGATGAGGAACAGGCCGACGTGGCTGATGGTGGAGAACGCGAGCAGGCGCTTGAGGTGGCGCTGCTGCCAGCACATCAGGGCGCCGAGGAGTGCGGTCAGCACACCGATCGCGGTGAAGGTGGTGCGGAAGGCCTGGGGGTGGATGCCGCCCGGGCCGGCGAAGACGGTCCAGTAGACGCGGGCGATGCCGTAGACGCCGAGTTCGACCATGGCGCCGGACATCAGCATGCACACCGGGGTGGGCGCCACCGCGTGCGCGTCGGGCAGCCAGAAGTGGAACGGCACGGCGGCGGCCTTGACCAGCAGGGCGGTGGCGATCAGGGCGAACGCGGCCACGGTCAGCACGTCGGTGTGGTGGCCGGCGAGCTGCCGGCCGAGGCGGGCGAGGTTGAGTTCGCCGGTGCGGGCGTAGAGGAGGCCGATGCCGAGCAGGGAGCAGTAGGCGGCGAAGGAGGTGACGATGCCGAAGGTGAGTGCCCCCTGGAGCGGGCGGGGGTCCTCGATGCGGTAGCCGGTCAGGGCGTAGGCGGCGGCTCCCATGAGTTCGAAGAAGACGAAGGCGTTGAACAGGTCGCCGGTGAGCGCGAAGCCGGCCATGCCGGCTTCGAACAGCAGGATCAGGGCGGGGAAGGCACCGGCGTGCTCGCCGGTGGGTTCGTCGAAGTACCGCCAGGCGTAGACGACGACCGCGAGGACCAGGACGGCGACGAGCAGCGCGAGTCCGGCGCCGATGGGGTCGGCGGCGAGCACGATGCCGAGGCGGACGGGCCAGCCGCCCAGGTCGGCGGTGACGAGGCGCCCGTCGGTGCGCGCCCAGAGCAGGGCGAGGCACGCTGCCTCGGCACCGGCACAGGTGGTGGCCAGGATGTCGCAACCGGTCCGGGGGAGTCTGCGGCCGGCGACGGCGAGCAGTGCGGCGCCGAGCAGGGGAATGGCCACCGCGAGCGGCAGCAGGGCTGTTTCGGTCACGGTCAGCCCTTGAGGCCGGTGAGGGCCTGCGGGTCGACGGTGTGGTGCCGTTTGCGCAACTGGATGGTGAGGGCGAGCAACAGCGCGGTGACGGTCGCGCCGACCACGACGTCGGTCAGGGCAAGGGCCTGCACGACGGGGTCGACGACGGGGCGGGTTCCGGGGGTGAGGTCGGAGTAGACGGGGGCGGTCGCGCCGCGGCGGTAGCCGACGGCGAGGAGCAGGAGGTAGGTGGAGGACTGGGCGACGGCCAGGCAGCCGATGGCGTGGATGAGGTTGCGACTGGTGACCAGGCCGTACAGGGCGATGAGCAGGACCCATCCGGCGGCCAGGAAGACCCACGTTCCCATATGGCTGTCCGTGCCGAACGGCGGGAGGTGAGTGCACGCGGCCGTGAAGAACGCGGCGATGACGGCGGCCGCTGCCAGGAACATCGTCAGCCGGGCGCGGGCCGTCACTTCCGTTCCCGCCCGTTGTCGCCGGCGCTGGCCCGGTCGTCGGTGCGGGTGGGTCGGCGGGTGACCTTGCGTACGGTCAGCAGGATCAGCAACGGGGTCAGCGCGGTGCCCACGGCGAGCTGGGAGAGCGCCACGTCGGGCGCCTGCAGCACCGCGAACAGCATCGCCAGGCCCAGACCGAGCACGGAGAGGACGACCGCCTGGCGGGCCGGGTCACGGGTGAGGACCGCCGTGGTGGCGGCGAGGACGACGAAGGCGACGACGAATCCGATCAGCCATGCGTTCACGGCCTGCTCACCGCTTCGGCCTCGGCTTCACGGGTGGCACGGCCGACGGCGATCGTGGTGACCGTCCCGCCGACGGCGAAGACCAGGCCGATGAACAGCGTCTTGGCCGCCCCCCGGCCCGGTCCCTGGTCGACTGCCACGGCCGCGGCGATCAGCGGCACACCGGCCACCGAGGCCGGGGCCAGGGCGTGCAGGCGCGCCAGCGCTCCGCGCAGCCGCAGCACCGCGGCCGCGGACAGCAGCACGCACCCCACGCCGGCCCACAGCAGCACGAGCACGATCACATGGCGTGGCGTCAATCCGAACTCCCTCCCCCACCCCCGGTCTGGCCGGCCGGGCGGGGTCTCGTCAGTTCTCGGGCATGGAACCGTACGGGTGGGCGTCGTGGCGGCGGCCGGCGACGAAGCGGGCGAACACAAGGGTGCCGGCGGGGGCCAGGACGGCCAGCATCAGCGCGAGGTCCTGGTAGGAGGACCGGTCGTACGCCATCGGGAGCAGCAGGAACACCGCGCCGGCCACGGTCGACAGCATCGACGCCCCGAGCAGTCGGCGCACCGCAGTGCCGCGCGCCGCGACCCACAGGCACGTCGGCGCGGGAATCGCCAGCAGGACCAGGGCCGCCGCTGTCCAGGCGTTCACCGCGCGCCGTCCGTGCGGGCCACGGCCTCCTCGACCGGTCCCGGGGTCGGGCGCAGAGCATGCACGACGACCTCGTCGTCGCGGGGCACGTCGATCACGCAGGTGTCCGGGGAGGCGGCGAGCAGCGTGCCGGCCCACCCGGCTCCCGCTCCGGGGCGCAGCCGGATGCGCCGTACCCTCCCGTCTCCGTGACCGGGGGCCATCGCGGCCGTCAGCACGGCCAGACCGCGCACGACCGAGCCCGGCAGCGCGAGGAGCGCACACACCGCGCCACGCCCTCCTCCGACACGGACGTGTGCGGCCAGACGCATCCTGCGGGCCGCGACCGCCCCGCCAGACGCGGCGGGAACGGCGACCAGCAGCTCGACGGGCGAGACGGAGCTGATGAACACCACCGTCAGCCCCGTCAGGGCAGCACCCCACACCACGATCTCCACCAGCCGGGTGAGCACCTGACCTCCTGTAGTCCTCCGGGCCGTTGTTCGGTTGCCGGCCACCTGGCGACTCCGCGGCGCAGGCGGTGCCTCCGCGCACGCCGTCCACCGCCCGGCCGTGTCATGGCCTCCGGGTCAGTCGGGAGGCTCCGACGGGCGGGGGTGCCCGGGCTCCGGAGGGGCAGGCTCCGCGGGCTCGCCCGGGCCGGGCGGGGCCGGCGGCTCAGGGGGCGGTTCGGGCGTTTCGGGAGGCGCGGGCGGATCCGGCGGCACCGGTGGCTCCACCGGCTCCGGCGGGCTGGGCGACGGCGGAACCGGGGTGACATCGGGGTCGGGCGGCACGGGAACGGTATCCACGGTGACCAGCTCCTATCGGCCCAGGGCGTGTTCGAGTTCCTTCTTGTTCATCTTCGAGCGCCCGTGGATGTTGCGCTGCCTCGCCTCGTTGTAGAGCTGCTCCTTCGTCGGCCCCTGGGCGCCGCTGTGCGACCGCAGCCCACCGCGACGGGAGGAGGACATGTCCTTCAGCGAGCTGCGGCTGGCGGTCTTCGACTCCCCGTGCCGGGCCCGCTCCTTGTTCACGGTGCGGGCGGCGATCTCCTCGGCGCGCTTCTCGCTCTCACCGCGCTCCAGCGCACTGTCCTTGATGTGCTCGTACTGCCGCTCCCGCTTGGGACTCGATCCGCGAGGCATGGTCACACACTCCTGTCCGATGACTGCGGGGTGCGTGTTCCCCGCATCCGTGAGAGGAACCCGCTACCAGCACCGGGCAAACCGGCTTGCACCCGTCCAGCCGCGCGCCCCAGCGCGTCGGCGAGGCCGCCGAGGGCGTGCGCCACCTGCTGCTGGCGGCTGCGATCCCGGGCCCGGCCGTCGAACCGGCCGTGCGCCCCGAAGTCCCGCCGGGCGTCCACCGGCTCGAACAGGTTGTCCGGGTCCGTGGCGCGGCGCCGACGGTCCTCCTGCTGGGAGTCGAAGCCCGTGCGGGCCAGGTAGCGGTCCAGCAGCCCGGGCACGACGGCGTTCGCCACCAGGGTCGCCACCGTACTGCCGCCCACCCAGTACTCCCTCCGCCCGGGGTGGTCGGCGGCGAACAGCACCGCGCGGGCAGCGACCTCGGGCTGGTAGATCGGCGGAACCGGCTGCGCCCGACGGGGCAGGCGGGACCGGACCCAGTCGAACTGCGGGGTGTTGACGGCCGGCATCTGCACCATCGTGGTCCGCACCCGAGTACCGGAAGCGAGCAGCTCGCAGCGCAGCGCCTCGTTGAAGCCCTGGATGGCGTGCTTGGCGCCGCTGTAGGCGCTCTGCAGCGGAATGCCGCGGTAGGCGATCGCCGAGCCGACCTGCACGATCACCCCGGCATCGCGGGGCAGCATCCGGGCCAGGGCGGCCCGGGTGGCGTAGACGTAGCCGAGGTACGTAACCTCGGTGACGCGCCGGAACTCCTCCGGGGAGACCTCGGTGAACGGGGCGAAGACGGAGGCGAACGCGTCGTTGACCCACACGTCGACCGGCCCGAGTTCTTCCTCGGCCCGTTCGGCGGCGGCCTCCACCGCGTGTGCGTCGGCGACGTCGGCCTCGATGGCGATGACCTTGGCAGCGCCGGCCCGCTCGGCCTCGCGCACCGCCGCTTCGAGGCCGGCCCGGCCGCGGGCGATCAGCGCGAGCCGGTCTCCGCGGGCGGCGAACGCCTCGGCGGTCGCGCGGCCGATGCCACCGCTGGCCCCGGTGATGACGATGGTCCGGCAGGCAGTTTCCATACTGCTTCGGGTTTCCGGGAAACAGCGGGGCAAACGGCCCGGCGCCGCGCCGCGTGCGTGGCCGGTCGTCGGGCCGTAGCGTCGACAGGGTGGACATGCCGGGGGCGTGAGTGAGGGAGGCTTCGATGCCGGCCGCAGCGCTGTTCGATGTCGACGGCACACTTCTCGACACCAGCTACTGGCACACCGTCGCCTGGACCGAGGCGCTCGCCCGGTTCGGCCGCACACCGGCGATGGCCCGCGTCCACACTGCTCTGGTCACGTCCGGCGCCAGGCCGGGCGAGGCGCTGTTCGTCGGTGACACCTCATGGGACGTCCAAGCCGCCGCCGGGGCCCAGGTCACCTGCGCGGCGGTGCTCTCCGGCGGCTTCGGCGAGCGGGCCCTGCGCTCGGCGGGAGCCCTTGAGGTCCACACCGATGTCGGCGAACTCCTTGCCCGCCTTGATTCCAGCGCCCTCGCGGACCCGACGCACTTCCAGCCCGTACGCGGCTGAGCGCGCGGCCGTGGACGACTCCCCCGACGGCGGGTACGCGGTCTCCGCGGAGTTCTACGATCTCCTGCAGGCCGAGACCGACCGCCGTCTGGCCGAGCGGCGCTTCACCGAGGCGGCCGAGCGAGCCCGCCGAGCGGTCCTGGACGTCGGAGCGGGCACCGGCATCGTCACCGAGGTCCTGCTGCACGCTTCCGGCGTGCCCGTCCACGCCGTCGAACCGGCCCCGGCCATGCGCGCCGCCCTGCTGTCGCGCCTGGCCCGCCTCGGGGCGGACCAACGCGCTCGCGTCACCGTGCACCCCGAGCCCCTCGCGGCAGCAGGCCTGACGGCCGTGGCGGACCTGGCCGTCGCCTCCAACGTGATCGCCTGTCTGGATCCCCCGACCAGGCGGGCCACCTGGAGGGCGATCTCCGCGGCCCTCCTACCGGGCGGCCTACTCCTGTTCGATCCGCCGCCCGCCGACCTGCCCGGCGGATGCGAGGCGGTGGGACGGATCGGTCCGGTGCGGGTGGGCCCTGACCTGTACAGCGCCGACGTCACCCGCCGGCCCCACCGCGGCGTCCTGCGTGTGGTCTTCACCTACCGCGTCGAACGCGAGCAGGAGCTCCTGCGCGAGGCCCGGGAGGCGTTCGACATGTGGCCTGCCCCGCCCGAGCGGCTCACCGAGGAACTCGAAGCCGCAGGACTGCACGTTGTGCAGGCCCCCGGATCCGACCTCGTGGCGGCCCGCCGCCCCGCTCTCTAGACCCGACCTCGCCCGCCTGCGGGCATCACGTTCCGGGTGCCACTGCTGCTGGACGGCCCCGGCTACCGGTGCCGCGCGCATCTCACGCGGCCTTGGTCCCGTGCCGCACCGGATCAGTCGTCCGCTTCGCCGGGTGGTGTTCCGCCTGGCGCCCCGCCAGCCGGCCCCTCACCGGTTTCCGGTATGCCGCGGCCCCCCTCACCACCGTCACCCGCGGCTGACCGGTCGCCGCCGGACAGCGCCCACCCCACGAGGCTTCCGCCGTACACGGTGAAGCCCACCCCGATCAGCCAGGACTGGACCACCAGGACTGCGCCGACCGTGCCGTAGGAAACGGCGTTGGAGACCAGCAGCGGGGCGAAGACCAGCCGGGAGAACAGCCGGAGGCCGGCCAGGGCGACCATCGTGGCCACCGCCCCGGGCACCAGCCCTCGCCGCGGGGCACGGGCCCCGAGCAGGAAGCGCGGAAGCCACCAGAACAGCAGCAGACCGCCCAGCACCGTGGCGAGGATCCGCAGGGTCGGTTGGACGGCGGTGTGCTGCCACGGCACGCCGCTCCAGGCCGCGAGGACGAGATAGCCGGTCAGCCCGGCCAGCGCGACGACCTGGCGCCCCACCCGGTGCCACGGTCCTCGCGGCAGGCCCCAGATCCGCTCGTAGGCGCCCTGCATCGCACCCGTCAGCGAGACGCCGAAGAAGGCCAGCGCGGCGAGGCTGAACCCGGTGGTCGTGCTGAGGACCTGCCCGCGTGAACTGAACAGCGTCTCGACGGCCTGGCCACCGCGCGGCGACAGCCCCAGGCCGTCGGTGATCCACTGGGCGATCCCGTTGCCGCGGGCAGGGGAAGCCGCCGCGATGACCATGAGCAACGGCACCAGGGTCACGAAGAACAGCGCGGCGAAGGCCAGCGAACGCTGCATCAGCTCGATCTCCAACCCGCGCCCCCACGCCCGCCCGCACACAAAGCGCAACCGGTGCCAGACCGCTCTCACAGTGCACGCCTTCGCACGCCGGTCAGGTGCCAGAACCCGGGGCATCCGGCCGGCGCCGAGCGCCCCGGCGCCGCGAAGTACCCTGCCGTGCCGCCGCAACCACCTCTGCCTCTCGAAGGCGTCTGCGCCCGAAGGGGCCACCTGCCGGGGCCGGACCCTGTAGCGGGGCCTCTCCCGTGTGCGGACGCGGCTTCAGCGGCCATAGGTCGGACAGCCCGGGTCAGCGGTTCAGGGCGGGCAGGACCAGCTCACGGTAGGCGTCGAAGAAGACCTCCTGATCGGGGCCGATCTGTCCGACGTAGACCTCGTCGAACCCGGCGCGCTCATATGCGCGCGCTGTCTCCACGTGCTGCTCCACGTCGTCGCCGCAGGTGACCGCGTCGGCAACCATGTCGCGGGTGACGAGCTGACTTGCCTGTTCGAAGTGCGCCGGGGTGGGCAGGAGCTGGGCGAGCTCGCCGGGCAGCAGCTCGGTCGGCCACAGCCGGTGCACCACGTCCACGGCCGTTTCCCGGTTGCTGCTCCAGCACACCTTCACGCCGCCCACCACCTTCTTGCCCTGGCCCCCGGCCTCGCGGAACGCGCCCACGAGGTCGGCGTCCGGGGTCATGGTGACGAACCCGTCCCCGATCCGGCCTGCCAGCTCGGCGGCCTTCGGCCCGAACGCCGAGACGTAGACCGGCAGCGGCTGGTCTGGGGCGGTGTAGAGGCGGGCGTTGTCGACGGTGTAGTGCCGGCCGCGGTGGCTGACCGGTTCACCGGTGAACAACTTGCGCATCACCTCGACGGCCTCCTCCAGCATCTCGGCCCGCACCTCGAACGACGGCCACGCATCGCCGTGAACGTGCTCGTTCAACGCCTCCCCCGTCCCGACACCGAGAGCGAAGCGCCCATCCAGCAGAACGCTGGAGGTGGCGGCGGCCTGCGCGGTCACCGCCGGATGCAGCCGCACCATCGGACAGGTCACCAGCGTCGTGACCGGCAGCGAGACGGCCTGCGACAGCGCCCCGATCACCGACCACACGAACGCGCTGTTGCCCTGCGCGTCATTCCACGGATGGAAGTGATCGGAGACCGCCAACCGGGTGAACCCGGCCTGCTGCGCGCGGCGGGCCTGATCGATCAGCTCCGCGGGGGTGAACTCCTCACACGACAGGAAGTAGCCGTACTCGGCCAATCGGAATCCGCTCCTTCGTGAACGTCCTCGCCCCGCCTCGGGTGGCGGCGGCCCCCGGGCACTGTCGCCACCACGCTAGGCCGATGCTCCTTCGAGTGCTCCCTGACAGCACCACAAGGCCGACGGACTCGACCGCGAACGGGCCCAGCCGGCGAACGGGGCAGGGCCCACCGACCTCGTCCTCCTGGGCAGGTCGCGCGGGCGATTCGGGCTCGTGTTCAGCGCTGCGGGAACCGGTGCTGTTCGATCAGGCGGACGAAGTCCTCCCAGAATGAGGCGCCGGGCTGCCGGTCCGGGCCGCACAGGGCGACCCCGGCGAGCTGCTCCGCCTCGCGGGCCCCTGCGGCCCGCACGAGTGCCGTGCCGGTGCCGAGCGCGGCCACCGGTTTGCCGTGCCGCAGTGCCTCGTTGACGAACCGGACGGCGTCCGGTTCCACGACGAGCGCGTCCTCTGCGCCGTCCGGGACGACCACGGCGTCGTACAGCACCGAGGCGGTGGTCGCCAACGCCCGGTCGACCTCCACGTCCTGGCCGTCGCTGCCGGCCACGCTCCCGCCGTACCGGGCCAGGGTCTCCACCGTGGCGCCCTCGGCCCGCAGGGCGGTGCGAGCGGCCCGCACCTGGGCGGCGTCCACGCCCTGCGCCACCAGGACGGCGACCTTTCGGGTACGGATGCCGTGGCCGCGCAGGTTCTCCAGGCTCAGCGCGGGCGAGACCCGCTCCCCCGCTGCTCCGGCTTCGCGGTTGCCGGTGGGCCGGTCCGGTGCGGGCTCGGGCGCGGGCTCGGGTTCGCCGATGCGGCGGGCGACCTCCACAGCCAGTTCCCGGTCGACACGGGCCAGGTTGGCGACCATCCGGCGCCGCACGGCCTGGTCCCCGACCTTGCCGAGCTCGAAGGAGAACGCGGCGATGATGTGCTCCTGCTCCCAGCCGGCCATGCTGCGCCAGAACAGCGTGGCCTGGCCGTAGTGGTCGGCGAAGCTCGGACTGCGCCGGCGGATCGCCCGCCCGTCGACACGCTCCTGATAGTGCTCGAACACCCCCTCGGCGAGGCGCCCGCCGCCCAGGGTGGCCGGGCATCCGCCGCCGACCGAGTTCGGCGCGTAGCTCGTCCCGGAGTGGATCACCTGCTGGCCGTAGCCGTCGCGCTGGTCGGTGCGCACCTCGGCGAGCGGGCGGTTGACCGGCAGTTGGGAGAAGTTGGGGCCGCCCAGGCGGATCAACTGGGTGTCCAGGTAGGAGAAGTTGCGGCCCTGCAGCAGCGGGTCGTTGGTGTAGTCGATACCGGGAACGATGTTGGCGGTGTGGAAGGCGACCTGCTCGGTCTCGGCGAAGAAGTTCTCCGGGTTCCGGTCGAGGACCATCCGGCCGACCGGCCGCACCGGCACGAGTTCCTCCGGCACCAGCTTCGTCGGGTCCAGCAGGTCGAACGGGAACGAGAACTCGTCCTTCTCCGGGATCAGCTGGACGCCGAGCTCCCACTCCGGGAACTCGCCGGCCTCGATCGCCTCCCACAGGTCCCGGCGGTGGAAGTCGGGGTCGCGTCCGGCGGTGATCTGGGCCTCGTCCCAGACCTGGCACGCGACGCCGAGCCTCGGCTTCCAGTGGAACTTGACGAAGGTGGCGCGCCCGTCGGCGGTCACGAGGCGGAAGGTGTGCACGCCGAAACCCTGCATCATCCGGAAGCTGCGCGGGATCGCCCGATCCGACATCGCCCACATCAGCATGTGGGTGGACTCGGGCTGCAGCGAACAGAAGTCCCAGAACGTGTCGTGTGCGGTGCCGCCGGTGGGGATCTCGTTGTGCGGCTCCATCTTCACCGCGTGCACGAAGTCGGGGAACTTGATCGCGTCCTGGATGAAGAACACCGGCATGTTGTTGCCGACCAGGTCGTAATTGCCCTGCCGGGTGTAGAACTTGGTGGCGAAGCCGCGGACGTCGCGCACCGTGTCCGCGGAGCCGCGCGGCCCCTGGACGGTCGAGAAGCGCACGAACACCGGGGTCCGGCGGCCGGCCTCCTGCAGGAAGTCGGCGCAGGTGAACTCGGCCAGCGACTCGTACGGTTCGAAGAAACCGTACGCGCCGGCACCGCGGGCGTGCACCACCCGCTCGGGAATGCGCTCGTGGTCGAAGCGGGTGAGCTTCTCCCGCAGGTGGAAGTCCTCCAGCAGCGTCGGGCCACGCTCGCCCACAGTCAGGGAGTTGTCGGTGTCGTCGACCCGAACCCCTTGATCGGTGGTGAGCGCACCATCCGGCTCCGGGGCCCGGAAGGCGTCCAGCGCGATGTCCTTGGCATCGCGCTCGCCCCCCCGAGGGAGGGCCTGGATGGGGAGCCTCCGTGACCGGGGGCGGCTGGGGGCGTCCTCCAGGCGGTCCGGGATTGGTGGTCATCTCAACGCTCTCCGTCCTGGGGCCGGTGCGAGGCAGCTCGCGGCCGCCCGTCGGACAGCGGCTCAAACCGGCGTGCCCAGCTCGGAGCCTAGAGGCGCCGGGGCGGCCCCGCAGCCCGAGAGCGCACCCAGGCAAACCGAGCGTTCGAAGGTCGGTCCACCCGGGTCCGGCCGGGCCCGGCGAACACCGCCGACATGCGGGCTCGCACCGCGCCGGGTTGCCCACGCGGCTGTGGACCAACCGGGGGATGCGCCCCGAGGCCGCCGTCGAGAGTGGGCGCGTCCCGGTCAGTCCTTGGCTACCTGGTAGATGCCGTAGATGACGCCGGGTACATGGCCGCACAGCTGCAGGAGGAACGCCCAGAGCACCTTGATGCTCGGGCCGTCCTTGATGAGCACCGCCAGCCACGGCAGGACCAGGCAGAGCAGTATGAGCAGGACCTTCACCATGATCGTTCCTCGATTCACGACAGCGGACGCAACCCATCGAGGAGGAGTTGAGTCCGCTGGTGGAGCCGCGGGCATCGTCCTCGTCCTGCCCGGCTTCCTTGGCGGTGGGCGGGGCAGCTCGAGCCCGCGGGATCCCACCAGGCCCACTCGGCCGGGCGCTCAGTGCTTGAACGCGTCCTTGACCTTGGCGCCGGCCTGTTTGATGTTGCCCTTGAACTGGTCGCCGCGGCCCTCGGCTTCGAGGGCGCGGTCGCCGGTGGCGCGTCCGACGTTCTTCTTCACGCTTCCCTTGACCGCTTCGGCCTTGTGGGCGGCCTTCTTGCCGATACCCATGACTGGTTCCCTTCGTGAGTTGGCCCTGACGGGCAGGCTCGGGGCCTATCGGCGCCCGGTACCACGCCCGAGGAGGCGGTGTGGTCCGTGGTGCCCCTTGCCAGGCGTACCCGGGCGCGCCTTCGCTTTTGCCCTGGGCCATCGGATTGAAGCGGGCGCCGGCCGTATGCTCGCTGGTCCGCTCCTGCTTGCGGACGAGACCGTCCCGCTGCGCGGCGAACGCGTCGCGCTGCGGCGAGCTCGTCGCGGTCCTGGGTCGCCGATGCTGCCAGGAGGACAAGTCCGAGAACAATGATCATGACGTACTCCCAGCAGGGCCACGTCGTATGCCTCCAGTCAACTCCGGCACTAGACTGGTGTCTACACCGTAGGTCTACGAAGTTCACGGTCGCCGGTGCAAGCCGCCAGCGAGAGAAGGTTCGACGTGGCCCCTCCTCGGATCGGCCCGGCCGTTCAGGACGGCGACCCGCCCGCGAGCCCGAGGCTCAGCCGCGAGCGGATCCTGGCCTGCGCACTGGAGATCATCGACCGCGAGGGCATCGAGCAGCTGTCCATGCGGCGCCTCGCCCGCACCCTCGGGCACGACCCGATGAGCCTCTACCGCCACGCTGCGAACAAGGCGGCCCTGCTCGACGGCGTCGCCGAGACCGTCCTCAACGAGCTCACCGTGGACTCCACCGACCCGGACTGGGCCGCCCAGCTGCGCGCCGTCGCGCGCGGCTACCGCCGACTCGCCCTGGCCCACCCCAATGCGGTGCCGCTCCTGGTCACCCGCCCCCTGGCCACCCCGCTCGCCCTGCGCCCCAAAGGCACTCTGCGCCCGCTGGAGGCCATCCTCACCCTGCTCACCCGCGCCGGCTTCACCGGCGCGGACGCTCTGCACGTCTACCGCGCCCTGTTCGGACTCCTCCACGGCCACGTCCTCAACGAACTGCAGGAACTCGTCGACAACCCCGACGAGACCAACGACATGCTGCGACTGGGCCTGTACCGGCTGCCGATCGGCGAGTTCCCCCTCCTGCGAGGCCTCGCCGGCCCTCTCGCTTCCTACGACGGAGCCGCCGAGCTCGAACGCGGCCTCGACATCCTCCTCGCCGGCCTGGCCACCACACCTCAGTAGTCCGCCGAACCCGGGAGTCGCGCCATCGCGGCTGATATCTCGCCCCCAAACCGGGCATCCGCGAAAGCAAGTGCGGCATTTCCTCCGCATCGGCGAAGGCCGCATCGGAAGAGGGGGAAGAAACGGAGGTCATCGTGATCGTCCTCGGAGTCATCCTCCTTGTCATCGGATTCATCACCGGAATCGGCATCCTGTGGACCATCGGCATCGTCCTGGCCCTCATCGGCCTCATCCTGTGGATCATGGGCGCGGTCGGCCACGAGATCGGCGGCCGCCGCCACTACTGGTAGACACCAGCGGAGACCAGCCATCGGACCTGTCACGGCAGCGCAGTCCTGCTGGCCGCGACGCCAGTCATGCGCCGCACACGTGGACGGTTCGATCCATGCCGTCTGCCTGGACCGGTTCTCCGTTGGTCAATGGCCTGGCGTCGACGCCGGCCGTGCCGACTGCGGTCGCCTTGCTGCCGGTGACGCGAGCCTCTCCCTTTCCGTCAGGGCCCTGGGCACGACGATGCCGCCGGGACTCTCCAACGGCATCGTCGCTGCTCCGGCATCCGGATGCGGTGGATCGCGGCGGTCTCAGTGACCGGGTGCGAGCGTGGCGGCGGCTTCGAGCATCAACCCGTGGACGAACGCTTGGGGCAGGTTGCCGCGCAGCTGGCGTTGGGCGACGTCGAACTCCTCCGCATAGAGGCCGGGCGGACCGCAGGCGGCACGGTTGCGTTCGAACCAGCGCACGGCTTCGACGTCGTTGTGCTGCTGGTGTTCCGCCAGGGCCATGACGAATCCGCACAGCAGGAAGGCGCCCTCGGCGTCCTGAAGGGGTCTCCGGTCGTGGCGGAACCGGTAGACGTGGTGGTCCTGCGCGAGATCGGCGCGCACCGCTCGCAGGGTGGCGACGGTGCGCGGGTCTTCGGCAGGCAGGGCGCCGCGGATGGCGGGCAGCAGCAGGGCCGCGTCCACGCCCGTCCGGCCAGGGGAGCGCTGCCACCGGCCGGTGGGGTGCAGGCAGTCGGCGGAGGTCTCCGCGAGGATCGCATCCGCCAGCGCCTCCCAGCCGGCGGCGCGTCCGCTGCTCGCCCGGGGTGCTGCGGCGGCGACCGCCCGCAGACCGGCCGCGCAGATCAGGCGGCTGTGCGCCCAACGGTCGTCGTGCAGCTCCCAGATCCCGGCGTCCGGCTCGCGATGCCGGGTGGCGATCACGTCGGCGGCGGTGAGCGCGGCGTGCCAGCCGTCGGGGTCGAGCCGGTCGAGGCGGGCGGCGGCGGCGAGCAGCAGCAGGCTCTCCCCGAACACGTCGAGCTGGAACTGGCGGTTGACGTGGTTGCCGACGACGTCGAAGCCACCCGGGTAGCCGGGCAGGTCGAGGGTGCGCTGGTCGGGTACCGCCGCACCGGTCACGGTGTAGGCGGGCGCGAGAGCCGGGCCGTGTTCGAGCAGACGGGCGGTGACGAACCGTACGGAGTCGTCCAGCAGCGGGTGCGGCCCCGCGGCGGCGACGGCCTGGCCGATGTAGGCCTGGTCGCGGATCCACACGTACCGGTAGTCGTAGTTGCGGCCCGTCTCGGCGCGTTCGGGCAGACTGGTGGTGGCCGCTGCCACCGTGCCGCCGCCGGTGCCTGTGAGGCCGGCCAGGACGCTGTAGGCGTGCCGGGCGTCGCGTCGGCCCAGCGTGTTCGCGAGGGCCGGCACGCGCGCGGTCCAGGCCGCTTCGGTGGACCGCCACAGCACGTCGGCCGTCTCCGGTTCGGGCAGGGGCCGATCGGAGATCTCCAGGACGAGGTCGTGGTGCTCACCGGTCTCCAGACGCATCGTGGTGGACAGCGCCCCATCGCCCGGCCGGGCGTCGGGCGCTCCGCTCCAGCGCAGGTGCAGTTCTCCGGCCCGGGCCGTCCAACGCCCCTGCCCGTCCCTGCGGACCTTGCGCAGCCGGTGTGTGCCGAATCCGGGCGCCGGGTGCAGGTGGACGTCGAGGCGGGCGTCGCCGTCGACCGCCAGGATCCGGCGCAGCACCACCGCGTGGTGCCGGTCACCGGGGCAGGCGAGGGCTTCGCGGCATTCGACGACGCCGCCGGTGGTGACCCAGCGGCTGCGCCAGATGAGGCTGCCGCTCTCGTAGTAGCCGCCCCAGACGAACGGGTCGGTGGGGGTGACGGTGTACCAGCCGGGGCCACCGATGAGGGCGGCGAAGACGGCGTCGCTGTCCCAGCCGGGTGCGCACATCCACACGATGTCGCCGCGCGGTCCGACGAGGGCGCCGCGCTCGCCGTCCGCGAGCAGGGCGTAGTCACGCAGCGCGTGAGGGGCGGGAGAGCCGCCGATGGGGGCGGTCACGTTCTCGTCTCCTGGGGTACGGCGGTGCGGGCCGCGTGTCCGCGGCCGGGTGGACGCGGAGCGCCGGGAACGTGCACGGTCCGCGGAGGCTGGCGGCCGTCGTCGGGAGCGGGCCGGATCTCCTCAGGCGCGGACACGGTAGCGCTCCGCCGTCTCGGTGCGGATGGCCAGGCCGAGGCCTGGCTCGCCGCTGTGGCCCGGGCGGACCAGTCCCCCGGCCGGGTCGAGGGTTCCCTCGAAGAGGAGGTTCTCGATCCGGACGTGGTCGTGGAACCACTCCAGGTGGCGCAGGTTCGGCACGGCGGCCGCGGCGTGTGCGTGGACGTGCGGGGCGCAGTGTCCGGACAGCTGGAGTCCGTGGGCCTGGGCCAGGGCGGCTGCACGCAGCCAGACGGTGATGCCGCCGCAGCGGGTGGCATCCGCCTGCAGGCAGTCCACGGCCGGGGCCATGCGGGCGAAGTAGGGCAGGTCGTATCCGTACTCGCCGGCCGCGACGTCGGAGGTGACGGCGTCGCGGACGTGGGCGAGGCCGGTGAGGTCGTCCGAGGAGACGGGCTCCTCGAACCAGCTCACCCCCAGGCCGGCCAGCGTCTGTCCGACGCGGACGGCCTGTTTGCGGGTGTAGGCGCCGTTCGCGTCCACGTACAGGGCGGCGGCGTCGCCGACCGCCCGCCGGGCCTGCTCGGTGCGTTCCAGGTCGCGCCGTTCCCGGCTGCCGCGGCTCTCGCCGATCTTGATCTTGAATCGGTGGAAGCCCTGTTCGGCCCAGCCCGCGAGCTGCTCGGCGAGTTGCCGGTCGGTGTACGTCGTGAAGCCGCCGCTGCCGTAGAGGGGGACCTCATGGCGGGCGGCGCCGAGCAGGTCGACCAGGGGCAGGCCGAGCAGGCGGGCCTTGAGGTCCCACAGGGCGATGTCGACGGCTGAGATCGCGCCGGCGACCAGCCCCGGGCGGCCGACGTTGCGCACCGTGCGGCTCATCGCCTCGTTGGCGGCCGGGACGTCGAACGCCGGGCGGCCGATGACCGTGTCCCGAAGGTGCCCGGTGATCACCTGGGCGGTGGCGGGGGCGCCGTAGGTCCAGCCCAGGCCGGTGGTGTCCCCCCCGTGGACACGGACGAGGACCATGGTGGTGGAGTCCCAGGCGAGAGTGCCGTCGGCTTCCGGAGCGTCAGTGGGGATGTCGAGGACCTGCACGTGCAGGGACTCCACGGTGGCGGTGACGGTCATGGCGTCTCGTCGGCCGCGTGCTGGGCGGCGGCGCGGGCGAACTGCAGGAAGTCGGCGCCGGCCAGGGCGGCCAGGGTCGCGGTGGCGAGCCTGGTGGCGCGCGGAGCGAAGACGGACCCGGCAGTGCCCGCGGTGGCGACCCACAGGCCGGTGCAGAACGGGCAGGTGACCAGCTCGCCGACGGCCTTGCGGGCTCCGGTGCCGCGCACGTCCTCCTCCAGCTCGGCCGGGGCGGATGTGCCCTCGAAACGGGTGAACGGCGAGCGCAGCGGGCTGGTGACCGGGTCCTTGGCGATCAGGCGGGAGAGCTGGTGGGTGGCCAGCGCGTTCAGGGCGACGTCCCACGGAGTCGGGTGGGGCAGCTCTCGGCGAAAGGCCCGGGCGGCTGCGGCGGTGCCGAGTACCGCGGTGGCGTACAGGGCCATGAGGCCGGTGTAGGCCGCGAGCGGGCGGTCGTTGTCGCCGGTGTAGGCGCGGGCTTCGCGGTGGAGCCGCTCGTGCAGGGACCGCATGGTCTACCTCCTCCTGGCGCGGTGGCGCCGCGCGGCGGCAGCACCGGCCGCGGCCAGGCCTGTCATCGCGCCCGCGACACCTGCGGTCAGCAGGCCGGCCACCTCGTTGCGGGGTTGCGGGCGCGGGATCGTCTTCTCGGGATGGTCGGCGGGCGGCGGCCCGTCCAGTGCCAGGGCGAGGGCCTCGGCCACGTGCACGGCCAGCCGTCCGGTCGAGGACTGTTCGATCTGGGTGCGGCAGCTGAAGCCGTCGGCCAGGACGAACGCGTCGGGGGCCGTGTCGCGCGCGGCCGGGAGGACGCCTTGCTCGGCGATGGCCTGGGACAGGTCGTAGTGGCCCCGCTCGAAGCCGAAGTTGCCGGCCAGGCCGCAGCAGCCCTCGTCGAGCACGTTCACGTCCAGCCCGGCGCGGCGCATCAGTTCGCGGTCGGGGTCGGTGCCGAGGACGGCGTGCTGGTGGCAGTGGGTCTGCACGGTCGCCGCCCGGCCGATCCGGGGCGGTTGCCAGCCGTGGGGGGCGTGGTTGACGAGGTGTTCGGCGAAGGTGCGCGTCTGCGCGGCCAGGCGGGCGATGTCCTGGTCACCGTCGAGCAGGTCGGGGGCGTCCGCGCGGAAGACCGCGGTGCAGGAGGGTTCGAGCCCGATGATCGGGGTTCCGGCCTCCAGCCATGGGCGCAGGGTCCGGATGGTGCGTTCGAGGACGCGACGGGCGGTGGCGAGCTGCCCGGTGGAGATCCAGGTCAGGCCGCAGCACACCGGCCCCTCGGGTACGGCGACGTGGAAGCCGGCGTCCTCCAGGACGCGGACGGCGGCCTCGGCGACGTGCGGGTGGAAGTGGTTGGTGAAGGTGTCCGGCCAGAGCAGGACGGTGCGCGGGTCGCGCGGGTCGGGCTCCGCCCAGCCCTGCCGATGCCGGGTTTCCTGGAACGATTCGGCGGCGAAGAGGGGTGCGGTGCGGCGCGGGTCGATGCCGGCCAGCCGCTTTCCCAGCCGTGCGAGGCCGGGGGCGTGCAAGGCCGCGTTGGCCAGGCCCGGCGCCGTGCGGGCCAGCCGTGCCCACAGCGGGAGCCAGCCCATCGCGTAGTGGGCGGCCGGGCGCACACGGCCCTGGTAGTGGTGGGCGAGGAACTCGGCCTTGTAGGTGGCCATGTCGACGCCGACCGGGCAGTCGGACTTGCAGCCCTTGCAGGCCAGGCACAGGTCCAGTGCGTCGCGGACCTCGGTGGAGCGCCATGCGCCGGTGACCGGGGAGTCGTCGTGGCCGCCGAGCATCTCGAACAGCAGCCGTGCCCGGCCGCGGGTGGAGTGCTCCTCCTCGCCCGTCGCCCGGTAGGAGGGGCACATCACCCCGCCCTGGTGGGTGCGGCAGTTGCCGATGCCCACGCAGCGCAGCACCGCGCGGGTGAAGTCGTGGTCGTCGTCGGGATACCCGAAGTGCGTCCGCTGCGGTCGGGGCCGCCAGTCGGCGCCCAGGCGCAGGTTCTCGTCGACGCGGTGGGGGTGGACGACCTTGCCGGGGTTCATCCGGTCGCCCGGGTCGAACAGGGCCTTGACCTCGCCCATCGCCTCCACGAGCGCGGGGCCGAACATGCGGGGCAGGAGTTCGCCGCGGGCCTGCCCGTCACCGTGCTCACCCGACAGGGAACCGTCGTAGGAGGCGACCAGGTCGGCCGCGTCGAACAGGAACGCCCGGAACGCCTCGATGCCCTTGCCCTCGCGCAGCTCGAACGGGATCCGGGTGTGGACGCAGCCCTGCCCGAAGTGCCCGTACAAGGAGGCCTGCTGGTAGCCGTACCGGTCGAACAGCCGCTCCAGGTCTCGCAGGTAGTCGCCCAGCTTCTCCGGGGCGACCGCGGAGTCCTCCCAGCCCTCCCACGTCTCGGAGCCGTCCGGCGGGCGGGCGGTCACTCCCAGACCCGCCTCGCGGGCCCTGAGCATCTCCCGCTCCCGCGGGGGATCGTCGGACAGCGCCACCGACGGGTCGTCCTCCTCGCGGCCGATCGCCCGCAGCAGCTCGAACGCCCGCGCGTCCGCCTCCTGCTTCGTGTCGCCGGTGAACTGGACCAGCAGCCAACTGTCGCCCTCGGGCAGGCTCTCCAGCGAGTCCAGGTAGGCGTGCTCCTCGCGCATCAGCTGCGCCATGCGCCCGTCGATGGCCTCCAGCTGGGTGGGGCGGCTGTGCGCGAGCAGGTCGGGGACGGCGTCGGCGGCCTGGTAGATGTCGTCGAAGCCCAGGACCAGCAGGGCCTCCGCCGCCGGCACCTCGACCAGGTGCAGTTCGGCGTGCAGGAGCGTCACCAGGGTTCCCTCGCTGCCGACCAGGGCGCGGGCCACGTCGAAGCCGTTCTCCGGCAGCAGGGCGTCCAGGTTGTAGCCGGAGACCCGGCGCGGGATCTTCGGGTAGCCACGCCGGATCTCGGCCAGGTGCCGCCCGGTGATGTCCCGCAGCCCCTGGTAGAGGCGGGCGCGCGGTCCTGCTTCGGCCGCGATCCGCGCGTACTCGTCCTCGCTGGTGGGACCGGCCCAGAACCGGGTGCCCTCGTAGGTGAGGACTTCCAGGCGGTGGACGTTGTCGGCGGTCTTGCCGTAAGCCTGGGCGGACGCTCCGCAGCTGTTGTTGCCGATCATGCCGCCCAACGCGCAGTGGCTGTGCGTGGACGGCTTCGGCCCGAACATGAGCCCGTGCGGAGCGAGTCGGCGGTTGAGCTCGTCCAGGACGATGCCCGGCTCGACCACACAGGTCCGCGCTGTGGGATCCACCGAGACCAGCCGGTTGCAGTACTTGGTCCAGTCGATGACCACCGCCTCGTTGGTGCACTGCCCCCCGAGACTGGTACCGCCTCCGCGGGACAGCACCGGGGCGGCGAACCGGGAGCAGACGCCCACCGCGGCAGCGCCGGCCTCGACCGTGTGGGGCACGACCACCCCGAGCGGAACCTGACGGTAGTTGGAGCCGTCGGTGGCGTACGCGCCGCGGCTGCCCGCGTCGAAGCGGACCTCACCGTCCACCTCGGTCCGCAGGGCCGACTCGAGTGCGGCCAGGTCCACCTCCTGACGCCCGGACACCGGTCAGCTCCGTCCGCTGCCGGGCAGGAACTCCTGGACCTTCGCCTTGACGCCCTGCTGGACCACCGATCCCCGGTCACTGTCGCCCCTGAGCACCGACAGGGCGGCGGCCTTGATCTGGTCCCAGGTGGCGTGCGGCGGGATCGGTGGCACCGCCGGGTCGGTGCGGAAGTCGATGACGAACGGCCGGTCCGCGGCCAGTGCCCGCCGCCACGCCGGCTCCACGTCCTCCGGCTTCTCCACCCGTACCCCGCCAAGACCGAACGTCCGGGCGATGTCCGCGTAACGCACGTCCGGAAGGCTCTGCGAGGGCTCGAACTGCGGCGCGCCCTGCATCGCCCGCATCTCCCAGGTGACCTGGTTCAGATCGTGGTTGTTCAGCACCGCGACGACCATGCGCGGGTCGGCCCACTCCCGGTAGTACTTCGCTGCGGTGATCAGCTCCGCGAGGCCGTTCATCTGCATGGCGCCGTCGCCGACGATCGCGATCGCGGGCCGGTCCGGGTGGGCGAACTTCGCGCCGATCACGTAGGGCACCCCCGGCCCCATGGTCGCCAGCGTGCCCGACAGCGAGCCGCGCATACCGCCGCGCATCCGCAGGTGGCGGGCGTACCAGTTCGCCGCGGACCCGGAGTCCGCGGCCAGGAGCGCGTTGTCGGGCAGCAGCGCGTCGAGGGTGTGGACGACGTACTCGGGGTTGATCGGGTCGGCGGACACGTCGGCTCGGCGCTGCATGACCTCCCACCAGCGCGCCGCGTTGTCCTCCACCGTCTTGCGCCATGTGCCGTCCGCCTTGCGCTCCAGCAGCGGAATCAGCCGGCGCAGCGTCGAGCCGGCGTCGCCGACGAGGTTGACCTCGAACGGGTAGCGCAGCCCGATCATGGACGGGTCCAGGTCGATCTGCACCGCGCGCGCCTGGTCGAACTCGGGCAGGAACTGGGTGTAGGGGAAGCTGGAGCCGACCACGAGGAGGGTGTCGCAGTCGCGCATCATCTCGTAGGACGGGCGGGTGCCGAGCAGGCCGATCGAGCCGGTGACGTACGGCAGGGTGTCGGGCAGCGCGTCCTTGCCGAGCAGGGCCTTCGCCACCCCGGCGTCGAGCAGGTCGGCGACCTGCTCGACCTCGGGCCGGGCCGAGCGGGCGCCCTGCCCGATCAGCATCGCGACCTTCTCCCCGGCGTTGAGGATCTCCGCCGCCCGGGCGAGGTCCGCCTCGGCCGGTACCGGGGCGTAGTGCGGGACGCCGAGGCTGGAGGGGACCTGCTTGAACGCGTGCGCCGGCGCCTCGTAGTCGAGTTCCTGGACGTCGGCCGGGATGATCACCGCGGTGACCGTGCGGCGGGTCGCCGCGATGCGCATGGCGCGGTCCAGCACGTTGGGCAGCTGAGCCGGCACGGTGACCATCTCGCAGAACTCCGAGGCCACGTCCTTGTACAGGCTGAGCAGGTCGACCTCCTGCTGGTACGAGCCGCCCATGGCGCTGCGGTCCGTCTGCCCGACGACCGCGACGACCGGGACGTGGTCGAGCTTGGCGTCGTAGAGGCCGTTGAGCAGGTGGATCGCGCCCGGTCCGGAGGTGGCCACGCACACCCCGGTGCGGCCGGAGAACTTCGCGTACCCGACGGCCTGGAAAGCGGCCATCTCCTCGTGCCTGGCCTGGATGAACCTCGGCCGGTCCTCTGCGCGGCCCCAGGCCGCGAGCAGCCCGTTGATGCCGTCCCCGGGATAGGCGAAGACGTACTCCACCTCCCAGTCGCGCAGGCGCTCCAGCACGTAGTCGGAAACCTTCATCACCGAACTCCTCCACAGCGCGGGCGTGGCTCCTGGTGGGCGAACGAGGCCCGGAGAGCGGCTAACCGCTCGCGCCGCGATGAAACCGCCGTGGGTGATACCGCCCGGTGTCCGTGCGGTATCACCTGCCGGCCCGCAGGCCGTGGGCGGGCATGCCGGGCTCGGCACAGACGCTGCCCTGGACGGGGCCCGGCGGCGACCAGTCGAGGTTCCGGTGGAACGGGTGGCCCTGCCCCACGGCGGAGAACGGGCCGCTGCGAGTGTCGCGTTCAGGGGAATTCACCGGGTATGCGCCTTTTGAGGTACGGGTGATTCGTCAGGGACCGGACACGAGGAGGCACAGCCGATGGCTGTGAGACACGTCCTGATAGAGCGGACTCCGCAGGCGGTGTGGAGCGTGTTGGGCGACCCGGCCGCGTACGGCCGGTGGGTGCCCGGCACGGAGCGGACCCGCCCGGGTGAGGGCCGGTGGCCCGCAGTCGGGTCGAGCCTGCGCTACACCGTCAGCGCAGGCCCGTTCCGCTTCGAAGGCCACACCGTCGTACGTGTGTCCGACAGCGGGCACCGGCTGGAACTGGAGGCCTTCGCCGGGCGGCTCGGCACCGTCCGGATCGCCATCGAGCTGATCGCGTGGGGCGACGCCACCCTGGTGATCGTCGACGAGCACCCGCTGCGAGGCCTGGGCGGAAGCCTCCACACGGCGCCCGCGGACCTGGTGCTGGATCTGCGCCACCGCCGACTGCTCGCCTGCCTCGCCCGCACGGTCGAGCAGGCGCCCCGGGCGGCCGACCTGGGAGCGTCCGCGTCGGGGGGAGGTCCGTCATGGCCGACGCCGTCGTGATCGGGGCCGGGCCGAACGGTCTGGTCGCCGCGAACGTGCTGGCCGACGCCGGCTGGGAGGTGGAGGTGCTGGAGGCCCAGGACCAGGCCGGCGGCGCTGTCCGCAGCGACCGCGGCGTCCACCCCGACTACGTCAGCGACCTGTTCAGCTCGTTCTACCCGCTGGCCGCCGCCTCGCCGGTGATCGCGGCCCTGCGCCTCGAAGAGCACGGCCTCGCCTGGAGCCACGCGCCGATCGTGCTCGCCCATCCCCTGCCCGACGGCCGCTGCGCACTGCTGCGGCGCGGACCGGAGGCGAACATCGACGACATCGGGCGGAGCTTCGGCCGGCCGGACGCGCTCGCCTGGCGACGGCTGTCACAGCTCTGGCAGGACCTGGACCCGTGCCTGGTAGGGGCGATGTTCGCGCCGTTCCCGCCGGTACGCGCCGGCTTGGCGCTGGCCTCGCGTCTCCGGGCGCCGGGCCTGCTGCGGCTGGCCCGCTTCGCGGCGCTGCCCGTACGGCGACTGGCCGAGGAGGAGTTCGACCGGGACGGCCCGGGGCTGCTGCTGGCCGGCTGCGCGCTGCACGCCGATCTACTGCCCGAATCGCCGGGCAGCGCCGCCTTCGGCTGGCTCATGGCGATGCTCGGCGAGCAGTACGGCTGGCCGGTACCGGTCGGCGGAGCCAGCGCCCTCAGCGGCGCCCTGGTGCGGCGTCTGAAATCGCGCGGGGGAACGATCCGCCGCGGTGCCCCGGTCAGCGAGGTCGTCGTCCGCGCCGGCCGGGCGCTGGGCATCCGCACCGCCCAGGGAGACTACGTCCGCGCGCGCCGAGCCGTGCTCGCCGACGTGCCCGCTCCGCACCTGTACGGCCGCCTGGTCCGGGAAGGACACCTGCCGCCCGGATTCCGCGACGCCGTACGCCGCTTCCAGTGGGACTTCGCCACCGTCAAGGTCGACTGGGCCCTCGACTCGCCGATCCCCTGGACCGCCGAGCAGGCACACCGGGCCGGCACCGTCCATCTCGGCACCGACTGGACGGAACTGAGCGACTACGCACTCCAGGTCAGCACCGGCCGTCTGCCGGCCCGCCCCTTCGGGCTGCTCGGCCAGATGACCACCGCCGACCCGTCCCGCTCACCCGCGGGCACCGAATCGGCCTGGATGTACACCCACGTCCCCCAGCACATCGCCGACGACCTCGGGCCCGACGGCATCACCGGGTCCTGGGACGACAGGGAAAGCGAAGCCATCGCCCGCCGCATGGAAGCACAGGTCGAACGCTTCGCCCCCGGCTTCACCGACCGGATCCAGGCCCGGCGTGTACTCACCCCGCCGGTGCTGGAACACCTGGACCAGAACCTGGTCGGCGGGGCGATCAACGGCGGCACCGCGGCCCTCCACCAACAGGCGCTGCTCCGCCCGCTACCCGGCACGGGGCGGCCCGAGACCCCCATCCAGCGCCTCTACCTCGCCTCAGCCTCGGCCCACCCGGGCGGTGGCGTGCACGGCGCCTGCGGCGCGAACGCCGCCCGCGCCGCGCTCCGCGCCCAGGGAGCCCTGACCGGCCGGCTGCTGCGACCCGCCCTGGCCCGCGCCCAGCTTGCCCTGTCCGACCCGGGCGGGGGGCGAGACGGCGTGACGCCGTCGGGCGGGCGGGACCCGCAGCCCGGGTAGGCCGGGACTTCAGAAGCTGTCATCGCGGGAGGCGGCCACCGCCGCCGGGGTCGCCATGCTCGGACAAGGCCGCCCGGCGGGCGGCTATGCGACGCAGCATGACCTGGGGCAGGACGAGCCAGCTGGTGGCGAACCAGAACAGGCAGGCCGCACTGAGTCCCCAGGCGGCGGCCGGGCTGCCGGTGGCGGTGCGCAGCAGGAGCAGCAGCGCGGCGGCGATGGTCAGGGCCAGGGTGATGAGTCCGACGGCGATGAGGCGACTGGCGACATGGACCAGTTCGGGTTTCATGCCGTGGCCGGTGAGGAAGCGGTGGAGGGCCACGGGCGCGATCAGGGCTCCGGTGGCGACGGCGCCGAGGACGACGGTGGCGACGTAGAGGTTCTTGTCGAAGCCGGGCAGGGCGGCGAAGCGCGGGGTGAAGGCCACGCCGATGAGGAATCCGAACAGGATTTGTGCGCCGGTCTGGCACACGCGGACTTCCTGGAGCATCTCGCTCCAGAGCCGGTCGGCCCGTTGCTGGGGCGTCTCGTCCCGACCCGGTGCGCCGTCGTTCTTCGTCAACGAATCCTCCCCGCCTACAGGCGGTCCTTGTGGCGGCTGGTGCGGGCCCGTACGCGCAGCAGTTCCTCCCCGTGGGGCGCGATGGAGCAGGGTGAAGGCGGCGACCCGGAGCAGGGTCAGTAGAGGAGAAGCACCTGATGGCGCTTTCCACGTCGCCGAGCGCGACGTTCACCGGCACGTCGGGGCGGGAGTGCCGACTTTCCCACCGGAGCGGGTGATCAGGCTGGGCACCGGGCGGCTCCTGTGGGGTAGCGGCCAGGGCGGGCACTGGTCAAGGAGAGCCGCAGGTCAGGGACGGTCCTCGTGATGGCCGCACAGCCACGCCAGCGCCTGATAGGTGCCCAGGGCGTACGCGGGGTCCGTGCGTTCTTCCAGGGCATCGCGCAGGCGGACCGCGGCGGCCTGGCATTCGGCCAGCAGCTGCGCCCGGCACGGCCCGGTGGCCCCGAGCGCGGCAACAGCGGTGACCGGTGCCGCGATCTGGGCTCCGGTGGCCCACCGGTAGGCCCCCAGGACCCCGTGGTCGAACCCGCCCCAGGGCTGGGGGCGCCGATTGGCGGTCTCGATCGCGTCGAACACCTCGTCCAGCGGGCGCACCCCCACCGCCGGGATCGTCGTCTCGTCACTGGTCATGCCCGCAACCTACGACGACTCGCAGCCACTCGCCGCCGGGCCCGACAGCCGGATAGTGGACCGGCAGGGTTCCGGGCCATCGGATCCGGCGCAACCGAGTGAACCCCCCTGCCAGGCAGCGGCCCAAAAGCCGAACGCGGCATCGCCTCGGCGGTCCCGCGCCAAGCCCCCTCGAACGCTCCGCGGCCCCACTCTGAACGGCGCTTTCGCGCTGCGGCGGCGCCAGAGCACAACCGAGCGCTGCCCCCGGCGGATCGCTCAGTCGCTTTCCGCAGGCAACGCAACCCGGCGCACCTGCCCGGCCTCCAGTTCGACGACGACGGCCAGCACCGGATGCAACCAGCGCACCACCGACCGCGCGCCCGGATGCGGCTGCCTAAGCAGCCCGGCGACCAACGCCCCGAGCTCCACCCGCTCCCGCTCGGAGATCTCCCCGGTCACCAGCCGCCGACCGTCGGTGAGCACGACCAGCAACCGCTTCCACTCGCCCGGTTCGCCGACAGCCCCGGTCACCCAGCCCTTCACCGTGACCCACCCGGGTGCCGCTCCGACGCGGACGGCACAAGCATCAGCAAACTCCCTCCGTACACGGGACGCGATCATCCGAGCATGCCACCACGCATCGTCGGAGACGATCCGCACGGCGGCTCTGGCCCGTCGTTTCCCACAGGTCCGTGATGAGCAGCCGCCCGCCGGAGGACCTGCCCTGCCCGGTACGCATACCTGCCGGACAGGCCGGTGGTCCGCGCCGGCCGTGTGCTCCTGGCGCTCCCGGCAGGCGGAGAATCACGTTGCAGAGGGCGTCGGCGCGCTCGTCCCTGTCCGGCCTGCCGAGCTCCACCCATGTGGCTTCGACATGCAACACTCCTCGAAAGCAAGGGAGTTGTGCAGATGTCCGGCCTGCCGACTGGCGCGTGGGCGCTGGGGTAGGCGCGTTGGCATGCGTCGGCCCACCGGAGGCCGACGCACACAGCCGTCGCAGGAGGGTGATCCGATGCAGAAGTCCGCTGTCCGCCCGATGCCCGTCACGTTCCCCGACAGCCCGCTGCCCGACGTCCCGGTCGACGTGGAGCTCCGCTTCGACACGGCCCTTCCGTATGCGGCATGCCTGGTGTTCCCGCTGACCCCGTGCGGCTGCACCGGCTCCGACGCCGAGGTGTGCTGGTACTTCAGCCGGGATCTGCTGGACGAGGGGCGCCACGTCCCCAGCGGCACCGGGGACGTCAAGATCAGCCCCGGACCGGTCGGCGAAGTCCTCATCACCCTGCAGGGCCCCGACGGCCGGGCGGTGCTCAGCGCCCCGGAGGACGTCGTGGCCGCCTTCCTCACGGACTCGTTCACGCTGGTGCCCGCAGGTTCGGAAACCGACCACCTTGATATCGACGCCACTCTCGCCCGGCTGCGCGCCGCCGGCTGACCGCACGAAGTGCGCCGGCCGGGCGCCCGGCCGGCGCACGGGTGCCGATGTGCGCCCCGGTCACCTATGCCAACGAGGACGCCTGGGATCTCCTCGGGCACTACGTCGCGTGGCTGGCCGCGGGACTCGCGGCACTGCTGGTCAGCCTCACCGCGCGGCTGTGACCTGCCCCGGCAGCTCCGGCCCGTCAACCACAGCCGGGCCTTCCTCTTCCGGTCTCATCTTGACAGAGAGGGGAACAGGAATAGGCCGCTCCTCTTCCTGATTGGTCTTTGCATACGGTCGTGCGAAGGGGGTAAGGGTGGCCGATCTGAAGGTGTTCCGGCGGGGTGCCGATGGCCGGGATGTCGAGCTGCAGGGTTCGACGGTGGCGCGGGAGCAGCAGGAACTGCAGCGACGGGTCGAGGCGGCGCTGGAGCCGATGCTTGGGGTGCGGTTCCTGGCATCGGAGTACGTGACGGGGCCGTGGCACCAGGGGCGGATCGACACGCTCGGGCTGGACGAGGACGGCGTGCCGGTGATCATCGAGTTCAAGCGCCGGCGGGATGCCGGGGTGATTACCCAGGCGGCGTCCTACCTGGTCTGGTTGCTGGCGCACCGGCACGAGTTCGAGGCGCTGGTGCGTAGACGTCTGGGCGCCGATGTGGCGGAGGCGGTCGATTGGCGACGGCCTCGGGTGATCTGTGTCGCGGGCGAGTTCTCCCGCCATGATCGGGCTGCCGCCTCGCTCTACCAGCGGGACTACCGTGTGGACCTGGTGCGCTACCGGGTCTTCGGTCCCGACCTGCTGACGCTGCAGCTCGTCGAGACCGTCCCGGGCTTCTCCGCCGCAGGGTTCGCGCCGATGCCGTCCGGTGCGGGCGAAGCTGCGGACGACGAGCCGGACGTTGTCGCGGTACCGTCGGGGTCCTCGCAGGTGGAGGTGCCGGGGTGCCTGCGGGAGCTGTACGGCGAGCTGGACGAGGCGCTGACCGCGGCGGGCGAGCTGGAGGTGGTGCTGCTCAAGCACTACATCGCCTACCGGCGGCTGCTGAACGTGGCGTCAGTGATCTTCCGGCCCTCCGTGTCGCACAGGGCGATCCTGGTGTACCTGCGGCTGAACCCGGACTCGGTGGAGCTGGAGGAGGGCTTCACCCGCGACGTACGCGGCATCGGTCACCTGGGGACGGGTGACCTGGAGGTGCGGATCGCCTCGTCGGCGGACGTGGAGAAGGCGGTGCCGTTGATCCGGCGGGCGGTCGAGGAGTCCTGAGGGCCTTGGAAGGGCGGCTGGAGCGTGGTGCTCCGGCCGCCCTTTCGCGTCTTCGGACGATCGCTGTGGCGGCGGTTCTCATGCTCACGCCTCCGGTCCGGCGAGGGTGAAGTCGTCCTGGGTCTGCTCTGCTCGCAGTCGCTGTTCGGCGATCTCGGCGTAGTGCGGGGAGAGTTCGACTCCGACGAAGCGCCGGCCTTCGCGCAGGGCGGCGACGCCGGTGGAGCCGCTGCCGGTGAAGGGGTCGAGGACGGTGCCGTCCTCGGGGCAGATCCGGACGAGCTGCTGCATGATCTCCAGCGGCTTCTGGGTGATGTGCACCCGGTCCTTGCGGGGCTGGCTGGCGATGAAGTGGCCGGGCAGATAGAGGTCGCGGCCGTTGTCGAGGGTGCCCTTGACGCCCCAGGTGATGAACTCCGCGGACTGTTTGAAGCCGCCCTTCCTCGGGCGGCTGGCGGGCTTGATCCAGGGGATGGTGCCCTGCCAGGTCCAGCCGGCCATCTGGAGAGCGTCGCTCGTGGTGGGCTCCTGCCGCCAGTCGGAGAAGACCATGGCGACCGAGTGCTCGGTGCTCGCCCGGTAGGCCTCGGTGAGGAGTTCGGTGAGCCAGGCGCGATAGGAGCGCTGGTCGCGGTTTTCGCCGGGGAAGGTCTTGAGGTCGTGGGCGGAGCCGCTGGTGACGTACTTGGCGCGGGCGTCGCGGCTGGTGCGCTCGGAGCTGGTCCGGCCGCCGCTGTTGTACGGCGGGTCGGTGATGACCGCGTTGACGGATTCGTCGGGGAGGTTCTTCAGTACGGCGAGGGCGTCGCCTCGGTGGAGGGTGAAGTCGTTCACGGGGGCCTTCCTCGGGCAGGGGTGTACCGGCTCCGGGCGGCGCGCCGTGGCAGCCGCCGGGAGCGGTGGTGCAGGGGACGGTAGCCGCGATCGGCAGCCGTGCCTAACGGACAGCACGAGGACGTCGGGGCTGGTCGGGGCTCGTTTGGTGCGGCCGGAGTTCGCGTCTACTGTCTCGCCATGCCAACCGGGCAGCGGGCCAAGTCGGCCCGGCCCGAGGCGCATTGGCCCGCGCTGTCCCGCCCAGGCGAGACCGCGCGACGGAGTGCGCGAATCTTCCCTACGCCCGAGGGGTGCCTCGTGTTCCAGCTGAGATTACGAGCGCGGCCGGCTGCCGCGCGTGACCCGAGACCGGCGTCCGGGAGCTACCAACTCCCCCGACCCGGACCCGCCCTGAACGGCGGTTTCACCACCAGCGCGGTGCCGGCGACTTCTTCGCACGAGGAGCCGGCACCGCGCTCTCCTACGAACCCCGCAAGGAGCCGCTGCGATGCAGCATGCCCTGGCACACCCATGCCCTCATCCGCCTCCGCCGTTGGCCCGGTTCCGGTTCGGTGATCGGCGGGCACCGTGAAGAAGGCGGTCAGCGCACTCGTCGGGGCCGTCGCCTGCGGCCCGCTGATGCTGGCCCTGCCGGTGGTGATCGCCGGCGCGGGCAACGCCTCGGCGACGTCCGCCTCGTGTCCGCCCGGCGGCGGTCCGCAGGGTGTGGACAGCTCGGCCGTCGCGGCGCAGGTCGAGGCGATCCTGAAGGGTTCCAGTCCGCTCAGCGCCCCGAGCGTGGCGGGGCTGAGCAAGCCCGACGAGCAGATCCCCAACGCGAAGACCATCCAGGCCACCGGTGTCGCCCTGCACATCCCGATCCGGGGGCAGGTCGTCGCGCTGGCAACGGCGATGCAGGAGAGCGAGCTTCGCAACATCCGCTACGGCGACCGGGACTCGCTGGGCCTGTTCCAGCAGCGGCCCTCGCAGGGCTGGGGCACGCCGGAGCAGATCATGCAGCCGGTGTACGCCTCGACGAAGTTCTACGCGGCACTGCAGGAGGTCAACGGTTGGGAGTCGATGACCGTCACCCAGGCCGCCCAGGCAGTGCAGCGCTCCGGCTTCCCCAACGCCTACGCGAAGTGGCAGCCCTTGGCGGAGGCCCTGCAGAAGGCCATCGCCCCGCTGCTCTCCCCCGCCACCGGCACCTCGCCCACCCCAGCGCCGACGCCGACGACGGGCAGCACCCCAAGCCCGACGCCCAGCAGTGGGGGCTGCGGTACACCGACGGCAGGTGGTGACGGCACCGACTTCGGGACGATCCCGCCCGGCTCGCTGCCGGCCGGATACAACATCCCGACGGACGCGCCTCAGCCGGTACAGACCGCGATCCGCTGGGCGCTCGGACAGTTGGGCACCCCGTACCAGTGGGGCGGCACGTGCGCGAACTCGCACGGCGCGGACCCGATGGGCAGGTGTGACTGCTCCTCCCTGATGCAGGTGGCCTACCGAACCGGCGGGGTCTCACTGGAGCGGACCACCTACGACCAGGTCAAGCAGGGCACCGCCGTCTCGGCGGACGCGCTCAAGCCCGGTGACCTGCTGTTCACCCGGGGCACCGCGGCCGTGCCGGAGCACGTCGGGATGTTCATCGGCTCGGGGCTGATCGTGCACGCCCCGAAGACCGGCGACGTGGTCAAGATCTCGACTCTCGCCTCGTGGCGGGCGGAGATCCTCGCGGCCCGCCGGGTCGTCTGACCCGCACTCTCCTCCCCTCCCTCTTCTCCCCTTTTCTCCGGGCTGCCTTGGCATGCCTTGATTCGAACTGGAGTTCAATCTTGTATCTCGCGGACGCCGTCGTACAGCTCGCCTACGACCCCGGAATCACCCCCAACGAGGGTGGCCTGCCCGGCCTTTCGGTCCTCAAGCAGGTGATGGGCTCGCTGAACTTGTTCGGCATCATCGCGGTCGTCGGCGCCCTGGCCGTGAGCGCCGGTGTGTGGGCCTGGGGCCACCACAGCGGCGGTCACCAGGCCGAGGCCAACGGCAAGAAGGGCGTGCTCGTCAGCGCCGGCGCCGCCCTCCTGCTGGGCGCCGCGAACGGCGTGGTGAGCTTCTTCTCGACGCTCGGAAGTCAGGTCAAGTAATGCAGAAACGTTCATTCAATGCCGCCCGCGGTGGTCTTTCCAGCGGCGCGCTGGTGCGCCGCCGGGTGCTGTTGGGCACGGCCGTCCTGGTGGTGCTCGTCGTCTGCTCCGGGATCCTGGCCTACGTCACCCGGGACGGCCGGAGCTCCCCCGAACATGCTGCTGCGGCCAGCTCGCCCGCGCCGGGCCCGTCGGGTTCGGTTTCGCCGGGCGCGCGCTCGGCCGCGCTGCCCGGGCCGCCGTCGACGCACGATCCGATCGCGTTCGCGAAGGCGGCGGCGGTGGCGCTGTGGTCGTACGACACCCGCTCGTCCTCCCAGCCCGAGCTGGTGGCCTCCCTTCACCGGTGGCTGACCGACGAGGGCCAGTACGCCGACGCGGACTCGGTCGACCGGCTGGTCCCGTCGCCCCTGCTCTGGGGGCGGATGGCCGACTCCGGGCAGTTCGCCTCGGCGACCGCGGCGGAGGCGCACTTCCCGGAGTCGTTCACCCGGGCGCTGCAGGCGGATCCGGGGGCGATCTCGCAGGCGTACGTCTACGCCGTGACGGTCTCCGGGAAGCAGTCGATCTCCTGGAACGGTGCCCCGGCCGGCGGCGCCGAGGACCGCTCGGCCACTCTCGCCGTCCAGTGCCGTCCTGACCGCCCGTGTGCTCTGGCCGGTGTGCTGCCGGCCTTGGCGCCCTGAGCCCGGGAGGTACTCGTGGACATCTGCAACCTCCCGATGATCGCCCAGGTCTGCACCGTCGTCGACGGCATGAACTTCGTCAGCGACCCGGGCAAGAGCATCACCGACGGCATCGGCGCGTGGATCGCCAAGTCGATGGGTGAGCTGGCGGCCAGCGCCGTCGACCTGTGCGCGAAGGCGGTCGACGAGACCACCGCGATCGACCTGTCAGCGCCGTGGTTCAGGGACAACTACCAGCTGATCCTGCCAATCGGGCTGATCCTGACCGTGGGCACCTTCTGCGCGCAGCTGATCCTGGCCGCCTGGCGCCGGGACGAGCGAGCGCTGGCCAAGGCGGCGTGGGGCACGATGACCGGTGTCCTGTTCGCCTTCGGGGCGATCAGCTTCACCGCGGTAGCAGTGACGACGGTCGACGCCTTGTCGGCCGGGTTGTTCCAAGCGGCGCACACCAGCGTGGCCGACGCCGTCAGGCGCATGATCAAGGTCACCCAGTTCGGCGCCATGTTCCCGCTCGGCTGGGCGATTCCCGCCCTGGTCGCGGTCGGCAGCGCGATCGGGGCGTTCCTCTACTGGTGCGTGATGGTCGCGCGCAAGGTCGGCGTCCTGGTGCTGGTGGCGCTCGCGGCGTTCGCGGGTGCCGGCGGCGGCTGGGAGGTCGCCAAGCGCTGGCGGCGCGGCTGGATCGAGGCCACCGCCACCCTGATCGTCAGCAAGCTGCTGATGACGGTGGTATTCCTCGTCGGCGTCTCCGCGCTCGGCAAGACGGACGCCAAGGACGGGATCGCCGCGCTGTCCGACGCCCTGGCCGGCGTCGTGATCATGGTCATGGTGCTGCTGTGCCCGTACGCCGTCTACAAGTTCGTCCACTGGGCGACGGACGGCGGTGGCCACGACGACGTGCACCGCACCGGCATGGCCGGGATGGCGACCGTGGCCGGGGCGGCGAAGACCGCCGGTTCCCTGGCCATGCAGTCCGGCATGGGGATGCCGGCGCCACAGGGACCGCCCCAGGTTCCCGGGGTCGGCGGCGGCGGTGCTGCCTCCGGCATCGACCCGACCGGCCGGATCAGCGCGGACGGCATCGACGCCGGCCCCGCGCAGCAGCCGACGAAGTTCCGCTTCGGCGAGGACCCGAACGCCGGCGGCGACCGCGGCCGCGCCCTGGTCACCCGGCCCGGCATCCCGTCGCTGATTACCCGGGCGTCCGCCGGAGGCGGCGCCGAGCGGTCGAAGTCCGACGGCGGCGAGGCAGCCCCGGCCCCGGCCGCCCCGCGTGTCCAGGGTGCCAACCTGGCAGACTCCGTCGCTCCGTCTGCTGTCGGGAGTTCTCCGGCTTCCGGTACGGCCTCGGCCCCGAGCGTTCCCGCTCCTCCGGCACCGGTCGGCCCCGCCGTTCCCCCGCTGCCGGCACCGGCTGCTGGTAGTCCGGGCCCGGCTGGAGGCCCGGATCCGGGACGCTTCGTCTACCCGAACCGGACCGCCGAGCCCGGGTCCTGACCAGTATCCTCCTTCCCCGGGGTGGGCGGCCCAGCGCCGCCCGCCCCGGGCCCACCATCCCCGAAGGAGCCCCGCGATGACGTCCAGAAGAGCGCCGCGCCCCCGCCCGCCGCCCGCACGCGCCTCCCTGGAACCCCGATGTCCTCCACTCCGAAGTCCGACGCCACCCCCGCGTCCGTCAAGTTCCCCCACCGCTCCAAGCGCGGCATCCTGCTCGGCCTCAGCGCCCCGCAGCTGGTCGCCTCCGCCGCCACCGGCCTGCTGCTGCTCGCCGTCCTCACCACCCGCGGCGTCACCGGCGCCCTCCAGCTCATACCTGTCTGGGCCACGGTCGCCGCCGCCGTGTTCGTCCGCTACCGCGGTCGCACCCTCGCCGACTGGGCGCCGGTCGCCGCCCGCTACGCGCTGCGCCGCCTGCGGGGGCAGCTGCTCTGGCTCGCCCGCCCCTCCTCCCGGCCGGTGCGCGAGGGCCTGCTGCACCTTCCCGGCAGCGCGGCCAGCCTGCGTGTGGTCACCGCCCCTGACCGCCGGTACGGCGCCGTCCACGATCCGCACGCCGGCACCCTCACCGCGATCGTCAAGGTGAGCAGCCGCGCCTACGCCCTGCTCGACCCCGGCACCCAGAACGCCAACGTCACCGGCTGGGGCCGCGCGCTGGCGGCCCTCGCCCGTACCGGCCAGGTCGCCCGCGTCCAGGTCATCGAGCGCACCGTCCCCGACTCGGGCGACGCGCTGCGCCGCTACTGGGAGGAGCACGGCCGCCCCGACGCCCCGCTGGCCGGCGCCCTCTACGGCGAGCTGATCCAGAACGCCGGTCCGGCCGCAGCCCCGCACGAGGCCTACGTCGCCATCGCTCTCGACTTCAAGGGCGCCCGGCGGCTCATCTCCCAGGCCGGCGGCGGCCTCACCGGTGCCTTCGCCGTCCTCGCCCAGCTGACGAGCTCGTTCGAGCAGTCCGCCCGCACCGCCGGCCTCAACCCGACCGGCTGGCTTTCCACCGCCGAGATCGCCGCCGTCGCCCGCACCGCCTACGACCCCAAGTCCCGCGCCGCCCTCGACCGCTGGTCCGAGGACGGACGCCCCGGCGCAGCCCCGGCCGCCGCCGGACCGGTGGTCGTGGTGGAGAAGGCCGACCACATCTCGACCGACTCCGCCCACCACGCCACCTACTGGGTGGAAAACTGGCCGCGCACCGAGGTCAACCCCGGGTTCCTGCACCAGGTGCTGTTCGCCTCCGGGGTGCGCCGCACCGTCTCCCTGTCCTACGAGCCGCAGGACCTCGACTCGGCGATGCGCGACGTGCGCCGCAAGAAGGCCTCCGTCATCGCCGACTCCGCCGAGCGTGCCCGCAAGGGCCAGGTCTCCAGCGAGGCCGACTCGGTGGAGTACCAGGACATACAGAACCGAGAGCGACAGCTGATCGCCGGCCACGCCGACGTCGCCCTCACCGGGCTGCTGACCGTCTCGGCCGACACCGAGGACGAACTGCGCTCCGCCTGCGCCGTGGTGGAGACCGCCGCGGTGGGCGCCCAGCTCGACCTGCGCCCGCTCACCTGGCAGCAGGGCGAGGCGTTCACAGCCTCCGCTCTGCCGTTCGCTCTCGCCGCCTGACGCCGGCCCTCCCACCTTCCGAAAGAGCACCCCGATGCCGGCCACCACCCCTGTCGTGCAGGACTTCGTCCCGTACGCGACCGCCGCGATCGACTTCCACCGCGCGCTCAACATCCCCACCGGCCCGCTGGTCGCCTCCCGCGCCGAACTCGACTCCCTGCACGAGCACCTGGTCGCCCTGCACGCCCTGCTCGACGCACACGCCCAGCGCACCAGCCCGCTGCTGCCCGGGGAGGGCGACCATCTCAAGGCCGCCCGCACCCGCCTGTGGCAGGCCGCCGACCACCTCCACGCCGCGTACCACAGCGCGCCCCGGCCCGGCACCGGCGAAGTCCCTGCTCCCGAGGCGTGTCGCACCCGCCGGCCCGAGGGCGCGCCCGAACTGACCATCTGCCGCCGCCACCAGCAGACCGCCCACCTGGTGCGCCGCCGCGCCACCCCCGCCGACCTGCACTCCCCGTTCACCGGCCTCGTCCGCCACTGACTTCCGAAACCCGTGATCATGTCCAGGAACCGCGCCACCGCCTCCCCGCTCTTCGTCCCCCGCAAGACCACCCGCGCCCAGCAGCGCGCCGCCCGCGCCGAGTTCGCCGAGGCCCGCACCAAGGCCCGCTCCGCCCAAGCCCCCGCCCGACGCCGCGAACACGAGGGGCCCGACCCCGACCTGCGACCCACCTACCCCGCCTCCGGGCGCCCGGGTCCCGCCTCCGCCCGCGGCGGCAAGCTCCGCCTACCCAAGCACCGCCTGACCACCGCCGTCGCCGGCGGCGCCTACCCCTTCCTGGCGGAGGCCGGCCTCGGCGCCGAGGGCACCTTCATCGGCCGCGACCTCCACGCCGAAGGCTCCTTCTGCTTCGACCCCTTCGCGCTCTACAACTCCGGTCGAATAGAAGGGTTCACGAACCCGAACGCGATCCTGTGCGGCGTCATCGGCATGGGCAAGAGCGCGCTCGCCAAGTCCATCGCCACCCGCTCCATCGCCCACGGCTACAAGATCTACGTACCGAGCGATCCGAAGGGCGAGTGGACCGGGCTGGCCCAGGCCCTCGGCGGGCAGACCATCGCCCTCGGCCCCGGCCTCCCCGGACGGTTGAACCCTCTGGACGCGCCGGAGCGGCCCGCGGAGGTGAGCGAGGAGGACTGGAGCACCGAGGTCCGCAAGCGCCGTCTGCTCCTGCTGGCGAGCCTCGCGGCCACCGTGCTCAAGCGCGATCTACTGCCGATGGAGCACACCGGCCTCGACGTCGCCCTGGACCTGGTCGTCGCCGATGCCGAAGCTGCCGGCACGGTGCCGCTGCTCGGCGACATCGCCCACGTCCTCGGCCGTCCCGAGCGCCTCGACGCCGCCCTCGGCAACCAGGGAGGCGGCCTCGGCCACGCGACCGACGACCTCGCGCACGCCCTGCGCCGCCTGGTCCACGGCGACCTGAGCGGCATGTTCGACGCCCCGTCCACCGTCACGTTCGACCCGAACGCGCCGATGCTCTCCATCGACCTTTCCCGTCTGGGCAGCAGCGGCGACGACACCGCCCTCGTCCTCGCGATGACCTGCGCGAGCGCCTGGATGGAGGCCGCTCTCACCGACCCCGCCGGCGGCAGGAGGTGGGTGGTCTACGACGAGGCGTGGCGGATCATGCGCCACGTCGGCCTGTTGGAGCGCATGCAGCAGCAGTGGAAGCTCTCTCGCGGGCTGGGAATCGCAAACCTGCTGATCCTGCACCGCCTGTCCGACCTGCTGTCCGCGGGCGACGCCGGATCGCGCGGTCGCGTCCTCGCCGAGGGCCTCCTGGCCGACTGCTCAACCCGGATCATCTACCGCCAGGAACCCGACCAGATCCCCGCCGCCATAGCCCTGCTCGGCCTCACCGGCGTCGAAGCCCAAGCCATCGCCGCCCTCACCCGCGGCCGCGGCCTGTGGAAGGTCGCCGCCCTCTCCTTCATCGTTCAGCACCTCCTCCACCCCATGGAAAAGCAGCTGTACGACACCGACTTCCGCATGGCCGCCTGACCGCCCCGGCCCTCCGAGAATCCTTAACTCACATGCCCAGCACCGACATCGAGTCCTACCTCGACCACTCCCACCTCACGGCAGCCGACTTCACGGCGTTCGAGCAGCTGCTCGCCGCCCAACGCGACCGCCGCCCGTACACCGATTCCGACTGGCACCTTGTACTCAGCTCCAGCGGCCGAGGCGGCGACGGGCGGTGGGAGTCCACCTACGCGCTGTTCCGCCCGGGCGGTGCCTTCGGCACCCCGACGCCCGACGACGAGACGTACGTGCGGGTGTACTTCGACGAGAACGGCCGAGCCCTGCCCGACCAGCCCCACCGCCCCGCGCCCGTCCCTCCGTTCGCCGCAGAGCTGGTCGAGCACCTGCCCGGCTGGACCGTCCAGCCCAACCCGCTCGCCCCCGGCCGGGACCTCGCCGAACTCCGCCGCCAGGCCTGGGGCTGGGGACGGCTTCCTTGGAACACCGTCTCCGCTCCGCACACCGCCTTCACCCTCACCGGCCCGAACGGTGAACGCCTCCTCGCTGTGCGGACCGGCGTGGACGCCCCGCTCCTCGTCGGCGCTGCCCGGCCCGACAACGTGCCCGCCTACGACCCCAGGGCAGTGCACCTGCCCACGCCCGTCGCCTTCCCCGCTGGCGCACCGCCGGCCGCCGTGGCGGCCGAGCTCACCACCACCCTGGGGCCGCGCTGCCAGCAGGCCGCCTGGAAGGCCCGCGCGAGCGCCGCCACCCACGCCGTCGAGGCCCTGCGCCGTCTGAGCACCGCCTACATCCCGGCCCCTGGCGACCCCTGGGGCCACGGCGAGATCGGCTCCTTCGACTCCCAGGAGGGCCGCAACCGCGCCGCCTGGCCGTACACCGAGACGCTCATCGACCAGGGCCCGTACCTCGTGGCCGGCATCCGTTCCGCAGCGACGATCGAGGACCACCTCGACCCCGCCATCGGCCCCGACCTGCGACAGCTCCACGTCACCGAGACCGCGCTCGACAGGCTCCGAGAGGTCCGGGACGGCTGGCGCGCCGACATGGCCGCGATCACCGGAGACCGCGCCGCCGCCGAGCGAGCGCGGGACCGCGCCGAGGACCTGCGCAATCAGGAGGCGTGGCAGTGTGCCGCGCCGCTCACGAACGGCCCGCTTCCCGCGCTGGCAGCACACGTCGCACCAAGGATCGGTTCGCCCGAGCCGAACCGCGAACAGCAGGTCAAGGCCGCACTCGCGCGCACCGGCCCGGTTCACGGCCCCAGCACTGCGGCGGCAACGTCACCGGTCCCGCCGACGCCGGGTGCACTCCGGTGCGCGCGGTGAGCGTCTAGCACGGCTTCGCAGCCGGACCAACTCCCCGGTCTTCGGCATCATCAGCTCCCCGCCCCGCTGCGGCCCGTCCGCGCACCCGCAGGAGCACGCCATGCAACCCGACCAGCTGACCGTCCTGTTCGCCGAGAACGGCTTCGGCGTCACCGCCCACGTCTACGGCCCGGACACCCCGCCCGGCCGCGACACCACCGGTCCTGGCCGGCACTACGCCCACGTCACCCGACCCCTCGCGCAGCGGGGCCTTGAGACCGGGGTCGACTTCGGAGCGGACGACCATGTCGTCGTCGCGCAGCTGCACGACGGCACCTTCCTGTCGATCTCACCCCCGCCGGACGGCGGACGCCCCGAAGTCCCCGGTTTCCCGGACGCGTGGCTCGTGAGCCGGTACGCCCCGGGCAACGCCGAGCTGCCCGAAGTCCTCTACGACAGCAGGCCTGGCGGGCCCGACGCCCGCAAGCGGGGGAACGTGCCCGAGCTTCTCGCCGCCGTCGACGAGTACCTCGACGGCCTGGGCGTGCCGTCCCGCCAACAGGTCCAGGCCGTACGTGCCGGCGCCGAGTCCGCCCTCCACCGCGCCGGGTTCATCCCCGTCGTCCGTGTCCACGAGACCCATCACCGGCTTCCCGTCGCCATGGTCGACCCCGGCGAGCGCCGGAGCGCCGTGACGCGGGCCGTCGACCACCTGCGCGCCGCGGGCTACCGCTTCACCTGCCCGGCGGACCTGATCGACCACAGCCTTTCGCCGACGCTGCCCCCGTCCCGGTCGCTGGCCCAGGTCGGCGAGGCCGTCTCGGCAGCCGGGCACACCCGCGAGGTGGCCGACGCGCTGAGCGAACTGACCGCTCCCGGCGACGGCGTCCTCGACCAGGTCGTCGGCGTGCTCCACGAAAGCGCCTCCTGGTGGGAGGGCCTGGGCGGCGCTTCCGATCCGCACTACGCCGCCCGTCTGCGCCACATCGCGGACATGGCGGACGGCTACGTGCGGGAGATCCGGGCGATGCGCGGCGACCTCGCCGATCGGCACGCCGCTCACCCCAGCCGCGCCCGGCCCGCACCCCGGGTCCCGGCCCGCCTCGACACCCGGGTGCTCGCCGCCGTCGCCACCTCCCCCACCGCCGTACGCACCCTCACTGGTCACCCGGCCGAAGCCGTCCTCGCCGCACCGGCCGCCGTCCGCTCCGCGGGTCCGCGCCGCTGAACCCCTGCCCGGGAAGGACAACCGCCGTGCCCCGCCGCCGCAGACCGCGTTCCGCCCACCGCTCCCACCGTCCGACCACCAAAGCGGAGCCCCACCGTGTCTGCCGCCGAACCCACCCAGCTTCCCCACGTCGCCATCGGGCACCACCCGAACCACGGCATCGTCGCCTCCCTGCCCACCCAGTCCCCGGCCGCCCAGTGGATGCTGGAGCGCCTCGACTTCGAGCGCCTCCCCGGCCACCCCACCCTCTACACACTCACCGACCAGCACCTCCAAGCCCCCGAACGCGCAGCGTGGGCTGCCAAGCTCCTCACCGACGCCGGCTATCGCGTCGACACCGACATGGCCCTGGCCTCCGAGAACACCGGTCGGCAGAAACGGGCACAGGAACGGACGGCCGCCGCCGAACCGACGCCCAGCCACCAACCGGACACCGGTCCGGACGTCGCCTTCGCCGAGCATCCGACGCTGGGCATCGTGGCCGCCGTCAACGACCACCTGCCCTTCAATCCGGGCATCTTCCTGGACACCGACGGCTGGCGCCACCACCGGGACCTGGACGTCTACTTCCCGCCGACCGGCACCCGGGCGGAGTCGCTCGACATCGTGGCGCACACCGTCACGGGACTGCGACGCGGCAACTTCCAGGTCGCCCTGGAGCCCCGGCTCGCCGAGGACGTCGCCGCGCACCGCGCCGAGGTCCGGCAGGCGTTCACCACGCACAAGTTCCGCGTCGACGAGGCCGCGCTCAAGGGCCCCACCCACCAGCCCGCTCCTGCCGCCGCAGTCGGCACCAGCAGGCCCCCCGCGGCCGTCGACCCCCGCATCGCCTTCGCCCGTACGCGCTGACCAACCCCGCACCACCTCGAGGAAGCCTCTGTGCCCGCTGCCGCCACCCCCTCCGACGACACCCAGTTCCTCCACCGCCCCAGCACCCCCCGCTCCCGCGCCTCTCCCAGGAGCCGGACGTAGCCTTCGCCGTCCACCCCAAGTTGGGCATAGTCGCCGCTCTCCGCGACCACCTGCCCCGCGAGCCGGCCGAACTCCTCACCGAAGCGGGATGGCTCCACCTGGCGAACCTCGACATCCTCCGAGCGCCCGGCGACGGCCTCGACGCCGTCACCGAGGCGACCATCCGCCTCCAGCGGGGCCGGTACACCGTCGCCGTCGAGCCCGCCCTCGCGGACACCGTCCTCACCTGTGCCACCACCGGTGACCACCACCGCTGACCAACCAGCACCACGAACAAGGGACAGACGAGCATGGCAGTGAAAAAGGTCTGGACGATCACCCACGCGTGCGGGCACGAGGCCGAACGCGACCTCGGCGCCCGCCCGGCCGACCGGCGAGCCGGCTTCGCCGAGTGGCTGGCCAGGCAGGACTGCACCGACTGCTGGCGCGCCGCCCAAGGCGACGACGAGACGGGCAAGGCCGAGTGGCTGGAGGCCAAACGCGCCGCCGAGCAGGCTGAGTCGGAAGCCTGGTCCCAGCAGTACCGGATGCCACCACTGGAGGGCACCGACCGCGGCATCGCCTGGGGCATCCGGTGCCGCCACCAGGTCCTCACCGCCGCCTACACCGCCCTCGTCCTCGACGGGAGCATGCCGGAGCCGCAGTGGGAGCAGATCGAGGACCAGGCCCGCACGATCACCCGCGCCGGCTGGTGGATCGACCAGCGCGCCTCCGAGCCCGCCGATCTGCCCGAGCTGCTCGACGCGGCGCTGGACACCGACCGGCCGACCGAGAACCCCTTCGTGTGAACCCCCGGTGCCCTGCCCCTGCGGGCAGGGCACCGAACCAACTCCCCTTCCTCGCCGTCCGATTCGAGAGCACCACGACGGCCAGCCCCCTGCACCGCAGCGCCCGGCGCGCCGAGGACACCACCGATCCGCTCGCCGCACCTCGCTGACGCTCGCGGAACACCCCGGCCGGGCCCAGCCGCCTCCTACCACCGACTTCCAGCCCGGCCAAACCGCCGAATCCGCGGATTCTCGGTCTCCCAGCCCGCCCGCCGGGCCCCACCGCCCGTCCGAGAGGGGACGCCGTGATCGCCCACCTGCAGCGCGCCACCACCACGGCCGCGCTGATCCCCACCCTCTACGGCCTGGACGACCCACGCGGACGGCTGCGCCCCAGGCTGATCGGCGCCGACTACCGCGGCGCCGACAAACAGCTGCAGCTACCCCTGTTCGGCGACCCGCACGAGGTCCTCGGCGGCGGCGTGCTCGACGCCCCGGCCCTGCGGATCGGCTCCCGGGCGCCCGAACTCCCGGTGTGGATGTGCTCGGTGCGCTCCGACCCCCGCCAACCGGACCTGAGCGACGCCCAGTGGGCCGACGTCGCCCGGCGCCTGGTCACCGCGACCGGACTCGCCCCCGTCGACGACCGGAACGGCTGCCGGTGGGCCGCGATCCGCAATGGCGACCGGTCCGTGCACGTCGTCGCCACCGTCGTACGCGAGGACGGATACATCCACGGCACCTACCGGGACCCCTTCCACATACAGGCCGAGTGCACCCGCATCGCCGCCGAACTCGGCCACCTCACCCGTACCGTCACCACTTCCAAGGACCACCGGATGCCCGCCATCACCATCGGCGCCGGGCCCAGCGGCAGCGTCGTCGCCACCGGCACCAGCGACGACCTCTCGGCCACCCTGCTCCGCCACGCCGGGTTCAAGCAGATCGACGACTGGCACGGCCGCCGCCACCGGCTGCCCACCACGACGCCCAACCACGAAGCAGCCGCCTGCGCCACCCACGCCGCCGAGATGCTGCGCGCCGCCCGCTACAAGGTCGACCTCGACCCCCGGCTCGACGTCCAGCCGCTCGCCACCGCCGGCCAGCAGATCCTCGATCTCAGCGATGAGCTGCGCGGCAGCACCGACTTCGCCGAGCTCGCCGGCGTGCTCGACCGACTCCTCGACCCGGACGACGGGATGCTCGTGCGCCTCCAGGAGGCCTTGGAGACCGCCTCCGAACAGATCACCGATCTCGACCCCGACCAGGTCGAACTCTCCGACCGATTCGGGTCCTCGTCCGACCAACTCGTCGAGGTCCAGGCCGAACTGGACGGGGCCGTCGACGAGGTCCGGCGCGCCGGGTCCCGCGCGCCGGGCGCCACCGACGGCAGGGGCACCGACGACCTGCGAACCCGCGCAGCCCTCGCCCGCAGCACCACCCCCGGCATGTCCACCGCAGCCGCCCCCACCCGGCTGCCGCCCGCATCAGCTACATCGGCCCGGCCTGCCGCCCGAGCCCGCTGAATCGCTCCGCCAGCCAAGCCCCGTGGAGAGCACCGTGATCCGCACCAGAGCCGAGCGCGCCCCGCCCACCGCCCGCTCGTACCTCCCTGGACCTCCTCTTGCCTGCCCCTCGCACGAGCGCGCCGTCGACCACCACCGGCACGGACGCGCTGCTCTACCTCCTGTTCGGCGTCCTCGGCGCTGTCCTCGCCTTCGGCTCCCTCGCCTGGCTGACCGGCAACCTCACCAACGCCCTGGCCGGCTCCGGCCCCTGGGCATCGTTCAACGCCACCAACGCCCTGCTGCACCCCAACCGGCTGTGGCCCCACCTCGGCCCCGCCGCCGTCCTGGTCGGCGCCCGCCTCGTCCCCGGCGTGCTCACCCTCGCCTCCACCGTCACCGTGCTCGCCCTGTGGCTCCGCCACCGCGCCGGGACGAAGAGTGGTCTGGCCCGGGCAGCGGACATCGCACCGCTGCTGGACGAGGAAGTCACGGACAAGGCCCGCAGCCTGCGCCCGAGCCTGAAGGACGAGAAGGAGGTCGCGCCAGCCGACCGCGGTATCCCCATCGGCACGCTCTCCCCGGGCAAGGCCGAGGTCCGCGCGAGCTGGGAGGACGTGATGGTCGCGATCATGGCGCCGCGCTCTGGCAAGACGAGCGGCATCGCGATCCCCGCGATCCTCGCCGCGCCCGGGCCCGTGCTGTTGACCTCGAACAAAGCCGCCAACGACGCCTACACGGCGTGCGTGGACGCCCGGGCGAAGGTCGGCAAGGTCTGGACGCTCGACCCGCAGCAGATCGCGCATCACCCGCGCGAGATGTGGTGGGACATCCTCGCCGACGCCCGCGACCTTGCCGGCGCCAAGCGCTTGGCCGGGCACTTCGTCACGGCGAGCGTGGACGAGTCCAGCGGCTCCGACTTCTGGTCCACTGCCGCGAGCAACACGCTGGGGGCCCTGTTCCTGGCTGCCGCGAGCCACCGCCGTCCGATCACCGATGTGCTGGCCTGGCTCGCCTCGCCTTCCGACCGCACCCCCGTCGACCTGCTCGGCGACGCCGGCCACCACGCGGTCGCCGCCCAGCTCCAGGGCACCGTCACCGGGGCCACCGAGACCAGGGATGGGATTTTTGAGACGGCGCGGCAGTACGCCAGCTGCCTGCTGGACCCGGAGATCGCCGCCTGGGTCACCCCCACCAAGGGCGTACCGGAGTTCAAGCCGTTCGACTTCGCCTCCTCCCGCGACACGCTGTTCCTGCTCAGTAAGGACGGCGGCGGCTCCGCCAGCGCGATCATCGCGGCGGCGGCCGACGCGGTGATGCGCGCGGCCGTCATCGTCGCCGAACGCAACGGCGGCCGGCTCGACCCGCCCGCCCTGTGCGTACTCGATGAAGCGGCGAACGTCTGCAAGATTTCGGACTTGCCGGACCTCTACTCCCACCTCGGCAGCCGGGGCGTCATCCCGATCACCATCCTGCAGTCTTACCGCCAGGGCCAGCGCTGCTGGGGCGAGGCCGGCATGGATGCCCTGTGGTCCGCCGCCACTGTGAAGGTGATCGGCAGCGGCATCGACGACGCCGACTTCGCGGACAAGCTGTCGCGGCAGATCGGCGAGCACGACGTGCAGACCGTCTCGGTCTCCAACTCCGACAGCGGCAAGTCGACTTCGGTCTCGATGCGCACCGAACGCATCCTGCCGCCGGACGAGATCCGCGCGCTCCCCAAGGGCAAGATCCTGCTCTTCGCCACCGGCATGCGGGTCGCGATGCTCGACCTCAAGCCCTGGTACAAGGAGCGCTCGGCCAAGGAGATCGGCCCGGCTTCCTCCCGCGCCACCAAGGCCATCACCGAGCGCGCGCTCGCCAAGGCCGCCCACAGCCGCGACGACTTCACCCTCTCTGCCTGAGCACCCCGCCCGACGGCGCCGGTCGACAGCACCCCCAGCCGGCGCCGCACGTCCTTCCCCACCTCGCCTCGATTCCCCTTGCTCTCCGGGAGTTCTGCATGTCCGATCCGAACGCCGTCAAGCGCCCGCGCGTATCGGCTCCGCTGTCTGGGGCGCCGGTGTTCCGGCGCGGGGGCCACTGGTGGCTGGTCACCGGGGCCGGTTCCCTTCTCGCCTCCGACCCGGTGTTCACGGGTGAGCTGGACCGGTGCGCCGCTGCCAGGGCCGCCGCCGACCGCGAGGTCGCCTGTCTGCGGGCCGAGGGCGACGGGGCAGCGTGATGGACCCGCTGCTCACGGGGGAGCAGGCCGTGCTCGGCGCGGTGCTGCTCGATCCGCGCCAGCTCGATCGCCTGGGCTGGCTGGAGCCGCGCGACTTCTACCGCCCGGCCCACCAAGCCCTGTTCGGCGCTCTGCGCACCCTCGGTGGTGCCGGGCACCCCGCGCTCGCCGCCGAGGGTGCCGTGCCGCTGGCCTGGTTGAACGACAGCCTCGCCGAAGCCGGTCGGCACGTCCAAGGTCTCACCGCCTCCTACCCGCATGCCCTGATCGCGGCCTGTCCGCACCCGGCCAACGCGCCGGTCTACGGCCGGATGGTGCTCGAAGGCTCCATCCACCGCACCGTCGCCGAGCATGCCGCCCGCCTGCTCGCGGTCGCTGAGGAGGGCGCCCGGCAGCACGAGGCCGACGGCACGGTCGCCCAATCCGACGTCCTGGTGGGCGTCCTGGTCGACCTCGCCCGGCGTTGGGGAACCCCGCCGAGGCCGCAGGGCCCTGCCGTGCCGCCGGCCGTCGTCGCTGCCGCACCTGCGGCGGGCCAGATCGAGGACGAGCGGTTCCTGCTCGCGCTGCTCATCCACCAGGACGGGGCGATCGGCGAGGTGTTCGGCTGGCTGCGGCCCGGCGACTTCGCCGACCGGGGCCACGGCCACCTCTACCGCTGCCTCGGGGCGCTCCACCACCGGGGGGAGCCGATCGACCCGGTCACCGCGCTGTGGGAAGTGCAGCGGCGGGGCCTGCTCGCCGACGGCACCCTCACCGGCGAACGCCTCTCCGCCGTGCTCGGCAACGGCGCGGCCGGCTCGGCCGAGTGGCTCGGCGAGCAGCTCCTGCGCGGCTCCCTCAACCGCACCGCGGCCGTCGCAGCCCGGCAGATCGCCGCTCAGGCCGACGGCGACCGGCTCGCCCCCGGTCAGCTCATCGGCCAGGCTCTTCATGCGCTCGGCCCGGTCGACCGGGTGCGGGAGCGCTGGCGCACGGCTACCTCCCCGCCTGAGTCGCAACCGCGGCCGCACGCCGACCAGGCGGCCCGCGTCAGCGCCGCGCTCGCCCGCAGCCCCACCCGAGCCGCCGGCCGCACGATGCCCGGTGCCGCCTCCGCCCGAATCCCGTGCGTGGTCACTGCCCCCACCGTCCCCACCCGCCCCCACCGGAGCTCCTCGTGAACACACCCGTCAGCGAATCCCTCGCCCTGCAGTCCCTGGCCCTTCGCCTCGAAGCGCAGGAGGCGAAGCTGCCCGTCGTGACCAGCCCGCCGGCCCGGCTCGCCGAAGCCTCCTCCGTCGGTCGGCAGATCACCGAACTCGGCCACCTGATCGCCGAGATCGGTCAGGCCATCGAAGCGCGAGTGGCCGTAGAGCCCGTCCCCGAGCACGTCCTGCGGACGGCCTGGACCTACGGCGAGGTCGCCGACCGGATGGGCCAGACCGTCTCCGCCCTGGGGGCGGCCACCGACCAGCTCGCAACCGCCGCCCACCTCGGCCCTCTGCGCGGCCGACGCGACGTCGACCAGGCCCTGGCGACCGCCGGCCAGGTCATCGAGGAAGCGGTCACGACCGCTCACAGCGAGCTGGCGGAGGCCCGGCGGTCCATCCGGACGTCCGTCTCGATCATCGATGCACAGCAGACTAGGGTCGAGGCCGCCCGTGCCCGCTCGACCGGCGCCCACCCCAGGTCCACGCCGTCCACGCAGGCTGCCGCCGTGGCCGCGCCTGTGTCCCTGCCCCTTGTACGCTCGCGCTGAACTCCCGGCCGGTCCTGCCGAACTCCAAACAGCCTTCCGTCACCTATGGGACAGTATCGGAGCGCGAGAACTGATCGCGGCCGGTAGACCGCGGCTCGAGGCTCCAGGAGGCCGGCTGGGGGCCGAACCATCTATCGACGAACGGGAGGCCAGTGGCCATCAAGGACATGGACCGGAAGCTTCTCTGGGGCCGCTCCGGGAACGAGTGCGCGTTCCCGAACTGCCGCCAAAGACTCATGGACGATGTGGGTACCGATCCGGCCGTGCGGAACCCGGTTGTACTCGGGGAAGAGGCGCACATCGTTGCCAGGGAGGACGACGGCCCGAGGGGCAATCCCAGTCTCCCGCTCTCGGAGCGGAACTCATACACCAACCTCATCCTGCTCTGTCCTACGCATCACACCCTGATCGACAAGGAACACGGGCGCCACTTCTCCGTTGACGCCCTCCTGGCCATGAAGCGTGCGCACGAGGACACCGTCGACCGGCGACGGGAAGCCCCTGACGGAGCGTCGGAGGAGCGGAGCAGGCGGGACGCCCTGCTCCGCGGCCTAACCGCCAGCAGGGGCCGACTCATCACTCGCTGGATCGCCGTGGGTCTAAATCCCGAACAAGCCGAGAACCTGGCCGACGACGGCGAGCTTGGCGTGTGTCAGGAATTCGCCCAGTTCCACAGCGGACGCAAATTCGCAGTTCTGACGGGCGACTTCGGCTCCGGCAAGACCGTCGCTCTGGAGCGGGAGTACCAGAAGGCGGCGTTCCGGGCCATCGACGATCCCAATGCGCCACTACCGGTCCACTTCACTGCGAGGTCAGCCGGACCCGACCTCCTACGAGCTATCGACGAACAGGTCACGCACTTTCCCAACGGGCACCATCAAATAACCGTGTACCTTGACGGCCTGGACGAGTTCGGAGCCGAGCGCACGGCCGAGATCATCGACGAACTCTGGACCTGGCTCTACAGCGCGTCCGGCCGGAAAGTCTTGGCCACCAGCCGCCCGGACCTCAACCTCCGCGCCGACTCCTTCACCCTGCCTGCACTATCGGAGACCGAACTCCAGGAACTCCTCGATCGAGTGGAGGCGCCACAGGACCTGGCATGGCATTCCAACCCTGAGATCCGCGACGCACTGCACAGGCCGCTCTTCGCGCTGATCGCCGCCGACTGCCGCAGGTCCGGCTCCGAAGTACCCCGTTCGCGGGGAGCGTTTCTCGCCGCCCTCGTCGAGCGAGCTCTCACCCGGTCCGCCGGCCTCGGCGTCGAGACATACGCCCTTCTCGCCCGGCTCGGCCGACTCACCTTGGACGCCGGAGGAGTCGTCGCGGCCGGCGAGGCCGGTACCGGGGAAGAGCTTCAGAACCTCATCCGGACCCGTCTGGTCGTCCACCGGAACCGCACGCTCTCCTTTGCCCTACCGGTACTGGGACAGTACTTCGGCGGCCAGTACATCTTGGACAACGGCCTACCGGAACTCTCGGGGTTCACGCCACAACGCCGGGACCGGTGGAGGGATGCTCTTACCTTCGCCGTCTCCAGCGGATCGTGGGACCGGGTGACGGCCTTGCTCCGCGACCTCACGGCACTCGACCCCGGCTTGGCCGCGTGGATCACCGATCAGGCCGTTCCGAAGAACCCACTCGGATCGACGGCGGGCCTTCCCGAGGATCTCGAATGCGCCCGGCGCCTGTCCAGGACGCTTGACGACTGGCTCAGCGGACTCGGCCGCGCAGGATCTCTGCTCAGTTGTTCGGACGGGGCCGGACGCGGGCTCCCCATCGGGGTCGGATCAGACTCCGAGAGTTCCACTATCGGCATCGTGTTCGCTGCTCCCACAGTTCCTACAGGCCGGGAGCGCTTCTTCGCAGTCACCATGCCACCGGACCTGGAACGTGGCGAGGTAGCGGGCTATCGGATCCTCTCGCTCCGCTCAACAGCCGTCGCTTCCGACGTCCCCGCCTGGCCGTGGGAGCTGTCTCTGTCGTGGGTGAAGGCGAGCATGGCGCAAGTGCTCATACACCGAGCCTTCACCTTGCCCGAGAACGTGACTGCTGTCCAGGAGCGAGCTTGGAACATCGCCAGGCTCTTGACCGGGAAGGTCGGCTTCGGGTCACGTCTCCCCATCGCACTCACCGATGTCATCTCGGCGGTCGACGAGATCTTCCGGGAAACTCCGAACATCGCCCTGGTCCGATTCCAAGGCGGCGTCGTCGCGCTGCGGTCGGAACTGGCGACACTCCGCGACCAGTGCGCCGATCAGCGTCTCCTGATCACTCGTGACGGTTTGATCCACTGCCCCTATCCGGCGCCGGACGTCTCGGGGCCTGACAGGGTTTCATGCGATGTCTCCGCTGCCTACAGCCCGGAGGTACTGATCGACATGGTCAGACAGGTCTACTCCGGCGCGCTGTCCATCTACGAAGACATCGTCACGGAGTACCTGGCTCCCATTCGACGGACCCTGCAACTCGGCGGTGCGCTGCCGGTGCGGTTCGCCTGCAAGATCAGCTGGCCTCCTATCGAAACCGACCGGCTGGATGTGGGGCCCATGTTCTTGCGCACCATCCTCCCGTTGCCACCTGGTTCTCCATCCCAGGTCGATGTCACGGAGGTGGAAGACGTCAGCGCCGAGGCCGACTATTGGCCCACCTGGTTTGGATCCATCGACGGCCACGCCGAGTTTCGCCGTCTTCACCCCGAATCGGCCGCATGGTCCGGGCGAAGCTTCGTCCATGAAGTCCTGTCGGTATTTGGGGAGAGTCCGGCTACGGCTCTTGCCTACAACTGGCTTTCAGCGGACCTCAGAGCGATCGGCCTCTCCGATTCGGTCAACATGTCCTTCGGCTAAGTCCTGCGGCAGAGTCGGGCCTAGGCAGGGCTCGGACTCGTGTGCGCATATGGGCGGCGGCCTGCACCACATGGTGCAGGCC
>NZ_JBHVRS010000029.1:0-105573 GCF_042885595.1 Kitasatospora sp. NPDC058046
GAGCGGGTACCCCGGCGGCAAGCCGCCGGGCAGGGAACGCCTTCGCTTCGCTTCGGCGGGATTCCGGCGTAAACGCCGGAATTGAATTCCGCAGGCGGAATTCGGATCAATTCGCGCAGGCGCTCATTGATCTGATTCCCACTCCGCTTCGCTTCGGGGAATCCGGCTGACTGGAGGGGCGGGGGTGCATCATGCGCGGCACTGTGTAGGCTCAGGGGTTCCTTTCTACCCCTGCCCTGTGGCTCTCCGTGACCTCATGGCCGGTCACGGCTGGCATCCCTGTCGAGCCCGGTGGACTCCGCTTCGCTCCATCCACCCTGAACGCCTTTCGCCACCTGCCTCCAAGGGGTCTTGTCTGCGGGCGAGTGTGCCACTCGAAGCCTGGCTTCATTCCCGGAGACCGCCTGCATCACCTTGAGGCCTGATCTTCCGGCAAGCCTGATGCGTCATAGTGATGCACTGTGTAGAGTCAGGATTGCTGGCGCACCCCCGGTGTTCGACTCTCTTGCGGGTGTTGTGCGATCAAGGGAGTCCCCTCCAGCATTCCACGAAGGGACGGGGCGATGCCCATCGAGTTGCGTGACCACCAGGTCGAGGCGGTCGACGCGATCATTCGCGCGCTGGACATCCCGCCGGGCGGGTCGATTCCTTGGAACGGGCTGCGGGCTCAGATCCACGCGGCCTGCGGGACCGGGAAGACGTTCATCTGCGCGGCGGCCGCGCGGCGGATGGTGCCGCGCGGCCGGGTGCTCGTGCTGGTGCCGACGCTGGCCCTGCTGGGGCAGACGGTCAAGGCGTGGCGGGAGGTCGGGCACACGGGGCCGGCGGTGGCGGTGTGCTCGATGGAGGACGACGTCGAGCTGTGGTCGATGGACGTGCGGTGCACGACGAACCCGGTCCGGCTCGCGATGTGGCACGGCTCCGGTCCGGTCACCATGTTCGCCACCTACAGCTCGCTGGGCGTGCTGGCGGAGGCCTTCGAGGGCGCCTACGGCAAGCGCCTGGACCCGCTGGACCTGGCCGTGGTCGACGAGGCGCACCGCACGTCGGGGAGCCTGGGGAAGGCGTGGGCGGACATCCACCACCAGGAGGTCATCCCGGCGGCCCGGCGGCTGTACGCGACGGCGACGCCGCGGATCTGGCAGGAGCGGCCGGCGCCGGCTTGGGAGCTGCGGGAGGGCGAGCGGTACGACCCGTTGCCGCAGGAGATGGCCGCGTCCATGGACGACGAGGCGATCTTCGGCCCGGTCGCGTGGAAGCTCCCGCTGTCCGAGGCGGTGAAGCGGGGACTGCTCGCCCGCTACCAGATCATCGTCGTCGAGCTGACCGACCCGGTGGTCACCCCGGAGCGCCTGATGAGCCCTGAGCGGCGCCAGGAGGAGATCCGCGGGCAACGGCTCGGCGCCCTCCAGGCCGCCATGCTCCGCACCATGGCGCAGCACCGGTTGCGGTCGATGATCACGTTCCATCACCGGACGGTGGAGGCGAACGCGTTCGCGGAGGGGTTGCCGGCGATGGCGCGGCGGCTGCATGCGGCGGATCCGGAGGTGTACCCGGAGCGGATCTGGGCGGGCTGGCTGAAGGGCGAGCACGACGGTGAGCGGCGCGGGCGGGTGATCGGGGAGTTCGGGCGCAGCGTGTTGTGGTCGGTGTTGTGCAACTGTCGGGTGTTGGGTGAGGGGGTGGATATCCGGGCGGTGGACTCGGTGGCGCTGTTGGATCCGAAGGGGGCGCCGCACGACATCGTGCAGGCGATCGGGCGGGCGTTGCGGCAGCAGCCGGGTGAGGGGAAGCTCGCCAGTCTGGTCGTGCCGGTCTTTTTGAAGGAGGGTGAGGCGCCTCAGGACATGTTCACGTCCGGTTCGTATCGGCCTTTGGTGAATGTGTTGCAGGCTTTGCGGGCTCATGATGAGGAGGCCGTGGAATTGCTGGCGATTCCTCAGGTCGAGCAGAAGGACGTGGTGGATCCGTCGCTTGATATCGGTCCGGAGCCTCAGGATGGTGAGAAGGAGAGCCGGATGCTGCTGCGTTTTTCGGCCCCCAGGGACCCGGTGATGGTCGCTCAGTGGGTGTCGTTCAATGTGATCGACACGGAGCGTCAGGACTGGGCGCGGGGGTGGTCGGCGGCGGAGAAGTACTTCAAGCGGGAGGGGCATCTGCGGGTGCCGTTCGATCACCGCGAGGCGACGAGGGCCGGGCTGGAGGCGCACCAGATGTACCCGTTGGGGCACTGGGTGAGCGAGCAGCGCAAGGCCTACGCGGCCGGCCTCATGGAGGGCCGGCGGGCCTGGCGGCTGGAGTCGTTGGGGATGGTGTGGGATCCGTTGGACGCGGCGTGGGAGGAGAACCTCGCCGCCGCCCGGGAGTACTACAAGGACCACGGCACCCTCGCGGCGCCGCGTACTGCGACGGCGTTGGACAAGCCGGTCGGGCAGTGGCTGTCCAACCAGCGCCGTCCCGGTGTCCTGGACGGCCGGCCGGACCGGATCGAGGCCCTGGAGGAGATCGACCCGGACTGGAACCCGGCATGGCCGCTGGACTGGCAGCGCCACTGGGCCGCCGTCGCCGACTGCCTCCAGGGCGGGGCGCAGCCGGCGGACCTGCTGCCCGGGGTGACGCTCCACGGCCTCGACGTCGGGCGGTGGCTGGAACGCCAGCGCCGGCACGTCGTCTGGCAGTGCCTGAGCGAGGCGCAGCAGGGCCGACTGACCGCGTTCGGTGTCGAGCCGGAGGCCGCCCCGGCCGCCACCGCGAAGGGCGCGGTGGAGAAGGCCGGTGGGAAGCCGAGCGCGTTCGACCGGGGTCTGGCCGCGCTCGCCCAGTACCGGGGGCGGACCGAGTCGGTGACCGTGCCCCGGGCCCACGTCGAGGAGCTGACCGACGGCGACGGCGACACCGTCGAGGTGAAGCTCGGGGTGTGGATCTCCAACACCAAGACCCGCCGCGCCAAGCTGACCGAAGCGCAGCTGGAGCAACTCGCCGAGCTCGGCCTCGACTGGCGCTGACCGCTGGCGGGCCGGGCTCGTCGGTGGGCGGCTCGACAGGATCGCCGCCTCGGTGGAGCCCCTTGTGAACCTCTCGGAGTCGGGGCCTGTCGGTGGGCGGGGATGCCTGAGGGACGCGGCGGCGCCGGGAGCGGGTTCGGGTGGCTATCGGTGTCGGGCGGGCGGTGCCGGGCAGCCGCGCATGTCCTCCATGACGGCCCAGGGGAAGCGGTAGTGGGCGTTGCTGAGCGGCCAGATGGTCTCCTGGGGTGGCTTGTCGGAGGCGGGGCGGTGTGAGCGCGGGCGCTTTCTGGGTGGCTGGGGCGGGCGTAGTTTGCAGGCTTCGGCGAGGGCGGTCGGGTCGGGCAGGCCGGTGTGGGGGAAGGGCGCGGTGAACAGGGGGGTGTCGCCGCCCGCGGCGATCCTGTGCTGGTAGGAGGCGGCGAGGAGGAAGGGGCGTGCCCAGGGCGGTACGGGGTGGGTGGTGCAGCCGTGGCGCAGGCCGTCGGGGTCGTGCAGGGTGATGGTGGCCGCGTGCGGGGCGAGGTCGGTGGCGTGGGCGGTGGCCAGTTGGGTGTCGGAGGCGGCGGTGAAGACGGCGGTGGCCAGGGCCGCCGCGAGGTGGGGGTGGGCGGTGGCGGTGTGCAGGCGGCGGGCGACCTCGGCGGTGGTGGCCGGAGGCATCTGCGGTGGTTGGAAGCCGCGGGTGTGGGCGAGGGGCGGGGTGCAGCGGCAGTAGCGCTGGGGGCTGTCGAGGGAGCAGAAGGTGGTCAGGGCTGGCAGGTTGAGCCAGCGGTCCTGCAGCGGTCGGCGCGGGCGGGGCGGGTTCGTGGCGTTGTCGCCGGGAAGGTGGGCGGCGGCCTCGGCGATGCGGTGGTCGATGGCCCGTAGCGCGTGTTCCAGGGTGGGGGTGGGGCGGGGGCGGTGGCAGACCAGGGCCAGGTGCACGCCGGTGCGTTCCCGCAGTGTGAGCAGGTCTGTGAGGCGGCGGCGGGTGAGGAGGTGGGTGCGCAGCACGGTGAGGTGGGTGATGGGGGTGGCGAGGATCCAGGCGGCGGTCATGGCCCAGGGCGGGGTGGGGTCGAGGCGGGGGTAGCCGGTGACGGGGACGGGTTTGCCGAGGGCGGCGAGGATGTCGTAGGCGAGGCAGATGGTGGAGTCGGTGCCGATGGTGGGGTGGATGGTGGCGCGGCCGGTGGCGGGGTCGTGGGCGGCTTGGGCGGTGCGGGTGTGGGGCAGGGCGTCACGGGGGTCCAGGACGATGGTGACCGGTGGTGGGTGGGGGCAGGTGAGCATGGTCAGGCGGCCCGGCGGTGTCGGAGTTTGCTGTAGGCCCAGCGCAGGAGGTCTTCGTCGACGGTGGTGCGGCGGGTTTCCTTCATGCCGGCGGTGAGGTGGTGGGTGATCTTCGCCCAGGCGCGGAAGTTGCCGTGGGCGGCTTCGCGGTCGCACAGGGCGATCAGTTCTTTGTCGGCGTCGGCCCAGATGGGGTGGAAGGCGGGGATGACGGTGAGGACCTCGTCCAGCGGCATGGGGTCGATCTCCTGCCAGGCGTAGACGCGGGATTCGAGCATCGGCTCGCTCTGCAGCATTTCGAAGCAGCCGTTGCCGCCGGTGAAGATGATCGTCAGGTCGGTGCCGGCGTCGTCCCACAGGTAGCGCAGGTACTCGAAACAGAGCTTGGAGAGCCACTGGGCCTCGTCGCAGACCAGGACCCGGCGTTCTTCGAGGGCGCCGCGCAGGGTGCGGTCGAACTCGATGGCGTGGGAGGGCGGGCGGCCGTGCAGGCCCAGGGCGTGGAACAGTTCGTGGCGCAGGTCGCGGGTGGAGGGGCGGGCGCGGAACTGGATGCGGTGGGTCAGGGTGGGGGCGAGTTCGCGCAGGGAGGCGTTGACCGCGAACGACTTGCCGTGACCGGTGGGTCCGTAGATGCAGATCATCGCTTTCGCGTCGATCGCGGCGCGGATGTTCTCGCGTGCGGCGAGCAGCGCTCGGGTGCCGACGATCTGCGCGCCGGCCAGGCGCATGTAGTGGTCCTCGCGTTCGGCCGGCAGGCGGCCCAGACGGCCGGTGGTGGTCATCGCGTCGGTCCTTGTCTGTGGGGTGGTCGGGTTCAGGGGCACGGTGGTGCGGGGTCCCGGCTGCCGTCTTCGGGGTCCTGGGCGGTGTCGGTGGCTGGTGGGGTGGTCGGCTGGAGCGGGATCGGGCGGGCCCAGGAGGCCGGGGGTTGCCTGGGCGGGATCAGGTCCGGCAGTGCCCGCTTCGCCAAAGAGCCCCCGGCCCCGGCGGCCGAGGCGAGTTGCTCCTCGGCCTCGGCTGCGGTCAGCGCCGCCAGCGGCTCGGGCTGGCCCGGCCCGGTGACCGCGCCGTAGCGGCCCAGCCGGCGGCGCTGGCGGTCCGCGGAGGCCAGCGCCCGCACCATCGTCCGCCGCTGGGCGTCTTTCGCCCGGCGCAGCGCGGCCCGCTGGGCCGCGGTGGCGGCGTCCGCGAGGTGCGCTGGCCCGAGGTGGGCGCCGGTGGCGGCGTCGAACACCTCGATCTCGTGGTCGTGGTGGGGGACGAACCGCACCCGTACCCGGGTGCCGTCCATGCCGTGCATCCACGGGCCGACGTAGTAACGGCCCCGCCAGTAGACGCCTTTCGTGGACAGGACCTTGTCGCCTCCCGCGTCCTCGAGGGTGAAGGAGCGCAGCAGGGCGGGCGGGACGTCCTCGATCGGGGTGGGGTCGTTCTGCCACGCCTGGAGCGGTGTGCGGCCGCCGAGCGGCTGCGGGCGGTGCTCGGTGTTCCACCACCGCGCCCAGTCCAGGAGCCGCGCGGTGAACTCGGTGAACGGCAGCAGGCCGTCCAGGTCGCCGCGCCGGCCCCGCGGCCCGGTCGTGGCGGCGGGGGCGTGGAGGTATCCGGGCTGCGCGACCAGGAACATGTCGACGACGCAGTGGTTGAGGTTCTCCACCGTGCCCTTCAACTCCGGCCTGCGGGCGGGGAGGTCCTGCACCGGGACCGCGAGAGCGCCCAGCGCCCTGGTCACCGTGGCGCACAGGAACTCCTTGCCGCGGTCGACCCGCACCAGCTCCGGCAGCCCTCCGATCGGCCCGTACGGGCCGCCCGGCTCGTCCCTCGACAAGGCGATCCGCAACGCCGCCAGCACCGCGTCCCTGGACGGCTGGTGCGGGGTGACGGCCGCACCCGTGATCGCGTTGCGGGCGCAGTCGATGAACCATGTCACCCACGGGCGCACCGCACGCCCGTCCAGCTCGACCTCGACGGGCAGGTGCTTGTGGTCGCCCTCCCAGCAGGCGTTGCGCCACTTCACCGGACGGGCCAGATGCACATCGTGCGCCCGCCTGGCTCTCTCCCCGCCCTTGAGCGCGGCACGCTGACCTGGGTTCAGGTCACGGCGCACCGCCCGCTGGAGCGTCGCCAACGACGGCACACCCACTCCCCCGCCGCTCCCGGCACCCGAAGCCGGCTCCCCACTGGCACTCCCGTCCACAGAGTCGTCCACCGGCACACGGGCCTGCGCGAGAAGCTCCCGGTGGACCGCCGCCGCGTTCCCGCACCACAATGCCAACCGCGCGTGGACCTCGTCCGTGACCGTGAACCGCAGCCGGGGCTTGCGCGCCGTCCGGCCCTCCTCCCGGGCTTCCTGCAGCCACCGCTGCACCGTCCGCACCGACCGGCCCGCCGCGAAAGCCGCACGGCGTACATGATCGGGAGTCAGGACACCACGCTCCTGAAGGGCCAGGAGCCGGAACACCACCTGCTCCCGAACCGCGGCCGCCGAACCCCCGGACGATGCCGTTCCCGAACCACCGCCGCCGTCCGCCATCCATGCCCTCCCGACCTGTTCGACAGCCCCTGCAACGGCCGGGCTTGTCCCCTGCCCGTTCATGAAGACAGCGGCCGCACCACGATGACGCCCGAAACCGCATTCCGGTGACACCCGGCGGGACTATCTGGTACAAGCCGGACACCCTGTCAGCGCTTAGGAAACCGCACGAACGCGACCAGGAGGAACGTCACCCCGATGACGCCGAAAACCGCACCAACCTGACGCGCCATCAGCCAGCACTACCACTGACCAGCAAAAACACCCCCACACTCAACGACAGAAAACCACCGCATCCGACGACAAATATGTGCAACTTCACACTCATGGAGGGCCGGCGGGCCTGGCGGCTGGAGTCGTTGGGGATGGTGTGGGATCCGCTGGACGCCGGGTGGGAGGAGAACCTCGCCGCCGCCCGCGAGTACTACGCCCACCACGGCACGTTGGCGGCGCCGCGCACCGCGACGGCGTTGGGCAAGCCGGTCGGGCAGTGGCTGTCCAACCAGCGCCGCCCCGGTGTCCTGGACGGCCGGCCGGACCGGATCGAGGCCCTGGCCGGGATCGACCCGGACTGGAACCCGGTATGGCCGCTGGACTGGCAGCGCCACTGGGCCGCCGTCGCCGAGTGCCTCCAGGGCGGGGCGCAGCTCGGTGATCTGCTGCCGGGGGTGACGCTCCACGGGCTCGACGTCGGGAGGTGGCTGGAGCGGCAGCGCCGGCACATCGTGTGGCAGGGCCTGAGCGAGGCGCAGCAGGGCCGGCTGGCCGCGCTCGGTGTCGGGCCGGAGTCCGTCCCGGCCGCCGCCGCGAAGGGCGTGGTGGAGAAGGCCGGCGGGAAGCCGGGCGCGTTCGACCGGGGTCTGGCCGCGCTCGCCCGGTACCGGGAGCGGACCGGGACGGTGACCGTGCCCCGGGGCCATGTCGAAGAGATTCCCGTGCACGACGGCGGCGGCCGGGCTGGCGGTGGAGGGGCGGTGGTGCCCGTACGGCTTGGGGTCTTCCTGTCGAACACCAGGAGCCGCCGGGTCAAGCTGACCAGCGAGCAGCTGGAGCGACTCGCCGCGCTCGGCCTCGACTGGCGTTGACCCCCGCCCGGGTGCCTGGTGCCCGCTGGAGGCTCTCCAGGCCGTCCCTGCCCGTGGCCGCCGTGTCCGGGGAACGCGGCGGGCAGGGCCGTCCGCGCCTCGCGCCGCCCCACCACGCGCGGCCGGCACCAGCCGGGCATCGAAGAAGGAAGGGCCCGCCGCAGGCGCCGATCCCGACCGGCAACGACAACTGCCAACTACCAAGACCAAAGAAGGAGAAGGGTTGTCGGGGTGGTGAGTTTCACCTTGACGCCCACTCACTATCCCATCTGACCTGTGGCTTCTACCGAATTCGGGGCGCAGCGGGCGGGTGTGAGGTACGGGTGGGAGGGCGCCGGTCGTTGCGGCCACGCGTCAGCGGATGTACGGGACGGTGTCATCGCTCCGCCCCGGGCGACGCCCTGCTCGTCCACGGCCTGTGCCCTCACCGTCACTGGCGCATGGCCGTATCCGTCGCTGGCACCGGATCCGGAGGTCACGGCCGCTGGAACCGCGAAGCGCCCTACCGGGTTCGTCACGTGACGAACCTGCCGCGCCACGACGCCGGGGAGGAGGCTCCGGGGGGCCGTGAGGGTGTGTCGGTCCGGCCCGGGTGCAGGGGGCCGTAGGGCTGGCCGCGGGCCGCCGCAGTGTGCCTAGGGGCTCTTGCGGCCCGCCCGGACCGGCATCGCCCGGACGACGATCGGCCGGGTACTCATCGGGGCCGGACCGGATCGTCACGTGACGGACCTGGGCGGGCCCCGCCTGTCGCTCCACGGGCGGGCCGGTGGGCTACCGAACCGTACTCAGAGTCCCATGTGCCACCGGCGGGAACGGCATCCGGGATGGTCCGGGTGTACGGATATGCCGCCTGCTCGCCCCCGGCTGCCCACGCCACCGCGCCCAGCACGATGGTCCGGTTGATCTCTTCCAGCCGTGACAGGTCGGTGGCCCAGTCGCCGCCGCGCCCGGTCGTCAGCGCCAGGGCGACGCGCAGTACCGCCCACTGTGCGGGGCTGCCGTGCAGCGGGCCGTCGGCGATCTGGCGGGTCAGGGTGCGGGCAAGCGCCGGCCAGCGCACGAACGCCTGGGCGTGGGGGGCGCCGCCCAGGCGGGCGTGGTGCCACGCCAGCAGCCCGGCCCGGTCGAGCTGTCCCGGCCAGTAGCTCTCGCCGATCCCGTGCTCGGCCAGCAGCCAGCACGCGCCCTGCTCGGGCCAGTTTCGGGCGTGGCGGGCACTCGCCAGCAACACCGCTCCGACCGGGGACCAGGTGTCCGTCACTGCCCCGTCCTCCTGCCTCTCGCTGTACACGGGCAGTATCGACCGCTCGCGCCCCGGGTTGTGCCGGCGGGCGGCAGCACCACCCGAACGAGCGTTTCGCGGTGCCGGGGCCGACGTCGTGTGTCCCGCCCCGTCCGCGTCTCTGCGGCCGGGGCGGCCGGGGGTCGCTCGGCTTGTCCCGTGACAAGGCGATCCGTAGCGCGGCCACTACCGTGTCCCTGGAGGAGGGTTGGTGTGGGGTGACGGCCGCGCCGGTGATGGCGTTGCGGGCGCAGTCGATGAACCAGGTCACCCACGGCCGTAGCGGTTCCCCGTCCGGTTCGATGTCGACGGGCGGGTGCTTGTGGTCGCCCTCGCGGCAGGCGTTGCGCCGCTTCGCCGGGCGTGCCAGATGCACGTCGTGTGTCCGGCGGGAGAGTTCGCCGCCTTTGAGCGCGGCCCGCTGGCCGACGTTCGGGTCCGGGCGCACCGCCCGCTGCGACGTCGGTGGCGACGGCACGCTCGCTCCCCCGCTGCTCTCGGGATCTGTCGACGACTGCGTGTCCGTTCCCGGGCCGCCGGAGTCGTCCTGCGACACGCGGCCCCGCGCGGCCAGTCCCCGGACCGAACCGTCACGTAACGAACCGAGGCAGGACCCGGGCGGCGGCACACGGCGAGGCCCCGCGGGGGCCGAGGCGCGGCGGCCGCATGCGGCCCGGGGCCCGAGCGGAGCGCTCCGGGGGCTTGAGGGCCCGTCACCGCCCGATCCGGGGCCTGCGGGGTCCGGTGGAACGGCGACAGCCCGCCAGAGGGGCGGCGGGACGGCTTCCCGACCGGGGTCGGGATAGCGGTGTCCCCGCACCCCGGTGGGTGGGGCGGGCCGGGACCGGACCCGCTGCTCAGGAGTCGATGGCGAGCCGGATCGGAACGGTGAGGAGGAAGAGCCGGCCGGTCGCGGCGACGTGCCGGAAGTCGAAGACGCTGGTGAACGGCCCGGTGATCAGTAGCAGGGCGCCTTGGGCGCGGGCCGCTCCCCACCATTCGCGGGTGGCGGTGATACCCCGTATCCGGGCCGCCCGCTCGGTGTCTGTAGGCCGTGATCACCACCGCCGGCGCCTGATCGGGGTGTCCTGCTCGGCCCGGGCGACGTCCTCCACCCAGTGGGTCTTGCTGGCCGCGCTCCTCGCACCGGTGCTCATCATCGCCTCGCTCGCCGCCGTCCAGGCGGTCATGGTCTTGCCGTTCCTGCCCGACGGGACGCCGCGCGCCGACAGCTCCTCACCACACACGCCGCGACCGCCCGCACGCTCCTGGCCTGGAGCCGACACGACGGACCCCGATGGCCCCAGCCCCGGCCGGGGCGGCCGGCACCGCCGAACAACTCCACCAGCCGCACGGCGCCGACATGGAGGCGACCGATTGAAGGCCTCGTCGTCGGCCCGGACATCGCCGTGGGAATCAAGGTGAGCACGGGGGTGAGCTTGTGAGTACAGTTTGAGAATTTGTGAAACAGCAGGCCACACCGCGTGAGGAGCTGTCAGCGTCGCTGGTACGAGGCCGAGGCCGCCTGGACCGCCGACCCGAGCGAGGCAAGCCGGCCCAGGCTCCGCGCAGGATCCGGCGGCCGGCTTCCGGCGCCCGCCCCGGCGGCCCGACGGCTGACCGGGGAGCTGCGCACCGCGATCGAGGAGGTCCGCCGCGCTGCGGGCGGCCGAACGCGCGACCGCGGGGGCCGCCAAGTTGCCGGTGCCGTCCGACACGATCGCGGCATGCGGACCAAAACGGCAGGCACCGGCCAAGGGCGGAACTTCCATGCGCTGGCCGAGGCGGCCGGCGCCATGCTCTACATCGCGGAGTGCGGCGAGCTGACTGAGGATCCAGCAGCTCGCCCCTGACGCCGCCGCCGACGACCTCGGCGACATCGTCTCCGTCATCCAGGACCGACAGGACGACCTCGACAGCTACGCCGAGGGCCGTGCCGACCTCGACCAGGACCAGGCGGCCCTGGACGAGTACGCCGCGGTCCTGCTCCTGGCGCTGCCCGTCGAGCCGGACCTGGCCGCCGCCCAGATCAAGCGCCAGCGCCGCTCGCTCGCGCGCCAGGACGCGCTGCAGCAGCGCGCCTACGCGCGCCTGGTCACCGAACTCGCGGGCCCCGAGTGAGGCGGCAAGACGCGCGCCGGCAAGGCCCTGGGTGTCACCGATGTCCAGATCGGCCGGATCATCCCCGAGGACCAGGAGCGCCGCGCCCTGCTGGCCAGCAAGGTCAGCAACGCGCGCGACGACTACGACCTCTGAACAACAGGGCGGCCCACGGAAAGGCCATAGCCCTGAAGGGCTTGGGGCGGACGGGCTTCTGGCCTGTCCGCCCCGCCAACGTCCCGCCGCCGTCGCTACGGGACCACGAGGCTGAACCGTGCGCGCCGGGGTGAACAGGTGGGTGCCCAGGTCCTCCAGGAGCTCGCGCACCGTCCGTGCCCGGGTCACCGGCCACCGTACGGCGCAGCACCAGCAGGACGTCCCAGAGGGCTTCCTGAGTACCCGGGAGGCCGGACAACAGCCAGCACCCGCGCTTGAGTTCGCCGCTGGAGGCTGCGGCGAAACAGTGATTTCACACCCGCGTCGCCGCCCGGTGCGGCACGCTGGGGTGCGACGACCTTGAGTGAGGGGAAACAGGGTGGGAACGTACGATCCGACGTACCAGGTCCAGGACGCCGCCAAGTCCGTGCGCACGGTGGCCCAAGACCTCGCCGATGGCAAGGCGGAGTGGGACCGGCCGCGGGATCTGGCGAAGACGCTCGAATGGATCCAGGCCCTGACGGACGACGTGTCACGGATCCTCCTCCAGCAGGCCGGAGCTCTGCCCCGGATGACCACCGACTCCGATGCGCCCGAGGCCGGCCAGCGTATTGCCGAGGCCGCGGCCACCGCAGCCCAGTTGGGCAACCAGATCCGTCGGGCACACCAGGTCGCGGAGACCGTCCGCTGAGACGACCCGCGGTGCCGCGCCGCCCAGCCCGTACGCTGCGCGGCGCGGGGGCGGGCGCGGGACCGCGGGCCGTCTTTGGCCGCGGACCACGCCCTGCGGCGCCTGGTGACCGCCGTCGACCGCAGCGACGCCATCGTCCTCCCCCACACCCGCCGCGACAGCGCCCGCCTCGCCCGCTGCCGCATCCGCCTGCTCACACGCCCGACGGCCGCCATCAACGCGCAGCCCTGGCCGCCTACACCGCCGCCGGGAGGAGCGCCCCGGACCTAAGCGGACGACGCCGCGGACGGAACCGGCAGCGGCCCGGCAAGCTCGATGGCCGGTGGAAGGGCGCCGCGGTCCCCATGAATCGTCCCCTGGGCCGAGGCCGCGAGCGCTGGCTCCGGCACGGCCGCAGCCTCGGGGCCGAGCTGGCCGAGGAGGTCGAGCAGCGCGTCGACGCCGTCGAGGGTGTCGGTGGCCGCCGACGGCGACCAGCCGTGCGCCGCCACCCGCTCGGCCAGCCCGCACACGACGTCGGTCAGCGCGTCGGTCCGGTCGTTCAAGGCACCCATGCCCAGGTCAACGATCCGGTCGCGGGTCGGGTAGCAGGACGTCAGCGGTGCGGGCCGATCAGCAGCACGGTGAGCACCGCGTCACCCTGGCCCTCGTCCTCGGGGCGAGCGGTCGCGTCCGGGCCCCAGGCCCAGTAGATCCGCCAGGCTCCGGCGCCGTTCTCCACGTAGGAGTCGAAGACGCGGCGGCCGATGTGGCCGGGCAGGGCGTGGTAGCGGTGGGTGCGCAGGCCGGGGTGGCGGGGGTCGGCGGCGAGCTGATCGAGAGCGCGGCGCACCCGGCGCAGCTTCGCCGCGTCCGTGCGGTGGCGTTCCATGCAGCGTAGGACGCGGGCGGCGGCGGGGGCATAGTGCAGCGTCGGCAAGGGGTCTCCTTCATCGGGGCATGGCGGAAGGGCCCGCCTCTCCGGAGGCGGGCCCTTGGTGCGGTTGAGTGGGCGGACGCGCTGTTCGTCGGGCAGGGTGCCGACCGTCAACCACCGGGTTCAGCTCGGTTACTGGGCGGCCGGGCGGTTCTGTTTGCCCTGGACGCCTCGGCGCGTTCGTTCCTTGGGCATGCAAAAGGGCCCGCCTTCCCGGTGGGAAGGCAGGCCCTGGTGGGTCGGGTCGGTCAGCCAGTGGGGGCGGCGGTTGGGCGGTGGACTTGCGGGCGGTGTGGGCCCGGCCGGCCGCGGTGAGCAGCGAGGCGAAGTTGCGGGTCTCGGCGCGCTGCCAGTGCTCGTCGTCGCTGGACGCCCTCCTCGCGGGGCAGGCCCCGCAGGCCCTCGTGGCTGATGTGGTCGACCACCCCCTCGGCGGCCAGGAAGTCGGCCAGCTTGGCCGGGCTCCAGGTCGAGAACGGCAGGCCGTGCTCGGCCGTCCGCCCCGGTACTTCGGGTAGAGCGAGTCGAAGCCGTCGGCGTTGACGTTGTGGATCACGTCCCGGACCCGGTCCGGACTGGTGAACGTCACCTCGGCGACCTTCGCCACGGGCATGCGCTGGGCGGACAGCAGCACCATCTGGGCCCGGCGCCAGGTCACCACCGACCCGGTGCCCCGGCGGACGATCCGCAGCAACCGTCTACCCTCGTCGTCATCGATCTCACGGACCTGCATGCGTTCAGCCACGTGATCATTCTGACTGTCCTTCCCGGACTACGGATGTCAGCCGGTTGAGGCAGGATCCCGGCATGCTGGTGATGAAGAATCGGGCGGGCTTGCTGGCCAAGCGACCGTCGAAGCCGACCGTGAGCGCGGCAGTAGCCAATCTGCAGCGCGGCGGCGCTCTGATCCTCGAACGCGTGGATGAGGAGTCGGGAGACTGGTATGTCCAGGTCCGGATGCGTGAGGACAACACGTTCCAGCTGGAGTACCGGGAAGGCGTCCCTGCCGAGCACTACCAGACCCGGACGGTCTCACGTGACAAGGTCATCGCGGCGATGCTCGGCTGGATGAAGGGAGAGCCCGAGTGGAAGGCCCCCTTCATATGGAACAACATCGGGTCCTGGTTCGAGGCTGAGCCGTCCGATGCAACCGAAGCGGAGTGTCCACGGAGGAAACCCTCGGCCCGGATCAAGCCGAGTGACACCACCCGGGCGCTCTGGCCAGCCAGGTCACCAGTAGGGGTGGAACCCGGGGTGCCCCTGAGCCGTCAGGACGGCTCAGGGGCACCCCGCGTTGGTGGTCAGGGGCGGCCGAGGGCTCGGAAGGTCCAGCCGGCCGCGCGCCAGCGGTTCGCGTGGAGGCTGCCGCGGGCGTCGATGACCTTGGGGACGGCGATGTGCCGGACCAGCTCGGCGGGGTCGGTGTCGGAGTACTGGGGCCAGTCGGTCAGGTGCAGCAGCAGCCCGGCGCCCGTGACGGCCGCGGCGGGGTCGTCGGCGTAGTCGAGGTGGGGGTAGGCCCGGCGGGCGTTCTCCATCGCGGCGGGGTCGTGGACGGTGACCTCGGCGCCGGCTCGCTGGAGGGCGTCGGCGACGTCGAGGGCCGGGGAGTCGCGGATGTCGTCGGTGTTGGGCTTGAATGCGGCGCCCCAGACTGCGATCCGCTTGCCGGCCAGGGTGCCGCCGAGCGTTTCGCGGGCGAGGTCGGCGGTGTGCTCGCGGCGGCGCCGGTTGATCGCCGCGACCTGGCGGAGCAGGCCGGTGTCGGCACCCAACTCTTCGGCGCGGTGGGTGAACCCGGCCAGGTCCTTGGGCAGGCAGCCGCCGCCGAACCCGAGGCCGGGCCGCATGCCCTTCGCGCCGATCCGGTGGTCGTAGCCCAGGGCGAGGGCGACCTGCTGGACGTCGGCTCCGGCCAGTTCGCAGAGCTCGGCCATGGCGTTGATGAAGGAGATCTTGGTGGCGAGGAAGGCGTTCGCGGCGCCCTTGATCAGCTCGGACGTCGCGATGTCGGTGACGATGAGCGGGGAGCCGGCGGCCAGGATTCCGGCGTAGACGTTCCGGAAGACGGCCTCGCTGCCGGTGTCGCCGTCCTCGACGCCGAGGACGATCCGGTCTGGCTCCAGGGTGTCCAGGACGGCGAAGGACTCGCGCAGGAACTCCGGCGACCAGGCCAGGCGGACGCTCGCCCCGTCGCGGACGTGTTCGTTCAGGGTCTGCCGCAGCTGGGCGGCGGTGCCGACCGGGACGGTCGACTTGCCGACGATCAGCGCGCCGTCGCCGAGCCTGGGGGCCAGGCGGCGAACGGCGGTGTGCAGGTGGGTGAGGTCGTAGGCGCCGCTGCCGTGCTGCTGTGGGGTGCCGACGCCCAGGAAGTGGACGTCGGCGAAGGCGGCGGCTTCCGCGTAGGAGGCGGTGAAACTGAGCTGGCCGGTGGTGGTGTGCTTGGCCAGCAGGTCGTCCAGGCCACGTTCGACGAACGGGGCCTGGCCCTTGTTCAGGGCGTCGACCTTGTCGGTGTCAGTGTCCATGCCGAGGACCTGGTGGCCGAGTTCGGCCATCGCGGCGGCGTGGGTCGCGCCGAGGTAGCCGCAGCCGATCACGGTGAGCTTCACGAACGTGTCCTTCCAGAGGGGGCGGGGTGCCGCCCGAGCCCGGCGCCCCGGTTCCCCTCAAGGACGGGGGCGTCAGACGCCGGGCTGGGCGGCGAGGAAACGGTGGATGCCGTCGCGGATGAACGGCGGGACGGTCAGGATGGGCAGGTGCTCGGGGGCGAAGAACTGGAGCTTGACGCCCTCGGCCAGCGGCAGCGCGGTCTCGTCGCCGTCCCAGTGGGCGGCGAAGAAGGTGATGAGCTGTCCGGAGCCGTGCAGGTCGTGGGTCTCGAACAGCGGGCGTAGGCTCCCGGCGTCGAGTCCGGCTTCCTCGTCGAGCTCGCGGACGATTGCCTCGGCCGGGCTCTCGCCGGGGTCGCAGCCGCCTCCCAGCAGACTCCAGTGGCCGGGCCAGGCCACGTGTTCGAGGTCGTCGCGCAGGTGCAGGAGGAGTTCGCCGCGGTGGTTGGTGATGATCGCGACCGCTCCGCGCGGCTCGGCGGCGGCCGGGTTCTCGGGAAAGGTATCCATGTGCTCACCGTAGTGAGCTGACGACATGTCATACTGCCGCTGCCAGGGTGTGGTCGGCGAACCAGGCAGCGGCCATCAGCGCCTGCATGCGGGTGCGGTCGAACCGGCCGCCGGGCCTGAGTCCGCCTGCCAACAGCGGGTGCAGACCGCTCGGGGCCTGGTCGAGCGCCGAACTGATCTGGGCGGTGGCCCAGCCCTCCAGCGGGCCGGACAGCCAGCTGGGGACCGGGGAGGCGAAGCCGAGCTTGTCCCGGCTGCCCCAGACCTCCCTCGGCAGGCCGAGGGCCTTCGCGGCGTCCCTCAGGATGCGCTTGCCGGCCGCCGGGTCGGCGATCTTGTGTTCAACGGGCAGCCGGTAGGAGAACTCGACCAGGTCCCGCGCCAGGAACGGCGAGCGCCGCTCCAGCGCGAACGCGGAGGCCAGCTTGTCCGAGGTCATCACCAGCGGGCGCCAGGCCGTGGCCAGGTCCGCCAGCGTCAGGCCCCGTGCCAGGTCCCCGCCGGCCCGGGCCAGGGCGTCGGCGACCAGCTCGCGCAGCCGCCCGTCCGGGTCCTGCCCTCGCAGGACCAGGCGGACGATCGCCTCGGCCGGCCCGGGCGGCTCGCCGGTGGAGCCGGTGAGCTTGGAGGCGAGTGGCCGGTAGGCGTCCAGCCCGGCGCCCAGCACGGCCTCCGGGCCGAAGAGGACGAGCGCGTGGCGGACGTAGCCCATAAGGAACTCGTCCGGCCCCAGCCCGCCGACAACGACGCGGATGCCGCGCTCGGCGACCGCCCGGTAGGCCATGTGCTCGGAGAACGTGGACGCGTTGCCCATCGGGTAGTCCAGCGCGTGCATGATCTCAGGCAGCGAGCGGGTGAAGTCCTGGACGGTCGGCTCGATGACGACCAGCTCGGCGCCGATGTCCCGGGCGACGACGGCCGCTGTCGCGGACTCGTCCAGGCGGTCCTGGCCGGGGTAGCGGACCGTGACGCAGAGCTGCGGGCGCATCAGGTAGGCCAGCACCGAGGAGTCCAGCCCGCCCGACAGCAGCAGCGCGAAGTCCCCGGCCGGTGCCCGCATCGGGACGCGGTCGGCCAGCAGGGTGGAGAACCGGGCCAGTGCGGTCCTGTAGTCGCCCTGCCAGGGCTCCAGGCCCTCCAGGGACCACCAGGTCCGCTGGACCAGCGAACCGGTGGCGACGTCGAAGGCCAGGAGACCTGCGGGCGGGAGGAGCTGGATGCCCTGGAACGGGGTGTCGGCGCCGGTCGGCGTCTCGATGCTCAGCATCTCGGGGCGGACGACCAGCGGGGCGGTGCCGTAGCCGGTCAGGGTGGTGACCTCGGACGCGAACGCGAGCCGGCCGCCGTCCAGACGCCAGTAGAGCGGCTTCTCGCCGAGCCGGTCCCGCGCGAGGAACAGCCGGCCCTCACGGGGGTCGTAGGCGGCGAGCGCGAACATGCCGTCCAGGCCGGCCATGCAGCCAGGGCCGAGCTTGGCCCAGGCCCGCAGCACCAGGTGGGCGTCCGTCTCGCCGGGCTCCAGCGGGATGCCCCAGGCGGCGGCGGCCTGCCGGTAGTTGTAGATCTCGCCGTTGAAGGTGAGGACGATGCCGCTGGCCGGGTCCAGGTAGGGGCCGGGGTCGGCGGCGGTGTCGACGATCAGCAGGGTGTTCATGGACAGCACCGCCCGGCCGTCGGCCGAGATCAGGTGCCGGGTGCCGTCCGGGCCGCGGTGGTGCTGAGCGAGCCCCATCGCGGCGACGGTCGTCTGGTGGCGGACGGCGTCGGCGCCGGCCAGTCCTGCGATTCCGCACATCTGGTTGTCACCCCCGAGCGTGAATCGGTGGTGGCCCCCGCCGGAAGGTGGTCCGTCCCGGCGGAGGCCCGGAGCACCAGGCAACCGCCTGGCGACCGGTGCGGGCAGGGCTCGCAAGGGGGCTCACAACTCGCGAAAGCGGTTCACCGCGAGCGGCGGAGGCAATACCCTCGGTGACCCGGCCTCAGCTGCCGGATGTACGACTTCTCCTGCACCAGTCGCGTACGACTCCCCGTGCCCAGCCGGGGACCGATTGAGGGGGACGCTGTGGCGTCGACCACCCGCCGGGCCAAGCCGCCGAACGACGCGCTGGCCCGGATGATCGACCAGTGCGAGGGTGCCAGCCACAAATCGCTGGCCCACCGCGTAAACCAACTCGCCACCGAGGCCGGGCTGACCACCACGTATACGCATACCTCGGTCGCGAACTGGTGCCGCCGGGGCATGGTCCCCGACTGGCCGGTGCCCAAACTGCTGGCCCAGGCGATCGGCGAACGCCTCGGCCGGCCCGTGCAGTTGGCGGAGATCGGCATGGCGGATGCCGAGACGCCGGACGCCGCGGTGGGGTTGGATTTCCCGCGAGACCCCACCGACGCCGTCCGCGTCGCCACTTCGTTCTGGAGCACTGTGAACCGCCGCGACTTCCTCACCGGAACGGGCTTCGCCGTCTCCGCGTTCACCACCCCGGTCACCCGCTGGCTGGTCACCCCCGCCGACGACGACGCCGCCCACCGGGGCCGCGGCCGGGTCGGAGCCGCCGACCTCACCGAACTGCGGGACGCTGCAGACGACGCCCGACGCTGGGACTCGAAATACGGCGGCGGGAACTGGAAAGCCAACTCCGTCACCGCCTGCCTCCAGGAACGCGCGGTACCGCTCCTGAACGGATCGTTCAGCGACGACGTGGGCCGCCAGCTGTTCTCGGTGACCGCCGAGCTGTCCCGCCTTGCCGGCTGGACCGCCTTCGACGTCGGCCAGCACGACGCCGCCCAGCGGCACTTCATCCAGGCACTCCGCCTCGCGCGGGCAGGCCGCGACGTCGAGCTCGGCTGCTATGTGCTGACCACGATGGCGATGCAGACCCTGCTGCGGGGCTTCGCCTCGGAAGCCATCGACATGACCCAGGGCGCCTTCCAGCGGGCCAAGGGCCATGCCGCCCCCCGGGTGCTGGCCTTCACCAAGCTCATCGAGGCCAGGGCCCACGCCCGCGACAACAACGCCAAGGCCGCCTCCGCCGCGCTCGCCTCCTCCGAGAGCCTGCTCGACCAGGCCCGCGACGGCGCCGGTGAACCCGCCTGGATCGACTTCTATCACCACGCCCGGCTCTCCGCCGACGCCGCCGAGGTCTTCCGCGACCTCAAGAACCCCAAGGCCGCCCTGGCCTGGAACGCGCAGGCCGCCGCCATGCCGACCGGCGTGTTCACCCGCTCCGTCGGCATGCGCCTGGCCATCGTGGGGACCGCCCACCTCCAGGCGAAAGACCTCGACCAGGGCCTGGAGCTCGGCAACCAGGCCGTCGACATCCTCGCCCGCGTCCAGTCCAGCCGGGCCAAGGACTACGTCCGCGAGTTCAACGCCGCACTCACCCCCTGGCGGCGCGAGAGTACCGTCCGCGACTTCCTGCACCGGACCCACAGCGAACTCGGCGTCGCCGCCTGATCATTGAGCACGTTCGCGTGTACTCAACCGAGCTTGATCACGGTCCGCTGTTGTCGCCCCGGTCCCGTCGCCCGCGGGCTGCTGGCCCGCGGGGTCGGACGGCGTGGCCGTGCCTGCCGAGTCGACGCCCGTCACGGCCGGCACCGCGCTCGCCGCGGCGGCCGTCCCGGCGAGCACCACCAGGCGCGACGCCAGGGAGGAGACGACCGCCTCGGCCTCCGCGACGGCCGCGGCCGCGTCCGAGGCCCCGAACGTGAAGAGCGTCAGGACCACTCCGGCCGTGGTGACGACCCCGGCGGCGACCCCGAGCCCGATCAGCGTGTCCTGGCACGACTCGATCGCCTGCGCGTACTGCTCGCAGATCGCCTGCAGCTCCCGGCGGGCCGCCGAGATGTTCACCATCAACGGCTGCGACGCCGCCACCGCGGTGCCGCCCGGCGGGCACGGGTCGAACACCGTCGCCGCGTACGACGCGAAACCTTCGAACGCGGCACCGGTGCACCTCTCCATCACCCCGGCGGCGTGCCGGCCCGCGTTGCGCTGCGCCGTGTCGACGACCGAGGCGCACTGCGCCCACACCTGGGCCGCGCCGCGCAGGCGCTTCGGGTCGCCCTGGGGCCAGAACTTGCCGATCACCGGGATCTCGTGGACCTCCTTCGAGCCGGTGACCATCGGCAGGCTGTTGTGCGCTTGGCTCTCCTCGCACTGCTGGGCGCCCTTGGCCAGCACGGTGGTCGTCGCCGTGCGCGGGGTGCCGGGTGCGTGACCTTCGGTCCGCCCGTGGTGTTCACCCGGCATGAGCAACGACATCACCACTGACACGGCCGCTGACGCCTGGAAGGGCGTCTACAGGCTCCCGATGGGCGCGTTCAGCGCCTCCGACCGGGCACGGCTGCAGCTCGCCTCCCAAGCCCAGGCGGTAGCGGAGCAGGCGGCGCAGCTGGCTCTGCTCCTCGCCCACGATCCCGCCGAGGCCGGGGACTATGTGTCCGCGGTGCGCCGGGTCAGGTACCGCACCGATCTGCTCGTCGCCTGGGCGTTCACCGCCGAGGTGGTCAGGGGAACGCCGTGGGAGTGGATCACCGAGAAGTACGGCTACGCCCCGGTCGGCGAGCTGGAGGAGCGGCGCGGCGAGGTCGCCACCAATGTGGAGTCCATGAACAGCAGGATCAGTCCGACGGACTACGGAACCAAGTGCTTGTCGGTCGACCGCTGGATCGCCGGCCTCCGGGAGGACTACCGAAGCTTCAAGGCCAAGCCGATCGGCCCGGTCCTGGACGCGAGCGCGCCGTGGACCGGTCGGGACGCGGACCAGGCGAACCGCGCCTTCACCGCCGGCCTTCCCGCCCCTCGTGAAGCCGTTGCCGTGCCCGCCGACGCCGCCGGGTGAGCGCACGCGGACGGTGTGGAAGAGCGGGACAACGTGCCGCGTTCCGGGGACAGCCCGGTCGGGTTGTCCCGCCTAGAGCAGGGACAACCCGGCTGTCGGCGGGTGCGGCTTCGGATCGCGGAGCGGGTGCGGGCGGCCGGGCTCACCACCTACGACCCGCGGGCCGACCCGGACGCCGTGGAGCACCCGCCGTTGGTCCGGTTCCGGGAGCCCTCGTCCTTTGACAGGCGATCTTGACCGGTCGGCCCAACGCGTCAGTGCGGTCCGGGTCGGGCTCGGCCCCGACGACCCGGGCGGCACCCTCTCACACTGGTTGTGCGGTGGAGCGCAGGAGCAGCAGAAGCTCCGGTGGCTGCCCGGCGGTGTGCTGAAGCTGATAGGAGGCGAGGTAGTCGGCGATGTCAGGGCCGTCGACCTCAAGGCGGGCGGTCTGCCCGGCCGCGTGGATGCGGACATGCCGTAGCTCGGAAGGGGCGAGGGGGTCATGTCCCGAGCCCAGGAGCCACGGCGGACACCCCCCCCCCGCTGCATGCGGCCCAGCACCTTGGGGTTCTGGAAGGGCCAGACATCGCTCACTCCAACTTTGCCCCCATGCGTCCCGTCTGGCGCCCGCGCACCCACCTCACGTAAAGGATTGTGACGGAGGCGTCCTCATCCGTCATGATCTCCGGCGACCACCATTGATCGTTTACCGATGGAGAGAAGTTCTGTGCGTTCGGCCCCGAAGTTCCTGACGGCACTGCTGTCAGCCCTCTGTCTGCTCTTCATAGCCGCCCCCGCGAAGGCGGACACCCCGGACGCTGTGAACTGGCCCAAGCCGCGGTTCCTGTCGTACAACGTCTGCGGCGGGAAGTGCGGCATCTACCAGCAGAACCCGAGCGCCTGGCGCGACAAGACCATCGCCGCCATGGACGGCTGGGACGACGACGTGATCATGTTCCAGGAGATGTGCTACGCCCAGTGGCAGCTCCTGCGCGACTCGCTGGCCACCCGGGCTTCGCAGCCGTACGACACGGTCTGGGGCGCGGCACTTCCCTCCGCGGACGGCTGCAGGAAGTGGATCGCCGACCCCTTGGAGAGGGTCAAGCCCGACACCACCCTCGCCCGCTTCGGCCTCGCGATCTTCGTCAAGGGCGGCACCGGCACGATCGACCTCAGTACCCGCAGCGTCACCATGCTGCCGAACCCGATGAACGCGGAGCAGCGCATCCTGCTGTGCGCCCGTGCGAACGTCAAGGCTCACAACGTCCGCGTCTGCGACACCCACATCGACTTCACCCCGGGGAACCAGGGCCCCCAGGTAGCCCAGGTCGCGAGTGTGACCAAAAGCTACTCGAACCAGGGCGACCCGGTGGCACTCGGCGGCGACTTCAACATGCCCCCGGGCGACGCGAACCTCAACCCGCTCTACGACAACCACGGCGGCACCGGCATCTTCGGCGAGGCCGACGAGAACGACACCAGCTACTACGCCGCGGCCGGCTGCTCCACGAGCGAGTCGGCCTGCCGCAGCGGCGAGCCGACCGAGGACTCCACCTGTTCCTCGCCGACGACCCTGTCCCTGAAGATCGACTACATCTTCCTGGACCGCCGCTCGTTCAACACCCTGCGTGGTGACGCCGCTGCCTGCACCGCCGGCATGTCCGACCACCACCTGCTGCGCGGTGCCGCCGCCTTCAGCTGACCCGCACCAAGCCCGCGGCGAGAGGCACGGCCCCGAGACGGCCCGGCAGCGCCCGGCCCTCTTGCCTGTTGGTGGCGCTCCAGGGTGCCCGTGCCCGCGTGTGCGGTACGGATCAGGGACAGCGTCGGCGGTGAAGGCGTCCACGGCGGGGGGCACTGGCCGACCGCAGGGCAGCGCCACGACCCAGCGGTCGGCCAGCGCCACGGTCAGGGCGTGCCGGACCTCCTCGTCCGAAGCCCCAGGGCTCGCCGTGTGAGCGATTCCCGCACAGTCCCGGCGACGACGTGGACGTCCTGGGTCACCAGGAAGACGCCCGAGCCCGCCGGTGGACATCGGAGCCGCTCCACGGGTTGGGCCCGCTGCGGTTCGGGATGACAGCCGAGGAGGCCGAGCAGGAACTCGTCGGCGAGCTCGTGCCCAGCCAGTGGAGGAGGGTCCGACCGCACTACGGGTCCGTGGTGAGCAGCGAGTTCGATCTTCCTCGCGTGCCGGCCTTGGCGGCCGTCACCGCGTACTTCGACGCCGGGCGCCTGGTGGGCGTGGCGTTCGACGCGCGGTGCGGTCCCCAGGTCTTCCTGGACGGTCTGCCGTTGGTGGGGCGTGTGCCGTCCGAGCTGGTGGCCGACCTCACCGCGCACGCCGACGCCCACGACGTCTGTCTGCAGCACACCCAGCTGGGGGACCTGGCCTCGGAGGAGTTGGGGTTCTTCGGCTCCACCCAGCGGGCCGGTGACGTACTCCTCACGAGGGCGATGCTGGTCGACTCCCGTTGGGCGGAGCGGATCGGCGACCACTCCGAGACCTATCTCCCCACCGCGGAGTGGCGGGACCGCATGTGGTGACCATGCCCTCCCCCTGGGCAGCGCGCTGGGTGCCGAGGCAGCGCCGGGAGCCCATGCTGCGGTGATCCACCCGGAAGGTGTCGACGAACGTCCCGGTCCCGGACGGCAGCCGTGGCGAAGGCTTCGGCCGCGACCGCAGGCTGCCGATCCGGGGGCGGGGGCGCAGCGGGCCGGAGGGCGGCCAGGAGCGGCCGTGAGCCGATCGGACGAAATCCGTGGACACCCGCCGTCGGGGTCCCGGCCGGAGACCCGGCGGGCTGAACACTGACTGCCGCCCGGGACCGGCGAGTGCGAGGGAGCGAGGAGACCTGGTGGACCACGGAATGAGCGTGCTGCTCCGGGCGATTCCGCTGCTCATGGGCGCGGTGTCGGCCGCGCTCGGCGGCTACGTCCTCGCGCACTCCACCGGGCCGAGTGCCCGGGTCGCGGGCCTGACGCTGGTCTTCCTGGCCGCCGTCTGTCTCTGCCTGTTCGCCGTCGCGGCGACCGTCGTGCGGCAACTGATCGGCCGTTTCGGCGCGTTGGACCGGATCGGCTACCCGGCGTTCGGCTTCGCGGTGTCCGGTGCCGCCGTCGGCTACGGGCTGGGCCTGCTGGCGGAGAGCCACCGGCCGGTGGCCGACTTCGTGGCCGGCAGTGTGGTCCTCGGCATCGGCCTGGTCTGCGTGTGCGTCTCGTCGGTGGCCGCGGTCGCCACCCGCTTCACGCTGATCGGGCCGAACGCCGTCCTGCCGGAGGGTTCCCCGCCGCGCTCGCCCGCGCCGTTCGGCCGGTCCGCGGCCCGGGCGCTGGTGGCGGTCCCGGTCCTTGCGGCCGCCGCCGCCTGGGCGTGGGCGACCGTCATGCTGGCCAACGGGGGCGGCGGGGACTCGGACGGGCGCTTCACGGCCGGGCACGTGGTGGTCGACCAGGCGATCGTCTGCACCGCCCTGATCGGGCTGGTGATCACCCTGCTGCGGCAGATCCGGAACACGTACAGCCGGCGGGAGCGGGTCTGGTGGCTCGTCCCGGCCGCCGTGCTCGGCGCCATGGACATCACCGGGGGCCTGGTCGTCGTCGCCCTGGACCCCCGGCCCGGTCAACTGGCCACCGGGTATGTGCAGATCGGGCTGGGTCTGCTGTGCTGGACGGTGCTGAGCGCGGTGCTGCTGCTCGCCCTCGGCTGGCGCCGTGCCGCGCCGCCGGCCGGCCGTGCCCCGCTGGTCCCGGTCGGCACCACACTGCTGTGCCTGTTCATGGCGGCGTTCCTGTTCGAGTCGGCCGACCCGGACGTGACGGTCGCGGCCCGGGTCCTGGTCGGCCTCGGCGCCGTCTGCTTCTCGCTGTTCGCCGTGGTCTCCGTCCTGGAGGCCGGCGTCGCCGACCGGAACTGACCGGCCGCCCGAAGAAGCCGGCCGCGGAGGTGACACACGCGGAGAAAGAGGCCCGAAACCTCGCCGCAGCCACCCAGTACCGCGAGCGGGAAGGGCACCTCGACGTGCCGCGCAGACACAAGGAGACCCTGCGACTCGCCGACGGGAGCTCCGCCGAGATCGGCCTCGACCACCAGGAGCCGCTCCGCTCCGAAGCAGAACCAGAACGGCCACCCCGCAGAGCGCCGGCCGACCGCGCGCAGCCGCCGGGGCGTCCCGGGCCGCCGGGTCGGATCGCGGGTCGGGACCGCAGTGCGGCAGTGCGGTACGGATCCTTCTGTCCAGGGGGAACGCGCGGCCGCCGCCGAGGACCGGACGGTGCGGCCAGCGGACCCACGCACGTCCCGGCTCCGGGCGGCGGGGCAGGCCGAGCACGGCGGCAGCCGCGTCCAGCCCGGCCGTGCCCTCCAACCGCCACGACGTGCGGGGCCGTCAGCGAGCGGGGCCGATACGGGGACGCGGGATGCTCAGCGGAGTGCTTCGAGCAGGGGAACGGTCTGCTCCGGTCCGGGCAGGGCGTTGGTCTCGCGCTGAAGCCGCTCGGCGGCATGGCGGTAGCCTTCGTCGGCCAGTACCGCCGACACCGTCTCGCGCACCTCGTCCGGGGTCACGGTGACCGGGTCCAGCACCCGGGCGGTACCGAGTTCGACGCACCGCCGCGCGTTGTACGGCTGGTCCGCGCCGAGCGGCAGCAGCACCGAGGGCAGGCCGTGGGCGAGCGTGCCGAGCAGGCTGCCGGAGCCGCCGTGCGAGACCACCAGGCCGCACTGCGGCAGCAGTTGATCCTGCGGGACGAAGCGCTCGATCCGGACGTTCGGCGGCATTGGCCCGAACAGCGCGGGGTCGACCCGGGAGCCGACCGTCGTGACCACGTTCGCCGCGAGTCCCTGCAGCCCGGTCAGGACCCGGGCGAACAGCTCGGTGCTGGTGTAGACGGTGCCGAGCGTGAAGTACACGGTGGGGGTGTCCCGCACGGGGGCCGCGGGGACGGCCGGGCCCGGCCGGAACGCGAACGCGTGGGCGGGCAACGGGAAGCGCGGGTCCCGGAAGGCGTACGGGGACGGCGACAGGACCACGTCCCGGTCCAGCATCGCGAGCCCGGGGTCGGCCGGCAGGCCGTACTCGGAGCGCAGCTCGTGCAGCGGCCCCGCGACGACCTCCTTGCGCAGGAAGCCCCCGGCGGCCAGCACGATGACGGTCGCACAGGGTATCCCGAGCACCTCGGCCGCGATCGAGGTGCCGAAGTCGACCTCGTCGCGCACCAGGACATCGGGCTTCCAAACGCGGGCGATGTCCAGCACCGCAGCAGCCTGCCGTCTCCCGCCGCGCCGGGCGAAGCCCTCGGCGAGCTGCCGCAGGTCAGCCGCCGGATCGGGTACGTCGACGGGCGTGGCCGCCGCGCCCGCGGGACCCGCCGTACCTACCCGCGGCTCGCTGGTGGCGAAGGCGGTGAACCCGGCCGCCGTGATCTCGGCCGTTCTGCCGCCGCTGCCCGCGACCGCGACGGTGTGCCCGGCGGCCTGCGCCGCGCGGGCCACCGGGATGAGGGGGCGGAAGTGGCCACTGCCACCGATGAACGTGAACAGGATGCGCATCGGGCGAGGCTACCGAGCCGTCCGCGGGCAGAACCGCCAGCCCCTGCTCCCCTGAGCAGGTCGGCAGGTGTAGCCATGTCGTCACTCATTCCGGTCGTTCTCTGACACTGCCTCATCGTGGGCACGGCAGCCGAACACGCCACCGGCCTGCGGGTCGGCCGACCACCTGCCCCCGGCTGGCCCGCATAGGACTCGGGCTCAGCGGATTCCATCAAACAGACCTCGAACGCGTCCACGCGTGGAGGGCGGGCGTTGCTGGCGGCGGGCCGGGAAGACCTCCACGCCGGTACTGATGGGGCCATCCGCACGGCGGCACGGCTTGCCCGTCCTGAAGTGCCTTCCTGGGCCCAGTCGGACCGACCTGCCGCCCAGGCACGCCTCCGACGTTTTCGCACATTGGTGCGACAATAGTGGACATACCGCGGCCTGGATGGTGCAGAGGGGTTGATGAGGTGCCGTACGACCTTTCGGAGCGACTCGTCATCGGCATCGCTTCCAGCGCCCTGTTCGACCTGGCCGAGTCGGACGCGGTGTTCCGGGAGCACGGCGAGGAAGGTTACCGGGCCTACCAGGAAGAGCATTTGGATGACACGCTCCGGCCCGGGGTGGCGTTCCCGTTCATCCGGCGACTGCTGTCACTGAACGACCTCTCCCCTGGGGACCCCCTGGTCGAGGTCATCGTGCTGTCCCGCAACGATCCCGACACAGGGCTTCGGGTCATGCGCTCCATCCAGACCAACAAACTGCCGATATCGCGGGCTGTGTTCATGCAGGGCAGGTCCCCGTACCGGTTCATGCCAGTACTCAACATGTCGCTGTTCCTCTCGGCGAACCAGGACGATGTCCGCGAGGCCGTGGACGCGGGTCTGCCCGCCGGCTACGTCCTTGGCCCGATCGTCGAGGACGACATGGGCGACCAGGACCTACGGGTATCCTTCGACTTCGACGGGATCCTTGCCGACGGCGCCTCCGAGCAGGTCTTCCAGAGCGGCGGGATCGAGAGCTTCCGGGAGCATGAGACCGCCAACGCCGACATCGCGCACGATGCGGGACCGCTCAAGGACTTCCTTGCAGCGGTGAACCGGATCCAGCACCGGGAGGAGGAAGAACGCCGGAAGGATCCCGGGTACCGCCTGCGTGTTCACGTATCGATCGTCACCGCGCGCAACGCCCCCGCCCACGAGCGAGCGGTCATGAGCCTGAAGCGGTGGGGTGTCCGCGAACGACGCGTTCTTCCTCGGAGGGATCGACAAAGGCGAGATCATGAAGATCCTCAAGCCGCACATCTTCTTCGACGACCAGGTCGTCCACCTCGCGAGCACCTCCCGCACGACGCCCAGCGTGCACGTCCCCTTCGGACAGCTCAACGAGCCGGCGCCCTCCACACCGGACGCAAACTGAGGCGTCGTCACATGCCGTCCGATCAGGGGCCGCCGAGAAGAAACCGCCTGCGAAGGTGACCTTGACGCCGCGCACCTTGAACTGCCACCCCCCAGGGCAGATCACGACCCAGCTGGCCTGGCTAGTCACTGTCGGCATGGACGGATTGCCAACCCTCCCGGGCTGATCACGACCCAGGTGGCCGGAGAAACGGTCACCGTCCGAGTTCCATTGCCAGCCCTCCCGGGCTGATCACGACCGGCGGCCTGGTGGTGCCCGGCCCGGATCGCCTCGGATTGCCAGCCCTCCAGGGCTGATCACGACGGGCGCTCTCGTCCTGGCCGGCGTCCTGCGGCGGCGATTGCCAGCCCTCCAGGGCTGATCACGACCACGGCGGCCTGGGAGGACGTGATGGTCTCGTGCAGATTGCCAGCCCTCCAGGGCTGATCACGACCCGAGGGTAAAACCAGAGGTCACAGACCACGTGGAGACCGTTGCGAATCATGATGACGCAGAGACCAGCCAGTGCTGCAGCACTGCCGGTCGCAAGGCCGCCAGCCAGCCACTGAGGCCACCGACATCGCCCACCACGACCGGTGACGTCGCCGACCCCACGACCCAAGCCTACCGGAGGCATAGATCACGACCGGCGGGAAGAACCGGAACCGTCCCGGGTGCGGGCATCGAGAAGATGCGGGCACGACTGCGCCGACTGCGCGAGGAGGGCCTGGCCGGTCGAGCACGTGCATAGCGACCTCTCCCCCGAATGCCTGCCCCACGTTAGCCTCCGCCGCGGCGGAATCACGACGTCCGGGCTGAGCACCACGCTACCCGTGGCACGGCTCCCAGGCGGCGGTTGCGGGGCTCCAGCTCGCGTGCAGCGATCCGTCGGCGAGCAGGGGGTCCATGAACACTCGGACGGCCGGGGTGGCGGCGGGAATGTCGCCGCAGCCCTTGAGACCTATGACCAGTGCTGCCGCATCAGGATAGTTGGCGTTCCAGCTGGGTCCGGAAGGGTGAAGGTTACGGGCAGGTTCACCTTCGAAACCTTGGCCGTTCTACGAGCTGCCTCGCGGCGAGGGCTTCGTGTGTGCCCCGCCCGTTCGTGTCTCTCCGGCCGGGGTGGCCAGGGGCCGCCCGGATCGTCACATAACGAACTGGCCGGGGTTCGGGCGGAGCTCCACGGGCCCCCTGGGGGCCTGCCAGTGCCCCGCCGGATACCTGGGGGCCCGGCGGAGCGGCGATCGCCCGTCAGAAGGGCCGCAGGGCGCCTTCCCTACCCGCCGGAATCTCATCTGCCTGACACACGAAGCCGCAGCAGAAGGCCGTGGTGAGGCACTCCCCCTCCCCCGCGCGGCACATGAGCACTGCGACCCGCGACAGGCGCACCTGCCACCACGGGTCGCCCTGCGGCGGTCCATCCAGCCGGCAGGACCCCGCGCCGGGGCCGGCGCGGGGCGCGAGCGGGCGGCAGTGCAGCCGGCAGCCGGAGAGCGGCCGCTGAAGGCAGCGCGCCGGCGGGCTGGCCCCGCCGCATGTGTTGATGCGGTGCGGCCGCCTACAGGGCGAGGGCGGCGCGCAGGCCGGCGGCGACCTTGACCATGGTGGTGGGGCTGAGGGCCCCGAGAGTCTCGCGGAGTTCGTCGCGGTAGAGCACGACGATGTCGTCGCACAGGACCGCGCCGACCAGGCCCGCGTCGGCGGGGCCGAGTTTGACGATGCTCGGGAGGTCGGGCTTGGGGGTGGTGGTGAGCCGGACGGCGAGGCAGTCGTCGAGCTTCTGGTTGCGGGCGTTGTTCGACACGACGAGGAACGGCTTGAGGCCGTGGCCGGCGTCCGCTCGGTAGACGACGCCGCGCACCGGCACGATCTCGGTCACGGTGTTTCTCAGTCCTCACTGGAGCCGCGGCGGCGGCTCCGCATGGCACGGGCGTGTTCGCGGTCTTCGTCGTCGCGGGCGGCGGCCAGCGCGGCGTAGCCGGTGGCCATGACCTTCTGCTCGACGGCGATGCGGCCGGCTTCGAGGAGGGCCTGGAGGACTTCGGCCTCGGAGGGGTTCGCGGAGAGTTCGACCCCGAGGAGTTCGGCGATGGCGGCGCGGTAGGCGCCGGCGGGCTCCCGGAGGCGCTCGACTGTCTGGGTGTCCTCGGCCGTTACGGGTACCGACTTCCGCGCCACGGCCTTTCCGGTGAGACTACTCATGCCTCACATGGTGCAGCAGAATATGCGGCAAATCAAGCGGCACTGTCCGGCCAGGGGTTGGTGGCGGGTATGGGCGAGTGCGTGGACGGTGGTCGGGTCCGCGCACCCGAGCCCGAGCGGGTGACCGACCGAGCGCGCCAACTGTCCTTGATATATGCAAATAATGCGGTTTAGGTATGACTCGGCGGATTCGGCGGGACCGGGCCGCCACCGAGGTTCCGGGGGTAGCCTCCCCGCAGGCCGACCGGTGGAGGAGAAGAGTGAGTGGAGAACACCTGATCAGCGACGAGGAGACACGGAGCATCGTGGAGGGCTTTCTCTCCGTGTCTCCGTGGCTGGGAGACGTGGAGTGGGATCGCGCAGTGCTCGGCCCCCACACCGAATTCCTCGTTGGCCTCGACGGCAAGATCCCGGAGAACGCGACGCTCTCGGACGACCAGAGGTGGTCGTGGACCGTGTCGTTCTCCGATCCCGCCGGCACGCAGAGCACGCTCAACCACGAGGTGGTCCTTGAGGGCCTGACGCGCCTCGTCTACGACAAGGACAGCGGCTCCGACGTCTACCTGCGCCTGCCGGTCTCGCAGTGGTTCACCGAACCCACGGAGACCCGGCGCAGCCTCAGGCTGTCCACCTCCCAGCAATCGCTGATCTGCCAGCACGCCCTCTACGGGAAAACCGTCTTCCCTACGGGCGAACGCGAGAAACTGTTCGGGGAGGAGCTGGACTTCTTCTCCGACCAGCGCCCCGACACCGCCTCCCCCCGCGAAGCCTGACCCGCCACTACGCCGCCGTGGCCGATTGCCTCCAGAGCGGAGCGCAGCCGGGCGATCTGCTTCCGGGGGTGACCCTGCACGGGCTCGATGTCGGCCGGTGGCTGGAACGCCAGTGCCGGCACGTCGTGTGGCAGGGCCTGAGCGGGGCGCAGCAGGGGCGTCTGGCCGAGCTTGGCATCGAGCCGGAGGCGGCCCCGACGGGGAAGGAGGGTGCGGTGAAGAAGACGGTCGGCGCTGGGAAGGCAAGCTCCTTCGACCGCGCTCTGGCCGCGCTCGTCCAGTACTGAGAACGCACCGGTTCGGTGATCGTGCCGCGCGGCCATGTCGCGCCGGTGCTGGACGGCGACGGCGGCACGGTGAAGGTGTAGCTCGGGGTGTTCCTGTCGAACACCGAGAGCCGTCGGGCGAAGGTGACCGGCGAGCCGTTGGAGCGGCTCGCCGCGCTCGGCCTCGACTGGCGCTGACCCCGCCCGGCCCTCATACCCGCTGGAGGCTCTCCGGGCCGTTCCCGGTACTCTGCCCGTCGTAGCCGGGGGACACGGCGGCCGGACGGTGTGGACTTTCAGGGCGGACAGTGCGCAGCGGCGGCCAGGGCGCCCTTGCGGCGGGCGTAGGCGGGGTTCCGGTCCTGCTCTCTGCCGTCCGGGGCCGGAGGCGGGCAGAGGGGGCCGGGCCTGTGACGGGACACCGCCCGGTCGCTCGGGTGGTCTTCCGCGAGCCGCGGGTATCGGATCGTCACGTAACGGACCGGAGATCCGTCGGCACGCCGAGGCCCGGTCACGGCAGCACCGGGACGGCGTGCCCGGGTGCGGGTGCGGCTCGGGCAGCGAACCGGGCTGTGGGGGTGGCCTGGAGTGCGGCCGCCCCCACAGCCCCGCTGTCACGTGACGAACCGAGATCCGCACGGTGTCGTCGCGTGTCGGCCCCAAGGTCGCCCCAACCGCAACGGCTGGTCGCTCTTCGTCGTGAACGACAGCCGGAGGATTCCTGCAGTCGGCCCGCTGCCGGACAGAAGGACTAGCAGATCTGTGAGAACAATGAGGGGGCGGACATGGCAGAGACCAACGACCACGACGAGGCGCTGCCCACCCAACGCACCGCACTGATCGGGCGGATCTCGATCCTGGCCGACGTGGCGATGGGAGCGCTCGCGGCCATGCGCGGAATGACCGCTCCCGCAGCAGTCGGCGCCGGGCTCTCGGCAACGGGGGGCAGCCTGCTGCCCGCCACCCGGTTCATCCGCCGAGCCGCGCCCCGCATCGGGAACGGCGTCCTGGCGGCCTCCGAGGCCGGCGTCGTGACGGCCCGCCCGGGCATCCGTCGGCCGCGCGGTCGGCGGGTGCAGGTCTGCCGGAGTGGTCGGGTGCAGGTGGGCTCGGACGGTCGACGGGGCGCGGTTCCCGGGCGCGGTGGCGGTGCCACTGCCGGTTCGTATGCCCGGGGGGCGGTTGCGGGATTCAGTTGCGCGGCCTGGCGGTGACGGTGCGCAGCCAGGAGTCGGTGCCGGCGGCCGCGGCGCGCTCCCGGGTGGGGTAGTGGTCGCGGCGGTTGGGGGTGGTTCCGTGTGGCCAGGCGTTCCAGCCGTTGCGGCGCAGGCCGTTGAAGTTGGGTGCGATGTGGCAGATGACAGTGTCGCCAGCTACGACGTCCCAGGTGCCTGTCTCTTTGTAGTGCTCGTTCTTGACGATGTCGGCGGTGTCCAGCAGTGCGAGGGCTTTCTTGCGTGACAGGCGCGGTCGCTTCGGGGCGCGTGGGGGACGGTCGGGTTCGTTACGTGACGGTGCGGGGTGTGCCGGGCCGGGTCCGGTCGGGGTGTCGACCGTGGCCGGCAGGGGGGTTGCTGCGGTGCGGACCTGGACGGGTTCGGTGCCTGTCGGTTCGTTGCGTGACGGGTTCCGGGGCCGCGTGGCGGCACGGACGGCCTCGACCAGCTCGGTGTAGCGGCGTTGCAGGGTGGCGAGGGAGTCGTCCTGGAAGGTCCCTTCCTCGGCTGCGGAGGCCGTGTGTCCTGCGGCGGTGGCCAGGGCTGTGGCGGCGGCGCGGATCGGTCCGGCCGGGCTGTCGTCGCCTTCCGGCTCCGCGGGTTCGTTACGTGACGGTGCGGCGGTGGGGGGCTGCGCGGCGGCCCGGAGTGCGGTTACCTCGGCGGCTCGGCGGCGCCGGTAGGCCGCCTGGCGGCAGACCGCGGAGCAGGTGCGGCGGGCCCGGGCGCGTCCTTGGGTCATCTGGGTGCCGCAGATCGCGCATGTGGGCATGCCGACCTCCCGGTTTGTGATGCAACAGTCTGAGCGTAGGGGGGCGCCTCCGGATTGTCACGGAACGGACCGGGCGCGTGCCGACGGTGTCGACCGGGGTCGGTTCGCCTGGTCGTCCGTCGGGTGCGCGTTCGCCATTCGCCGTCTCGCGGCGCCGGCCCCGCAGGCGGGTGCGTCGGCCGGGTGTGCCCGTCCGATGCCCTGGGGCAGCTGTGGGGGCAGACGGGGCCCGGGGTCCGGCCCGAGCTCGGTGCGGGGAGGGGTTCAGGTCGCGCTCGGCCGTTCATGTGCGGTCCCCCTGCGTCGGGGCCTGCGAGGGGAGGGAAGGGCTGTGCGGGCTTCGGCCGGGCCCGGTCTTTTTCGCTCGCTTTTCTGTCTTTCTATCTCTTCTCTTCGGTCTTGGCATGTCATTTATATCGCTGGATCGATTGCTTTTTGCATTTGGTGTGCTGGCTCTGGCCGGGGCCCTATGCTTCCGCCGGGTTTTATGCCGTGCTCCCGCCGGCGGCCCGGCCGATTGAGAGTGGGTGCGGCTGGCGGTGGCTTTCCCTTCTCGTGGCTTCTTCGATCCGGTGCCTGCCGAGTGCCTCCTTCTGTTCCGGTACCTCACGGCGGAGAGCAGTGCCGAGTACGTCGCCGTGATGGATGTCCTGTGCGCGACGCTGTTGGCCGACATGTCTGCCTCCGATCTGCGGGAACGTTTGCTCGAGGCCGGACTGGATATCGCCTTGGACACGGTGGAGGAGCGCTGTCTGCAGCTGATCGCGTGGAAGAACCTGATGAAGTCCCCCCGCGATCCGCATGTGCCCACGGTCGAGGCCTACCGGCACTCGCAGAGGCGGTTCCAGGCGACCTCGCGGGGCCACTGGCTGCACCGCCAGGTCCGCGAGCTCGCGCGCAGGGGCGACGGCGCGCGTGAGGTCGCCCGGGAGCTGCTGGGCGGCCTGGTGGTCCTGCTGGAGCAGATCGCCGAGCGGGTGGAGGGCGGGGGCCTGGTCGATGCCGAACTGCTGGCGGCCGACGTCACCACGGTCTTCAGCAACCAGCAGCTGTTCACCGACGGCGTCAGGGATTTTTACGCTTATCTCGGCAATGTGCTCACACGGTACGACCTCGCGGGCGAGGAGTACTCGACGTTCAAGGGATTGCTGCTGGAGTATGTCGAGCTGATCAGTGCGGATGTGGCACGCCACAGCCCGGGCATCGTGAGGGTTCTGGAGCGACTGGCTCCGCTGCTCGGAACGGTGCTGGCGGTTCTGGACACGCTGCCGTCCCTGGTGAACGCGGACGGTTCCGCGGTCGAGCGGCTGCCGGGACGGCAGGTGGCCGACTGGGAGGAGCTGACGGCCTGGTACACCGGGTCGAACGGGGTCTCGGGGCCGGCCCAGCTTCGCAGCGCGGCGGATGCGGCGCTCAGCCAGTTGCTCACCAACGCGAAGCGGATGCTGGCGTCGACCGGGACGGGGGCGTCGCGTCGCGCGGATCTCCTGCGGCTGGCGGCGCTGCTGGACTCCTCGCGGGAGGAGGACGCGCAACGGGGATTCGCGGCGGCCTTCGGGTTGTTCTCCGCCCGGCATCTGGGGTTGGGGCCCGAGGAGGGCGAGGTCGGGCGGACGGCTGCGGTGTCCTGGTGGGACGCGGTTGCGGTGGACGTGCCGGTGGCGTTGCGGGAACGGGGGACGCGCGCGTCGGTGGGCCGCAACGGGCGGGTGCCCGATCCTGGGGCGGACAACGCGTCGCAGCTGGCTGCGGCTTCGGCCGAGGAGGCCGCCAGGCGCGCCGCGGTGGCGGAGTTGCTCGCCGTGGGCGAGCTGGACGGGTGCGAGGTGTCGCCGGCGGCGTTCTGGCAGGTGCTGCTGCCGTTGCTGGGGAGTCTGCTGGCCAGGCATCCCGGTGCACAGGAGCGGGCCGACTTCGTGGACCGGGATCTGGGCATCGCGCTGGTGGCTCGGTGGGAGGAAGGACGGTCGACCGTGGTGTCGTGGGAGGGCGGTTCCGCGCACGTGGACAAGATGGTGTTGTCGGTGTGCCCAGGGCCCGGTGACCACAGCGGGGTTCCGTTGGAGGAGGACGACGGCGCCGGTATGGAGCAAGGCATGGGGGGCGCGGTGTGAGCGGTTTCGCGGCCGCGGAGCCGCGGGTTCCCTCGACGTCGGCGCATGAGGCGGCCGAGCGGCGGCAGGCGGCACGGGCACTGCTGGCGAGTCCGTTGCTGACCGCGCAGAGGCAGCCACGTGAGCTGGCCCTCGTTCACCGTCATCATGCGGCGCTGACGGGGATGTTCAGCCGGATGCTGGGATACCAGCTGGTGGTGGAGTCGGGGTTCGCGCGCCTGGTGAAGGGGGCGACGGGCGGGGGCGGGCCGGTGCGGTCGGTGCAACTGCCGCGGAAGGCACCGCTGGACGGACCGGGGCTGGCGGTTCTGTGTCTGGCGTGCGCTGCGCTGCTGGCTCCTGGGACTGGAGGGCAGATCCTGATCTCGGAGCTGGTGGAGCAGATCCGGGCGGATGCGGTCGCTGCCGGGGTCACTCTGGGTGAGGAGCAGGCGGGACTGAGGCGCGTGTGCTCGGCGTTGGAGATGCTGGTGGCCTGGGGGGTACTGGCCGAGACGGACGGGACCGTGGAGGAGTGGCGCCACCGGGACGAGGAGGCGCTGCTGACGGTCAACCAGGCGGTGCTGCCTCATCTGCTGGCCAGGCGGCTGCCGGTGGCTGTGCAGGGGGCGGAGGAACTGGTGCGGCAGGCGGTACCGGTGGTGATCGAGCCGCGGCAGGCACTGCGACGGCGGTTGGTGGAGAACCCCCTGGTGCGCCGTGAGGAGTTGAGCGCGGCGGAGGAGGAGGTGCTGTACCGGGACCGCGCCGATGTGGTGCGGCAGTTGGAGGAGAACTTCGGGCTGGGCCTGGAGGTCCGGCTGGAGGGGGCGTTGGCGTTTGATCTGGACGGTGTGCTGAGCGATGTGGAGTTCCCGGGGACGGGCACGGTCCGGCAGGCGGCGCTGTTGTTGATCGACTCCCTGGTCGACGGGGCGCGCCCCGCAGCCGGGCAGCAGGCGGAGGCCGACGGGGCTCTGGTGCCCTCTTTGGCCTGTGAGTGGGCGAAGGTGGACGAGGCGTTGGCACGGCTGGTGGAGCAGTACGGGCGCGCGTGGGCGGTGGAGTTCGTCGGTGATCCGGCCAGGCTGCGGCGGGAGGTGGTGGCACTGCTGGAGTCGGTGTCACTGGCCAGGACGACGGCCGGGGCGCTGCTGCTGCATCCGGCTGCGGCACGATACCGGCCGAAGCCGAGCGCGGTGGCCCGGGCGGCCCGGCGCGGCGGGGGGCGGGGGAACGAGGCCGCGGGATACGAGCAGGGAGTCCTGGTATGAGCGCAACGGTGCCCTTGCCGCGCGGGCGGGCGTCGGGGACGGTTCCGGTCCACCATCCGGGACGCTGGCATGTGGCCAGGGCCGGGATCCTGAACGCCTGGTACTACTACGACCAGCGGTTCGACGTGTCGGGCGGGCGGCTGATCCTGCGCGGCACCAACGGGTCGGGCAAGAGCCGCGCGCTGGAGATGCTGCTGCCGTTCGTCCTGGACGCGGACCGGCGACGCATGGACGCCACGGGCGCGGGCAAGGTCCGGCTGGAGGACCTGATGGAGGCCGGCTGCGGGGACGCGAATGTGCGTCTGGGCTACCTGTGGCTGGAACTGGTCCGCTACCTTCCCGCCGACGGTGCCCGGGCGGCGCCGGGGGGCCGGGAGCACCTGACGGTCGGGGCCGCGGTGCGGTTCTCGCGCAGCACCAAGGAGGCGAAGGCCTGGTACTTCCTGACACCGTTGCGCGTGGACGAGGGCCTTTCACTGATGGATGCCGACCGCGCTCCGCTGTCGGTGCACCAGCTCACCCAACTGGTGGGCGAGGAACGGATCACGACCTCTCCCGACACACACCGCGAGCGGGTGGCCGCGCAGGTCTTCGGACTGCCCGGGGCAAGCGGACGCGAGCGGTTCACGGGGCTGCTGCAACTCCTGCACACCCTGCGGGCCCCGGACGTCGGCAACCGGATCGACGAAGGCGGCCTGCCCGCGATCCTCTCCGATGCCCTCCCCCCTCTGGCCGACAAGGCCCTGACCGCGGCCGGCGAGAAACTCGACGGGCTCAACGAGACCCGCAAGGCTCAGGAGAACCTCGAACTGGCGTGCCGGCAGGTGTCCGCGTTCGCGGCGGTATACCGGCGCTATGCCACGGCGGTGATGCGCGAGCAGGCGTCACGGACCCGCAGGACCGCCGAGGCCGCCCGCACGGCTGTGCTGGAGGAACGCCGGCAGGAGCAGCGACGCCTGGATCTCGCCGACCAGGCCGCGCACGCGCGCGCCCGCCAGGAGGAGCTCGGCGACTACTGCGAGGAGCTCCAGGCCACCATCACGGGTATCAAGGAGTCCCGCGCCTACAAGGACGCGCGGGAGCTGGACGAGCGCCAGGGGCGGTTGGAGGCACTGGGCGAGGCCGCAGACTCCGCGTTCTCGGCCGCGGACTCCGCGCGGGCGGCCGAGCATCACGCGTCGGAGGCCGTGGACGAGGCGGTAGAGGACGTCCGGGCCGCGGCAGCCGCGGCGGACGCGGCGTTGGAGAAGACGCGCGCGGATCTGGACGGCGCCCGCCTGCATCCGGTGCTGCCCGCTCGGATCGCCGCGCAGGTGGAACGCGCGCAACCGGTCCTCGACCTGGTGCGCACGGAACGGATGCTGGAGGCGGCCGCACTGCCCCGGCCAGCGGTGCTGCAGCTGATGCCGGCACCGGTGGAGCTGGAGAAGTCCCTCACCGCGCTCGGCGAGCAGGCCCCGGTTCTGCGGACGGCGGCGGCAGCCCGCCGCGACCAGGCCGAGGCCAGGCGGCGCCACGCGCGGGAGCTGGACGAGGAACGGCCTCGAGTCGAGCAGCTCGAGGTGCTGGCCGAACAGGCCGCGCAGGAGACTGTCGCGGTCGAGGAGGAGGCCCGTGCGGCCGCAGGGCGCCGCGACGACGCCGCGCTGGCCCTGGCCGGGGCCTGGGCGGCGTGGAGCGCGGGCGAGGCCACCACGGCCGTGCTGGGCTGCGAGGTCGACTGGGCCGCCGGCCCGGCCGGGCCCTTGCTGGCCGACATGGGGTTGCTGGTCGGCGACGACGACGGCGGCGGGGACTCGGAGGAGGGGCTGGCCCGGCTGGATGCCGCCGCCGGCTGGGCAGCCGGCGGCGCGCGCGAGAGCCTGGCCCACCGCCGGGCGCTGCTGGACGCCGCTGACAGTGCTGACAGGAAGCGGATCCGCGCGCTGGAGGACGAGACGCAGGAACTGCGCGTCGTCGACCCGCCCCCGCCCGCTCCCGAATGGACGGCCGGCCCTCCCGCGGGGTCGGTACCGCTGTGGAAGGCCCTGGAATTCACCGAGCAGGCCAGCGACGAGGACCGGGCCGGCCTGGAAGGCGCGCTGCTGGCGTCCGGACTGCTGACCGCGGCCCTCGGGCAGGACAGCACCCTGCGGGCCGACGACGGGAGCGTGCTGGTGCGGGCGGACGGCCCCCGGGTCCTGCGCTCGGTCCGGCAGGTTCTCGCGCCGGCACCGGACTGCCCTGTCCCGGCGGCGCGGGTGCTGGCGGTTCTCGACCAGATCGCGCTCGACACCTCCGGCTCGCCGGTATGGATCGACCGCACCGGCGGATGGGGCAACGGACTGCTGTGCGGCCGCCACCGGGCACCGGCCGCCCGGTACGTGGGGGCGGCGGCCAGGGCCGCCGCCCGCGAGCGGCGCCTGGCCGAGATCACCGCCGAACTGGACGCGCTCGAGTCAGCCGCGGAGCAACGGGACGGCCAGCGCGAGGAGGTCGACGAGGCCCTGGCACGGTTGGAACAGCACCTGCTGACCGCCCCCCGTTCCACCGCCCTTGCGGCGGCCCGCCGTGAGGCCCGGCGCGCACGGCAGGTCGCGGAACGGGCCCGGCACCGGGCGACGCGACTGGCCGCGGAGGCCGGCGAGCGGCAGCGCACGCTGCAAGCCCGGCTGCTGGCACACAAGGACGCGTGCGCGGCGTTCTCTCTGCCGCACGCCCATGACGCACTGCTGGCCGCCCGGGACGCGGCCGGCGCGGCGGTGGCGAGCGCCACCCACCTGCACCAGGCCGCCAGGACGGTACGCGAGCGCCTGGAACGACTGGGCCGCGCCGAACAGGCCACCACCCAGGCACGCGCCGTACGGGTCGCCGCGGAGCAGCACGCGCAGGTGCGGTGGACGACGTGGGCCGCGGAGGAGAACGCGCTCGCGGCGATCCGCGAGAGCCTGGGGGCCGATGCCGAGGCAGTCACCCGCACACTCACACAGGCTCAGGACGCCCACGCCCACGCGAAGACCGACCTCAAGGCGGCAAACAGGCAGGCCACCGATCTGGCCGCCCGGGCCGCCGACGCCGCCGCCCGCGCCGAGGCCGCCTCTACGGCGGCCTCGGCAGCCACCGAGGCGATGCGGGCCGAGGCACGGGCGCTGGCCGCACGGTGCGCACATCCGGGGCTGGCGTGCGCGCGCCGACCCGACGCCTCCCCCGTTGCCTGGGACGACGACGGACCGGTCGATCCCGCCGCTGCCGCGCGGCTGGCCGACGCCGCACTGGACGGGCTGACCGACCGGTCCGCCACCGCGGACGCGACCGCGGTCCTACGCGCCCAGAACGCGCTCGACCACGGCATCAGCGGCATCCTCGACGTCGACTCCCGGGTCGAGGACGGCGTTCATCTCGTCCAGCTGTGCAACGCCAGCGGGCGGCGATGGGTCGGCGACACCGAATCGGAGCTGACCGTGCTGCGCGACCGCGGCCGCGCCGCCCTGACAGAGCGGGAGCGCGCCGCGTTCACCACGTTCGTCCTCGACGGTGTCGCCCAGGAGTTGCGCGACCGCATCCGCCAGGCAGGGAGACTGGTGGAGGCCATGAACGCGTCGCTGGCGACGATCTCGACCAGCCACGGCATCGGTGTCGAACTCACCTGGAGCCTTCGCGAACCGGGCAGCACGACCGCGCGCATCGAGGAACTGCTGCGGCTCGACCCTGCCGTGATGCGCAGCGACCAGCAGGACGAACTCATCACCCTGCTGCGGGCCGAGGTCAACGCGAGGTTCAGCTCCGCCCCGGAGACCGGGTACGCCGCCCATCTGCGGGCCGCGTTCGACTACCGCCTCTGGTACACGATGGAGGTGGTGATCACCGGCCCCGAGCAGGGCCAGCGACGCAGGATCAGCCGCCGGGCCAAACTGTCCCAGGGCGAGACGAGGTTCGTGTCCTACGTCGCCCTGTTCGCCGCCGTCGACGCCTACCTGTCCGGGCTGCCCGACACCGGCCGCGCCCTGCGTCTGATCCTCCTCGACGACGCGTTCGCGAAGGTCGACGACCGCACCATCGGCGAGCTCATGGATCTGCTGGTCCGCCTCGATCTGGACTTCGTCATGACCGGGCACGCCCTGTGGGGGTTCTACCCGCAGGTGCCGGCGCTGGACGTGTACGAGGTCCGCCGGGCCGAGGGGCGTCCAGCGGTCGCTCTGCACATCCACTGGGACGGCAGCAAACGCCACCTGAAGGCCGCCGTATGAGCGATGCGCACACCGCGGCACCAGCGGTGCATCGGTTGCCGGAGCCCATCCGCGGATACCTGGCCCACCCCAGCCTGGACGGCCTGTGGGAGGCGGTCCGTACGCGGCTGGAACGCAACAGCCTGGCCATCACCGGTGTTCTCTCCCTGGTCCTCGACGAGACCGGCGCGCGGCGCCTTGGCGGCCTTCTGGGCACCAGCACCCGGGCCGGAACCGTGCGGGTGCCCCTCGCCGCACTGGACGCGGCACTGCGCTCGTCCAGTGCGGGCTGTTCGCTCATCACGGCTGTCACGGATCTGACGGGAAGCGCGCTGCGCGACCGGCGGGCCGAACGACGACGGCGGGAAACGGCCTGCGCCGGTGTCTGGACAGGACTGGAGGACGCGCTGGAGGACGCCGGGCTCGCCCACCTGGCATGGGTGCCGGCCTGGCGGGAACAGATCCGCGCCCAGGGGCTGCTCACCCGCGCCGGGCCCGAGGCCGGCCGAGAGGCCGTCGGGGCCGCGGTGCGGACCCTGGCCGCCCTCGCCCCCGCCCTCTCCGCCTCCGCGCGGAAGCCCGCCCCGACAGTCGCGATGTCCGGGCTGGCCCAGCTCGCCGCACGCGCCACCGCAGACGCCCACGGCCTGGACGACGGCCGCCTGGCGGGCACGCTGGTCCTGCGGGCCATCGCCGCCGCCCACGCTCTGCCCTGGCCCGCGGACGGTGCCGGCCGCCGGCAGCTGTGGGAACGCGTCGGGATCGCGGCCGACCAGGTGTCCGGCACCGCGCTGGTCCTCGGCCTTCGGCCGCCGGGCGACAGACCGTGGCCCGGCATGCTCCGGGCCCGCGCCGGCATGGGTCTGGTCACCCACCTCACCCTCTCCGAGCTCACCTCCCCCGTATCCGAGGACCCGCTGGTGGCCTCCGGGCAGATCGTCCATGTCTGCGAGAACCCCCAGGTCCTGCAAGCCGCAGCCCAACTGTCCGTGCCCGGGCCCCTGGTCTGCACCTCGGGCATGCCGTCCAGCGCGGGCTGGCATCTGCTGGAGCGTCTGCACACCGAGGGCGCGATTCTGCGCTATCACGGCGATTTCGACTGGCCCGGCATCGCCATCGCCGCCCGGATCCTGCACCTGGCCCGGCCCTGGCGGCTCTGCGCCGAGGACTACCGGCACGCACTCACCCGTCTGCCGGATACGGCCCGCCTCCCCCTGGCCGGCGCCCCCGCCCCCACCCCCTGGGACCCGGTCCTCGCGGACGCCATGCACCACGCCGGATACGCCGTCCATGAAGAAACGGTTCTTCCTCTTCTGCTCAAAGACCTGCAGGCCGGCCCCGCTGCCCAGGTGGCGTAACCTCTCTCGCCCACGACCCGATTCACGGCCCGTCGCACGCGAGGCCACCGCCGGCGCCGTACCGACCGGCCCGGGCTGCCGAGGCCGCGCACTCGGCGGCCCGTATCTTCCTCACCGGCGCGGCCGGTCACCGGTCGCGGTTGTCGAGAGCCGCTCCAGTTCCGCGTCCAGTCGCTGCCGGGCCCAGTCGTCCACCTGCTCGACGCGGGGAACCTGGTCGGCGTACTCGGCCAGAACCGCCTCCCACCGCGGCCGTCCCGGCTCCGGCAGCGCGGCCGCGGGCCAGTGGCGCAGCACGGTGGGGCACAGGAGCGACTGGGAGCCGAGCAGCAGGCGTGTGCGCCATTGGCAGGCGATACGTCTCGTGGTGCTGCCCGACCCGGGCTGCGAGCACAGCGCGACACCCAGGAGGTACCAGTCCACGGTGGCGGTGTACCAGTGCTCGCCGTCGATCTCGAGGCCGGTGATGTCGGTGACGTGGCCGGGGACCGCCCGTGGGACCGTGGCCCACCGGTTCCAGCAGACGGTCCGACTGCCGGCGGGGACCGGGGCGCGGGCGGGGCCCAGCACGCTTGCGCTCCACGTCTCCTGGCCCGAGTTCAGGAGACGCTCGGCCTCTGCCCGCATCGCCGCCCGCGCCCGCGAGGAGCGCAGCAGTACGTCGAGGCGTGTACGGGCGTCGGGGCGGCCGGTGTCAAGGGGACGTGTGACCAGGCCGAACAGGGCGTCGATGGAGGTCAGGTGTGTCATGCGGTCCTCCAGCCCGCAGATGTCGGCGTCCATCGGGGGAGGATAGACGCGGCCGTCGCCGAAGTCGCGGGTGTTGGCGCTGACGAAGCACACCTGCTCGCCCGGGTTCCGGCGCAGGTACTCGACGGTGGAGAGCCAGATCGCGGTATCCCGTGCACCGCTCTTTCGGGTGTCCTTGCCCTCACCGGCCCTGGCAGGTTTCTGTGCGCGCGCCTCACGGGCCAGCGCCTGCCTGGCAGCCTTGCCGGAAAGGGGAAGGGTCTCGAAGCGATGGGCCAGGTCGCGGTGCCAGTAGGTGTGACCTGATTCCGCGCTGAAGCGCTCAGGTGTGGGGACGGTGGCCCAGGGCGCCGATCTGGCGAGTTCTTTCAGTGCTGTGACAGCCCGGGCATGGGCGTGGCGATGGTCCGCCTCACGTCTGGCCAGCAGCTCTTCTCGCACCATCCACGGCACCGCGACCCTGTGGCGCCCACTGAGCTGCAGGGCCCTCAGCGTGTCGAGGACTGGACTGTCCGGTCCGAGACCGAACAGCACGGAGGAGTCGAGCACGATCATCATGAGATGGCTCCCGGGTACGGCCCACGGCAGGATCCCAGCCCGGGCACCCCGGTTGCCAGTCGATCACCCGCAACAACCCGACCCGCCCGCTGTTGGCCACGATGTGACCGGTCTCGGCACGGTCCGTTGCGCCCGGGGGCACAAGCGTGACCGGACGAACGAGATGGTCGCCGGCCACCACGACGTCCCCGCCGAGGAACCGGGACATCGCCTCCATCTCTGAGGCCGGTCCGCGATGCTGTTGCCGACCTGGATACGGACCCGGTCAGGCGGCTGAAGGCTTCGGGGGCAGTTGGCGGGGCACTACAGGTTCCCGTTCGGTGTCCTGTTGCGCCGTCACACACCTTTCGACAAGCCGAAGTCGAGGTTGCGAGCCCTCCGGGGCGGATCACGGCTGGGCGGCGGCGTCTCGGTGATCCACTCCCACTGGTGTTACCCGGTCCGGGCTGGAGGAGGCCGGGTCACGAGTCGGGCCGCCGCCGAACGCGGTGGGCGCCGGGGGTGGGGTGCCCCGTCGTGCGGCTGGTCGGTTTGCCGTCGGTGGAGCCTGCCTCTCCCCCGGCCGGACAGATCGGTACACCGGTGGTGTACCAGCGGTATACGATCGCGGTATGGCTGATGCGACGATCAAGGTCTCCCCTGACACGCGTGACCGGCTGGCCGCCCTCGCGGCGGCCAGCGGCACCACGATCGGCGCCCAGGTGGCCCGGCTGGTGGAACAGCAGCCCACCGCCGAGCAGATCGCCGAGCGCGTGGCCGAAGGCCGCCGGCTGCTGCGGGAGCACTTCGGGATGACCCTCACCGACCCGGAGCTGGACGAGGGCCCGGACCTGCTGCAGCGGGTCTACGGCATCGCCGCCGCGGACACGCGCGCCAAGGTCGCCCCGAGGCGCAGCGCGTGATCGTTCTGGATTCCAGCGCCCTGTCCGCGCTGGCCGCCGGTCACCCGCGCCTGCACCGGATCGTGGACTCCGCTCTGCACAGCCCGTTCCAGCACCTGCTGGTGCCGGTGCTGTGCCTGGTCGAGGCCGAGGTCAAGGACGAGGGGACGGCGCACGCGGTCCTGGCGCTGCCCTCCCTGGAGTTCGAGCCGCTGGACGCGAGTACGGCCGTGGTGGTGGCGACCATGGTCCGCGACGGCTACGGCGGCCAGGACCTGGCCCACGCCATCGCCGCGAGCCTGCCCACCCCGGCGCGTCCGCAGCAGCACCTGATCCTGACGGCCGACCCGGAGCTCTATCCGCCCGGGGTCGTCACCGTCGACATCGACGACCCCCGCCTGGAGCCGTAGGTACGGCCGGCAGGAGCCTCCCGGGACGGGCTCGACCCGGGGAGCCGGAGCGCGGATCCTCGCCGAGGAGATCCTGCCTACCGTGCCGCGCGGGGCCGTGCCGCAGGAGCGGCCGGTGGTGGCAACTCGTGGCGGGGCAGCCCGGCAGCGGAAAGACCACCCTCGGGAACCCGCCGCACGCCGTCCTCGATCTGCGCGGCGGCGCGGTGCGGGTGGGCGCTGGTGCGCGCCGAGGACCGGGTCGCGGCCGACCGTGTGCTGGCGGTGGCCCGGGACGCGGGCCGGGCCGCCGCGCCTGTCCGAGCCGGTGCGCCGGATCGTGCGGCCCCTGCGCCGCCCGCCGGGCGTCGACTTCCACCGGCTGTCCCCGGCCGAGCACCGCGAGATCTTCGACCAGGACGTCGTGCCCATGCTCCTGGAGGGCGCCGTCGCCCGGGAGCGGCCGGTGGCGGTGTTCGTGGTGGGCCAGCCCAGCGCGGGCAAGACCGGCGCCGCCCTCCTGATCAAGCGCGCGAGGCGGGTGCCGCGATCCGCGCGGACTACAAGGCGTGGTTCGGCCCTGTCGCAGGCGTACGTGCGCGAGCGGCGCTGCGACGTGGTGGTCGAGACGGCGCCGGGCAGCGCCCGGGAGGTCCTGGCCGAGGCCGAGGCGTTCCGCCGGGCCGGGTACCGCGTCCAGGTGCTGGTGCTGGCGGTGCGCGCCGCCGACAGCCGCCAGGGCACCGCGTCCCGCTACGCGCAGGCCAGGCGGGATGGTGTTCCGGCGCGGTTCACGACGGCGGCCGGGCACGACCGGTGCTTCGGGGCGGTGGCCGACGTGGTCAAGCGGGCCACTTCCTCGGAGGTGGTGGACGAGCTGGTGGTGACGGGCCGCGACGGGCGCGCGCTGTGGCGCCGGGGACGGTCCTTCGGCACGCCGGAGTGGGCACTGGCCGCCGAGCGGGTCCGGCCCTATACGCAGGCGGAGGCGCGGCGCTTCCTCGCGGTGCAGGCGGTGGTGCGCCGGGCACTGCCCCAGCACCGCGCGGAGGTGGAGCAGATCGCGGCGCTGGCCCGCCCGCTCCTGCCGACCCGGCTCCAGCCCTCGGCCCTGGACGTGCCGTACGGGGCGGACCGCTGCCCGCCGTACGGGCGGCCTGAGCGCCGGTCAGCTCCCGCCGGTCAGCTCCCCCAGGGCCGCCGTGTAGTGGGCGGCCAGGCGGGCGGCTTCCCCGGCGTCCACTCCGTCCCTGAGCCAGTGAAGGCCGGCCATGGCCCGCTGTCGGGCGTCCACCAGGGTGTCCAGCTCCGCCGGGTCGGCGCCTTCCCTCACCGCGGTGCGCAGGTCGCGGATGCCCGAGCTGTACCAGGCCACCACCGCGTTGATGGCCCGCGCCGCGCGGTCCCACTCGTCGGCGGGCCCCTGCGGGCCGGAGCCGCCCGGCAGGCCGGGCGTCTCGGTGGGGCCGTCCTCGGATCGGAACTGTCACGGTCGCCGCCAGTCTCACACGCCGCCGGTGCCGCCGGGTCCGCCCCCGATCGGCCCGCCCGGGCCACCGGCCCGCCGGCCGGCTTCCCCTGGCACTGGAGCCGCCACCGGCCGGTACCGCGGCCGGCGGGCGAGGGCGTAGGTTGATGGCCGGTCAGACGGACGGGGAGAGGGCACACGTGGCACGGGAGCTGCGGGCGCTGTTCGGCTCGAACAACCAGGCACTGAACGCGGACGAGGCGTTCACCAACCGCCAGGCCCAATGGGAGGCCGTCGCCTCCGCGCTCACCGACCACCTCGCCCGCACCGCCGACCGCCTCACCCGCGTCATCGACAGCGCCCTGCTCCCGGCGGACCTGACCGACATGGCCCTCTACTACCGGGCCAAGGCCCACCGCGGCCTCGGCCGCGGCGGCGCCTCCCGCCAGGGCATGCAGCAGGTCGCCGTCGGCACCACCCGCCTCGCCCCCGCCGCCCGCCGCGGCCTCGCCCGCCAGGACGGCGACTTCCCCACCACCCTGGCCGCCGCCCAAAACCTCGGCTGGGCCGGACGCCGGCACCGCGTCCTCGGCGACCTGTGGTGGGTCCACGCCGAGATGGACCAGGCCGCGGCCTACCAGGCCGCGCGCACCGACGCCGAACAGCACGCCGTCGCCCGCGAGACCGCCACCTCCCAGGCCCAGCTCGCCTTCGTCCGCGCCTTCACCGCCCCCGAGAGGGCCGACGACGGCCTCGACTCGCCGCCCAGCTCCTCGTGGGCCTGGACCTGCGCGCCACCACCCTGACCACCCGCATCGCCGCCCTGATCCGCGACGCCGGCACCGGCGGCCAGGACTTCACCGACCGCGTGGCCCTGCTCGAGGCGGAGGTCCGCGCCTCCGGCGTCCGCGCCGCCCTCGCCGTGTGCTTCCACCACGCCGTCCTCGACGACAACGACGCGCTGGACAGCGCGATCCGCGATCTCGACCAACTCACCCGCGGCCGCGACTACGCCTACCACGTCGATATCGCCCACTTCATGGCCGGCCACGACCTCCAATCCTCCAATTCCCCTCCGACACCCGCTGGCTCGGCGGCGACCAGGCCGTCCGTGCACGCCGGCACGCCCTCGTCACCACCCGCCGGCACCGTCCCCGCGGCGGCGACAGCTAGGAAGGAAGCCGACCGGGCCGGCCTCCCGGCGGAGGCAACCGTCGCGTCCCGGCGACCGGCCGGCACCGGATACCGTGGTGCCCAGAGGCAGAGGCAGGAGGAAGCCATGAGCGTCCAACCCGTGTACCACCACCCCCCGCAGCCGCGGGTGCCCCGCACCCTCGACGGCATCGCCGCCGCACTACAGGGTGGCCGCCGCATGGAGTTCTACCGCGAACTCGGCCAGGCCCCCATCGACCAGGCCGAAGCGGTCCTGAACCGCTGGTGGTGCGAAGCGGAGATGGACAGCGACCCCCAGCAGGACCGCACGATCGCCGCCGCCCGCAACGGCACCCTGCCCACCGGCACCATGGCCGACGTCCTGCGGCTGCGCCGCGAACGGGGCGGGGACCTGCCGGGTGAGTGACGAAGAACCGGACCTGTGGCCGGTCCTGCCGTCCGAAGCCGTCCAGGACGCCCTGTCCGACCCCGGCCTGCCGGTCGACCTGTTCTCCGCGATCGTCGCGCTCACCGTCGCGATCGCCGAGGACCCGTGGCTGCCGGAGAGCAGCGCCCGCGACAGCGCCGGAGACTGGCGCCGGCTCCCGATCCCCCACGGCCGCGGCCTGGTCGAGTACGTCATCGACACGCCGGGCCACGTCGTACGCCTCACCCGCGTCATCCCCCTCTGACGGGCTACCGCCGCGCGGCCCGATCGCTGCCCCGGGCCGGTCGCTGGCGCGGGCGGCCGGGGGGATGCCGTCGGATGCCTGGTCGCGGTCGTTGGACAGGGGCCGGAAGACGCGCGGACGGGATCGGTGTCCGAGGCGCGCGTTAGGCTGCTGAGGCCCCGAGAAGGCACTGGAGGCCGCCACCCCGCAGGGTGGCGGCCTCCGGGCGTTCGGGTCCCGGGTTGTCTGGTCGGGGCGGGAACTCAGAGGGGATTCCGCTGCCGGATTCAGCGGACCCGCGCGCTGGAGACGGCGGCGCGGGCCCGCACAACGGTGGTGCCCGTACGGATCTCCCGATCGGGTGCCAGGGCGCTGGCCAGAGGCGAGGAACGCAGGACGTGGTGGTAGCCGGCGGCCCCGCCGCCGCGCAGGGATTCCAGGTAGAGCACCCGCAGGATCACCGCGAGCTCGGCCTCGGTGACGGCCACGCTGTGCCGGCTGGAGCCGTCGATCGGGCGGGCCTTGGCGAGGGCCGCGCCCAGCAGACCGGCGTCCACCCCGGGCAGGAGGCCGGCCTCCGCGTCCTTGTGGACGGCGCGGAGCAGGGGCAGGTCGAAGCCGCGCACGCTGATGGTGGTGTCCGGCACGCAGTCGTCCACCGGCTCGACAGGTCGCTCGGCGGGACGGTCCCGCAGGGTCCGGGAGCGCAGCAGGTCCTGCCCCAGCCCGGTTGCCCGCACCGCCCACGCCGGGCGGACCCCTGCGATGGCGAGAGCGTCGAGCACTCCGGGATCGGCGAACTCGCACACCTTCGCTCCGACGAGCCGGCGGACGGTCCCGTGCTCCGCGGTCCGGTGTTCCAGGGGCAGGTCCCCGGTCAGCCAGCCGGGGCCCTCGGCGGCGGCCTCCAGCATCACCCACTCGTCGTGACTCAGCGCCACAATTTCCTCCCTCAACGTGACTGTTCCGATCCTGTCACGCCGCCCCGCCGCGGCACTCGGATCTTCGGGAACTGCGGCGGCAATCCGCGCGGTCGGCTTCCCCGCCCCGGCCTGCGCCGTACGCGTGCCTCACCGTGGTGGAACGGACCCGGATCCCGGGCCGCGTCCCCGCGGACGCCTCTGCGCAAACGGCCCGCGCCGAGCGGCCGACGGCCGCTCGGCCCCAGCAGCCCCCTCTCTCCAGCCCTCCGCCGCGCGCCGGAACCACCTGGACACCCGGCGTTGAAGCCGAAGAGGCCAGCCCCCCGCCGGGGGCCGGCCTCGGTACCGATCGCGGACCGCCCGCTATGCGGCGGTATACGGATTGACGATGGTGTGGTGCCGTTGCGCGGTTTCCAGGACCTCCCGCGGGAAGCGGGGCCCGGCAACGTAGTGGCGGCCCTTCGTCTGCCCCACCGCTGTCAGCAGTTCCGCCCTGGTCAGGGCCTGCAGGTCCCTCGTCGCCTGCTGGGTGCTGATCGCCTCGGCCTTCTCGTAGCGGGAGCGGCGCACCCTGCCCACCATCGCCACTTCGTGCAGAGCGGTCGTCTGCCGCTCGGTGATCCCGTAGCCGTCGGCCGCCTCGATGAGCTGTGTCCAGCAGTCGTTGGACCGGTCGACACGGTGCTGGACCCGCTGGGTCTGCTGGTGGTAGGCGAGGAGGTTGAACTTGATCCACGGCAGTGTGTCCCGCTGGGGCGACCAGACCGGACCGCCGACCTCGCGCAGCACCTTGTAGTAGTCCCAGGTGTTGCCGGGCATCCCCAGCCACTCCTCGATCGAGGAGAACTCGGGGGCGAGGACTCCGCCCCGGGCGATCAGGAGGGTCTGCAGGGAGCGGGACATCCGGCCGTTGCCGTCCGACCAGGGGTGGATCTTCACCAGGTTGAGGTGCGCCATCGCGGCCCGCACCAGGACGTGGCTTTCGAGGTCGCCGTCGTTGAGCCAGTCGACGAGCTCACCCGTCAGGCCGGGCAGCAGTTCGTGGTCCGGCCCCTCGTAGTCCGTGGCCAGGTCGTCGCCGGGCGCTGTGATCCGGATGGCCGTCCTGCGCCACTGCCCGGCGGTCCTGCGCGGGTGGTGGTGGCCCTGGAGCATCCAGTGCAGGGCGTTGAGCAGTTCCTTGGAGTAGCGGAAGTCGGCGGCGTCGTGGAGGGACTGGATGTAGGTCATGGCCTGCTGGTAGGCCATGGTCTCCGCTTTGTTCTCGTCGCTGGCGTCCACCTCGCGCTCGCCGTCCATCAGGTCGGCGACATCCCTCGCGTCGACCCGGTAGCCCTCGATGGTGTTCGAGGCCGCGATGGCACTGGCAGTGAGGGCCTTGCGCAGGTCGAGAGTCCATTTCATGGGGGCCTGCTGCACGGCGTGCCGCAGCCGGTCGCGCAGGGAGTCGATCTGCTCCAGGACCCGGCAGTCGACGGACTGGAGGCGGGGCGTCTGATACAGCATGAATCAATGATACCCAGCTCCTATCATCCAATCGATCCAGAGGGCTCGCCGGCCAGAGGGCCGCCCCTCGTCCGCCGCGCGCCTGCGGGAAACCGCCCGAGGCCACCGGGAGAAGCCTCGCCGGGCGCCCGGCGGACAGGGGGCGCGGACCCCGACCCCACGGCGCCGGCGGGGCCGCCGGACGGCCCCGGACGCGGGGCGACCCGTGCCGCGGCGGCCCGGCTCCCCACAACTACAGACCCTAGAAGCGTTCAGGGTCGACGTAGGGGCGGAGAAAGGGTTCGTCGTCGGACGCCTTGCCGACAGTCCGGGTGTCGGCACGCTGGTAGAGGGCGGCCGAGCGCGCAGCGACGACCTCGGCGTGCTGGTGGGCTCCCGCGGCTTCGAGTTCCCGGGCGAACGAGGCCAGGCATTCCGCCGCCGCGGCCGAGGCGCCCGCCCCCTCGTACAGGGCCACCGCTCGGTCCACCGCTTCCGCGGCCTCTTCCCAGTACCCTTCGGCCGCCATACCGCGACCGAAGGCGACCAGCACCGCGGCGCCCTTCCCCCAGTCGCCTGCGGCCTGGTGGCGTGCCACCTCCCGCTCGACATCGTTGTCGATCCACAGCGTCTCACCCCGCTCCGTCGTCCGATAACGGGCGAGGCGTGAGACCGCCGACCGAACGGCCTCGCTTCGTCGTACCTCCTGTCGCGTTCCGCGCTTCGCCGAATCCTCCGCCCGGGTCGTCCGACGCGAAGGCCGCCCGGCGGTCCCCACCGTCTGGACGCCGCCGCGGATACGGCCCAGCCACGACCAGTTCCCGGCACCCGGCACCCCGGCGACAGCCTGCTGCCTCCCGACACCGCCGACGACGGATGCAGCCGTGTCCGCCGCTTCCCGCGGGTCGCCGTCGACGGGTGGGGGCTCGGTACGGCCCCCGTTCCGAGCGCGCAGGTGCGCGATCTCCGCCGCGCTCTGTCGCGCCCGGTGCTCGGCTTCGGCCTGGTTCTGCTGTGCTAGGCGGAGGGCTTGCCTGAGGTGGGAGGCTTCGTCCCGGTGGCGTGCTTCGGCGTGCTCTTCGGCCCGCTCCAGCCGCAGTTCGGCCTCCACCTGGCGGGCCTCGGCCTCGCTCGCCCGTTCCCGGGCCGAGGCCAGCGCGTGTTCGAGCTGGGCGATGTAGGCGTTCAGCCTGTCGTGTTCCGCCTGCGTCCGCTCGCTGTGTTCCCTGGCCCGGTCGAGCTCGACGCCGTGCCGGGCGCTCTGGACGTGCAGGTCGTGAACGGCGCGACGTGCCTCGAGTTCACCACGGCGGACCTGTGCCTGTGCTTCCTCGAGTGCCGCCTCCAGCATGCGGACCGTGCGCACCGCCGCCTCCGCCCGGAGGTGGGCGACGTTGACCTGGTCCCGCAGGCCCTGCAGTTCGGCGGTCCGCGGTGCCGCATGGCTCTGCGCCTCGCGGTGGACACGCCGCACCGCCTCGCGGGCTTCGACGGACATCGGTGTGCCGGAGTGCAGTTCCGCGTCGTCCATCAACCGTTCGACGAAGTCCGCACTGGGCAGCTCCAGTCCGCTGAAGTAGCGCGAGAGCGTGGAGGTGCTGCGGTGGAGGCTCGCCGCGTAAGCCGTCATCGACGTCTCCAACTGCCCGGCGAGCAGGCGCAGCGCCTCGGCCAGTTCCCGGACGACCGGGGCGAGATCGTCGGCGAGCTCGCTGGCGAAGACGATCTTCCTGCGCCTGCGCCGCCCCGGCCCGGCGGCCGACGGGGCCGGCAGCCGGGCGCCCGTCGCAGTCAGGTCGCGCCCGACGGACCCGCCTGCTGGCGGGCCCTGTTCCTCGTTGTTCACGTCGCTGTCCCCTCCCGCCCCCATTGTTGCGCCTTCCCCGCAACGTGTTGGCGCTTCCCCGCAAGGTGTTGCTGCTTACCCCAACAACCCGGCCGCGGCCACAGTCGACAGCGCGGCCACGGACGAAGAGCCGTACGAGAGGGAAAGGTTGACGATGCACCATCGGACAAGAAGGACGGTTCTAGGCGCTCAGGCGGGCAGGGGCGGATCTCCTGCCCGCCTGCTCGCCCGGGCCGGCCTGGTCGGCACCGGATCGGTTCTGGCGGCCATGGGCCATGCCCCCTGGTGGGCCGTCGTACTCGGGGTTGCCGCCTCGTCCGTGCAGGTCCTCGCGGCGACCGCCCTGGGGATGCTGCAGAGCCTCACACCCCAGGACTCGAGCGACCGGCGCCGGGTGTGGGAACTGGCACTCGCCAAACGTGCGGCCCGACCCTCCGTACCCGCAGGCGCACCGCAGAGCAACGGGACGGCCCCCGGGAGCAGCGCGGCCCGGCCCCCGGTACTCCCGTAGTCGCTCCCCGGGTCGGCGGCGTCCGGTTCCCCTCGCGGCGGATCCCGATGATCCGGCCGGCGGCGTTATGCCCCCGGCCGCCGGGGCGGTGGCCGGGGGGAGCCCTCGGGTCGGCGCCGGGGAGCGCACGTCCGTGGTGTCGAGGCGGTTCGACGGCGTCCTCGGCCGGGGCCGGGCATCTGTGCCTCGGCCGGCGGCCGGAGCAGCGGTGCGGTGGCTGCCCGGCCCCCGTCCGGGGCCCTGTCCAGGGCGTCAGTCGTGGATCTTCCAGGCCCTCTGCGGTAGCCAGTGGGGAGGTCGTCGAGCGCTTCGGCGGGGTAGAACACCGGGCGGGTCAGGAGGTGGTCGCCCTCCCCTTGGACGTTGATCACGACGCCGGGGACTTCGAGGAGGGCACGCCCGCGCTCATGCAGGCGAGCTCGTCGGGCCGGGTCTCGGCGTGCTCGCACATCCACTGTTCCAGCGCGGAAGGCGCCCGGCCGACAAGCGCGGTGCCGTCGGCGGTGACCTAATTCCTTATTAGCGGACCGTGGGAAGCAGGATCACGTCGTAGAAGTCGCCGAGGAAGCTCCGCGCGTCCCAGGAGGGGTCGGTTTCGGCGCCGAACAGCATCGCCGGCTGGGGCGGCCTGCGGTCCGGCAGGCGCTCGGCGATGACGTCTCGGAAGAGCCGCCGGATCGTCGGACCGGCATCGATCGCGTCGTGCCGGGTCTGCTCGGGTTCGGCGTTCGTTTCCACGGCCGACGCAGCCTAGTGGAGCGTCTCGGGACGACGGCCCGTCGCCTGGGCGGGAGTTGGCAGGTCGTCGGCCCGGAGTCTGCCGCGGTCAGCCGGCCTTGGCGGGTGCTTCGGTCCGTACTGGTCGGGGCGAGGCGGTAGGAGTCGGTGCCGGTCTCGATGATGGTGCCGTTGAAGGTCGGGCGGTCCACGATGGCCGGCGGGCAGAGGGGCAGGACGGCCTCGGCGTCTGCTGTACCGGTTCAGAAGGGAAGGCTCTCACACGACTGCACTGACCAGTTCTCCTCCGCTTCCCGGTAGCGCTCCCGCGCCGGCGGCAGCGGGTCGCAGGCCGCCGAGCAGTAGCCGGGGCGAAAGGCCGGGTAGGCGCCGGCGGCAAAGCCGTCGTCGATCCAGCTCAGATACCGGTGGCACGCCGCACAGCCGTCCGCCGTTTCCCGAAGCCGTTGTGCTTCCCGTCGGCCCGTCTCCCACAGCCGCAGGCGCTCACGGTCCATGGCATGGCGGGTGCGCAGGATGTCCGCGTACTCGGCGGGGACGTCCTGCTGTTCCATCGCGTCGGGGTCGTCGAAGGCCGCGGTCACGATCGCCTCGGCCACCATCTCCCCTGCCGCCGCCGTGACGGCGGCTTTCATCAGCTCCTCGACGGGCCAGCCGGGGCTGCTGCACTCCGGTTCGCCCGGCGCGTGGCACGTTCTGGCCCAGGCCCGCACGTTCCCCACCAGTGAGTACAGGTCCAGGGCGGACAAGTGCGGTGCGCACCGGGGGATTTCGGCGTCCAGGATCCCGTCCTCACAGCCCGGCTGCCGGCACAGTTCCGTGAAGCCGCCGTCGGCCAGGCCCAGGGCGAAACGGCGCTCCCGGTACACCACCAGCACTCTGTCCGGGCCGATGGCCTCGGCCCGCAGTTCGGCGTCCATGCCGGACGCGGACAGCGAGCCGGCCAGTGCGAGTACCGCGCGGTGCGGCACGGCCGTACCCAGCAGCGCGGACGCGGAGGAGGGGGGCGGGTTCCAGTCGTCCTGGGGATCCCAGCGGCTCTCCCATGCCGGCGGAACCGTCGCGTCTCCCGTGGCGACGTCCACCAGGAGCTCCTTCAGCGTGAACACCACCGCGTTCCCGGCGCCGGTCGTGTCGTCCGTCATGTCCTGACCCATGTCGCAGTTCCTTCCGCTGTCGGCCGCTCCGCGGCCAACTGTGGCCGGGGCACCGCACGTTGCACGCGCGAACGCTAGCGCGGGCGGCCGGTTCCGTGCCAGCGCCACGTCCCGTCCACCGGCGTGCCCCCTTCGGCCGGCCCCGCGCCGCACCGGGCCTGCCGTGCGGCCGCACGGCAGGGGAGTGCCGGGACAGCGCCGGCTCAGGCTGCTCGGAGGTGTGCGCCGCGTCGGCCGGTGAGTCTGCGCGGATCTCCGGCGTCGTCGGGCCCGGCCATACCCGCACGAGGCGGAACTCCGCCCCTGACGCTGCTGCCGCCCGCAGGCCCTTCCTCTCACCGGTGCTCCTCCCCCGGCCCGGGGACCCCGGCCCGCGGAAACGATGTGCCATGCCGGTGCCGCCGTCCGCGAGGAAGCTTCCGCCTCTCCTCCTCGACGATGTGCGTTCTGTCACCCCCCTGGGCCCCTCCCTGGCCCGCCGGGTCGCCGGTGTCGTCACGGCGTCAGCGGTCGCGCCCCGGGCGGTACAGCGTTCGGGACACCGTTCCCTCCGCGCCCGGGAGGAGGAACCCGCGAGCCAGCCTCACGCCCTGTTCGAACAGGTGACAGTCGAATACCCGCGGGCCGAGGTGCGCAGACCGGCGTACGCGGATACCTTTCCGTCGAGTTGTCGGCTCCATGTGGGTGACCTGCCGCACAGGACCCGCCAGTGTCGGTCGATTCGCGGGTCGGCCACTCGCGAATCCACACGCTTTCGGTCGCTGCAGCGGCCGGTACAGGACGACAGTCATTCCGGATCTGTCCGTATACACCTGTCTCCGGCAGGCGGACGGCCACCCCCACTACCGCGAGCCGAAGGTGCTACTCGACGACCACGCCGGCCAACTCGCCATCACCTTCGACGCGGCGCGCTCGGCTCGCCGACCCAACCGCTCATACGCCGGGTGAGGCGCTCAGCCACAGGCCACGCTGCCTGCCTTACGTGCCTCGGGTGTTCAGTACTGGACGTCGATCGCTTTGATGCCGGTGAATTCGACTTCGAGGGCGCCGGAACTGTCGCGGAAGTAGTTCTCCTGGAATGCCTCGGCCATGATCTCGCGCATCTTCTGGTCGCTGGCGCCCTTGTCCTGGGCGGCGAAGAGCCGCTCGGCCCACTGCGGGGGGAGGTGGACGGTCAGGTGGCGCAGGCGGGCCTCGTCAGTGGTTCCGGCGGGGGCCCTGTAGCCGAAGTAGGCCCAGACCTCGACGGTGATGCCGGTGCTGGTGGCGGCGTTCTTGCGGGCCTGGCGGCGGATGCCGGGCTGCCACGCCTTCCGCAGTTCGCGCAACAGGGCATCGCGCAGCGCGGCGCGGGGGTGCTTGCGCTGGCCCTTGAGGTAGCGGCGCACGGTGTTCGGGTCGACGCCCAGGGCGGCGGCGACGGCCTTCTTGTCGCCCTTGGCGGCCCGTACGAGGGCCCGCATCTGGGCCTGCGCGGACTTCGGCAGGGCCCGGGTGTAGTGCTCGGGCGCGGCCCGGTCGATGGCGTCGGTGATCTCCTCCACGGCCCTTCCTACTTCCCGTCGACTTCGTTGGCGTCGTAGCCCTTGATGTGCCGGGCCGGGTTGATGGGCTGGTCGCGCTCGAGCCAGTCGACGGCGGTCAGCATCTGCTGGACGCCCTCGACCTTGGACAGACCGGGGGTGGCGCCGAGGCGGAAGGTGCCGGGCAGGACCTTGCCGGAGCCGGTGAGCGGCAGGAAGTCCAGCGGGCTGGCGCCCGGGGAGGCGTAGACGACGCAGTCGTTGTTGACGCCGAGCGGGTACCGGCCGTTCGCCTTCGCCACGTTGGCCATCTTGCGGTGCATGTTCACCCGGGCCTTGGCGATGACCGCGGCCCGGATGTCCGGGCGCCACGTGGGCCGCTCCAGCGCCGGCCACGGCTCACCGGGCTTGTAGGTCAGGCCCTGCGGGCGCTCGCGGAGCTTGCCGATCCCGAACTTCACCGTCGACTTCACCGCCGACAGCACGATGGCGATCTGGTGGTGGCGCCACGCGGCCGAGGCGAGCTGGTCGTCTCCCATCTCGGCCAGGTGGGCCAAGCCCTCGGCGGCCAGCGCGGTGCGCAGCGCGTCCAGGTCGGCACCCGCGCCGGGTGTCTTGAGGAGGCGGTGGGCGGTCATCGCGGCGAGGAAGGCGCGTTCGTCGGTGTCCTTGTCGGTGGGGATGCCGGCTTCGGCCATGGTGGTGACGTAGGCCTCGCGCAGGCGGTCGTGCCAGGGGTCGAGGTAGGCGCCGGCCTTCTCGCGCAGGTAGGCCTCGATCGGGGCGACGTCGTGGCCGAGTTCGAGGGCGTAGGCGACGGTCGGTGTGGTGTACCAGGCGGGTCCCGTCGGGGGCTTGCCGGTGGGGGTGAACGGGTTGGGCAGGCGGGGGTCGGTGGGGATGTGGGAGAGGTCGACCAGCCAGGAGCCGGGCGTCTTCCTGTCGAAGGTCGGCCGGTGGACGTGGACGGGGCCGGACAGGCCGACCTGGAGCCGGCTGGCGGCGGCGAGGTAGGCGGTGTTGATGTCGATGCCCACCGCGAACGGGAGGACCATTTCCGCTTCGGCGAGGGTCTCGACGGGGCGGGTCCACTGGTAGGACTCCTCGTCCAGGAAGCCCTTGGTCCAGCCCTGCGCGGCCGGGTGCTCCGACGGTACCTCCGGCGGCGCCGCCTGGACGGCTTCGGTCAGCGCGCCCGGGTTCGGGCCCGACACCCATCCGCCCGTCGCCTCGTCGCGCACCGCCCGCGTCGGCGGGCGCAGCGCGGGCAGCAGTTCATGGCCGCAGGTCGCGGTGGAGCCGCAGGGGGTGATGACGCGCTGGGCGTAGATCCCGAGGACGCGGGCCAGGTCGGGTGCCGGCAGGTCGGCGGCGTCGAGCCAGGCCCGGGTGTCCAGGGCCCCCCACGGCAGGACAGCGAGCTGCACGCACTGGCGGTGCCCGTCCTTGACGGGCTTGTAGATGCGGGCCCAGGGGCCGAAACCGCGGCGGGTGAGCTGCCACTTCGAGCGGGCCAGCGCTTTGAGGGCCTTGTGGTCGTCCGGCAGGCGCTGGGTGCGGCGGGTGGCGGGGTCGTCGTCCAGCGTGGCGAGCAGGCCGAACTTGGCCGCGGCCGCGGCGGTGAGCACGACCAGCGGGTCGCCGTCCTTGCCGTTGCGGTGCAGGCGGGTGGTGCCCAGGCCGGACTCCGTCAGCGCCCAGGCGACCAGTTGCGTGAGCGTGGTCGCCGGGCACTCCAGGACCAGGCCGCCGGCCCCGTAGGCGATACCGTCACTGTCCAGTACCACGAGCGGGCCGTTGGGGAACTGACTGTCGAACGACGGCGCCGGGCGCGCCGCGCGGCGCGGCAGCGGGGCGCCGGGGCGTGCCGGGGTGGCGGGCCGGGTCGGTGGAGTGGTGGGGGTCTGCGCTGTCGCTGCGGTTGTGGTCTGCACCGGGTCGGCGGCGGGCTGGGGCTCGGCGTCCGCCGGTGCGGCCGGGACGGGCGCGGTGGGCGCGGTGGGCGAGACGGGCGCCGGTGCGGCCGGGACGGGCGCGGTGGGCGAGACGGGCGCCGGGGTGAAGGCCGCCGGGACGTCCTCGACTGTGGAGGCGGCCGGGGCGGGGGCCGGGTGCTGCTGGGCCCAGCCCTCCAGCAGGCGCGCGTACGCCTCCAGCCGGGGCGGGCGCGGTTCGGAGCGGCCGGCTTCCCAGTTCTTCACCGACTGCACCGTCGACTTCAGCGCCTGGGCCAGCCGTGCCTGCGTGATCCCGGCGGCCTCGCGTAGCCGCACCCGTTCCACCGGCTCCGGCAGCCGCGGCCCCGGGTCGTTCAGCAGCGCGTCCACCGCCGCGAACAGCTCGTCCTGTGTGGGCATCAGAACCTCACCTCCTCGCCCCTACACTAGCCTGTTTTTAACCCTGACATAGTAGATCTATGGGTGTGCCGCTGGTTGATAAGACTCCTTCTCCTTCAGGTGTTTCATGCGCTTTCACGTTCAATGCCGAGGGATGAGTTCTTAACCTCGGCTCGTGTCGTTGGCGGGCTCGCGAACGCGGGCAAGCGGGTGCCGGGAGTCCCGGAGTGTGAGGAACTCGGCGGTGCCCCGGGTGGCGAGTGCCCCGTTGCGGGCGTGGTACCAGCCGAGGCGCTCGATGCGGTAGGCGTCGTCGTAGTCCAGGAGCAGGCAGGCGGTGAGCTGGTGGATGTCCTTGCCGGGGAGCTTGTCCGGGGTGATGGTGGCCTTGACGTCGACGAGGGTGCGGTGAGCGATCCAGTCGGCGGCCACGGCCCGTCATGTGCTGCCGTGGCGGGTGCGGGAGAGCGTGCCCGGTCTCTTACCGGTCGCCCCCGTATTCCCGGGCCTCCTCGGCGGCGGGACCCTCGGCGCCCAGCTTGAGGAGGCGTGAAGCGATGGCGCCCTGCTTGCGGCCGAACTCCTCGGCGAGCTCGGCGAGCGATGCGCCTTCGGCGCAGCGCGCCTTCAAAGCGTCGTTCTCCTCCGCTGTCCACCGTTTGTAGGCGCTGGGGTACTCGCGCCGCACCTCCTCGACCGTGTAGGCCTTCTCGGGCTCGAGCCCGGCGGGTGGCGCCGTACGAGGGGCGGAGACCAGGTCCTCGGGATACGGGGCGAGGCGCAGGCCGTAGAGCTTCCAGCGGACCGACTTCTCGGACCGCTCCAGCCGGCGCGCGATCTGCGCCGGATCGGCCCCTTCGCGGTGCGCGGCCACCAGCTGCTCCGTCTCCTCCCGGCCCCACAGCTCCCCCGTGCGGGAAGCGCGCGGTCCGGACACCGCGGTGGCCGGCCCCGCCGGTGCCGGGGTGTGGCATCCGCCGGGAGCCGCTCCCGCCATCCGCATCAGCAGCTGGGCGATCAGGGGCAGGTCGGTGGGCAGGACCTCTCCCCTCAGGTCGGCCACCACTTCCCCGTTCGCGTCGCACCCGGTGACGGCGACCCGTCCCGGCCCGTCGGCGCAGGACTCGTAGGACAGCTCGTAGCGGCGGGACCCGTCCGGGGAGCAGGCACTGAACGTGCGGCGTGTCGATTGCTCGGTGATCCAGTCGTCCCCGGGGACGAGAGGGCCCTGGAGCGGCCGGAGAGGGTCCGTGCCGTCCCCTTCGGTGGCGAGATCCCATGACATCGGTCGGCGGCCTTTCCGGCCGCGGCACTCGGCTCGGCCTGTCTCACGCATGCGGGCACCTGGGGGCCGGGGACGTACCCCTGCCTCCACGGCCGGGAACCGTAGCAGCAGGCGGCGGTCCCCGGACCGCGGGCCGCAAGAACTACCCCGACCTGTCCGCAGGGCGGTTGTCCGAGGCACCCGCTACGGCCGGCCAGGCCGCACTCCCGCCTCCAAGGCACGGGGTACCGCGCCGGCCCGTCCCCGCCTCCGCCCGACCGCTCCCGGCCGCGCCGACCGTGGACGGCACCGCTTCGGCCCCGGCTGCAGGACGGCACGGGGTTGACACCCGCGGCACCCGAATCGGTGGACTTCCCAGTCGAACCGGCATCCGACAGTCGAAGGGGAAAGCCACCGGTCTGCAGCACCGGCACACGGCCGCCACCGACCGCGGCCTCAAGGCGGCGGTGCGCCCCGGGGCGCACCGCCGCCAGCACAAGGCCCCCGGCCCGCGGTGCCTGCCGAACGGGAACGGTGAAGCCGGGCGAGACCGGGACAGTGCAGACCTCCACGAATAACATGACCAACCGTCAACATGGATACAGAGGAACGGCATTGAACCGGGCCCAGGCGGGATGACGTCGGAGGCGGCACACCCGGGAGAGCGCTATATTCACTGCGGGCAGAGTGCGCACGCCTCCCGCCCACGTTGCGCAGCACGTGGGCCAAGGCCTGTTCAGGGGCCCGCACACATCCCGCGCGCCGGTCCTTGTGACCGGTGCGCGGGATCGGCATCGAAGGACGGTACCGTGCCCCACCGGCAGTCCACCGCGGCCAAACGCGCCCGCGCCGTGCAGAGGCGGGCACGCCACCCCCGGAGATTCACGGAACTGCTGCGCGCCGAGGACAACGCGCTGCGGCGCCTGGCGGTCGCCCTGCGCGCAGCCGGGCTGCACGCCCACGTGCCGCAGGTGGTCGCGGCCATCCCACCCGGCGACGACCTCTGCCGGCACCACTACCTGCGGGCCGTCCAGAGCGAGGCCGTCGCCCTGCTCGACCACGGCCGGCCCACCCCGCTGGAGCGCTACCGCCTGGAACGCGACCTCGCCGACATTGACCGGCGGATCGGCGACGTGTGCTGGGGTCCTGACTACTGGTGCCGGCCGGCAACGGACGCCGTCCTCGCCGCGCTGCACCACTCGGCCGCCAGCCCTGTGCCCGAACACTCCCTCCTGGTCGCGGTCCGGGACGTGGCCGAGCGCTGGGAGAGCGACATCGAGAACATGGCCGACACCGTACGGCAGACGCCGCGGCCCACCGCCTCCGCGCCCTGCGCCGCCCCCGCACACCTCACCGGCACTCTGGCCCGGCATGCCTACACGGCGCTCCTGTCCGCATACGAGGTCCCGGCCGGGAGCAAAGAGGAATGGGAGCTGTGCCAGCAGCACCTGCGCGTGGCCGCGGCCCACATCGGCTGGGCCGCCCGCGAAGCCGAGCGGGAGACAGCCCCGGTCGTGGAACCGCCCTTCTAAGGTCCTGCGCCAGGAATTCGCTTCGTATCCGTAGCCCGTCCCCCTGGCACGCATGGGTCGGCCGACGGCCGAGTGGACCTTGACCGACGACGAACGGGAAACGCCGGTCCGCTGGTCAGGGCGGGCGGGGTCGTCACAGGCGCTGGATCGGCGGTGCCGGGTCGTGCTCGGCTGCGCGGGCGGAAAGACGAACCAGGAGGTCGCCGCCGGGCCCTGCATCTGGTCGCAGACCGTCGGCAAGTGGCGGCGGCGCTTCCTGGAAGGCCGGCTGGAGGGCCTCGCAGGCGGGTGACGCCCCGGCGCTCCACGAAGGATCAGCGACGAGCGGATCGAGGAGCTCACCGTCGTCGCCCTGGAGCGGACCCCGAGGACGCCACGCGCTGGTCACGGGCGTCGATGGCCGCCGAGACCGGGTTGTCGAAGTCCACGGTCGGCCGCGTCTGGCAGGCTTTCGGCCTCAAGCCGGTCGACACCTTCAAATTGTCGAAGGACCCGCGGTTCATCGACAAGGCCCGCGTCCTGGTCCTGTGCGTCGACCAGAAGTCTCCGATCCAGGCACTCGACCGCTCAGCCCCGGTGCTGTCGATGACGCCGGGCATACCCGGACGCCGCACCCTCGACCAGCTGCGCAACGGCGTCACCACTCTGCTTCGCAGCCCTCGACGTCGCCAGCGGCGAGGCCATCGGTTCCCCTCCACCGCAGCCACCGCGCGGCCGGGTTCAAGGGAGTCCTTGCCAAGCTCGACAGGCAGGTGCCCGCCGATCTGGACGTGCACCTGCTCTGCGACAACTGTGAGGATCACGAGGTGCCGCAGGGGCCGGAGTCTGACCCATGCGACAACTGGCCGCAGCCGCCTTGGTGTAGGTCGGCTGACTTCCGGTCTCCTGTAGTGCTCTCCGGCATCGGCTCGGTGGACATGTCCCGATGGGGGCTTCGCAGCACAGGGCACCGTCACAGTCCGCCCACCGGATCGGTATCGGCCACCAGTCCCAGCCTGAGGGGGCTGTGACGGTCACGAGCATGCCCCAGCCGGTCCTGTCCGCGCAGCAGCTCTCCCTGGCGCAGGAGGTGATGCTCGGGTTCGGCACTCACAAAGCCGTCCACGTCGCCGCGGTGATCACCGCACTTGGTGTTTCGCGCGCCTCAGAGTTCCCGGCCACGGCCCTCGGATACCGCCGGCCGGTGGCCTGGGCGAGGCCTTCCGGTCCAGAGCGGGATCGAGGGGCGCCTCTCAGGTCACCCGGCGGCAGCGATCCATTTCTCGATGGCGGCGAACAGCGGCTGGCTTTCCAGTTGTGCGCGGTCGAGGTGCGCCATGAGGAAGGACTCCATCACCGCAGGCGCCTGGAACGCCCTCCTCGCCTCGTGGTTGAACACGTTCTTGCACTCGGCCTTTAGATACTGGACCAACAGTTCGCTGATGTCGTGCCCGTTGATGAAGTGCCGGGCGTCCCCACGAACCTGGGGAACCAGTTCCTGGTAGCGCTTCATCAAGGCTGTCTTCACAGTCGGGCCCCGGTCGGCTCTGGGGACCCTGTCGAGTGCAAGCCGCAGGACCTCCTCGACCGCTGCGTCGATGTCGTGCCGCCCCGTGTACATTCTCTCCGCGGCCTTGCCCGGGACGCCGGCCCCTGTTCCCGATTCACGCAGGCATGCGCGGACAAGGAAGAGCGCTATCAGCACGGGCCGGATCGCGCCGATCAGACCCTGCGCGGTCACCCTCTCCGGAGCGCCGAGCCCCATCGTCAGGAGTTTGCCGATCGTGGCGTCGTTGAAGGCGTAGGCCTCAAGCGAGGAGTAGTCGGTGCGCAGGAGATAGCCGTTCTCGGCGTCGGTGTCCAACCCGAGGCTGAGGAAGTCGGCATCGATGACCAAGCGCAGCGACCTGTCGTGCACTCCCAGCCGGGTGGCGCGCTGCGACAGGTGGAGGACCCTGCTGCGTTCCCCGGTCAGCAGTCCGTGCTCGAGAAGGTCGGCGTCCGGGAGGTGGACCCGGTCGGATACGGCGTAGACCCGGACCAGGCCCTCGGGGCGCGTGGCGGAGGTGTACCAGCGGAAGGTCTGCTCGTCGCTTCGCCCTTCGACGATGATGTCCCTGATCTCCGGTTCCAGCTCGTACAGGGTTGCCAGTTCTTCGGGAGTGCGCAGTTCTCCCGGGTCGGGCCTCATCGGTCGTCTCTCCCGGCGGTTGTCGTGGTGCCGTGTTCTTGGTGCGGCTTGGGGACCATCCGGGAGAGCGAGGCGCGGTGTCCGGTGATGACCTCGACGGAGTGCGTGGCGACGACGAACTGCACCGAGCTTCCGGCCGTGCAGGCCAGAAGGGCGTCCATGAGCTGGCGCTGCCATTTCGCGTTGAGGCTCAGTTCCGGCTCGTCGATCAGGAAGACCCGGGTGTTCTCGCGGGCGAGGACGGTGTTGAGCATGAGGAGGAGGATCTGCCTCTCGCCCGACGAGAGTTGCTCGGGGAAGAGAGCGGCGTCGCGCCGGCTGGGCCTCAGGCGGGGGTCCCGCAGCCCGGGGACCTGTTGCACGGACCGGACACGGATGCCGTGGGCCCTGTCGTAGACGACCTCCTTGCCGCTGCTGTGGAAGAACTGGTTCATCTCCCCGGTGAAGGTGCGGACCAGCTCAAGGGTGGGTGCGAGGGCCTCGAGGCGGGCCTTCTGGGTCTCGATGAACGGGGTCAGGACATCCTCGACGACGCTGATCTTCGTGACCGGGACGGCTTCGATGGCTTGCACGAACATCTGGGCATCGAATTGGGGCAGCATGCCGTACCTGCTGTATTCGCGTGTCCTGGAGGCGAGTTCCTCGACGCTGCCCATCAGTGCGGCGCGTGTCGTCTCGTCCGCCTTGGCGAGGTCGGTGAGGGCTGTCCTTCTCAGGATCTCGAGGTAGGCGTTGTTGGAGCTTCTGGATCCCTTGTAGCTTCCGGCCAGGGCCTGGCTCTGGAACATCGCGTTCACGCGGTCGATGGCTGTGACCAGCTCGGCGGCGACGCCGCCGGATTCACCGCCGGGCGATTCGGGGGCCATCAGGGCCGGATCGTCCTGCGGCCACCCCCTGTCGTGCGGGCCCGTGATCTGGTCGCCGTAGATCTTGCGGTCGTCCGCGAGCATGTACGGCGCGGCGTTGAGTTTCTCGAGGTAGGCGACGAACAGGTCGGCCTCGCCGGTCAGCGTGTGCGGAGGCACTGCCCGGCGGCGCCGGCGGCCCGCCTCCCGGGGGATGAACGGCTCTTCGAACAGCGGGTCGAGAATGTTCAGCTGCGCCTGATCCGTCGGATGGAACGGGCCGCTGCCCGCCCTGACCCTGAAGGTGTTGCCGGTCCGGGACGTCGGGTACGGCTGTTCCAGCTTTTTCCTCCCCCCTGACCAGACCTGGGCGACGAAGTCTCCGTACAGGGAGTCGGTCTTCACGATGCGGATGGTGTCGCCGGTTGCCAGGCGGACGGTGAAGGACCTGAAGGGGATACTGGCGATGCTGCTGCGGTGGCCGCTGGAACCGGAGGGCGACAGCGTGTGCCACAGAAGCCTGAGCACGGTCGTCTTGCCACTGCCGTTGTTGCCGTAGAGCAGGGTCAGCCGGTTGCCACTCGGCTCGTCCCCGTCGGCCGAAGCGAAGGGGATCTCATAGCTGTACAGGCCGAAGAGGAGTTCGACCTCGACGGCCGTGATGAGAGCTGGATGGGGATGCACCGCTGTCCTTTCTGGGTGCCGGGTGGCGGCGGTCCGGCCGAAGCTATCGCAGCACTGGGGTTGCCCGAACCGACGTCACCATGCCGTGACCGGCGACGATGCGATACCTGCGGGTCAGGAACGTGGATCGACGGCCTCGAGTACCCGGATCAGACGGTGGACGGCCTCGGGGCGCTCGGCTTCCCGTTCCGGGCGGTCGGCGCCGAAATGCATCACGTCGTCGCACGCGCGTGCTCACGCTCGCCCTCGCACTGCGCATCGACCGTCCACACCCGCAAGACGCCGCCCCCGCTGTTCGGATTCCCCCTGGCCGATTCCGTCCCAGGACCAACGGGGCCAGCGTAGGACAGTAACGCTCTGTACACGCACTGGGGGTCCTGCCGGCCCCCCGACGCCGGGGACTTTCCCGCGCCCGGTCCGTGGCCGCAGACCGAGACGGCCGCCACCACGCTCCCCAAGCCCTGCCGGCCACGACCGATCGAGGACAGCCCCTCGCGTGCACGCCTCTGCCCGCGAATGCATGACCCCGCCCCGGGCCGGCTTCCGTGCCCGGCCGTCCCCTTATCCGAGACGCGAGACGGTCCGCTTGGCGGGCGGCGAACCCCTTGGGCAGATCAGGACCGACAATCGAATACCGGTGACGGGGTGATGCGCGGCCGGTTCCGGTGTCCAGTCGCTCACTCATCAGACGTGCGGAGGCGCGAAGACCGCAGGTGGACTCGCAATCTCTTCGGGACCCGCGAAACCCCGCGGCGCACCCGCGGGCACCGCGCCGACCCGCATCAGCACCGGCGACGACGAGACCACCACCGGCGCCCGGAGCCTCTACGTCCCCTGCCCCGCCCCGCCCCGCTCCCGCCACCGGCCCCGCGCCGGCCGGGACCGTCACCGCCCGCCGACGGGCCGCCCGGGCACACGCTGCGGCGGCCAGCCCGACGAGGGCTGCCACCGGCCACCCCGGCGTCGTTCAGGGCAGGTCGTCAGCGAGCACCGATGTCCGGATGCCGGAGGCGGCCCCCGCAGCGGACGGTGGAAGCCACCGAGCGCCCGCTTTCGACGGCCTCGTCGACCACGCCGAGGTGTGCGCCCCCTGCGACCGGACCGAGATCCCCGAGGGAGACGAGTCCGCGTCGGCGCAACCCCTCCGCGCCCTCGGCCCCACCCGGCCAGACAGCCGGCAGGGCCGACGCGAAAGACGGACCACCGACGGCAGCGGCCCCCCGGTCGCTTCTCGACGAGGGCGACCGACCGCGCGTGGGCCGCTGTGAACCGCGAGGCGCCGGCTGCGTTCGGTGCCTCTTCCCACGAGAAAGGGTCCCGGCGGGACACCGCGGCGGAGGGCTCCAGGAACCCGGCCCCGGCCTGCCGCGGTCATGTCCATCGGACGGGGCCCGGTCGGCCCGGTGGGCGCGTTTCGAACGCGCCGTCCCGTGCCGATGCATGCGTTCGAACGGCCTGAACGGCGACGGAGACACCGGACTGTCCACGGAGGTGCGCAGTGCGTGGAGTTGTCCCGGTTGTCCCGGAAGGAAATGAAACGTTCCGTGGGCAGTTTTTGCAGCACCCGCCACAGGGGCTTCGCCGTCCCTGGCGGGCAGTAGCGTTTGTCGTGGCTTCCGTGACCTTGGGAGCCGCCCTGGCCGGCGGACGTGACCCACCGGCCAGAGCCCGTTCATCGATCAGACCCTAGGTTGACTGTGACCAAGCCCGACCGACTCCCGGCGGTGCGCGCGCACGCGCGCCCCGCGGTGGTGAACGCTATCAGTCCCGTTCTCGCGCCCGTGGGCTCGAAGCCCGCGCGCGAACGGGTCACCGAGGTGCGCGGGGCGCACCTTCCGGCGGACGCGCTGCTCTACGCGCTGGCCCTGTGCTGGGCTCTTTTCGCGCTGGACGGCTTCGAACGGTACGTCGTGGCGCTGCTGCTGTGCGCGGGTGCGCGCAGCACCGGCTTCACCTGGTGGCGGCTGACGCTGCGTTGACGCCGTGGTGCGGGCCCGGCGAGAGCCGGCCCCGCACGCGAGCGCGCCCTTTGGTCCGGCCCCGCGCGCCGGACACGGACAGGTACACCCAGGGACTTCGAGAATATGCCAGAGGCATCACATGCCGGGCCCGGCGCGGCGCCGGGCCCGACCTCTCACGACCCCCCTCCCCCCGACGCCGGCTTCCGGGAGTTCGTGACGCTCGTGCACCGCCACTACCTGGCCTACGCCACGGCCAGGCTCACGGACGGCGCGAGCGGCGCGGCAGCGGTCGACCACGCGCTGGAGCGCGCCCGCGCCCGCTGGACGGCCCTGCTGGCCGGCCCGTCCGCGGCCGGTGACGCCTGGCACCTGCTGCGCGACGCGGTCACCGCCCACCGGCCCGTCGACGGCGGCCGGCACGCGGCAAGGAAGCCGGTCGACACGCTGCACCGGCACCTGCCGGAACCGCTGGCCGACGCCGCGCTCCTTCACCACCGGCTCGGCCTGTCCGCGGCCGACGCCGCCCACCTCATGGGCACCGACGCCGCCGTCGTCCAGGCCGGGCTGCGCAGCGCCGACCGGCTGCTGGCCGACGTCGGGCTTCCGGCGGAGGGGGCGGTGCCCGGGACCGGATGACAGCGCCGCCACCCCCACCGCGCCATGTTGTGCGCGGTGGGGGTGGCGGCGCGCATGCCATGGCAGCGCCACGCCGCGCGCCACCCCTTGGGGTGACGCACAGTCAGAAGTCGTGGCGCTCTTAGGCATGCGATCTTTACAATGAACCCGCAACAGCCGTGCGGCCCGCGATGGTTGCCAGGAGCGAGGGGCGTTGTGGGGAACTCCGAACGTGGGATCGATGTCACCGTGCCCAGCTCGGCGCGGATCTATGACGCCCTGCTGGGCGGCACCCGCCACTTCGACGCCGACCGTGTCGCCGCCGAGCACCTGCGGGCCCGCATGCCGGACGCCGACGGCCTCGCACTGGCCAACCGCTCGTTCCTCCAGCGCGTGACGCGAACGCTCGCCGTGGAACACGGGATCCGCCAGTTCCTCGACCTCGGCTCGGGGCTGCCGACGGCGGACAACGTCCACCAGATCGTCCAACGGGTCGACCCGCGCTCACGGGTCGTCTACGTCGACAACGATCCGATCGTGATCACGTACGGCCGCGAATCGCTGGACGAGAACGACCGGACCGCGGTGCTGAACGCGGACCTCGCGGACACCGAGGGGATCTTCGAGCACGCGGCGGCCAAGGACTTGATCGACCCGGACCAGCCGACCGGTGTGCTGCTCGTGGCGGCCCTGGAGTGCCTGCCGGACGCCGCCCGCCCCAGGGCGGTGGTGCAACGCGTCACCCAGCGCCTGGCGCCGGGCAGCTTCGTGGCCGTCAGCCACCTGGTCAGCGAGGACCCCCGGGCACGGGACGACGTCACGAGGATCATGAACGATCAGACCGGAGGCCTGTGGGGCCGGGTGCGCGAGCGCTGGGAGGTCGACGCCTTCGTCGAGGGCCTGGCCGTCGAGGAGCCCGGCCTGGTGGACGTCGCCGACTGGCACCCGCAGTCCGCTCTCCAGAAGGCCCTGCGCTCCGACGTGTGGCAGCAGTACGGAGGGCTGGCCCGCGTCGCGTGACCGCGGGCCGGCCCGCTACCGGCCCTCGAACCGGTTGAGGGCCCTCGCGATGATGTCCATGCTCCGACGCCGGTGGGCCGCGCCCTGGGCGATCTCCAGCAGCAGCTGCAGGTGCTTCTCCATGTCCGCGCTGGCGTTGCGGCCCTTGCGGGCGCCCTTCGTGCGCTCGCTCGGCTCGCCGGCCTCCGCGGGATGGTACCTACCCGAGTCGTAGCCCTCGATGTAGACGAGCTCCGACGCGCCGCCGGGACGGAACTTCAGATGGGTGAGGCCGCTGACGGGCGTCGCGATGGTCCTCTCGATGGGCACGATGCGCAGCTTCACCTGAGGCATGTCCGCTATGTGCAGCAGGTGGCGCATCTGGGCCGCCATCACGGCACGGGTCCCGATCGGCAACTTGAGGGCCAGTTCGTTGATCAGCAGGACCGTCAGGCCCGGAGGTGCGGCGAAGAGCCTGCGCTGGCGTTCCATCCTCGCCTCCACGCCTCGGTCCACGAGGTCCTTGTCGACGGCCAGGTGGTGGCGGGCGATGATGCCGCGAGCGTAGTCCGCCGTCTGCAGGAGTCCCGGCACGATCATGGCCTGGTAGGACCGCAGTTCCACGGCGGCCGTCTCCAGCCCCAGGCAGTTGCGGAAGTAGCGCGGGATCACGCCGGCGTACTCGGGGGCGTCGAACCAGTCGGGCTGCTGCGCCCGGTCGGCCAGCTCCGTCAGCTCCCGCCGTTGCCTCCCGTCGGCGCCGTAGACCTCGGCGAGGGCGGTGACGACCTCGACGGGGGCGGGGGCCTTCGCGCTCTCGATCCGCGACAGGGTCGAGTAGGACAGGGATATCCCGGGCAGGGCGGTCACGGCGTGCGCCGCCGCGCGGTCGAGCGAGAGGCCGCGCCACTCGCGCATCCTGCGCAGGCGCTCCCCGAGGATCACCCTGTCCGCCGCCGGGTTCCCGTGGACCGGGGGCCCGGCGCAGCGGTTCAGCGGGAGGATCTCGGCGAGGCGCCCGGTGCGGGCGCCCTCGGCCGCCGCGGACCGGGGCGGATCGCCTCCCGCGGCCTCGCCGGTGCCGTCGACGGGCTTATCGGAAGGCGGTTCGGAGTTTTCTGGAACGAGTGGCACGCGGACTCCGCACGGGATTCGTATGGCCTTGACGCCAATGGCCTTACATACTCCCATACGCCGGGCCCGCGTGCCGTCGAGGAATAAACCTCGGTCAGATTAAGAATCTAATCTGACATTTCTTGCCCCTGCCTCTCCCCTCAGGCGACCAAGTGGTCGAACTCGTCCTCCCTGACACCGGCGAAGAACGCCCTGAGCTCGCTGCGGGTGACGATGAGAACGGCCCCTTCGGGGTCGCGGGAGTTGCGGATGGCCGTCTCCCCCGTGGCCAGGCTGGCCAGCTCGATGCAATCGCCGTTCCCGTAGCTCGCCCGGGCCTTGGTCCAGGCAACGCCCTTGATCAGTCCGGCCGGCATTCCGTTGGTGAAGTCCTGCATGTGCCCTCCCTTTCCGACGTACACGATGGGTGGCCCCGCTGCGGGTGCGCACGCGGCATGGCCGCGGCGCACCTCGGGCCGCTCCGGGTACTGCAATTGCAGCACCCCGGGCGCCATGAATGCTAGCCATTTATTTTCGAACACCGCACCGCCCGATCGGGGGATTTATTTGAAGTAAATCCTTTTAGTTATTGGATTAGTTTCCGGGGGTGTCTGTCGCCGTACGGGCCGGCAGCGGACTCCCGGCCGGGCCGGGCGGCCGTCGGCTGTTGCGACCGCCGGCATGACGTGGTTCGCGAGGAGACCCGCGGCTGCCGGCGGGGCCGCTGCGCCGGCCGCGCCGGCGTGCTCGCACCGGGACGGGCAGGGAACTCGTCCACGCCTGCGGAGCGGCAGGTGGCCCTGGCCGGACGGGTGAGGGCCGACCCGGCCGGTCCCGCGGCCGTCGTCACGGCCGGGTGCGGGGCGGCCCGCGCGCCGGTGGGTCCCGTTCCCGCCGAGCCGCCGCGGGCGGTGCCGGCCTTGCCGCCCGGTATCGCCCGGGAGGAAGTCGGTGTCAGCGCCGCCGCGATCGCCCACCCGCTACCGGCCCGCGGCTGCGGACGCCGCCCGACGGCGGATGCTCCCGGCCGCCAGGCCCGTCCCCGCCCCGGACGTGGCCGGCCCGGTCAAGGTGCCGGGCAAGGACAGCGTCGACGCCGTACGCGGGCATGCGCCAGATGTCCCCGGAGGCGGCCTCGGCCTCGGAGCGGGCTCGCCGGCCGGACGAGCGGGCAGGGCGGGGTCAACGGTGCGGCGGTCGCTGTTACGAAACCGGTCTCACACTTTGTCCGGGTGGGTAAATCGCTATGAATAGGGTCAAAACGAGACCGCCTCGCCTTCCGCCAGACGGCACTTCAAGTCCCTGACAGCGCTGTGACCAGGGCAGTTGACGCCCCGCCACAAGAATGTGATCATGGAGTTGATCAGGCACAGCCATGCCCATCTTCATTCTTGCGAAGCCCTTGGCCTCCCTTCACGGAGGTTGAGGGCTTTTTTCGTTTCCCTCGCCCCCGGCCGGACGGCCGGGGGTTTCTTGCATCCGGAGAGGAGTCCCGATGAAGCGCCACGGCCGGCACCGTGACCCCACAGCCGAGCGCGCCCGCACCGGCGGCGTCACCAAGGCGGTGCGCTGGCTTCACCGGGAAGGCTTGACCGTCATGTTCGCGATCCACGTCTACGGGTTGTCCCGGAAGCAGGTGACCACGTACTTCGGCATCCCCCCGGAGCGGGTCTCGGAGTTCGAGCACTCGACGCTCTCCTTCATGCGGAACCACTCCTGGACCACCTCGCGCGACGAACTCCTGGACGGCCCCGTGCCCCGCTCGGCCGACCTGCGCGCGTTACTCCGAGAGCTCGGCTTCGATGACATCGAGGCCTGGACGTGCGAGCACTGCCGCCTGGCCGTCCTTCCTGTACGCGCACCAGGGGCGCTGCCCAACGGCGGACGCCCTCGCCGCTACTGCAGCAACGCGTGCAGGCAAGCCGCCTACCGCGCAAGGCGCGCAGCCAGAACGTCGGATCCGACCGATGGCGGCCGACCGGCCGCGAGAACCGCCACTCCGCACGACGCGGCTTTCATCAGCCCCTTGCCCTGCCCTCCCTCCCACACCCGGTCGACAAGGAGCCCGTCGTGACCGTCCTGCTCGCCGGCACGCTTGGCGATATCGAGGCCTTCGTCGAGCTGGCGAAGGGCGGCGCGGTGCCGCTGACCGCCTGGATCGTCTCGACGAAGCTCCTGCCGCAACTGCCTTCCCTGAGCCAGGAGGCCAGGGCCTGGCAGAAGGAACGGGCCGAGAGGCAGCTCCTGCGCCAGGCCCGCGCCGCCGCGGAACAGGCCAGTGAGCCGCAGCAGAGGTTCACCAACCACCTCCGCCTGGCCGACCGGGTCCTTGGCCCACCCCATGCGGTCGTGCCCACGGCCGCCCAGGCCCCGGAAACAGCCGGCAGTGCGGTTGAAGAGCCACCATGACGCACCTGCCCGGCCCGGGGTCGTGCGACGCGGACCGGGCACTGCCCGGCCGGACGCCGAAGGAGCCGCCCGGCCCCAGGCCACGGCAGGCAGGCGGACGGCGGTCAAGGACGGCGGCGGCAGGCCGACGGCGGCCCAGCCGGCAGGTGCGGCAGGCAAGGAGGCCCGGTGCTCGGCGCTCTGGAGCGCGAGCTGTCCGTCTCGGCCGCCACGATGGACGCCACCGTGGCCGCCGGCCGGGCCAACCGCCCCGGGCCCGTGGTCCAGCGCTCGGCGCCCCGAAGCGGGAACCCCGGCCCGCGCCTACCTCGGCCCGACCAGTCCGCACTCGTACGCGAGGATCACCGCCTGCACCCGGTCCCGCAGGCCCAGCTTGGCCATGACCCGGCCGAGGTGCTTCTTCACCGTGGGCTCCGCGAGGCCGAGGGCGGCGGCGAGTTCCGTGTTGGTCAGGCCGCGGGCGGCCCCCAGCAGGACCTCCCGCTCGCGCGCGGTCAGCACGCGCAGCCGCTCAGCGTCTCCCCCGCCGCCGCTGTCCCCGGCGGCGGGGAGCCGGTGGGCGAAGCGGTCCAGCAGCAGCCGGGTCACCCGAGGGGAGACCACGGCGTCCCCCCGGGCCACGTCGCGGATCGCCCCCAGCAGCTCCTCCGGCCGGCTGTTCTTCAGCAGGAAGCCGGCGGCCCCGGCGCGCAGCGCCTCGACGGCGTACGCCTCCAGGTCGAAGGTCGTGAGCACCAGCACCCGCGTCCCGGGCACCTCGCGCAGCAGCCGCCGGGTCGCCCCGATGCCGTCGGTGCCCGGCATCCGCACGTCCATCAGCACCACGTCCGGCCGCAGCCGCCGCGCCAGCTCCACCGCCGACGCCCCGTCGGCCGCCTCCCCGACCGGCTCCATGTCCGGCTCGGCGCGCAGGATCATGCCGAACGCCAGCCGCAGCAGCTCCTCGTCGTCCACCAGCAGCACCCGGACGCTCACGGCGCGCCCCCGGGATCCAGCCGTACGAAGACCCGCCAGCCGCCGCCCGGCCGCGGGCCCGCCTCCAGCACCCCGCCGAAGGCCGCGGCGCGCTCCCGCATCCCCGTCAGACCCCGCCCGGACCCGGCGGATCCCGGCCGCCCGGTCCCTGCGGCCCGCCCGTCGTCGGTCACCTCGACCGTGACCGCCCCCGGCGCGCAGGACACCCGCACCTCGGCGCGCGACCCCTGCGGCGCGTGGCGCAGCGCGTTGGTCAGCGACTCCTGGACGAGCCGGTGCACCGTCAGCTGCGCCGCGGCCGGCACCCGGGCGGCCTCGCCGTCCACCCGCAGCCGGGTCACGAGGCCCGCCGCCTCCATCTGCTCGCACAACGCCCTGAGCTGCCCGATCCCCGGCGGCGACCGCCGGTCGTCCCCGGGCCCCGTGTGGGGGCCGGCGTCGGGACCGGCGTCCTGGAGCAGGCCCAGCGCCCGCCGCATGTCGGTCAGCGCCTGCCGCCCGGTCTGCGCGATCCGGGCCGTCACGGCGCAGGCGTCGGCCGGCCTCGCGTGCCCGAGCGCGTCCGCCAGCGCCACCACCACTGACAGGCCGTGCGTCACGCTGTCGTGCAACTCCCGCGCGATCCGGGCGCGTTCCTCCTCCACCGCCCGGCGCTCCCGCTCGTCGCGGTCCAGTTCCAGCCGCGCCAGCCGCTCCGCCCGCGCGGCCCGCCGGATCCGGGCGTTCGCCCCGAGCAGCGCGCTCGCGGCGACCGCCGCCGTCATCGCGGCGGCCGAGGCGGGGAACCGGCCCTCGGGCGCCCAGCGCGCCGCCGCCAGCACCGCCCCGGCCACCGCCACCAGAGCCGCCGCCCACGCCGACCGGTACGGCGCCCGCGCGGTCACCGTCCCGAGGGCGACCAGCAACGCCGCGTCGGCGGGCAGCTGAACACCCAGCAGCCACTGCGCGAGCGCCGCGGCGGCGATCGCCCCGAACGCGGCCCGGGGCGCCCGCCGCCGCCACACCAACGGCAGCACCAGGGCGGTCTGCAGCGCGAAGCCCGTACCGTCCGCCACCCGCCCCGGCCCGAGTGTCACCAGGAACAGGGCCGCCGCGAGCGCGGCGTCCGCCACCAGGGGCGGCACCCGCCCCGGCAGCCGGGCGAGGGCTCCCGGCGGGCCCGTCCGTACCGCGCCGGTCTCGGTCATCGTGTCCGTCCTCGCGTCCGCGTCGTCCGGCGTCCTCGCCGGAGCCCCACGGTAGGGCCCTCGCGCCCGCGAAGGCGTCCGCCCGCCGGCGGACACCGGGGTAGACCCCGGGACACCGGGGGCTCCTCCGCGCGGAGGAGCGAACGCGCGCCGGGGCGACCCGCGCCCACCGGCGGGATCGTCCCCCGGCAGGGCGCCCCGCACCCCCCGGTGGCGGAACCCTGGTGACGACCCCGCAGCCGCGCCGCCCGAGGAGTACGCGCCATGCCCCCGACCATGCCCCCGACCCGCCGCGCCCTGCTCGGCACGCTCGGCGTCGCCGCGCTCGCCACCGTGGCCGCCGCCCCGGCCGGGGGACACGGCCCCGCCGCCCCCGTCCCGCTGTGCCTGCCCGCGCCCACCGGGCCCTGGCCCGTCGGCACCGTCGCGCTGCACCTGGTCGACGACAGCCGCCCCGACCCCCTCCTCCCCGCCAAGCCCTACCGGGAGCTCATGGCCGGCCTCTGGTACCCGGCGGAACCCGGCGCCGGGCACCCGACGGCCCCCTGGCTGCCCCCGGCCGCGGCGGCCGACTGGGACGCGCACTCCGCACCGGCCCTCGGTGTCCCCGCCGGCGCCGCCGACTGGCGGGGGCTCAGGACCCACGCCCGCACCGGGGCGCCCGTCGCCCGCCGCGCCGGCCGGCTGCCCGTGGTGCTCTTCTCCCCCGGCGACGGCGGCTCGCGCGCCCTCGGCACCACCCTGGTCGAGGAGTTGGCGAGCCGCGGCCACCTCGTCGTCGCCCTCGACTCCACGTACGAGGCCGAACAGGTCGAGTTCCCCGGCGGCCGTGTCGAACGCGCCCTCCCGCTCCCCGACGACCTCACCCCGGAGGTCGTCGCCGCCCTCCTCGCCGGGCACTCCCGGGCCCGCCTCGCCGACGCCCGTTTCGTCCTCGGCGCACTCGACCGCCTCGCCCGCGGGGACCGCCCCGACACCGGCACCGACACCGGCACCGACCCGCTCCCGGACGGGCTCGCCGAAGCCGCCGACCCGGCCAGGACCGGCGTGCTCGGGCAGTCCCTCGGCGGCTCCGTCGCCGCCCGGCTCGCCCACGACGAGCCCCGCGTCCGCGCGGCCGCCGACCTCGACGGCGCCCTCCTCGGCCCCGTCGCCGACAGCGGCCTCGCCAAGCCCTTCCTGCTGATGGCCTCCGGCACGAAGACCCTGCGCACCGAACCGAGCTGGGCCTCGTGCTGGGCGGCGTCCACCGGCCCCCGGCATGCCCTGCGGCTGCGCAACGCCGCCCACGGCTCGTACACCGACCTCCAGGTCCTCCTGCCCCAGCTCGTCCACCGCCTCCCGGTCCCCGACGCGGCCGGACTCATCGGCACCGTCGACCCCCGGCGCTCCCTGGCCGCCCAGCGCACCGCCGTCGCCGCCTTCTTCGCGCGGTACCTGACGGGGCGGCCCACCGGCTTCCTCGACCGGCCCGGCAACAACTGGCCGGAGCTGGAGGTGCTGCGCTGAACCGGCCCGCCCGGCACCCCTTGTGGCGCCGGGCGGCACGGGCGTCCAGCCGGTAGCGGGGCGGGGCCTGGAGGCCGGCCGGGTTTCGGCGGTCACGGCCCGGATCGCCTGGCCCGGCGGGCCGGCGCGGCAGCACCGCCGAGCAACTGCTCGCCGCCCGCTGGTGCCGGCCGCCGGCCGGGCGAAGGCCTGGCACCTCACCGCGGCCGGCTCCGCCGTCACCGCCACCGTCCCGGAGGTCCTGCAACCGACCGCGCCTGCGCCCGGCGGAGGGGACAGCGGTGCGGCACGGGCGCGAGCACCTGCTCGACGCCGGCCGGATCCACACCGCCCTCGTCACCGACGCCCACCACCCCGGAGAGGCCTGCGACCCGATCACCCCGCAGCTGACGAGCGAGGACCCGGCGACCGGGAAGCGGCAGCCGCCGTCCACGCCCTCCCGGACGGCAGTTCGAAGGCTCCGGGCATCAGGCGGCAGCCCGCGTCGCGGAAGCGGTGGGCGGCGTCCTCGATGAACAGGGCGCCCAGGCCCACGGAGCCGTGGCCGCCGTCGGCACCGGATTCGGGCATCGCACCGCCCTTCGGCGGTGGGTCAGGTGCGGTCGTCGGCCGCCGTGTCGGGGAGGGCGGCGTGGCCGAGCCCGCGGCGGGCGGGCGCCGGTTGCCGCGCGGGGATGCCGCTGCCGTCGGCGGGCTCCAGGAACGGGGCCCGCTCGATCGCGAGCGGCCGGGGCCGGCCGGCCTGCGGGACGGCCTGGTCGGTGGCGGGCTCGGAGAACGGCTGCCACAGCGGGCGCCGGGCCGGACGGCCGGAATGATCACTCATGGGTGACAGTCTGTCACCCGGCACAGCGCGCTGCCCGGGCGGGCGGCGGGGACCGGTCCGGCAAGCCGCGGGACGCGGTCCTCCTCCCCCGGTGGGCGTTCCCGGGTGCGGACGCCCCGCTGCGGCGGAGGGTGGGGTGGCGGGCGTCGTCGTGGTGGTCGAGTGGCCGGCGGACCGGGAGCTCCTGGTCGTGCGCGCGGCCGGCTCCGACCCGGGCGTGCCCGGCGACCCGGGCGCGGTCACCGCCTGCGGGCCCGACACGGCGGGCTGGACGCCCGCCGTGTCGAGGAGTTCACCGGCCGATGGTCAGACGGCCACGAGGTGGAAAAGGTCCGGCTTGACGTCCTGGACCATCTGGTCGATGTCCTTGTCGGAGTGGTTCGCGGCGGCGACCCACTTGCCGGAGTGCTGGGCCTGGAGCGCGAACAGGGTACTGCCGTGCACATACGCCATCCAGAACGACTGGTTCGCGGGGACGTCCTCGTCGATGCAGCCGTACGTGGTGATCAGGGCGCCGTTCTCCTGGCCCCAGTGGTCGACCGCCATGCACCATCGCCGCATGGCGTCCTGGAGGTAGGCCAGCGTGCGGCCGTCGGAGGTCTGCTTCCGGCAGACGCGCCACTTCTGGTTCGACTCGTTGTTCCAGAAGTACTGGAGGACGGTGCCGTAGTTCCCGGAGGAGAGGGCGACGGTCAGCGGCCGGCCTTCGTCGGCCGTGTTGATCCGGTACAGGCCCGGGTCGCAGCGGTAGTTGCTCGAAGGGTCGGCGGCGAGGGGGCCGGCCGAGGAGGGGGCGGCCGAGGCGACGGGGGCGGCGGTGAGCAGCAGGACGCACGCGGCGGCCGCCGCGCCGAGGACGTTCAGCGGACGGCGGGCACGGGCGTGCCGACGGTGCGGGCGAGGAGGCATCGTGGACTCGCTTTCGCAAGGGGCGGGCCTGGCTGCTCCGGTGGTCGGGGACATCAGCAGGCGAGCCGCGCGCGGGCGGCGGCTCGAAGGGTGCCTGCGGGCTCCGGGAAGGAGCAGGCGACGGTTCCCTGCTCCATGACGTTGAAGGTGGTGAAGGTGCCCGGACCACCCGGGTTGAGTTCGACCCAGTAGCCGATGTTGCCGTCACGGGCGCAGATGAAGCGCACCCACTCGCCGGTGACCTTCTGGGTGCCGCGGTAGAGGCCGTAGTAGCCGGGGCTGTTGAAGTTCACCGTGTCGGTGACGGTGGTGGTCCGGGTGGTGGCCTTGGTGTCCGACACCGAGAATCCGACCTTGACGCTCACCCTCGCGAAGATCGCCTTGAACTCGGCGCTCACCTCGACGCTGGAGTTGATCGTGGTGCTCACCGTGGCGACCTCGCTGAGGGTCTTCGTGTAGGTGCCCGTCGTGCCGGGGGCGACCGCGACCGCGAGGAAATCGGTGACGGTCGGCTCGACCCTGACGTTGTCGACGTCCTCCCAGTAGGTGTCCTTGGCCGGGTCGCACTGGGTGGTCGGCGGGTAGGGGGTGGCGTGCGCGGGCGCCGCGCCGAGGCCAAGCCCGGCAACCGCGACGAGCGCGGAGATTCCCGAGGTGACGGCGGTGCGGTTGACGTGCCTGGTGCGTTTGGTGTGCCTGGTGCGCGAACTCATGGGGGAGCTCCTCCGGTGGAAGGGATGCGCAGCGATACGTCATGTGCATGACGTGACACCGTGGAGGAAATTCTCACATTCGCGCGGGGACCGTCCCATCCCAGATTCCTGGGAGCGCACACCGGGGCGCACCGGGCACGGGGAAACCGCTCGCCCCCGCGCTCGGGCCCGTACGGCCTGGCGGCGTGCCGAACTCCCATGGGGCCCGTCGGTCCTTCGGTCCGCTCCCAGCACGGTGATCACCGGCGGCCGCAACGACCAGCCGCAGGAGGAGTACGCGCCATGGCCGAGGTCGGCGACATGACCCTCGCCGAGGGACGGCCGGGGCGCCGAGGCGGACTTCCCGGGGATGCTCCGTCACCAGGGCTCCCCCTGGCCGGTCCTGTCACCGCCCGCGGCCGCCGGCCCGTTCCGGGCGCCGGCAGGCGAGGACGGTGTGGGGCGGGCGTGGGAGCGACGCCGGCGCTCCCTCCCCCGGCCGCTGGTCGCCCTGGCCGGCGCCGCGGGCTCCGAAGTACGCGGCGCGGTGGCGGAGGAGTGGCCCGCGGGACCGGCCCCCAGGTCGGCGGGAGCGGCCCGCTCACGCGCCCGGGTGTGGTGCGGCTCCGTCCGGAGTGCGGGGGGAGTTGAAGGTGAAGGCGCGCGGGGAGGGGCCGTTCGCGCGCAGGTCGGCCAGTCGCTCCAGGGCCTCGTCGACGTCCGGCAGGTGCCCGGCCGGGACCCACCACAGGACCAGGTGCGCCTCGACGTTCCGCTCGAACCACTCACGCCGCCGCCGCATCGCATCCAGGTGCCCGCTGCGGTAGGTGAACTCCCACAGCGCCTCCCGGCTCTCCCACACCGACATGTTGACGATGACGTCCTCGCCCGCCGGGCGCAGGGCGGTCGCGTCGTCCTTCCCGTCCGCGGCGAGCCGCCAGACGAAGCCGGGGGCGGTGTCGGCGGCGGCGTTGACCGGGGAGACCAGGTCGACGAACGGCGCGATGCGCGGGTCGTCGACGGGGTGGCGGAGCGTGGCGACGTTGAACTGGGCGAGGTGGTGGGAGGTCATGGCGCCATCCCAGCACGGGCCTTCTTTCTATGTCAATCAATATTGTTTTTAGAAGGCTCGACCACCACGCAGCACTCCCCGGGCCGGGCGTCCATCCGGGCCTGGAGGGCGCCGTCCGCACCGAGAAGTCCCTCCAGGAGGGCGAGGTTCATGCCGCAGACGAGGGGCGGGAAGCGCTCGGCGACGGAGTGGAAGGGGCAGTTGCGCATGCGAATGGCCCCCTCCTCCAGGCGGGGTTCGTACCCGCGGGCGGCCAGCAGCGCGACGGCCTCGTCGAGCCCACCGCAGGACGCGGCCGCTCCGCGCTCGGCCTCCCCCCGCCGCCGCGCGGCCGCGCGCAGCCCGTCGTCCAGCCCGGCCCGCTCGGCGGCCTCGGCGAGCAGTTCGGCGGCCGTCCGGTAGTCGCGCGCGGGCAGCGAGACCACCCGCTCGGCGCGCGTCCGCGTGTACACCTTCGCCGGCCGCCCCGCCCCCGGCCCCGACCGCCCGGTGAGCCTGCGGCTGCCGCTCTCCAGCAGCCCGGCCTCGACCAGCTTCTCCAGGTGGTGCGCCGCCAGTGTCCGCGCCACCCCGACGGCCTCCGCCGCCTCGTTCCGGCCCACCTCGCGCCCCTGGGCCGCCACGTACGCGTAGAGGCGGCGGCGCACGGGGTCGTGCAGGGCGGCGATCGCTTCGATGTGCTCCATGCGGCCATTCTAGGAACAATGGCCATTGGAGATAGAGGAGCCCACCGGCCGATGGTCGGACGGCCACGAGGTCGAGCCGGTCCCCGAGGGCGGCGGCACGGCGGAGGTGAAGCCCGGGGCGCTCCTGTCGAACGCCGAGAGCAGGCGTGCGAAGCCGACCGGTGAGCGGTCGGAGCGGCTCGCTGCGCTCGGACTCGACTGGCGCTGACCCCGCCCGGCCCTCTACCTCAGCACTGCACGTCCACGGACGTGACCAGGACGTCCCGGTCCAGCCCCCGGGTCTGCCACGCGAAGACGGTGTCCGTCCGGAGGTTCTCGTAGTGAACGACGAACGTGTTGCCGTGGGCCTGGCCCAACCGGTAGTAGTCGTGGATCGGGTGTACGCCGCAGCCGTCCAGGTTCCAGACCGGGGTCGCCCCGCCCTTGGCGAGGGCGATGCACGCCCTGCCGTTGTCGCACTGACCGCTCCAGTACCCGCCGGCGGCGGAGGCCGGCCCGGCGGCGAAGACGACGGCGGTTCCGACGGCGGCGGCCAGCGCGGTGGCTCGGCCCAGACGACGGGTGTTCGACTTCATTCTCGGACTCCTCTTCGAGGAACGGGTGTTCCACGCGGATTCAGTGAATGTTGTGTACGTACTTTTCGTCCTCGTGTAAGCCTGCCAGGCCGGGGCAGGCTCCCCCCAGTGGCAGTTCTGCGTATTGACACCGCCACCTGCCTGCGCCGTGCACGCCGACGCCAGGAGGGACAGTGCCCGACAACGCCCGGCATACCGCGCGCCTCTACCGGCGGATGCACGACCTGGCCGTGACGGTCTTGCACGAGCGGGACCCTTCCGCGCTCCACGGGCTCGTCCTGGCCGAACTACTGAGCGCGTGCGATGCCGAGATCGTCGTGTTCAAAGAGGGGGACTGGCGCATGGACGCGGGGCCCATGACCATCGCCACCGGCGGCGGCGCGGCCACCGCGCTCACCGATGAGAGGGCGTGCCGTCAGATCAGGACCGGACGCCCCTTCTCCGACTACTACGCGACGACGCCCGGCACCGTCCCGCTCACCGCACAGGAGATCGGCCGAGCACTGGATCTACGGGATGTCCGCAGGTTCGCCCCCGGCCGCCGCTTCGCCTTCGGCATTCCCCTGCCGGGCACCCACTCCCCCGTGCGCGGGTACGTGCTGCTCCGCCCGGACGGTGCGTTCACCGCCTCGGACTGCGCCTACGGAACCCGGATCCAGCCGCTGCTCCACGCTGTCGACCGGCAGTGGGAACTGCTGTCCCAGTGGCATGCCATGCGGCAGGCCCCGTCTTCCAGCGGCGAGGTGACCAAGGAACAGGATCCGTCCGCCGACGCGGGGCTCACGCCGCGTGAGGCGGCCGTCCTCCTTCTCCTCGCGGACGCGCTCACCGCCGCCGCGATCGGCCGACGCCTCGGCATCACCACCCGCACCGCCAACAAGCACATCGAGCGGATCTACCGGAAGCTCGGCACCCGCGACCGCGTCTCCACCCTCAACCGCGCCCGGACCGGCGGGCTTCTTCCGCGCTGACCCCGCGACCTGGGGATGAGGGTTCCCAGCTCCTCCAGCGGACAAGCAGCGCCTCGGCGCGCTGCCGGGCACCCGCCACCGAGGGGGGAGGCACTGCTGCACCACGTCGAACGGGCCGTCCAGGACGCCCCCCTCACCCCGAACGCGGACGACCCGCTGCCCGCCCTCCACACACGTGGGCGCGGTGGGCACGCGGGCCGGGGTGGCGCGGGTCGGCGGCGAGCCGCCGGCACCGGAGGTGGGGCCGCCGGAAGACTTTTCCTCCCGGGAGCGATGAGTTCAGGCGGTAGCGGCGGTCAAACCCGAGAAAGCAACGACAACCGACCAGGGAGCCCCGAGATGTCCAGCACCGCCACCACGACCACCGCCACCGCCGCCGCCGCCGCGAAGTCCAGCACGGCCGTGGTCCGGGTGGTCTGGACGCTGCGGATCCTGCTCGCGCTCTTCTTCGCCCTGGCCAGCGCGCTGCCCAAGATGCTCGCGCTCCCCGCCGCCACGACCGTCTTCGACGCCATCGGGGCAGGCCACTGGTTCATGTACCTGACCGGACTGGTGGAACTGGCCGGAGCGGTCGGCCTGCTGGTCCGCCGACTGGCCGGGCCGGCCGCGACGGCACTGATCGTCTTCCTGGCGTTCGCGTTCGTCACCCAGCTCACCGCGATGCACGGCGAGAACGCGGGGACCCCGTTCGTCTTCATGGTGCCGCTGGCCGTCATCGCCTGGAACCGACGGTCCGAGACGGCCGAGCCGCTCGGCCGCTCGCGCTGACCTGGTACTCGAAAGGGTCCGCCAGCAGAGGCCCGTGCCGCGGCACGGACGCCGCAGCGGCGCCGCGCGAGCGCGGCGGCGGCAAAGGTGGGGGCCGACGAGCTGGACGGTGAGCACCGCACCGTCCAGGCCGTCGCGCTCGGGGCGGCCGGCGCCGGTGCCCGGGCCCCAGGTCCAGTGGATCCGCCAGGCGCCGGCGTCGAACGGCACCGCCCCGGGGTCGGTACCGAGGAAACCGCGGCGCAGCCGCCGGCCTGCGCCCGACTGCGGGAGCGATCGGGTCCGGACGCCGGGGCCGGGCACGGGAGCGGCGCTGGCGCTCCTTCCCGTGGCTGCTGGTGGTCCTGGTCGGCATGGCGGCCGCCCGGGGTGCGCTCGGCGGTGGCGGACCTGCGGCTGGCCGCCGAGGAGAACCCGGCCGTCGCCGGGATGCCGGCCGCCGTCCCGGCCGGCGCCGCCCGGATCGAGGACCTGGTCCAGCGCGGACCGTCCGCACCCGTCCGGCGTCCGCTCGGCAGCCGCGGGCGGGTGTACGGGTGGACGGGGCTGTCGGCGGCGAGTGGGAGCCGCTGAATGGCCGCCCTCCTCCTCACTCCCCCTCCTGATCGGTGGCGCCGCGAAGCAGGGCCACCGGGCCACCGCGCGGCGGACACCCCGTCACGCCGTCAGCGCGCAGCACCAGGTTGCCGGGATCCTTGTCTCCGCTCCTGCTCTGCGCGCCGGCTCCCCTGTTCCTCTTCTCCTCCGGCGCTCCGGTACCCGGACTTCACCCGGCCTGTCGCTCAGTCAAGGTCAGCAGATACCAGGGCCACGGCGAGCACCAGGTACGGGACGGCTCCCAGTCGCTGCTCGGCCATCATGCTCGGATCAGACGCCGTGCCCGCGTCGTTCAGCGCCGGCAGCCCGGCACCGATGGCCACATCGACCGCCGCGTCCAGGGACCGCACATTGACACGCTTGCAGGCGGCTTCAACCGCTATCTGGGGACGGGCGAGCAGGGGCGGGAACGTGGGCGGGGCTGGCGTGTGGTGTCGGGGGACGGTGCGGTCGTTCGTCCGGGTTCCCGCGGAGGCGCTGCTGTCTGCTCGTGGCCGACGGCTGCTCGCGGGGACGGGGCGGGCGCGGGTGGGTGTTCGATACGTGGGTCACGGGCGTACGTCGTGGGCGTACGGGGACGACTGGCGGCCGACCACCGGTTCAGCAGGGGTGGGCGTGTCGAGTGGGGAGGGGACGGAGTGGGACTGCGGTTCGGCCGCCCGGAGGCCGACCTGGTCGCACAGGGCGCCGATACGCGCGGCCGCGGCGGGGGTGACCGGGCCGGTCAGGGCCGCGGCGGGGTCGTCGCAGAGGGCCAGGACGGCGGCCTCGGCCTCGCAGCCCCACAGGTCGTGGGTGTGCAGCAGCCCGGTGCCGGTGCCGTAGCGGTAGCCCTCGCGCCGGTTGAGCGGGCCGGGGGCGGGGCCGGAGGTGCCGACGGGCCACAGCAGGCGGCCGCCGCGCTTGTGCCACTGCTCCCGGTCGACGCAGCCGGGCTGGCTGTCGTCGATCAGGACGTGGCCGGTCAGGTCGGCGACCGGTACGAGGGCGTCCAGGTCGAGGGGCTCCGTGATGGCGCTGACGGTGATCCGGCAGGTGCGCAGGACCTCGCCGGCGTCGGGGGTCACCCGGGTGCGTGCGGCGGCGCCGTACGCCTCGACCACGCGGTGGACGCGGCCGGTGCGGGTGGGCCGGTCGCAGGCGAGGAAGGCGGTGTCGGGGAACTCCGCGAGGAGCACGGCCAGGATCGAGGTACCGATCGAACCGGCCGCGCCGATCACCCCGATCCGCACCGGGGCGCCGGGGGCGCTCCGGTCGAGGAGGTCGCGGACCTGGCTGCGGATCAGGTGGACCGTGCCGCCGTGGCCGGTGGTGAGCACAGGAACGTTTTTGCCTGCGGGCACCGCGTCGCGGCCGAAACGGGTCAGGGCGGGCAGGGTGGCACCGAGGCCGACCACCCGGGCGTCGAACCGTTCCCGGACGAATGAGACGGTGTCGCGGACGGTGTCCGAGATCCGTACCCGGGCCTCGTGCGGGGCGAGGTCGGTGACCAGGTCGGCGGTGACCGGGGTCTGGACCACCAGCCCCCGGCGGCCGGCCCACTCGCCGTAGGAGGCCATCACCAGCGGCGGCAGCGCGGCGATCAGGAGCTGGCCGGCCCTCGCGGTGACTCCGTACCGCGCGTCGAGCAGGGGCAGCAGGTGGTGGATCTCGGCCCCCCGGGCCGGGTCGTGGCGGCTGATCAGGCTGGGGACGACGAAGACCCGGTCGGCGGGCAGGTCCGGTACGGCCCGGCCCCCGTACAGCGCGAAGGCCCGCTCGATCGTGGCGAGGGTGCGGCCGGCGGCCTCCACGGGATCGGCCGTGCCCGGCAGCGCGGCGGCCCGCCGCACCATCGAGTCGACCAGGCGCAGCGCGCCGTCACGGTCGGGAGCGGTCCGGACCGGGCCGGTGGCAGCGCGTGGTGGAAACATGCTCGTACCTCCCTGGACGTGGTCCGGTGCGCGTTCGACCGGACAGCCGGCGAAAGGGGGGCACGCCTTTTGCGACGGCCTTCACGGATGTGGTCCCCGTCCTGCCCCCCGAGGATCACCGACGACCTTGTCTATCACGGGTCACGGCCTCGCCCCGACGTGCGTCCGAAGGGTCGTGTGGCCTTCCGTCGTCTTGCCGGGCGCTCGCGGGCCAGCGGGCTCGCTGGCCCATGGCGTCATACCTCGTGCGTCGGGCCTCGCTCAAGTGCCGTACGTCCGGGAGGAAAAGCGGCAGTAGCAGCACGACCGTCGAGATGCTGCCGCCGGAGATGAGTACGGTCCTGCTGCCCAGCATGTCGGTCAAGGGACTGAGCAGGCTGTACGAGAGCGGCGTCAGGAGGGCGCCGCCCAGCATGGTCAACGACATCACCCGGCCCATCAGGTGGTCGGGGATCTGCTCGTGGATGGCCGTGGTCTGGAAGACTCCGGAGAACTGCAATCCGGCCCCGGCTATCACGTGCATGGCGATCAGGATCCCGACAGGTGCTCCCGCGGCCAGGCAGAACAAAATGCCCGAGAAGAGGCACGGGCCGATGATGGCGGCGACGCCGGGCAGTCGGGGGGTGACCTTGCCGGCGATGAACGCACCGCAGACTCCTCCGAGGGCGTACGCGGTCATGCAGGCCGAATAGGGGCCGTTGCTGCCGTAGTTCTCTGCCGAGATGATGGGCAGGAAGGTGAACCAGGGGGCAACGGTCAGCGCCATCTGGAGCACGCCGGTAACCATGAAGACGCGGAGCCAGCGGATCTCGCCTACGGCCCTGAATCCGCCCAGCGCGGTGGTGAGTACGGAATCGCGCCGGTCGGGGGTGGGGTCGGAGGCGTCGTGCACGCAGAGTAGCGTCACGACGCTGAACGTGAACGAGGCAGCGTTGATCCACATGACCGTCTGAGGCGAACCGAGGACCAGGAGCGCGCCGCCCAACGCTGGCCCGCCGATCGTCGCACCCTGCATGATCGCCGAGTTGAGCGCGTTCGCCTGCTGGAGGGACTCCGCGGAAACGATCCTTGGGATGATCGAGCGGAAGGCCGGCGTGAAGAACGAGGTCGCCAGCCCGAGGAGGCCCATACAGATGGTCGCCACGAGCAGGTTGTCGGTCGATACCGCCCAGATGAGCGCGATGACGGTGGCCGCCCTCGCCACGTCGGCTACCCACATCACCCGGGAGCGGGAGAAGCGGTCGACGAAGGTGCCGGCCACAAGGATTCCCGCGAGCGCTCCGACAGCTCGTGCGGCGAGGATCCCCGCGATGGATCCGGCCTGGCCGCCGTCGAGCAGCTTGACCGAGACGGCGATGGGGAACATGCCGTCCCCGAGCGCGCTGACGAACTGCCCGGAGGCCAGGAAGGCGAACCTCCTGTTGCGGAGCACAGCGGGAAGACTCACTTGTTGCCTCACAGATTCGGATGGTGCGTACGGCCGCGCACCGACTGCGCCGCCACACGGGTCGGCCCCGGCGCCGCGTCGGCGGCGCCGGGGCCGACATGGCCGTGGACTACCAGGAATGCAGCCCCGGGCCACCGGCAGCAGCGTCGGTGGGGAGCTCGTCGACAGCCTCCTCCTCCGCCACCTCAACCTCGATCTGGGCGTTCTCGGACATGATCACCTCCTTTCGGCGAGGACCGAGCTTCGATCATGATCTGACCATTTGTCAATACGTGACATGTGATGGGTGACATTTCATCAACTCCGCGACACCGACGGGATCCAGTGACATGTCACCCGTCATCCGTCACATATTGACAGTCCTGTCGGAAGTACCTCAAGATCGGTTCCCGTCGTGGAGTGATCATGGCCTCGAGCGCCCCGATCGAGATCGAGATCGAGGTGGCAGAGGAGGCCGTGAGCGGGCTCCCCACCGGCACACCCGACTGTGGGCCCGGTTCTGGCCCCGGGGACCGCACCGCCCGATCCCTGCGTGCGTCCCTCTGCCCGGTGCGATCCTGCGCCGGATGCCGGAAGTTCAGTGTCTGAAGAATGGTTGATCCGATGTCTCGACTACTGGTGGCCTGCGGGGGCAGCGGCGACCTGGTGACGGCTCTGGCGGTTGCCGCGAGCCCCCCTCGGGACCAGAGCGAACCGGCCTCGGAGCGAGCCGCGAATCGGGTGGCGGTGCTTGCGGCACCCGTGTGGGAGCGGTTCGCCCTCGACCCGAGGCCCGGACCTCGGGGGCCGGCCGATCTCACGGGGTTGTCCAGCCTTCCTGCCGGGCGACGCATCACAGTCGACACCCGGCTGCCCGGTGGTTACAGCCCGCTGCCCGCGCTCGCGGGCATGCTCCGGGTGCCGATCATCTACCTCAGCTTCGCCGACGGTGCCGTCGGACTGAGGAGCCAGCTGGAACGGATCGTGCGCTGCTACGGGATCACGACGGTGGAACTCGTCGACACCGGCGGCGATGCGCTCGCCCGCGGCCACGAGCCGGGCCTCGTCAGTCCGGCCTCCGACGCGCTGCTGCTGGCAGCCGTCGCCCCGCTGGGCTGCCGTACCCTGCTCACCTGCGCGGGCCTCGGCATCGACGGTGAGCTCACGCCCGCCGAACTCGATGCCCTCACCACGGACATCCCCGCCGAGTCCGTCCGGGAGCTGGCCGTCGAACAGGCCGCGGCCCTCTACCGCGAATTCTCCTGGATGCCCAGCGAGGCGAGCCTGATCACACTGCTCGCCGCAGGCGGACTGCAAGGGACTGTCGACCTGAGCGAGGGGCGCCCGCTCGTCCGGGTGGACGGCGGCACGGCGCGGGCCCACAGCTTTCCCCTCCGCCCGGTGGCGACGCGCAGCCGACACGCCGCCGCGGTGGCCGCCACCACCTCCTTCGCCGAGGCCGACCGGCGACTTCGCGCAGCGGGCGCCCGGTCCGAGTACCAGGCGGAGCTCGACCGAGCGGCGGCCGTTGCAACCGGGAGGGTTGCAAAGATACCGGCCGACCTCGGGCGTCTCGTCGAAAGGGCTCGCCCCCGCGGGGACTACCTGTCGGTCCGTCGAATCGCCAGAGCCTCCGGGCTCAACTCCCGCCAGGGACACCTCTGGCTGGAACGGCTGCTTCGCCACAGCGCCGGAGCCGACTACCGGCGCCCGCTGCTGCGCGTCACCCCCGCCGTACCCGTTCCCCATGTCCAAGAGGAGGAGGCGACGTGAGCGTCGTGATCACCGAAGTGGGCCCGTCGATCGCCGAGTTGGCGCGGAAGGCCGGCGGCGCGCCCGAGCCGGGGGTGGTCCTCGGCATCCCCAACACCGGTCGGCTGTACGAGGAAGGGCTGCTGCTGACCGGCTGCCATGAGTCGACGCCGGCCCGGGAGCGCAGCCTCCTGCACGACGCCGGCGGATTCGTCGTGGTCAATGCCCGCTCGAACGATCTGCCCCATCTCCTCGCCCACGGTGTCGTGGACCTCGTCCTGACCGGCCGGGACTACGTCGTGGAGTCCGGCGTCCGGGCCGAGGAGCTCTGGGACTTCGGCTTTCAGCGGTGCCGGGTCTGCCTGCTCGGTCCGGCGTCCGCCGCCGACTGGAGGGAGCGTCCGAACCTCCGGGTCGCGACCCAGTACCCCGGGATCGCCGCCGACTTCCTCAAGCAGCACCGACCCGACTCCGAGCTCTTCACCGTCACCGGAGCCGCAGAGCTCTACGCCCGGCTGGGCCTCGCTGACGTGATCATCGATGCGTACATGACCGGCCGCACGGCCGCGGCCAACGGCCTCGTTCCCCTCGAAACCGTTCTGGAGACCTCCGGTCGGCTCTTCGCCCGTCCGAGCTGGCGCAACGAGTCCAAGGACATCGACCGGGTGCTCGCCCGACTCGTCGGAGACACACGATGACCGCGGGTACCGGCGCGCGGCCGGGGAGGATCTACCTCGATCACGCCAGCACCTCCACCGACAGGCCGGACGCCGTGTGGTCCGCAATGCGCGACTACCTGGCGACCGGGGGGGCCAGCCCCGGACGCGGAGGACACCGGCTCGGCCGACAGGCCGAGGAGATCGTGTCCGGTGCGCGGTCGGCCGTCGCCGAGCTGTTCGGCATCCGCCATCCGGCCGATGTCGCCTTCACCACGAACGCGACCCATGCCCTCAACATCGCGATCAAGGGGCTCCTGCGCCCGGGCGACCGGGTGGTGACCACCTCGCTGGAGCACAACTCGGTCCTGCGGCCGCTCGAAAGCCTGCGATCGGCCGGCCGAATCGAGTACGAGGTGGTCGACGTCCACCCGACGCTCGGCTTCGACCTCGACCTCATCGAGTCCGCGCTACGGACGCGGACACGGCTGTTGGCGGTCAACCATGCTTCCAACGTCACCGGCTTGGTCGCACCGGTCGCCGAACTGACCGAACTGGCCCACCGGTACGGAGCGCTGCTGCTGCTCGACGTCTCCCAGACCGCGGGCCTGCTGCCCGTCGACGTGACCGGGACAGGCCTGGACCTCCTGGCCTTCACCGGACACAAGGGCCTGCACGGCCCCCCGGGTACCGGCGGCCTCTACGTCCGGGACTCCGCACAGGTCACCCCGCTCTACGAAGGGGGCACCGGGACCAGCTCCCAGGTGCTGCGCCACCCTGCGGCCATGCCGGCCCGGTTCGAGGCCGGGACGCCCAACACCGTGGGCCTCGCCGGTCTGGGCGCCGCCGTCCGTCTCCTGCTGCGGGACGGACTCGATCAGGAACGCGAGCGGCAACTCGCCCTCGCGGCCGACTGCGCCACGCGTCTCGGTGCGCTCGACGGTGTCCGTGTCCACCACCCGGACGGGGGCCTACCTCGGGTCCCCGTGCTCTCGCTCCTGGTCGACGGACTGTTCCCGGGCGAGGTCGCGGCCCTGCTCGACGAGCGCCACGGCATCATGACCCGCTCCGGACTGCACTGCGCACCGCTGGCCCACCGCGTTCTCGGCACGGCCGAACGCGGCACGGTGCGGCTCAGTTTGGGGGGAACCACGACGACCGAGGACATCGACGCCGTGGTGGGAGCGGTGGCGCAGCTTGCCGCCGAAGCGAAGGAGACACGGTGAACCCGGACCGCGCCGCACTGCGCGATGCCTACGACCGGGCAGCCGCCCACTACGGCGACAGGCGCAACCCGCGCTTCGACCGCTTCCGCGCCGAGGCGCTCGACCACTTCGCCGAGCAGGTCCGCGCCACCGGCGGCACGCGCGTACTCGACCTGGGCGCCGGGCCCGGCCACGAGTGCGAGGAACTGCGCAACCGCGGCCTGGATCCGCTCGCCGTCGACTTCTCGCCCGCCATGGTCGCCCGTTGTCGGGCCCGTGGCATCGAGGCGTGCGAGCAGGACCTGTACGATCTGCGGCCGCCAGGCGCCCCCCGGTCGGGTGCCCTGGCCTCGTTCAGCCTGCTGCACGTCCCCAAAGCGGACCTGGGAGCGGTCGTCGAGCGGATCGCCGACTCCCTCGTCCCCGGCGCGGTCCTGCTTGTGCTGCTCTTCGAGGGCGAGGGGGAGGGCCCCCGGGAGGCCGACCGTGCTGCCTTCGGCGTCGCCCGGCATTTCTCCTACTACCGGCCGGACGAGCTCGCCGGGGCCCTCGGCGATCGCTTCGAGATCGTGGACACCCGCCGCCTCGACATCTCTCCCCGGCCGACCCTCACCGTCACAGGCCGACTGCACGCCGCCGGCCCCGCCCCCCGCGAGGACCACCATGCCTGATGATCCCTTCGCCCCCCTCTACCCGGCGGCCGCCGAACGGATGGCGGTCGCCACCCGCATGCTCGTACCGCGGCGGCCCCGGCCGATCGCCTCGCGCGGCAACACCGGCAGCTTCGAGGACTTCTACGCCCCGGAGTGCCGTCTCGCCGAGTTCACGGTGACCGGCACCGACGACCGGATCGCCGTCATCGACAAGGCGTTCCCGCATGCCCGGTACGACTTCATGTACGTCGTCGCCAACGACGACATCCGCTGCGCCCCCGACGAACTCGCGGACTCCACCCTGGCGACCATGCTCGACGCGGTACCGGAGTTCGTCCGCTTCGTGACCGAGCCCGGGGTGCGCCACCGCTACGGACTCGAGGGCAGCACACTGACGTTCGGCTTCAACCACGACCGGGACACCGTCGACCGGGACAACGGCCAGTTCTACGAGAAGCGCTTCCACCTGCACTTCAACTGCTGGGCGGCCCGGGACCTCGTGGGCATCCGGTCCATCCGTTTCGGAGACGTGGCGGACCCTCGGACCAAGCGAACCATGCTCGACCCGATCTCCTTCCTCGGCCCGTCCGTGCTGTACGAGGCGCTGCGGCAGCAATTCCCGGGCGAAGGCCCGCACGGTGCCCGGACGCTGGAGCCGGACCCGGAGCGCGACGCCGTGCTCGGGCTCCCGCTCGGCCTCAAGCTCGAACTGCCCGGTTGGGACTACCTGGCCACTGCGGACTGCCGGCGGCTGATCCAGGATCTGCACGTCACGGCCGAGCGAACCTACCGCGACCTGCATCTCGCTTTCACCGGCGCCGAGCCCCCTGCCCGGGCCTGGTACCGGTCCCCGCTCCTGCCGCCGGCCGCGGTGGCCGCGAGGTTGGCCGCCCTGCCCTACCTGTCGCCGGCCACCCGTGACCTGCTCGCCGTGCTCCGAGCAGCACTGCGCGACGCAGAACCGGCGGACATGTCCGCCCTGCGGCGGGACCACGACCTGGCCGCCACCAGGCTCGCCCTGGCCGGCCTCGACTACCACCTCGGCGTCTACTCGCCCGCCCCCGTCGGCCGCGGCACCCCGGACGGGCCCACCCCGATCTACCTCTACCTCCAGTTCAAGCTGCTCAGCCGGATCGGCGGGGGGCCGGCCGTCGGCGGGGCCGCCGCCGTACAGGTCGACCGGGCGGGCGGACCGGCCTTCACCGAGCAGGAGTCGCTCGACCGCCGCAGCCTGTTGGAGACCTTCACCGAGCTGAGGCTCGCCCGGTTGGAGAGGCTCTCGGCCATCGAGAACGTGGTGCGGCCGGCCGGGCCCCTCACCGATCCGCGGGAGTCGTCATGAGCCGGCCACCGGCTCCGGCCGGCCCACCGACCGTGATCCTGCTCGGCCCGCCCGGAGCCGGAAAGGGAACGCAGGCGGCACTCCTCGTCCGCACGCGGGGCTTTCGCCATCTGGCCAGCGGCGACCTGCTCCGCCAACACATCGCGGACGCGACACCGCTCGGCCTGCTCGCCGAGCCGTACGTGCGCCGTGGCGATCTGGTGCCGAGCACCGTGGTCGCCGCACTCGTCGAGGAGGGGCTGCGCGAGTGCACCGGCCGCCCGGTGGTGATCGACGGCTTCCCCAAGACCGCGCGGCAGGCCCGGCAGCTGGACGGGATCCTGGCGGACGCGGGCCGGCGGGCCGACCTCGCACTACTGTTCGAGGCCAGCCCGGATACCCTGCTCCGTCGTCTCATGACACGCGGACAGGGCCGACCCGACGACACCGCGGCCGTCATCGAGCACCGGCTGACGGAATTCGGACGGGTCCCAGACGACCTGACCGGCCACTACCGCGCGGACGGAGTTCTGCGGCCCGTGCGGGCCGATGCCGAGATCGATGCGGTCGCAGCCGCGATCGCCGCCCGACTTCCGGTGTGACAGCCCGCCTCCTTGCCCCCTCAGACCCACGACCTCTGCGCGAAGGGCCCGATCCCACGATGCTCACCCCACAGCAGTACGCCGAAATCGCTGAGCAGTTCCGTCGGGGCTGCGTCTTCTGCGACCCGGATCCCCGGCTGATCGTCGCCACCTCGAAACGCTTCCGGGTCTGCCTGGACGCCGCTCCGCTGGTACCCGGGCACCTGATCCTGCACAGCGACAGACACCTCGGATGCGCCGGAGAGGTGCCCGAAGCCTGGTACGAGGAACTCGACGCCCTTCGCCGGAGCGTGCGAGCGCAGTTGGAGGAACGCTATGGCCGGGTCATCAGCTACGAGCACGGACGCGCCGGGCACTGCCTCAGCGACGGTCCCGAGCACCGGCTGTGCCACCACTTCCACCTGCACTTCGTCCCGGCCGACGTCGACGTGACCGGCGACCTGCACCGCCGGTTCAAGCACATCCCCGTCGACGACTACAGGACCATCCCGAGGCTGTACGAGGACTACGGCGACTACCTCTACTTCGAGGCGTCGGACCGTTCCATGGGCTACTTCCCGGTGGACACGGCAATCGAACGGCACCTCATGCGCACGCTGATCGCCGCCGCCACCGGCTCGCCGGAACGGGCCGACTGGCGGGCCTACCGGGACGCCGACCTGCTCGTGACCGGCCTGACCGAGTTCTCCGCACGTCCGCTGGAGCCGTACCACGCCCCGAAGCCTCAGGGCGCGACACTGTGAGCAGCCGTTGCGAACCGGATGTGGTCGTCGTCGGAGCCGGCCTCACCGGCTGTGTGCTCGCCTCCCAACTGCTCGACCGGGAGCCATCCTTGCGCGTCCTGGTCCTGGAGAGCGGGCCGTGGGCCGCTCCCGACCATGGTCAGACCGCCGGCCACGGCCACGAGTTCCACAACCGCCTCTACCGCGAGCATTTCACCCGCCGGACCGGGATCGCCCCGTCGGGCATCATCGAGGCGGTCGGCGGCGGCTCCCTGGCCTGGACGGCGGTCAGCCCACGACCCCGGCCGAGCGAGCTCGCGGGGTGGCCGTCCGCGGTCCGCTCGGCGGCGCTGTCCCCCACGATGCTGGCCCGTGCCGAACGCCTCATGGGCGTCACCGGTGCCCACTCCCGCGGACCGCTCGTCGACCCGGTGGCCGATGCCCTGCGCATCGCCCGCGCCGCCGGACGCCTGCCGTTCACCGATCCGTCGACGCCTCCCGGTCCCGACGACTGTGCCACCCCGATCGCGACGGCCGCCGAGGGGCACGCTTTCAGCCCCGTACCGCTACTGAGCACCGCACTGACAAGACACGCCTCGGGCCCCGACCCGCGCCTCGACCTGCGCACCGAGTGCCGACTGACCGGTCTCGGACTCACCGGATCACGGGTGCGTACGCTGCGGACGACGCACGGAGAGATCCCGCTCGGCGCGGGGACGGCCGTGGTGCTCGCCACCAACACCGTCGAGGCCACCAGGCAGGTACTCCTGGCGCTGCCGAACCACCCCTTGGCCGGCCGCAACCTGATCGGGCACCTACAGTCCACCCTCATCATGCGCGTCCCGGCCCCCTCACCACGGCCCGCATTCGAGTGGGGCACCCTCCTGCTGCCCGGGCACGGCGCCGACCGGCACCTGCAGGTGCAGGTCCGACTGGCCCACGGCCCGATCCCGGGCGACCGGGCCGCCGTACTGCGCCGACGGGTACCCGGGTTGTCCGGACCGGGACTGTTCGCGGGGGCGGACGAACGGCATCTGGCGGTACACCTGACCGCAGTCGGCGAGATCGGCCCCGCCCGTGACGACGAGGCCCAGCGAATCACCCTCTCACGATCCGTACGCGACACGAACGGAACCCCCGTCGCCGAGGTGTCCACCCGGCCGGACCTCATGGACGACCCCATGTGGGAGGCCATGGACGACGCGCTCGAAACCGTCGCCGCGGTGCTCGCCCGCCCGGGAACTGGCTACGGCGGGACGCCCGGCCAAACGGGCTGGGACACGGCGATGCCGGCCCGCGCGGGCTGGTCCCACGGCGGACGGCGCTGGGAGGGCTGCGTCCACTCGGCCGGAACGCTCTGGATGTCGGACTCCGCCGAGTCCGGCGTGACCGATCCCTCCGGCCGGGTGCACGGGGTCGACAACCTGTACGTCACCGGACTCGCGCTGTTCCCCTCCGCCGGATCCCACAACGGCGGCCTGACCGCGGTCGCCCTCGCCCTCGCCCTGGCCGACCGTCTGACCGGCCGGGCAGCGCACCCATACGCCGACCACCCCGAAGGGGGCATCACGTGACCACCCCCGCGGCTCCTCGAACCGGCACACGCGTCGTGGCTCTCGGTCCCGGATCCGAAGGCGCCGAAGCCACGCTGACCGGCCCCGGCTCTCCGACCGGACCGCTCGTCGTCAGTGCCCCGGCGGCACGGTTCGACTTCGACACGCTGGAGCGACTCGCACGAGCCGGAGTCCGGGCAGGACGTGCCTTCGGCCTGCTGCCGAGCGACCTCGACCGGCCCACCGCGCCGCCGTCCGCCACCGACGGCCACTGGCTCCACGCCGGTCGCTCGGACAATGACAGCCCCGGCCTCCAGCCCGCCGAGACGCTTGCCGCGCTCGGCCGCAGCTGGACGCTGCTGTCCGTCTTCGGACACGGGGACGGCATGCACATCAACATGGACGGCGTGGTCCTCTGCGGCGTCGCGGGCGAGCACGAGACCCTCGACGGACGCCCCGTCGAGGGAGGTTGCAGCGCGTCCGCCGACCGGTGCAAGAAGCAGGGCGCCCTGGCCGACGTCCGGCGTGCCCGCGACCTGCGATGCCGGGTCCTGCTGTTGCTCTCCTGCAACAGCCTCGCGCTCGGCGCACAGCTCTACCCGAGCGACAACAGCATCGCGGTAGCGGCCTGGACCGCCGGCGCGGCGCAGGCTGTGATCGGTACGACCCGTCAGACCGGGTTCGCCCCGGGGGAGGCGGAGCACGCCGGGCGGATGGTCCTCAGCGGAGCGCCGCTCGGCGACGTGGTGCGGGAGCTCAACCGCGAACGGCTGGCTGCCGGTCGCGAGGGCTTCTACGTGCTGCTCGGCGACCCGATGTGGCGGGCGCCCGCGGCGAGTCGGCGCCGGGCGGCCGGCCCCTCGGGGAGGCGGAAGGCCGCTGCACCGCCCCGGCCCCAGCCGCTACCCGAACGCGAGTTGCTGGCCCGGTCGGCCGACGGCCGTCGGCTGACGACCGCGCTGCGGATCGTCTGCCGCTCCGTCGCCCCGGGCGGGGGCGACAAGGTGCTGCGCCGACTGGAGTCCGTGCGGTACACGCTGGAACAGCGGACCTGGACCGCCGTGGCACACCAGCAGCTCACCGGGACGTTCCCGCCGACCGTGCACCAGCGGCTCGTGGCCGCCACCACGGCCTGGCAGGACGCCTGCCGCACCGCGTTGGACGAAACCGGCCTGCTGGCAGCCGGGCCCGGCGGCGATGTCGGGGACCGGCTCACCCGGGCACTCGCGATGTTCGCGGACCCGACGCCGCAAACCCCTTCGGATACCACCTGCGACCGCTGCCGCGGACAGGTGCTCGTACGGCCGCTGCGCTTTCCCGACGCCGCGGCGGGGACGACCGCCACCCGGGCCGTCCTCGAATGCGCGGGCTGTGGCCCGCGCGGAAACGTCCTGCTCACAGCAGTGCCCGGCCGGAACGAACCCCTGCCGGTCCTCTCGACCACCGGGTTCCCCGCGGTCCGCAAGGGCATCGAAGCAGTCTTCGAGCTGCGCTACTCCACGGTCGGCGCCGTCACCGGCGTCCCGCTGCTGCTCCAAGTCCGCGACAAGTCCAGGCCCCTGCCGCTGCCGGAGGCCTGGTACGACCTGCCCCCCGGCCGCACCCACCACACCGTCCCCTTCCGCATCCCGGCCGATTCCGGGAGCGACATCTTCTCCGCCCGGGCCGTCGTGGTCCGGGGCGGATCCCTGGAGATCCTGCGCTGTGTGTTCCCCGTCCACTGAGCCCCCACGACCCGAGGAGGAGAACCGATGACGACCGCCCCGGACGAAGCCTCCTCCCCGTACGCATGGTTGGAGGACGGCGCGAGCGCGCAGGTAGCCGACTGGTCGGCCTCCCAGCAGCGCCTGTGTGCCGACCTACTGGCCGGGCTTCCGGACCGGTCACGGCTGCGCACGGAGCTGGCCCGGCTCCACGCCTACGACACCGTCACCGCGCCGGTCTGGCGCGCCCGGACGGAGTTCTTCGCGTCGCGCGACACGAACGGCACGAGGTACGCCGTCTTCCGGCGCGACCGGAGCGTGACCGGGGCCGAACCGGTTCGACTCTTCGACTCCACCACGCGGAACCGGGAGTCCGGGCAACTGGTCACCGGCTGGCACGTCTCCCCCGGTGGGAGGGCCGTCGTGGTGGAACTCGCCGAGCGGGGCCAGGAGAACAGTCGGCTCCTGCTGATCGACACCGCGACCGGTACCGAACGGCCCGTCCCGCTCGACGGCTACTCGACGGGCTCGCTCGCCTGGCACGCAGACGACGCCTTCTTCTTCGTCCGCACCGACGGCCCGCGGCCCGAGCTGTGCTGGTTGGACACCCGCGATCTTGGCGTCCGACAGGTCCTGGTCGAAGGGGCGGACCCCGAAGCGCGCCGGCTGAGCATCGCCACCTCCCGCGACGGCCGATGGCTGTGCCTGTTCCAGTACGCCGTGGACGGCACCGTGACCCAATACGTCGGAGCGAGCGCCGACGCCACGGCAGGACGCCTGGTGCCCACGCTCCGCAGCCGGGGCAGTCGCGTCCTGGCCCGCTTCTCGTCGGACGGACGGCTCTTCCACTGCACGAGCGCCGACATCGCCTCCGGGAAGATCCACATCCACGATCCCGCGCGACTCCGGAACCGGACCGTACCGCTCCCTCTACCCCCGGGCGAACACCTGCTCGGCTTCCTCCCCCTCCCTGTCCCGGGACCCGCTTCCGGTGACACCCTCGTCGCCAAGACCGGCACCGCCACCGGAATCCATCTCCGGCTCTGCCAAGGCAACCGGACGACCGTACTCTCCGCCACCGACCGGCTCTACTCCATCGGCGGCCTCACCACCGACCCGCTGCGGCCCGGCCACCTCTGGTACACCGCCACCAGCTACGACCGCCCGCCGGCCGTCCACCACCTCGATCTCACCGGCCGGCAGGCCCACCTCCACCAGCCGACCTCCCGATCCGACGACGCGCCCGACGTCGAGCAGATCGCCACCGGGGTCGAAAGCTTCGACGGCACCCGGATCCCGCTGACCCTGCTCGGCCGACCTGGCCTGTTGCGACGCGCGGCCCCCACCATCCTCTTCGTCTACGGCGGTTTCCGGACCGCGCTCGTCCCGCGCTACATGGCCGCCCCCAACCTCTGGATCGCAGCAGGCGGCACCTACGCCGTCGCCCACGTGCGCGGCGGTGGGGAACTCGGTGCGGACTGGCACCGCGCGGGAACCGGCGACGGCAAAGCGGTGAGCGTCCGCGACTACCTGTCGGCCGCCCACTGGCTGCTCAACCACGGAATCTGCCTCCCCGGCCGACTCGCCGGGGAGGGCGAGTCCAACGGAGGCCTCGTGGTCGCTTCGGCCGTCACCAGGGAACCCGGCCTGTTCGCCGCAGCGCTGATCACGTCACCCGTCACCGACCTCCTCCGGTTCCACCTCTCCGGTGCGGGCCGCAACTGGACCGCCGAATACGGGAATCCCGACGATCCGGCGGACCGTGAAGTCCTGCTCCGCCAGTCACCGCTGCACAACGTCCGACCCGGCGTGCGCTATCCCGCTGCCATGATCAGCTTCTGGAGCGGGGACCGCCGGGTCGATCCGCTGCACTCCCGGAAGTTCTGCGCGGCCCTCCAGGACGCCGGAGACGGCACGCGCCCCACCATCCTGCACAACGCGCTCGGGGCCGGCCACGGTGCCCGGGCCACCGCCGACGGGGAGTCCCTGGCAGCCGACCGGCTCGCATTCGCCGCCCGTTGGACAGGACTCGACCTCGCCGCGGCACTCGCCCGGCATCCCGGCTGACCCGCCCCGGTGACCGCCACCGCCGACCGGTCGGCACGACATCCCGACGGAGACCACATGTGGACCATCCCCAACACCCAGCTCCAGCCGCTGTACAACGCGGTCGGCCTGGACCGGCACACCCGCAACGACGCGTGGAAGGCCCCGCTGAGGGCCTTCGCCGAGACCTTGCCCCTGCGCCGGATCGTCCAGCACGTCCTCCGTGACCAGGACCTCCTGACCACGGTGGCCGCCGTCGCGCTGCGACACCCGATGGGCTTCGACAAACTCATCCTGCTACGCGACGCCTGCGGGGCCCTGATCAAGATCGACGTGTGGTGGGAGGAGGACGACGACTGGGGCACCATTCACAACCACCGTTTCGACTTCGCCTCGACCGTCCTGCACGGTGAGCTGCGCACGCGGCTGTTCGTCGACGCCGCCCCGGCCACGACCGGGGCACGGACCGTCGACGTCTACCGCCTGACCGTGCCCCAGAACCCCAAGGACGCCGTACCGCAGCAACGGACCCTGCTGCCGGCCTGGGAGGGCGCCCTGCCGGCGGGCACCACCTACGACATGCGCTGCGAGATGTTCCACATGGCCTCCGGTACGAGGGGACGCACCACCGTCACCCTCGTCGCCCAGGGCGCCCCCCGCCGCACGTACTCGCTGGCCACCCGCGACACACCCGGGCTGCTCCCGGTGACACCGATGTCCGTCGCGGACGTCCGCGAGCGGCTGGAACGACTAGAAGCCCTCTGAGCGAAGCGCACGGCCCGTCCCCACCCCCCATCAAGAGGAGCAGAATGACAACGACCCCCGACCGCTCAGGGCGGCCGGCCGAACTCGACCTGGCCCCGGACCTCTCGACCCTGACCACCCGGCTCCCAGGGCAGGACAGCGCCTCGCCCGGCATCCGGCGCCGGCCCGTCCGTTCCCTGCTCGCCGACTGCTTTCCGGCCCTCAGCAGCGGGCAGGCCGACGCGGTGACCGTGACGTACGGAGACCTGCTGGTCAGGTGGTACCCCGACAATGCCACCTACCAGCCGAACCTGGACGCCTTCCGCTTCGTCAACGCCGTGTCAGACCTGGTGCCGCCGAAAGCCCGCGTACTCGACGTGGGCACCGGCACGGGTGTCCTCGGCCTCGGAATCGCCACCGGCGCCGACGTCCGACGGCTGTGCCTGCTCGACTACAACCCGGCAGCCCTGCGGCAGGCCCAAGCGAACTCCCGCACGTTCACCGAACGGAACCCCGATGTGGTGGTCCGCCTCGTCCAAGGCAGGTTCCACCCGGACCTGCTGCCACGACTCGGTGAGCACGACGTCCTGATCAGCAATCCACCGTACTTCCCGCCCGGTCTGCTGCGCGGTGCGGAGGGCCGCACCCGGCTCACGGACGACTTCGGCCTCACCGCCGCCCTGATCACGCACGGCCCGGTCTTCGCTCCCAACGTCTACTTCATGTATTCCAGTGCCGCCGAACCCGAGGTCGCGGACCTGCTGAGGCATCGGCCTGCGGGCTCCCGCGTCACCACGGTGGCCACCTGGCGCGCACCGTTCCCCTCGCACCTGCTCACGCCGTCGGGGCGTCGGCGCTTCTCTCGGAACGGGCCGGACGACCAGTGGGACGCCTGGCACGACGTCAAGGTGCTGCGTATCGAAGCCGGAGCGTGATCCGGGCGCACAGCAGGTGTCCGGCACCGAGGCGTGCAGGAGGAAGTCCACACAGTCCGACGTGCCGGTGGGTGGTGCAGGTGCGTACCGGAGTCCAGGGTTGGACGGCGACGCTGAAAGGTGATGGGGCGCCGGGGGCAGAGCACGTCCTCCTTAGGGAGGCCGGTCGCGATGCCGAGGACGAAGCCTCCTACGGAGCGCGTGTGCGAGTCGAAGGGGCTGGTGCGGATCCGGGCGGACGTCACGGCCTCGACCCGATGTGCGTCCGAAGGCTCGTGTGGTCTTCCCGCCGTCTTGCCCGGCGCGCGCAAGCTCGCGGGCTCGCGGCGTCATTTATCGTGCGGCAGCGGCGCCGGCGGGACAGCGAGACCACCGGTAAGCGAGAACCGCAAGGTCGCGGACGGCGCGCGGCACCCCGGCAGGGCGGTCCGAGGACCGATAGCCTTCCGGCTCGGACCGGGGCGGCGGTGCGGGTTCACCTTGGCGCCCTTCTCAGCCGCTGTCGCAGGACCTGACGGTGGCGTGAGAATGACATCGGGGAGTGCCTCGCCTGTTCGGCGAGGACAGGATGTCCGGAAGGGCGGGATGTCCGCACGAACGAAGAGTGCGCCCCCAAAGTGACGGATTGTCCGCGAGGGAACGTTTCGGGTACTGGCGGGACGCGTTGGCGAAGGCGCGGGAGTGCGAGACGAGCAGCGCTCACGTAGGCAGGTCGGCCGGCTGGTCGCAGTTGTTGGTCGAGGTGGTCTCGCGGGCACGGAGCAGGACGATGGCGTCGTCGACGCGGCCCCGGCGCTCGTAGACCGTCGCGAGCCAGCCGATCTCCGTGTCGGGGTCGGGGTGGCGGCGCCACGGGCCGTCGCATCGGTGTCCGGCCGGGATCCGGGCGGCGAGCGGTTCGGCGGCCTCGTCGTCGCGGCCGGTCGACGACGGCGACGCCGGCCGGGGCGTGGGTGAGGGAACAGCCGTCGAGGTGCGGCAGCAGCAGGGTGACCGCCTCCTCGGCATGGCCGCGCCCGGGCAACCGGGTGACCGCTTCCGGCGGGATGCGGCCGGACTGCGTCCGGGTCCGATAGTCGAGGTCATCGGCGTCCGCGGGAGCCGGGCGGCCGGAGTTCGGTGGAAGTACCAGGTGTTCCGGTGGTCCGGGGAGGGGTGGCGGGGGCGTTCGTTCTCCTTGCGGGTGCCCCACCGGCGTCATCCATGGGTCGCGGCCCAGGACGCGGGCTGGAAGGCGTAGGCCGCCGAGGTGCCCAGCCCGCGGGGTTTCGCGAGGGCTCCGAAGGGTGTCCGGCCGAAGCGGCCGGTCAGCTCGTGCCACCGGTAGGAACCGGCCAGTGCCTCCTGCAGGGCTGCGACGAATTCCACCGCGTCGGGGGGTATGGTCCCGGGGGCCTCGGCGAGGGTGTCCACCCTGGCGGCCAGCAGGGCGTTGACGACGTCCTCGGCGCCGCGCCGGTCGGTTCCGAGGACCTTGCGGGTCACCTCCACACCGTTGTTGGCGACCGTGCCCTCGTCGGCCTCCCGGTCGTAGGACACGATGTCGTTGTGCAGGCTGACACCGTCCACGAACGCGTCCAGGGCGGTGCGGAACCCGCGGCTTTCGTGGACGTGCCGCGGGAGTTCGCCGACCGCGTGTTCCATCAGCACGGCGGTGAAGTGCAGGCCGCCGAAGTCGCGGCGGGCCCCGAGGTACTCGATCAGGTCGGTCACGGCGTGGTCGACGTGGTCGAGTTCCCACAGCACTCCGTCCAGGAAGCGCCGCACGCTGCCGACGAACCGGTCGCGCCAGGGCGGGGTCATGGTCGCGGCCGTGCCGGACCACAGGTCGGCGAAGGCCCGCTCCACGGGATCGTCCGGGACGAGCGGCCGCGGGAGGCCGTCCAGCGGCAGGAACCGCATCAGCCGTTCCACCCGGGCCTCGGCCGACGCCCGGTCACGGTCGCGCCGGACGAGCGGCAGGAAAAGATCGTCGACAAACCACAAGGCGACGTGCCAGTCCGTGACGAGCTCCAACTCGTGGGCGTCGGCGTCCGGGTGGGTCAGGGCGACGAACAGCGGGAAGTCCGCCCGGCCGAACGCCTCCTCGCTCCACCGCTCCGGCCACCGCAGGTACTCCTCGTCGAACATGCCCATCCGCCCGGCCCACTCCCCTGCGTGCGCGCGGGCCCGATCGACGTGCGGGTTGAGCCTGCACCGGAACGGCATGTGGAACCGCGGCCGCGCAAGGAACCCCATGGTCGGCAGTTTCCCGCTCCGGCACCCGCTCATGCCGAAACCGCCCCGGGAGCCGTGAGCGCGCCGGCACCGATACCCAAGGGCTCCCGCCGCCGCCCGCCGCGCCAGGGCGCCCGCCGGGGGCCGGTGTCCCCGCGGCACGCCGGCCGGCACCGTCGGGGTCGCGCCGAGGGGTGGCCGTCCGGGTACGCCGCCGGCACGGCCCCGCTCCACGGCACCGGCCCCGGCCACGCCGCCGCCCCTCCGGCCGCTCGTCGCCCTCGGGCCGACGGCGTGCGCCGTCCCGCGCCGCCGTGACGGCCGGTCCCGGTATCGCCCGGCGCGAGGCCGGCGGCAACGGCCGGGCACCCGGCGTCCGGCCCAGCGGGCCCGCCCTCCGAGGGCGGGCCCTGCCCGTCCCGGCCACGGCACCGGCCCGGAACGGCTATACACATGCTGTGAGAATCACCTGCCGCGCCGCCCTCGGCGTCCCGTTGATGGCCGCTGCCGCCCTGGTCCTGCCCGTCGGCCCGGCCGCCGCGGCCACCGGAAACCTCTACCTCAACAACGCGGACGTCTACACCGACCCCTCCGGCTGCTACCCCCTGGAGGACTCCAGCATCGTCGACAACAACACCGACACGGCCGTGACCCTCTACTCGGGACCGGACTGCGACGGAGAGGAGCTCGGCCGTATCAGCGCCGGTGACGACGAGAGCGCCACCGGCGCCCGGAGCCTCTACGTCCCCTGACTCCACCCCGCTCCCGCCGACCGGGCCCGGACCGGCCAGGCGGCCGGCCCTCGAGGCGCCTCCGCGCCCTGCCCGGCCCAGCCGGAGCCGCTCTGTTCACCGGTACGGCGGCGCCGCGCCGCAGGCCCCTCGTGGTCGGCCGCTGTCCGGGGCGGCGGGCGAAGACCCACGGGTTCAGCCGCCACGGGGTGAAGGCCATCGCCCGGTAGGAGTACTGGGCCACGGTGACTCCTCCCCCGGCTGGAGCCGGGGGCTTCTCGCTAAGCCGGGTTGGCCTCGCGACGGACCAGCCCGGCCCGTAGGACGTTGACTGCCGCCACCGTGTCGGCGTGGGCCGTGTGGCCGCAGGCGACGCAGTGGAACCTCTCCCGCGTGGGCCGGTTCTCCGCGGCGGTGTGTCCGCAGGGCGGGCACTGGCGCGAGGTGTTGCGGGGGTCCACCGCGATCACTGCCCGGCCGGCGCTTTCAGCCTTGCCGGTGAGGATCGTGAGGAACACCCCCCAACCGGCCTCCATGATCGAGCGGTTGAGCCCGGACTTCGCCGCCGCGCTGTCGGGCGGGGACACGCCCGGCCTCCCGGGGCCCGGCTTCGGTGCGACGGCGCGGGACATGCTACGGATCTTGAGGTCTTCGTGCGCGATGAAGTCGTGCGCACGGACCAGTTCGAGGGCGGTCTTGTGGGCGTGGTCGAGCCTTTGGCGGCGGACCTTGCCATGCAGCCCGGCAACCTTCTCCACCGCGCGCCGGTGGTTGGCGCTCCGGTCCTCGGCCTTGCGGCGCGGGAACCGGGACAGCGCCTGCTGCGCGGCCTCGAGCCTCGCGGCCGCGGCGCGGCCGTGGCAGGGATTGGGAACGAACCCGCCGTTCGAGTCGGCAAGGAAGTTGGCCACACCCAGGTCGATGCCGACCGCGGAGCCGGCCGCGGGCAGCGGTTCGGGCTTCTCCTGCTCGGCGGTCAGCACGACGAACCACTTTCGGCCCTCGCGCTTCACCGAGACGGTCTTGATCCTGCCGGCCACCGGCCGGTGCCGGTTGACCTTGACATGCCCGACACCCTGGAACCGGGCACGGGTCACCGGGCCGTGCGCGGCGGAGTCCCAGCGGCAGCCGTCCCCGTCCTTCGGGAACTCCACCGTGTCGAACCGGCCCGCCCCGCGAAAGCGCGGGTAACCGGGCGTCCCGCCGGACTTGACCCGGCGGAAGAACGCCGCGAACACCCTGTCCAGACGGCGGAGCGTCGCCTGCTGCGAGGAGAACGACCAGCGGCCCTGACACTGCGGGTCGAACGCCCGGATGTCCTTGAGCTGCGCGGACTGCGTCCCGTACTTCACGGACGTCTTGGACACATGCCGGTAGGCGTCGCGCCTCTCCTGCAACGCCCCGTTGTAGAGGGAGCAGTGGTCCCGCAGCATCTCGGCCAATGCCTGCTGCTGGCCCACGGTGGGCCGCATGAGGAACTTGTACGCACGGATCACCGGGCCCACCCCCTCTCCGAAACCGACGACCGATCCTATCGGACTCGGGGCATGGCGCCGCGCCGGGCGCTGAACCCCGGTATCCGTACCGGTCGCCACGTCACCCACGATGATCCGCGCGCACACTCGGCGTTCGTCACGAAGTGCCGCAAGGACGTCTTCGACGACACCACGCCCAAGCGGCGCGAGAAGGCCACACGCGAGGCCTGCGACAACGTCGAGACCGGGCCATGGGAGTACGACGCCCAGGCCGACCACGTCCGCCTCCTGGTGCGCTGTCCGCCGAAGACCCCCCTCGAAGCCGATCAACAGCCTCGAGGACGTCAGCTCGCGGCACCCGCGCGCAAAGTGGTGTGAAAAAAACCTGTCGCCCGACCGCCGGCCGCCGAAAGAAACGGCCCACGGAGGACCCGGATTCCACCGTCCTGCCGGCCTCGCCTCCGCCCGCGGTGCCGAGGCCGTCGAAGCCGTACGCGCGGCCACCGGGCCGAGCCCGCGGCACAGCGGGCGGCCTGCCGGGCCGCGCCCTCGCCACCGTCGCCGCGGGCCTGGAGGAGCAGCGGTTGGCCGCCCTGGAGCGGCTCTTCGAGCTGGAGCTGGCGGCCGGCCGGCACGAGCGGATCGTCCCGGAGCTCATCGGCCTGGTCGGGGCCACTCCCCTGCGCGACGGCCTGGTGCGGCACCTGCTGACGGCCCTGCTCCGCAGCGGGCGCCGGGCGGAGGGCCTGGCCGCGTACCGGCGGTACGCGGCCGACCTCGCGCGGGAGCTGGGCCTCGACCCTTCGCCCGAACTCCGCTGCCTCCAGCAGGAGTTGCTGGGCTCCGGCGCGCCGAACCCGGCCCCGCCCCGCGAGCCCGCCGCATCGAGGCGGCCGGCCGCCGCGGTGCAGCGGACCCTGCCGCGTCCCGCCCAACTCCCCTGGGAGTCACCCGCCTTCGTCGGCCGCGAGGCGCAGCTTCGCGCCCTCGGACGCCACCTGGTCGGCCCCGGGGGGCCGGGCGGCCGTGCCCCGGCCCCCGGGGCCATCGCGCTCGTCACCGGTGCCCCCGGGGCCGGCAAGTC
>NZ_JBHVRS010000029.1:105670-107583 GCF_042885595.1 Kitasatospora sp. NPDC058046
CTCGGACGCCACCTGGTCGGCCCCGGGGGGCCGGGCGGCCGTGCCCCGGCCCCCGGGGCCATCGCGCTCGTCACCGGTGCCCCCGGGGCCGGCAAGTCGGCCCTGGCGCTGCGCTGGGCCCACCGGACCCGGGACCGCTTCCCCGACGGCCAGCTCTTCACCGACCTGCACGGCTGGTCGTCCACCGGCCCGCAGCACCCCCACGCCGTCCTGGGCTCCTTCCTGCGCGCCCTGGGCGTGCCGGCCGAGGACGTCCCCGCCCGGCTCGACGAGACGGCGGCGCTCTACCGGTCCACGCTGGCCGGCCGGCGGGTCCTGATCGTCCTGGACAACGCCCTGGACGCCGCGCAGGTCCGTCCGCTGCTGCCCGGCGCCGGGGGCTGCGCGGTCCTCGTGACCAGCCGTGAGCGGCTCACCGGCCTCGTCGTACGGGAGGGCGCCCAGCGGATCGAGCTGGCGGAGTTCAGCCCGGACGAGGGCCGCGCCCTGGTGCGCCGGGTGCTCGGGGCCGAACGCGTCGAGGCCCGGGAGCAGGCCGTCGCCCGGCTGCTCGACGCCTGCGGCCACCTCCCGCTGGCCGTCGCGCTCGCCGCCGCCCGGCTGCGCGACCGCCCGCACCACGACCTCACGGACTTCGCCGCCGAACTCGCCGGCAACCGGCTCGACGTCCTCAGCGCGGACGGCGACGACCGGTCCGCCTGCCTGCGCACGGCCTTCTCCTTCTCCTACCGCGCGCTCGACGGGCCCGCCCGGCGCCTGCTGGGGCTGCTCGCGGCGAGCCCCGCCGTCGACCTGTCGGCGCCGGTCGCCGAGGTGCTCGGCGGCCTGGAGCGCGGGAGCGGCGCGCGGATCCTGCGCCGGCTGGCCGACGTCCACCTCCTCACCGAGCACTCCGCCGACACCTACCGCTTCCACGACCTGCTGCGCCTGTTCGCCGCCGAGCAGGGCACGCGGCAGGAGAGCCGACGCTCCCGCCGCCTCTGCCTGGAGCGCTGGTACGCGTGGTGCCTCCACCACGCCTGTGCCGCCACCCGGACGCTGGTGCCGGGGCGGCCCCACGTGGCGCTGCCACCGCCGCCCCGGGGCCTGGGCACCGTCACCTTCGCCGACCCCGCCCAGGCGCTGCGGTGGTGCGACGAGCAGCGGGCCAACCTCCTGGCCACCGCCGCCCACGCCTTCGAGCACGGGGACGACGACGTCGCCTGGAAGCTCCCCTCGCTGCTGTGGCCCTACCTGCACCGGACCGGGCCGCACGCGGAACGACTGGCCGTGAGCCGGACCGCGGTGGCCGCCGCCCGCCGGCTCGACGACCCGCTCGCCCTGGGCCTCAGCCTGAACGACCAGGGGCACGCCTGGGGCTCCGCGGGCGACCTGCCGCAGGCCCGCCGGCACTACGAGCAGGCCCTGGAACTCGTCCGCGCGGCCGGCGACCGGGCCGTCGAGGCACTGGTGCTGGCCAGCCTGGGGGTCTCGCACTTCAACTGCGCGGACTACGCCGGGGCGGCCGACCACTTCGAACGCGCCCTGCGCCTGCTGGCCGCGGACGGTCCGGGCGCCGCCCGGTGGACGGTCCTGCTGTGCGAGACCAACCTCGCCAGCAGCCTCCTGATGCTCGGCCGGTCCGAGGAGGCGCAGGCCCTGGCCGAGCGGCTGCTCGCACCGGAGATCCGCCGGCTCGGCGGCGTCCCGGAGTGCAGCCTCCTGAACGTCGTCGGCATGGCCCGCTATGCCGCCGGCCGCCCCGAGGAGGCGCTGGTCCACCTGGAGCGCTCGCTGGCCGTCGGCCGGACCATCACCGGGTACGTCGACCAGCGCGCCAACTCCCTGACCGCCCTGGCCGCCGCCCAGCAGGCGCTCGGCCGCGGCGCCGACGCCCTGCGCTCCTGGGAGGAGGCCCTCGCCATCTACCGCGA
>NZ_JBHVRS010000030.1:0-5925 GCF_042885595.1 Kitasatospora sp. NPDC058046
ACGGAGCAGGCCTACGCCGGCCACCCCCCCCCCCCGCCCCGGGGCGCCCCGCCGCCGTGTCCGGACCGGGTTCCGCCGCCGTGCGGGCCCGGGTTCCGCGGCGGCGTCCGGACCGGTGCTCCGTCGTCGTGTCCGGCCCCGGCCGGTACCGGCCGTCCTACACTGGCCCGCTGTGAACGAAACACTCGGGGACGCCGCGCTCGTCCTCGTCTTCATCCTGCTGGGCGGGTTGTTCAACGTCGCCGAGATCTCGCTGATCTCGCTGCGCGAGGGCCAGATCCGGACGCTGGAGGCGCACGGCACCCGCCGCGCCGCCCGGGCCGCGCACCTGGCCGCCGACCCCAACCGCTTCCTGGCCGCCGTCCAGGTCGGGGTGACCTGCATGGGCTTCCTGTCCGCCGCCTTCGGCGCGGACACCCTGGCCGGCAAGGTCGCCCCGCTGTTCGTCCGGGCCGGGCTGTCCGAGGGGGTGGCCGCCGCGGTGGCCCTGGTCGGCCTCACCCTGGTGATCAGCTACGCCTCGCTGGTGCTGGGCGAGCTGACCCCCAAGCGGATCGGCCTGCAGCGCGCCGAGTCGATCGCGGTCGTCGCCGCCCCGGTGGTGGACGTGATGTCGGTGGTGCTGCGGCCGGTGATCTGGCTGCTCGGCCACTCCACCAACCTGATGGTCCGGCTGCTCGGCGGCGACCCGACCGCGGGCCGCGGCTCGATGAGCTCCGAGGAGCTGCGCGGCCTGGTCGCCGCCAACACCGAACTCGGAAGCGACGAACGGGCGTTGATCGCCGACGTGTTCTCCGCCGGGGAGCGCCAGCTGCGCGAGGTGATGGTCCCGCGCACCGAGGTGACCTTCCTGGACGCCGAGCGCCCGCTGGCCGCCGTCCGGCACCAGGCCGACACCTCGCCGCACTCGCGCTACCCGGTGGTCGAGGGCAGCGCCGACGCGGTGGTCGGCTTCGTCCACGTCCGAGACCTGTACGGCGCGCGCGGCGAGCAGGCCGTCAAGGTCCGTGACCTGGCCCGCCCGGTGAAGCTGCTGCCCGGCACCAAGCGGGTGCTGGAGGCGATGGGCGAGATGCGCCGGGAGGGCCACCACCTGGCCATCGTGGTGGACGAGTACGGCGGCACCGCCGGGATCGTCACCCTGGAGGACCTGGTCGAGGAGGTGATCGGCGAGATCCGGGACGAGTACGACAGCCCGGCGGCCGCCCCCACCCGGCGGCTGGCCGGCGGCGGCATGGAGCTGGACGGTCTGCTCAACCTCGGCGACTTCGCCGAGGAGACCGGCGTCACCCTGCCCGAGGGCCCGTACGAGACGGTGGCCGGCTGCCTGGTCGCCGCGCTCGGCCGGCTGCCCCGGGACGGCGACCAGGTGCGGGTGCCCGTCGAGGGGGGCGGCGGGGTGCTGCTGACGGTGGCCAAGGTCGAGGGCCGGCGGATCGCCCGGGTGGGGGTGAGTGCGGTCACACTGGCCGAGCCCGCGGGGGCGGAGGTTTCCTGAGCGGTCGGTGGAACTGGAAGAATGGCCCGCATGGTCAACGCAGCGGTCACTGGTCCGGTCAAGGACCGTCCCCGGGTGCTCTCCGGCATCCAGCCCACTTCCGGCTCGTTCCACCTCGGCAACTACCTGGGCGCGGTGCGCCAGTGGGTCGACCTGCAGAAGGACAACGACGCCTTCTACATGGTCGTCGACCTGCACGCGATCACGGTGCCCCAGGACCCGGCGACGCTGCGCGAGAACACCCGGGTCTCCGCCGCCCAGCTGCTCGGCGCGGGCCTGGACCCGGACCACTGCACGCTGTTCGTCCAGTCGCACGTGCCCGAGCACGCGCAGCTCGCCTGGGTGATGAACTGCCTCACCGGCTTCGGCGAGGCCTCGCGGATGACCCAGTTCAAGGACAAGTCCTCCCGGTACGGCGCCGAGGGCACCACGGTCGGCCTGTTCACCTACCCGATCCTCCAGATCGCGGACATCCTGCTCTACCAGGCCGACGCCGTCCCGGTCGGCGAGGACCAGCGCCAGCACGTGGAGATCACCCGCGACATCGCCGAGCGCTTCAACACCCGCTACGGCCGGACCCTCACGGTGCCGAAGCCGTACATCCTCAAGGAGACGGCGAAGATCCAGGACCTCCAGGACCCGGCCGTCAAGATGAGCAAGTCGGCCTCCTCGCCCAAGGGCCTGGTGAGCCTGCTGGACGACCCGAAGGCCAGTGCCAAGAAGTTCAAGAGCGCCGTCACCGACACCGGCACCGTCGTGTCCTACGACGAGGAGGGGAAGCCGGGCGTCTCCAACCTGCTGCGCGTCCACTCCGCGCTCAGCGGCCAGTCGGTCGAGCAGCTGGTCGCGCACTTCGAGGGCAAGATGTACGGCGCCCTGAAGACCGAGCTGGCCGAGCTGTTCACCGAGTGGGTCACCCCCTTCCAGGAGCGCACCCGGCTGTTCCTGGACGACCCGGCCGAGCTGGACCGGGTGCTGGCGATCGGCGCCGAGAAGGCCCGCGAGGTGGCGTCGGTGACGCTGGAGACGGTGTACGACCGGATCGGCTTCCTCCCGGCCGCCAAGCGGTGAATCCCCTCACACGCCTGCCCGGTGGTGACGACCTCCCCGAGGTCGTCACCATCGGCGTGTCCGTGAGCGTCCCGGACCCGTACGGCACGGCGATCCAGGACGCCCGGGCCGGGCACGGCGACCCGCTGGCCCGGTCGATACCCACGCACGTCACCCTGCTGCCGCCGACCGAGGTGCCCGCGGGGGAGCTGCCGAAGATCGAGGAGCACCTGGCGGCGGTGGCGGCCGCGCACCGGCCGTTCCGGATGCTGCTGCGCGGCGGCGGGACCTTCCGCCCGGTCTCCCCGGTGGTGTACGTCCGGGTCGAGGAGGGCGCGCAGGAGTGCCGGCTGCTGGAGGCGGACATCCGCTCCGGCCCGCTGGCCCGCGAGCTGGCGTTCCCGTACCACCCGCACGTGACGGTCGCCCACGGTCTGCCGGAGGACGTGCTGGACCAGGCGTACGAGCAGGCGCGCGGCTTCCGGGCGGACTTCCCGGTGCCGGGCTTCGGCCTCTCCCGCTTCGACGCGGACGAGGTCTGGCGGCCCTGGCGGAGCTACCCGTTCGGGTGAACCGGGGTGTGCTCCGGGGCGTGTCCGAGGGTGTGTCCTAGCCCTCCCCGGCCGCCGAGTTCGAGCATCCGGTCGACCACCCGGCGGGCCGCGCCGCCGTCGTCCAGCGCGCAGTGCTCGGCCCGGAAGCGCCGGTAGCGCTCGGCGTAGCCGGGCGGCGGTCCGCCGTCGCCGTCGGCCAGTTCGCGCAGCGCGCCGAGGAGTTCGGCCGACGTGGGCACCAGCGGGCCGGGGGCGTTCGACTCGAAGTCGAAGGAGAAGCCGCGCAGGGTGTCGCGGTAGTGCTCCAGGTCGTAGGTGAAGAAGTACATCGGGCGGCCGGTGATGGCGAAGTCGAACATGATCGACGAGTAGTCGGTCACCAGCACGTCCGCGACCAGCAGCAGTTCCTGCGGGTCGGGGTAGTCCCCGCAGTCGTACAGGAAGCCGTCGCCGGCGCCCGGCAGCGGCTCGCGGACGTGCGCGTGCGGACGGACCAGCAGCACGTGGTCCGCGCCGAGCAGGCGCCGCGCGTGGCCGAGGTCCAGCCGCAGGTCGAGCCGGAACCCGTCGCCGTCACCGCGCTGCTGGTCCTCGCGCCAGGTCGGCGCGTACAGCACGATCCGCCGGCCCTCGGGGACGCCGAGCCGGCGGCGGACGGCCGCGGCGGCCCGCGGGTCCGGGCGGGCGAGCACGTCGTTGCGCGGGTAGCCGGACTCCAGCAGCTCGCCGCCGTAGCGGAAGGCGCGCCGGAGGATCGGGGTGGCGAACGGGCTGGGGGAGAGCAGCAGGCTCCACTGCGGGGTCTCCCGGTCGAGCGCCCGCAGGTAGCCGCGGTCGGCCAGCCAGGGGCTCTCGACGTCGTGGGCGATCCGCTTCAGCAGGGAGCCGTGCCAGGTCTGCACGACGACCTGGCCGGGGCGGCGCTCCAGGAAGTCCGGGAAGTGGGTGTTGCCGACCAGGTACCGGCAGGTGGCCAGCGCGCGGTACCACTCCGGGCTCCAGCTCCGCACCGGGACGACTCCGGGCGGCAGCGCGGCCTGGGCGTCGTCGACCACCCACAGGTGCTCCAACCGGCCGTCCCGGCGGGCGAGTTCGGCGTGCACCGCGCGCGGGGAGTCGGCGTAGCCGCGGCCGCCGAACACGTCGTACAGCACCGCCTCGCGCAGCGGCGCGCGGCGGGCGGCCGGGTAGCGCTCGGTGCGCAGCCGGTGCTGGGTCCAGGCGCTGCGCTCGGTGGCGGTGAGCACCGGGGTGGAGTCCACCACCAGGGTGTCGTGCCACCGGCGTTGCAGCAGGATCCGCTTGCCGCCGGCGGTGGTGGCGGCGGGGACGGCGGTCAGCGCGGCGGGGGCGGCGAGCAGCGGCCGGCCGTCCCCGGGGCGGCCGACCGGCTCCAGCGCGGCCTCCCAGACGCCCTTGCGCAGTGGCAGCGCGACGCCGTCCGAGCCGGTCCGGGTGGCGGGCACCCGGGCCCGGAAGCGGCCGTCCGGGCCGGTGCCGACCGGGGTGCGGACCTCGCTCGCGGAGCCGGGGTGGCGCAGCACCAGCTCCAGTGCCGAGGCCGGGCCCGGGCAGTGGCCGGACAGCTCGAAGCCGCCGTCCCGTACGGCGATCCGGTCGACCAGGCCGGCCGCGGGCTGGACGCAGAGCTGGAGCCGGCCGTCGGCGAGGTGCTTGAGGTAGAGCACCCGGTCCGGGGCGCCGGGCAGCGGGTGCTGGCCGGCCACCGGGCCGCCGCGCTCGTCGAGGCAGGGCTGCACGGCGGCGCCGTCGGGGTACAGCAGTTCGGCGTCCCAGTGCTCCAGCCGGCCGCCGCCCCGCCCGTCGGCGGTGAACGGCCGGTACGGCACCCGGACGGTGAAGGTGTTGCCGGTGCGGGCGAGCGGCCGTTCGACCACCGCGTCGCTCTCCCGGTGGCGCAGCCGCAGCACGGTGCCGGAGGGGCAGGTGTCGGCGACCCCGTCCAGGTCCAGGCCGTCGGGGGCGGGGGCGGCCCGGGTGACCAGGACGGCCGGGCGCTCCAGCCGCAGGTGCAGCCGGCCGTCGGCGAAGAACGGCTGGAGCCGGACGTCGTGGTCCACCCAGTGGGCCGGCGGGTACTCGCCGGACCCGCACCAGTACGGGGCGAGGGCGCCGTACCGGCGGCGCACCCGGGCGGGGCGGGGGCGGGTGAAGAGCGTGGCCTCGATCCGCCAGTCGCCGAGCAGCCAGTGGCCCCCGCGGCGCAGCCGGCCGGGGGCTATCAGGGCGGTGAAGCCGGACCAGTCGTGGTTGTGCTCGGACTGGGCGCTGTCGTCGGTGACCTCGGGCATCCGGCGGGGGCGGGAGCGCAGGTGCAGCGGCGGCTGGGAGCGGTTCTGGTGGCGCAGGGTCAGCCAGGTCCAGGCGGAGCCGGGCCGGCCGGTGTCCTGGCCGTCCGGGCGGGCGAAGCCGGTGAGCTCCAGGCCGCGGCCGTGCCAGCGGGCGCGCAGCAGGCCGAAGGCGACGTCCTCGTCGGCGGCGGGGTGGTCGGCGGCCACCCGGGGGGCGGCGTGCGGCAGGACCAGCCGGGTGAGCACAGGCATGGCGGTGGGAGCCCTTCGGGAGGGAGATCCACATCCCATCCAGAAATGGCGCCGGGGTCAATTGCACGCTTTTTCGAATGCCCCGGGGAATGCTTTTTCAGGAACGCCGGTTCGACATTCGAAATCGGTTTTCCGGTCGTTTCCGGATCCGGCTCCGGAAGCGCGCGGGCGCCCCGCCCCCCAGGGGGGCGGGGGCCCCCCGGCGCGTGGGCGGGGGGGACACCATTGGGAGCCACGCGGCGACCCCCCCCATGGTGGC
>NZ_JBHVRS010000030.1:5935-98116 GCF_042885595.1 Kitasatospora sp. NPDC058046
ACTCAATCTGTTTTGGTTTTGGGGGGGGGCCCGCGCGCGCGCGCCGCGCCGGGGCGGGCCCCCCCCCCCCCCCCGGCCCCCCCCCCCCCGCCGGATCGTGCGCGGGGGCTACTCCTTGCGGAGCATCGCGTCGACCACCCGGATGGAGGCCTTGCCGTCGTCCAGGTCGCAGTACGCCTCGCGGAACGCGGCGGCCCGGTCCGCGTACTCGGCCGCGACCTCGTCCACCCGGCCGAGCACGGAGAGGAGCTCCTCGGAGGTGGCCGGCATCGGGCCGGGCGCCTCGGCCTCGAAGTTCAGGCTGAAGCCGCGCAGGTTGTCGCGGTAGTGCTCCAGGTCGTAGGTGAAGAACACGATCGGCTTGCCGGTCGACGCGAAGTCGAACGCGCTCGCCGAGTAGTCGGTCACCAGGACGTCGGCGATCAGCAGCAGCTCCGCCATGTCGGGGTAGGTGCCGACGTCCCAGATGTAGCCGTTGCCGGCGCCCGGGATCTGGCCGCACATCAGGTGGTGCCGGCGCACCAGCAGCACCTGGTCGTCGCCGAGCGCGGCCTTGGCCGCCGCCAGGTCGATCCGCAGGTCGATCTGGTAGCCGTCCTGCGGCCGGCGCCGGTCCTCGCGCCAGGTCGGCGCGTAGAGCACGACCTTCTTGCCCTCGGGCAGGCCGAGCCGCTCCCGGACCTGCTCGGCGGTCTTCTCCCGGTCGGTCGCGAACAGCAGGTCGTTGCGGGGCGAACCGCTCTCCAGGATCTCGCCCTTGAAGTCGAAGGCGCGCCGCAGCACCGGGGCCGACCAGCGGTTGCCGGCCACCAGCAGGCTCCAGTTCGGGACTTCCCGGGCCAGGCTCTTGAGGTACTTGGAGTCGGTGAACCAGACCTTCTCGAAGTCGAAGCCGATCTGCTTCAGCGGAGTGCCGTGCCAGGTCTGGACGACCACCTGGTCGGGGCGGCGGACGAAGAAGTCGGGCAGGTGGGTGCTGGCCACGACGTACTTGGCGGTGGCCAGCGCCTCGTACCACTCCGGGCTGCGGTACCGGAGCGCGGTCGCGCTCTGCGGCAGCTCGGCCTGCATGTCGTCGTTGCCCCACAGGTGCTCCAGCGGCAGGCCGCGGCGGACCAGCTCCTCGTGCACGGCCCGGGGCGAACCGGAGTACGTGCCGTACTTGCCGGTGTGGTACAGCACCGTGTCGCGCACCGGCAGCCGGCGGGCGGCCGGGTAGTCCACGCTCTGCAGCTGGCGCTGGCGGTAGCGGGCCCCCTCCTCGGGCAGCAGCACCGAGTGCGACTCCAACGACAGGGCGTCGTGGTCGCGGCGCTCCAGCAGTATCCGCTTGCCGCGGGACTCCACCTCGACCGGCAGGACGTCGAAGCAGTCCGGGGTCACCAGCGCGGCGGCGTCCGGAAGTTCGGGCACCGGCACGCCGACCGGGCGGAAGACGACGTTCCAGGTGCCCCGGGAGAGCGGCACCCGGCCGGCGAAGGAGGCCGTCGGCACGGCGGGCAGCGCGGTGCGGAAGCGGCCGTCGGAGATCTCCACCGGGTAGGCGTGCTCCTCCTCGCGCCACTCGTGACGGACCACCAGCTCCCAGCGGTGCGCGCCGGGCAGCGGGAACGAGCCGCTCAGCAGGAAGCCGTCGGCGCCGCGCGAGGACACCTCGTCCACCAGCGGCTGGAGCACCTGGTCGGTGAACTGGAGGTGCCCGTGGGGGGAGGGCTTGGAGTAGAGCGCCCGGCGCTCGGCGACCGGGGCCTGCGGGTTCAGCGCCAGGTGCAGCCGCTCGGGCGCGTTGCGGTCGTCCCAGGCCAGCTGGACGGTGCTGCCGTCGGCCAGCAGCAGCGCGCCGTCCCAGTGGTCGCGGCTGCGTTCGGCGGCCACCGGGTCCAGCTCGGCCCAGGTTTCGCGGACGGCGGTCAGCTCGGCGATCGGGAAGGCCGCGGTGAACGGCTGGAGCGAGCCGACCGGAGCGCCCAGCTCCAGCGGGAAGGTCAGGTGGCGGTCCGACTCGGTGTGGGTGAGCCGCAGCCGCGCCCCGGCGAAGCTCGGGCCGGAGCGGGCCGCGCCCGAGACCTCCAGCCGGTCGCCGTGGGCGGCCAGGCCGGTCACCCGGGCCTTGACCGTCTCCACCCGGAGGTAGACGAAGTTGTCCCGGATCCACGGCACGATCCGCACGTCCGGCTCGACCCAGTGCGACGGGAGGTACAGCGCGCTGTCGCTCCACCCGGCCGAGATCCGGCCCTTGTAGACCCCGCCCTTGCCCGCGCCGGCCACCAGGAGGCGCCAGTTGCCGTCCTTCCACTGGCCGCGGTGCTTCAGCTTCTTCGGGTCTATGGCCACGGTGAAGCCGGACCAGTCGCAGCTGTACAGGTCGTGGTGGCAGCTCGCGGTGGCCTCGGGGCTGTACGTCGTCCGCATCGGCACCGCGATGACCCGGCGGCCCTTGGCCTCGCGCAGCACCAGGGTGCGGACCATGTCGTGCTTGCCGGCCGCGCCCAGCTGCTCCGGGTACGCGTGCCCGGTCAGCCGGAGCTTCCCGTCCTCCCAGGTGCTGCGGTACAGCCGGCTGCGGATCACCAGCGAGTTGTCCAGCTTGAGCACCCCGGCCGGCACGCTCTTGCGCCCGCCGCGCAGGAACGGGTAGTCGGCGTACGGGCGCAGCAGGCCGCGGGCCTGGACACCGCCGCCGCTCTCGCGCTCGTAGGTGATCTGCTCGACCAGCTCGTCCATCCGGCCGGACAGGGTCAGGTGGTACTTCAGCCGCAGCGGTGCGCGCAGCCGGGCGACGTGCTCGGCGCCGATCGACCGGAGCAGCCGGCCGACGTGCTGGAGGTAGGCGTCCCGGTACTCCTTGTCCCCTTCGACGAGGGACGAGAAGAACATCGGGATCTCCTCGACGAGGGTGTTCTCGTCGTAGGAGCGCAGGTACTCGGCGAAGCGCGGCTCGGTCTGCTTCGTCAGCCAGGCGCGGACCAGCTCGACCGAGGCGACCCGGTCGATCAGGCCCCTGGGGTTGGTGCGCATCTGCGTGATCGACATCTCGCCGACCTCGCGCTCGCGCCAGTGGTAGATCGGCTCGGAGAGCACGTCCACGCTCTTGGCCAGGTAGTGGTGCGGCACGCTGACCGGCGCGTCCTCGTAGAGGATGCCCTCGGGGTAGAGCAGGCCGGCCGCGTCGAAGAACGAGCGGCGGTACACCTTGTTCCACGCGGTGCGGTCGGTGACCAGCGCCGGGATCTCGGTGATGTGGGTCTTGAGCCTGGTCTCCTTGAACGGCTTCAGGTGGCCGCCGGACTGGTAGTAGCCCACGGCGCGGAAGCGCAGCACGTTGCCGGTGCAGAAGTCCGAGCCGGTCTCGTCCAGCGTGTTGATCATCAGCTCGTACGCGCTCGGCGGCATCGAGTCGTCGCTGTCCACGAAGCAGAGGAACTCGGAGTCCGGGTCGATGTGCCGGATGCCGGTGTTGCGGGCCGCGCCGAGGCCCTTGTTCACCTGCCGGACCAGCCGGAACCGGGAGTCCTGGGCCGCGTACGCCTCGGCGAGCGCCGCGCTGCCGTCCTTCGAACCGTCGTCGACCATGACGCACTCGAAGTCCGTGAAGGTCTGGGCGGCGATCGAGTCGAGGCATTCGACGAGGTAGCGCTCGACGTTGTAGATCGGGACGACGATGGAGAGGCGGGGAGCCATCGGCTACGCAGGCCTTTCTCTGGAGGAGCGTGGCAGCCCGTACGGGGTCTGACCGCACTTGGATCGGTGCGTACGTGCGCCCCCGATCCTACCTCCGGGGACCTCGCCCACCCGGGGACCACTACGCTGGGTCCGTGTCCCGTTTCAGCGTGATCGTCCCCGTGTACCAGGTCCAGGACTACCTCGCCGAGTGCCTCGATTCGGTGCTCGGCCAGGACGGCCCGGACGTCGAACTGATCGCGGTGGACGACCGCTCCCCGGACGGCTGCGGCGCGATCCTGGACGGGGCCGCCGCCGCCGACGCCCGGGTCCGGGTGCTGCACCTGCCGGAGAACGTCGGCCTCGGCCGGGCCCGCAACGCCGGCCTGGAGGTCGCCACCGGGGACTACGTGGTCTTCCTCGACAGCGACGACACGCTGACCCCCGGATTGCTGAAGAGCATCGACGAGCGGCTCACCGCCACGGGTGACCCGGACATCCTGGTTTACGACTACGCCCGCACCTACGCCGACGGCCGGATCACCCGGGCCGCCTCCGCGCACGTCTTCGGCGCCGCCTCTCCGGACGTCTTCGACCTCGACGCCCGCCCCGACCTGCTCGACCTGCTCCAGGTCGTCTGGAACAAGGCCTACCGCCGTGATTTCATCACCGAGCAGCGGCTGGTCTTCCCGGCCGGCTACTACGAGGACACCCCCTGGACGTACCCGGCGCTGCTCGCCGCCGCCCGGATCACCCTGCTCGACCAGGTCGGCGTGCACTACCGCCAGCGCCAGGAGGGCGGCAACATCCTGGCCACCGCCAGCCGCAAGCACTTCGACGTGTTCGCCCAGTACGACCTGGTCTTCGCCTTCCTCGACGGCCGCCCCGACCTGGACCGCTGGCGCCCGGTCGTCTACGGGCGGATGCTGCACCACCTCAACACCGTGGTCTCCAAGCCCGGCCGGGTCCCGCCCGGCGACCGCCGCGAGTACTTCCGCCGGGCCGCCGAGCACTGCGCCCGGCTGCGGCCGGCCGGCTACCGGCCGCCGGCCGGCGTGGACGGCGTGCGCACCGAGCTGCTCAGCCACGGCCGCTACGGCGCCTACCAGGCCGTCCGGGCCCTCGCCAAGGCCCGGCGACTCGTCAAGCGCTGAGCGCGAACTGACGCCCGTTCGGGGGACGGACCGGCTATAACCGGTAGGTGGACTTCCTGACCCGCCTGCCGGTCGTCGGCCCGCTCGTGGCCCGGGTGCTGCGCAGCCGCCCGTACCGGGTATACGAGTACTTCTCCGCCGCCCGGGGCAACCGGCTGGCCGGCGCCGTCACCTTCTTCGGCTTCCTCGCGCTCTTCCCGCTGCTCACGGTGGGCCTGGCGGTCGCCGCCGCGACGCTGAGCGACAGCCGGGTCCACGAGCTGCAGGAGCACATCTCCGACCAGCTGCCGGGGCTCTCGGACGCGCTCAACCTGCCCGCCCTGGTGGCCAACGCGGGCACCGTCGGACTGGTCGGCGGGGCGCTGCTGCTGGTCTCCGGCCTCGGCTGGGTGGACACCATGCGCACCTCGATCCGCGACCTGTGGCAGCTGCCCCAGGAGGAGGGCAACCCGGTCCTGCGCAAGGGGTGGGACGTGGCGGTGCTGGCCGGCCTCGGCCTGGTGTCGCTGTTCTCGCTGGCCACCTCCGCCGCCGGCACCACGCTCGCCGGCCGGATCGCCGACGCGATCGGCCTCAACAGCGGGTACCTGCTGACCGCGGTCGGCGTGCTGATCGCCATAGCGTGCGACATGCTGCTCTTCGCCTACCTGCTGGCGCCCTTCCCCGGGATCACCGACCAGCGCCGGCGGGACCTGGTGCAGGCCGCGCTGATCGGCTCGGTCGGCTTCGAACTGCTGAAGCTGCTGCTCGCCTCCTACCTGGGCTCGGTCGCCGGACGGAGCCTGTACGGGGCGTTCGCCACCCCGGTGGCGCTGCTGCTGTGGATCAACTTCGTCTCCCGGCTGCTGATGTACTGCGTGGCCTGGACGGCGACGGCCGACCCGGTGGCCGCCCGGGACCGGACCAGGGCGCACGGGCGGGCGCTGCTGGAGGCGGCCGACGAGGCGGAGGCGGCGGCGGAGGCGGACGCGGCGGAGCGGGCCGCCCGGGCCGAGCAGCGGAAGAAGGAGAAGGAGCAGGAGAACGGGGAGGGCGAGGGCGAGGGGAGGGCCCGGCCCCGGGACTGAGGCCGAGCCCTCCCACCCGTCGGCGGGTCAGCCGGCGGAGCGGCGCCGCAGCAGCACCAGCGAGCCGTACCCGGCCGCGGCCCCGGCCAGCACCACGGCCGACCAGCCGCCGAGGCCGAGCCCGCCGCGCGTGCCCATCGCCGCCGTCGGGGCGGTGGTGGCCGCGGGGTGCGGCGGCGGTGCGGGCGTGCCCTCGGCGCCGCCGGCCTGGCCGGTCGGCTCGGCGCCGGCGGGCGGGAGCTCGTCGACCAGCCTGCCGACCGGCTGGACCTTGCCGGCCGCGGCGAAGCCCCAGTCCAGCAGGGCGGCCGTCTCGTCGTACACCCGCTGGTAGCCGGCCGGGTGCATCACCGTCACCAGCAGGGTGCGGCCGTCGCGCTCGGCGGCGCCGACGAAGGTCGAGCCGGCGTTGGTGGTGGTGCCGTTCTTCACCCCGATCAGGCCGGGGTACTTGCCCAGCAGCCGGTCGGTGTTGGCGATCCCGAAACTGCCGCGCTGGCCGGTGTTCCGGTCGACGGCGCCCGGGAACATCGCGTCCCGGGTGGCGCAGTACGTCCGGAAGTCCGCGTTGCGCAGGCCGGCCCGGGCGAACAGCGACAGGTCGTAGGCCGAGGAGACCTGGCCGTCCATGTCGTAGCCGTCCGGGGAGATCACCCTGGTGTCCCGGGCCTGGAGCGCGTCGGCGCGCGCCTGCATCTCGGTGACGGTCTGCTGGACGCCGCCGTTCATGTGCGACAGGACGTGCACCGCGTCGTTGCCGGAGCTCAGGAACACCCCGCGCCACAGGTCCTCGACCCGGTAGTCCAGGTTCTCCTTGATGCCGACCAGGCTGCTGCCGGGGCCGATCCCCTGGATCTCCTCGTCGGCCACCCGGTGCACCGCGTTGCGGTCGAACTTGGGCAGCACGGTGTCCGCGAAGAGGATCTTCAGGGTGCTCGCCGGGGGCAGCCGCAGGTGCGGGTTGCTGGCCGCCAGCACGTCGCCCGACGCCGCGTCGGAGACTATCCAGGACTGGCCGGTGAGGTCGGAGGGCAGCGGCGGGGCACCCGCCATCGGGGCGACCTGGACCCCGGGGAGCCCGAGCCGCTCGCCGCCGACCGCGGCCGACGGGGGTGGCTGCTGCGGGGTCGCGCCCGCCGGGGCGGCGAGCAGGACCGGGAGGGCCGCGGTGACCGCGGCGCACAGGCGCGCGAACGTGAGTCGGGGTGTGGGCACCAGCTGACCGTACCCACTCGGGGCTCCCGCTGCCCTCCCCCCGGAGCCCGTCCTCCGCAGGAGGGGCCCGCCGTACGCCGATCGGCGGCCCGCGCATACTGGGGACGCACACCGCCTTCACAAGCCGAGGACCCCCATGAAGCTCAGCCGTCGCACCTCCTGGTTCCTGACCGCCTTCGGGGTCTGGTCGATCATCATCTGGACGACCTTCGTGAAGAACCTCTGGAAGGACTCCGGCGGCCAGGCCTTCACCAACGGCGACCACTCCCAGCCCACCGCCTTCTTCTGGGTCCACCTCCTCCTCGCCGTCACCTCCTTCGCCCTCGGCATCGCGGTCGGCGCCATCGGCCTGCGCGGCCTGCGCGCCACCCGCCGCACCCCGGCCACCGACTGAAAATCCCCGTTGCCTCGGTCGGACCCCACTGGCAAGATCCTCACGGCTCGCACAGAAGAGCTACAGGACGACACCAGGGGTGGGGATTCGATGAGGAACACGTACGTGCGCAGACTCGGCGGGGTGGCCGCGGCCGCCGTGGCCGCGGGTCTGCTGACCACGCCCACGGCGGCCGTGGCCGACACGGCGCCGGCCGTCCTCGGCACCAGCCAGGGTGGCGACTACCGCAGCGAGGCCTGCGACTCGACCACCGCTCCGGGCTGGGTCGGCTGGACCAACTACGGCCCGACGCTCACCGCGAACGTCGCCGGCACCGGCGCCCGGTTCGCCGTCAGGGACGAGACCACGGGCACCGACCCGGTGTTCACCGACGAGGCCCAGGCCTACGCCCAGCAGGCCAAGACCGTGGTCCGCGGTCTGGTGGACGGGCACAGCTACGCCTGGCACGCCTGGGCCCTCCAGGGTCAGCAGGCCTCCGCCCCGTCGGCGGACTGCCGCTTCACGCTGGACACCACCCCGCCGACCGCCACGGTCTCCTCGCCGGACTTCCCGGACGGCGGTCCAGCCACCAAGTACGCGGGCCAGAAGGCGACCTTCGTCATCAAGACCGCCGACCAGGCCCCGACCGGTGGCGCGGGCTCCGGCGTCGCCTGTGTCCGGTACGGCTTCGACTACCTCGGCGTGGGCGGCTGCGACTCGCGGAACGCGGTCAAGCCGGCCGCCGACGGGACGGTGACGCTCGACCTCAAGGTCCTGAGGTGGGGCACCAACACGCTCAACGTCCAGGTGCTGGACAACGTGAGCAACGTCGCCAACGCGTCCTTCACCTTCTACGCCCCCTCGAACCCCAACCCGCCGAAGACCTTCGGCGACGTCGACGGGGACGGTGTTGCGGACATCCTGCTGCCCGACGCGCAGGGCAATCTGCAGTACATCGGCGTGAACGCGTCCGACACCACTCCCAACGCGACGATCCGGGCGCTCGCCTCGCCCGATCACAACGGCTGGGCGTCGTACCAGGTCATCCACCGCGGCTGGTCGAACGACCACGCGCCGTCCTCGGACGACCTCTTCCTCTACCAGCCCGGGTCGGACTACCTCTACCTGTACCGGAACTCCGACTACGGATCGTTCTCCGGGAGCATGATCGGCGCCAGGCGTCCGAGCACCTGCGTAGACGGGGCGGGCGCGCAGACGGCGTGCCCGGCGGACTTCGCCGACGACTGGTCGAAGGCGGAGCAGATCGTCGCGTTCGGCCCGGCGGCCGGCGGCTTCGGTCCGTCGCTGGTGACGCTGGAGGACGGCAACCTCTGGCTGCACGCCGGAGGCGACTTCGCGTACGGCTGGGCGAAGGCCCGCAAGCTCACCACCACCGGCGACTGGGCCGGCTACGACCTGATCGCCCCCGGTCCGGACGCGGCCGGGAACCTCGCCCTCTGGGCGCGCGACCGGGCCACCGGCGAGCTGCACGCGTACCCGGTCCCGAAGCAGGCCGACGGCAGCTTCGACTACTCCGCCCTCGCCGACCCGAAGGCGGACGTCGTGGCCACCGGCTTCACCACCGCCGCCTACCCGACGCTCGGCAGCTCGGGCGACGGTGACGGGGACGGCAAGCCCGACCTGTGGGCCGTCACCCCCGACCGGCACCTGGTGACCTTCAGCGGCTGGTCCGCGCCGAAGGACCTCGGCGCCCTGCGCTGACCCGGCACGACGGAACGGCGAAGGCCCCCGCCCGATCCGAGGATCGGGCGGGGGCCTCCGGTGTGGCGGGTGGGATCAGAAGCGGCGGGTCACCAGGGCCCGCTTCACTTCCTGGATCGCCTTGGTGACCTCGATGCCGCGCGGGCAGGCCTCCGAGCAGTTGAAGGTGGTGCGGCAGCGCCACACGCCCTCACGGTCGTTGAGGATCTCCAGGCGCTGCTCGGCACCCTCGTCGCGCGAGTCGAAGATGAAGCGGTGCGCGTTGACGATGGCGGCCGGGCCGAAGTACTGGCCGTCGTTCCAGAACACCGGGCAGGACGACGTGCACGCGGCGCACAGGATGCACTTGGTGGTGTCGTCGAAGCGCTCGCGGTCCTCGGCGGACTGCAGGCGCTCGCGGGTCGGCTCGTTCCCCTTGGTGATGAGGAACGGCATGACGTCCTTGTACGCCTGGAAGAACGGGTCCATGTCCACGACCAGGTCCTTGAGGACCGTGAGGCCCTTGATGGCCTCGATCGTGATCGGCTTCTCCGGGTTGACGTCCTTGATCAGGGTCTTGCACGCCAGCCGGTTGCGGCCGTTGATCCGCATGGCGTCGGAGCCGCAGATGCCGTGGGCGCAGGAACGGCGGTAGGTGAGGGTGCCGTCCTGCTCCCACTTGATCTTGTTGAGCGCGTCGAGGATGCGCTCCTTCGGGTCCATCGTCAGCTGGTAGTCGACCCACACCGGGTCCGGGTGCTCCTCCGGGTTGAACCGGCGGATCCGGACGGTGACGGTGATCGGCTGGACGGCACCGGCTTCGACCGCGTCCAGAGCGGCCGAGTGCTTCTCCACGGTCGGAGTGCTCATCAGTACTTACGCTCCATCGGCTGGTAGCGGGTCGTGACGACCGGCTTGTAGTCGAGGCGGATGGAGGTGCTGCCGTCGGCGGCGACCTCCTGGTACGCCATGGTGTGCTGCATGAACTTCACGTCGTCACGGGTCGGGAAGTCCTCGCGGTAGTGGCCGCCGCGGGACTCCTCGCGGGCCAGCGCGGAGACGGCCAGCACCTCGGCCAGGTCGAGCAGGTTGCCCAGCTCGACGGCCTCCAGGAGGTCCGTGTTGTAGCGGAAGCCCTTGTCCTGGATGGAGACGTTCTTGTAGCGCTCCTTCAGCGCGGCGATGTCCTCGACCGCCTGCTTCAGGGTGGCGCCGGTGCGGTACACCATGGCGTTGGTGTCCATGGTCTCCTGCAGCTCCTTGCGGATCTGCCCCACGGACTCGGTGCCGGTGCCCTCGCGCAGGCCGTCGACCAGGGCCTGGACCTTCTCGGCCGGGTTCTCGGGCAGCTCGACGAAGCCGTTCGCGTTGGCGTAGTCGGCGGCGGCGATGCCCGCGCGGCGGCCGAACACGTTGATGTCCAGCAGCGAGTTGGTGCCCAGGCGGTTGGCGCCGTGCACGGACACGCAGGCGACCTCGCCGGCCGCGTACAGGCCCGGGACGATGTCGGTGTTGTTGCGCAGGACCTCACCCTCGACGTTGGTCGGGATGCCGCCCATGGCGTAGTGCGCGGTGGGCTGGATCGGGATCGGGTCCGTGTAGGGCTCGATGCCGAGGTAGGTGCGCGCGAACTCGGTGATGTCCGGCAGCTTGGCGTCCAGCTGCTCCGGCGGCAGGTGGGTCAGGTCCAGGTAGACGTGGTCGCCGTCCGGACCGCAGCCGCGGCCTTCGCGGATCTCGGTGTAGATCGCGCGGGAGCAGACGTCACGGGACGCGAGGTCCTTCATGACGGGGGCGTAGCGCTCCATGAAGCGCTCGCCGTCCTTGTTGCGCAGGATGCCGCCCTCGCCGCGGGCGCCCTCGGTGAGCAGGATGCCCATGCGCCAGATGCCCGTCGGGTGGAACTGGAAGAACTCCATGTCCTCCAGCGGCAGGCCGCGGCGGTAGACCAGGGCCTGGCCGTCACCGGTGAGGGTGTGGGCGTTGGAGGAGACCTTGAAGAACTTGCCGGTGCCGCCGGAGGCGAACACGACCGACTTGGCCTGGAAGACGTGGATCTCGCCGGTGGCCAGCTCGTACGCGACGACGCCGGCCGTCTTGCCCTCGTTGATCAGCAGGTCGAGGACGTAGTACTCGTTGAAGAACTCGACGCCGTGCTTGACGCAGTTCTGGAACAGCGTCTGGAGGATCATGTGGCCGGTGCGGTCGGCCGCGTAGCACGAGCGGCGGACCGGGGCCTCGCCGTGGTTGCGGGAGTGGCCGCCGAAGCGGCGCTGGTCGATCCGGCCCTGCTCGGTGCGGGAGAAGGGAAGACCCATCTTCTCCAGGTCGAGGACGGCGTCGATGGCCTCCTTGCACATGATCTCGGCGGCGTCCTGGTCGACCAGGTAGTCACCACCCTTGACCGTGTCGAAGGTGTGCCACTCCCAGTTGTCCTCCTCGACGTTGGCCAGGGCGGCGCACATGCCGCCCTGGGCCGCGCCGGTGTGGGACCGGGTCGGGTAGAGCTTGGTCAGGACGGCGGTGCGGCTGCGCTGCGTCGACTCGATGGCCGCGCGCATGCCGGCGCCGCCGGCGCCGACGATGACGGTGTCGTACTGGTGAATCTGCATGGGGGGTTAACTCGCCTCTGGCCTCTGCCGATGGTCGATGGTGCTCGCGGCTCAGATGTTGGGGTCGAAGGTGAAGATCACCAGGGTGCCGAGCAGCACGGTGAAGACCGTGGCGGTACCCATGAGCCCCTTGAGCCAGAGCCGGGTCGAGTCCTTCTCGGCATAGTCGTTGATGACCTGACGCATGCCGTTGGCGCCGTGCAGCATGGCGAGCCAGAGCATCAGGAGGTCCCAGCCCTGCCAGAACGGCGAGGCCCAGCGGCCGGCCACGAAGGCGAAGCCGATCTTGGAGACGCCGCCGTCGAGCACCAGCATGATCAGCAGGTGGCCGAGGATCAGCACGACCAGAACGACACCGGACAGGCGCATGAAGAGCCAGGCCAGCATCTCGAAGTTGGTGCGGGTGCGACGCGGGGTCTTCGTGGTCCGCTTGCGCGGAGGCTCGATGACGAACGCGTCGGCCGGGTTGCCGGTGCCCAGTCCCTTGCCGGTGTGCGCCTGCTTCGAGGGGACGACGATGGCGTCGGAGTATTCCGTGGACATGTCTCGGCTCACTTCCCGAACCAGGAGATCAGCGTGTGCTGGAGGATCCCGTAGAAGGAACCGGCCATCAGGACGACCCAGACGCCGACGACGCTCCAGAGCATCTGCTTCTGGTACTTCGGGCCCTTCGACCAGAAGTCCACTGCGACGACGCGCAGGCCGTTCAGGGCGTGGAACAGGATGGCGGCCACCAGGCCGTACTCCATCAGGTTCACGAGCGGAGTCTTGTACGTCTGGATGACGGTGTCGTAGGACTCCGGCGACACTCGCACGAGGGCGGTGTCGAGGACGTGGGCGAACAGGAAGAAGAAGATGAGGACGCCGGTGACTCGATGAGCCACCCAGCTCCACATGCCTTCCCGGCCGCGGTACAGCGTTCCAGCCGGCACGGAAAAACCCTCCGGAAGCGATTGGGGGCTCGGCCGGCTTCGGTGTCGGTCAGCCCGGCCGGGTACGGTCCACCGGCCGCCAGCATCCTATCGACGCCTTGTCGTGAACCGCCTCCGGGGGCCCCAGGTGTGATCAATCAGGCACTTCTGGCCTAGTGGGGCGGGAACCAAACCCGGAGTCGTCACGATGGGTGACGGCATGCTCGCGCCCCGCGTCGGTGGGCGCGGGGCGCGGCGGTCGGATCCGGCGGCGGGGTCGGTTCACTCGTCCGGGCGGTTTCGTGATCGTTGTCACCCGGCAGGGTGAAGAGGGGGCGTGATGCGGGCTCAGCGCGCCGCGGTCTCCGGGTGGGTGGCGACCAGGTGCTCCAGTCGGGTGAGGGCGATCCGGCGGAGTTCGTCGGACGCGATCAGCCGCTCCTCGTCCGGGTCGTTGGCGAGGCGGGTGCGGATCGAGGAGAGCACGGTGTCGAGCATCTCCTCCGGGGCGACCCCTTCCAGGCAGACCACGAAGACGTGGCCGAACCGGGCCTCGTACGCGGCGTGCGCCGCCCGCAGCGCGGTGTGGGCGGCCTGGCTGCCGGGAGCCCGCATGCCGAGCAGCGGCTGCGGCATCCAGCTCTCGTCCGCCAGGGCCTCGGTGAGGTCGGCCGGTCGGAGGTCGTAGGAGGCCTCGCTGGCGGCGGCCAGCAGGGACTCGATGTCGGGGTAGGGCCGGTGCGCGGTCAGGCGCAGGGCCCAGCGGTGGCTGCCGCAGCAGGCCAGGAGGGCCTCCTCGGCGGCGCCGGCGTCGGCTTCGTTGAAGCGGTGCAGCCCGAGGAGGGTCGGCTCTGTTCTGACGTCGAGCCGCTGTGACGGGATGTCGCTGGCCAGCGGGTCCTCCTCGTGAGGGCGGGAAGGTGCCGGTGGAACGGGGTGGTGCGCAGGTGGGATGGGGGCTGCCGAGGGGCGCGCGAGCGCCGGTCGTTCAGCGCCTCAAAGGTAGTTGAGCGGTCATCAGTTGGGGAGGGCGCGCGCCGAATTCATCCGGACGAGCTATCAAGTTGTGACGTTGACACCTGCACGTCAGCGCCCTCCCCGCCCGTTCCCGGGCTCAGTCGCGGTGGACCTTGTGGTTGGCGGCCTGCGCCCTCGGCCGGACCACCAGCAGGTCGATGTTCACGTGCGAGGGCCGGGTGACCGCCCACGCCACGGTGTCCGCGATGTCCTCCGAGGTGAGCGGTTCGGCCACGCCCGCGTACACCGCGGCGGCCTTCTCCTCGTCGCCGCGGAAGCGGGTGACCGCGAAGCCCTCGGACTTCACCATGCCGGGGGCGATCTCGATCACCCGGATCGGCTCCCCGCACAGCTCCAGCCGCAGCGTGGCGGCGATGGTGTGCGCGGCGTGCTTGGCGGCGACGTACCCGCCGCCGCCCTCGTACGCGGCCAGCGCGGCGGTCGAGGAGAGCACCAGGACCGTGCCGTCGCCGGTCGCCCGCAGGGCCGGCAGCAGGGCCTGGGTCACCTGCAGCACGCCGAGCACGTTCACCTCGTACATGGCCCGCCAGTCGGCCGGGTCGCCGTGCTCGACGGTCTCGGCGCCGATCGCGCCGCCGGCGTTGTTCACCAGGACGTCCACCCGGCCGACGGCGGCCGCGAAGGCGTCCACCGCGGCCCGGTCGGTGACGTCCAGGGTGACGGCCCGGGCGGAGCCGCCCCGGTCGGCGATCTCCTTGGCCAGCGCCTCGACGCGCTCGGTGCGGCGGGCGGTCAGCACCACGTCGAAGCCCTCGGCGGCCAGCCGGCGGGCGGTCGCCGCGCCGATTCCGCTGCTGGCACCGGTGACCACGGCCACCTTCTGCTCGGTCATTGCCACTCCCTGGGGCTCATCGGTCGTTCACCCGATCATCTCAACCGCGCCGGCGCTCCGGCGGGCCGGTCGCCTCCCGCACGGCGGGGAGCCCGATAGTGCGAGGACCCCGTTCCCCCAGCCCCGGAGGGCCCCATGGCAGCCGAGCCGCGCCGCGCCGAGTCCGGCTTCGAGATCGAGCCGGTGTACGGCCCCGGGTCGCCGGCCGGCTGGGACGCCGACGCCCGGCTGGGCCGGCCGGGGGAGTACCCCTTCACCCGGGGCGTCTACCCGACGATGTACACCGGCCGCCCGTGGACGATGCGCCAGTACGCGGGCTTCGGCACCGCCGCCGAGTCCAACGCCCGCTACCGGCAGCTGATCGCGGGCGGCGGCACCGGCCTCTCGGTCGCCTTCGACCTGCCCACCCAGATGGGCTACGACTCGGACGCGCCGCTCGCCGCCGGGGAGGTCGGCCGGGTGGGCGTCGCCGTGGACAGCGTCGAGGACATGGCGGTGCTGTTCGACGGCATCCCGCTCGGCGGGGTGTCCACCTCGATGACCGTCAACGCGCCCGCCGCGCTGCTCCTGCTCCTCTACCAACTGGTCGGCGAGGCCCAGGGGGTGGCGCCGTCGGCGCTCACCGGGACGGTCCAGAACGACGTGTTGAAGGAGTACATCGCCCGCGGCACCTACATCTTCCCGCCGGAGCCCTCGCTGCGGCTGGCCGCCGACGTGTTCCGCTACTGCCGGGCCGAGGTCCCGCGCTGGAACACCATCTCGATCTCCGGCTACCACATGGCCGAGGCCGGGGCCGATCCCGCGCAGGAGGTCGCCTTCACCCTGGCCAACGGCATCGCCTACGTCCGCACCGCGCTCGCCGCCGGGATGGCCGTGGACGACTTCGCCCCCCGGCTCTCGTTCTTCTTCGTGGCCCGCACGACCCTGTTGGAGGAAGTGGCCAAGTTCCGCGCCGCACGCAGGATTTGGGCCAGAATCATGCGGGAAGGATTCGGCGCCCGGGACCCGCGCTCGCAGATGCTGCGCTTCCACACCCAGACCGCGGGGGTGCAGCTCACCGCCCAGCAGCCCGAGGTCAACCTGGCCAGGGTCACCGTCCAGGCGCTCGCCGCGGTGCTCGGCGGCACCCAGTCGCTGCACACCAACGGCTTCGACGAGGCGATCGCGCTGCCCACCGAGAAGGCCGCCCGGCTCGCCCTGCGCACCCAGCAGGTGCTCGCGTACGAGACCGACGTGACGGCCACCGTCGACCCGTTCGCCGGCTCCTACGCCGTCGAGTCGCTCACCGACGGGGTGGAGGCCGCCGCGCGGGCGCTGATGGACCGGATCGAGGAGCAGGGCGGCGCGGTGGCCGCGATCGAACGCGGCTACCAGAAGGGCGAGATCGAGCGCACCGCCTACCGGCTCCAGCAGGAGACCGACTCCGGGGAGCGGACCGTGGTCGGGGTCAACCGCTTCCGGTCGGACACGGAGGAGCCTTACCAGCCGCTGCGGGTGGACCCGGCGATCGAGGAGCGGCAGGCGCGGCGACTGGCCCGGCTGCGGGCCGAGCGCTCGGCCGGCGCCGTCACCCGGGCGCTGGACGGGCTGCGCCGCACCGCCGAGGGGACGGGGAACGTGCTGTACCCGATGAAGGAGGCGCTGGCCGCCCGGGCCACCGTCGGCGAGGTGTGCGACGCGCTGCGCGGGGTGTGGGGGACCTACGCCCCGGTGGAGCGCTTCTGACCACCAGCTGAACTGCCGTCAACCCGCCGGTGCCGTCAGGGGGGTTGGCGGCCGTGACCGCCGGCCCGGGGGATCGTTGCACAGGGCACGCAACCCGGGGAAGGCGGCTGAAACAAGATGTCATACCCACGTGTCCGGCCGGTATGCGCCCATCCGGGGACTAGTTTTCCGGAAGTCGGGCCAAATCCCCCCAACAGGCCTACGATTGGCGAGATGAACCGTCCTGAGCCCGCTCAGTCGGGCGCCACTCTGGCCGCCGTACGCCCCGCCGCCGATCTGCGCGACCGGGTCCGGGCGCTGGAGCCCGAGCTGATCGCCTTCCGTCGTGATCTGCACCGGCACCCGGAGCTGGGCCGCCAGGAGTTCCGAACCACCGGGCTGCTGCGCGACCGTCTGGTGGCCGCCGGCCTCGAACCCCGGGTGCTGCCCGGCGGCACCGGCATGCTCGTCGACATCGTCCCGCCCGGCACCACGCCGGGGACGGAGTTCCTGGCCTTCCGCGCCGACATCGACGCGCTGCCGATCGACGACGCCAAGACCGATGTGCCGTACCGCTCCACCGTCCCCGGCCGGGCCCACGCCTGCGGCCACGACGTGCACACCTCGGTGGTGCTCGGCACCGGCCTGGTGCTGGCGGAGGCCGTCCGCACCGGCGAGCTGCGCCGGCCCGTCCGGCTGGTGTTCCAGCCCGCCGAGGAGGTCATGCCGGGCGGCGCGCTGGACGTGATCAAGGCCGGCGGGATGGCGGGCGTCGGTCGGATCTTCGCGGTGCACTGCGACCCCAAGGTGGAGGTCGGCCGGATCGCCCTGCGGGTCGGGGCGATCACCTCGGCCTGCGACCGCCTGGTGCTCCACCTGGACGGCCCCGGCGGGCACACCGCCCGTCCGCACCTGACCACCGATCTGGTCACCGCGGTCGCCAGGATGGCCGCCGACCTCCCGGGCGCGCTGGCCCGCCGGATGGACCCGCGCTGGGGCGTCAGCCTGGTCTGGGGGCGGATCGCCTCCGGCTCCGCACCCAACGTCATCCCGCAGCACGCCGAACTGGAGGGCACCGTCCGCTGCCTGGAGCTGGACGGCTGGCGCGAGGCGCCGGACCTGCTGCACGAGCTGATCGCCAAGGTGTCCGAGACCTACCGGGCCAAGTGGACGCTGGACTACCACCGCGGGGTGCCGCCGGTGGTCAACGAGGCGGTCTCGGTCGCGCGGTTGGACGAGGCGATGAACGCCCGCTTCGGCGCGGACGGGGCCCAGGTGGTCGAGGGAACCGAGCAGAGCCTGGGCGGCGAGGACTTCTCCTGGTACCTGGAGCACGCCCCGGGCGCGCTGGCCCGGCTCGGTGTCCGGGCGCCCGGCGACGCCACCGTCCGGGACCTCCACCAGGGCCGGTTCGACGTGGACGAGCGGGCGATCGGCATCGGGGTGGAGCTGTTCTCGGCGCTGGCCCTGGAGGCGGACGGCAGCTGACGGCGGGCCGGGCGCGGCGGAGCGGGGTGACGGTTCCGGGGGCGGCGCGGGTGAAGCGGAACGGTCGGATCCGGGGGGTCCGGAACGGTTCCGTAAACTGGGCCGCACCGACCTCGGATCACCGTCCGCGCATGGGATAGAGCCTCAGGAAGAACATCAGACCACGGTTTGATAACAACCCGAACGCTCTGGCACCCCGTAACACAACCGTGTTCTACGCGCGTTACGGTGGCGACCGACCACGCCAAACGGTTGCGTGTAGAAGGAGATATCCCCTTGCGCCGTTCAATGAAGCTCGCCGCGGTTGTGCTCTCGGGTTCCCTGGGCATGGCCTCGCTCGCCGCTTGCGGCGCAAAGAGCACCGACAACTCCTCCTCCGCCGGCTCGGGCGACGGTTCGCTCAAGGTCGGCATGGCCTACGACATCGGCGGCCGCGGCGACCAGTCGTTCAACGACTCCGCCGCCCGTGGCCTCGACAAGGCCAAGTCCGAGCTGGGCGTCTCCGTGACCGAGGCCGAGGCCAAGCAGGGCGAGGCCGAGGCCGACAAGGAGACCCGTCTCAAGAACCTGATCGACGCGGGCTACAAGACGATCGTCGCGGTCGGCTTCGTCTACCAGCCGGCCGTCAACAAGGTCGCCAAGGACAACCCGAACGTGAAGTTCGCGATCATCGACTCGAACGACAAGGACCAGCCGGCCAACGTCACCTCGCTGCTCTTCGCCGAGCAGGAGGGTTCGTACCTGGCCGGTGTCGCCGCCGCGAACAAGTCGAAGGCCAAGCACGTCGGCTTCATCGGCGGTGTGCAGTCCGAGCTGATCAAGAAGTTCGAGGCCGGCTACAAGGCGGGTGTGAAGTCCGTCGACCCGAACATCACGGTCGAGACCACCTACCTGAGCACCCCGCCGGACTTCACCGGCTTCGCCTCGCCCGACAAGGGCAAGGAGTCCGCCCAGGGCCAGCTCGACAAGGGCGCGGACGTCATCTACACCGCCGCCGGCTCCTCCGGCAACGGCGCCATCGAGGCCGTCGCCAACAAGCAGGGCGCCTGGGCCATCGGCGTCGACTCCGACCAGGCCAGCCAGCCGGCCCTGGCGAAGTACAAGAACAGCATCCTGACCTCGATGGTCAAGAACGTCGACACCGCGGTGTTCTCGTACGTCCAGTCGGTCAAGCAGGGCCAGACCCCGACCGGCATCAAGCTGTTCGACCTGAAGGCCGACGGCGTCTCGCTCGCCACCACCGGCGGCAAGATCGACGACATCCAGGACAAGCTGAAGGCCGCCGCCGACGCGATCAAGTCCGGCGCCACCACGATCCCGACCGCGCCGGCCGGCCAGTAAGGCCCGCGCGTCCCGGACGCCGCAGCGCCTGCCGCCTGCCCGGCAGCGCGACGCAACACGACACAGTTCACGGGAGGGGCCCGGCAGGGTGCGCTCAACGCGTACCCCCGGGCCCTGTTCCGTCTCCCCATGTTCCCCCTTGGCCCTCCCAGCGCAACGACGCGCCTCCAGACCACCAGGAGATCGCCATCACCGCATCCGACCCCGTCCCCCCGCGCGAGGACGGCACCCCCAGCGCGGGGACGGCGACACCGGCCGTCGAGCTGCGCGGCATCACCAAGCGCTTCCCGGGTGTCGTGGCCAACCACGACATCAACCTGACCGTCCGCACCGGCACCGTGCACGCCCTGATGGGTGAGAACGGCGCCGGCAAGTCGACGCTGATGAAGATCCTCTACGGCATGCAGAAGCCGGACGAGGGCACCATCGCGATCAACGGCGAGCTGTGCGAGTTCCACACCCCCGGCGACGCCATCTCCCGCGGCATCGGCATGGTGCACCAGCACTTCATGCTCGCCGACAACCTCACGGTGTGGGAGAACGTCGTCCTCGGCGGCGAGAAGCTCCACGGCATCGGCGCCAAGGCGAAGGCGAAGATCAAGGAGATCTCCGACCAGTACGGCCTGGGCGTGCGCCCGGACGCCCTGGTCGAGGACCTCGGCGTCGCCGACCGCCAGCGCGTCGAGATCCTCAAGGTGCTGTACCGCGGCGCCAAGATCCTGATCCTGGACGAGCCCACGGCCGTGCTCGTCCCGCAGGAGGTCGACGCGCTGTTCGACAACCTGCGGGACCTCAAGTCCGAGGGCGTCACCGTCATCTTCATCTCGCACAAGCTGCACGAGGTGCTCGCGGTGGCCGACGCGATCAGCGTCATCCGGCGCGGCACGACGGTCGGCGACGCCGACCCGAAGGCCGTCACCGCCCGCCAGCTCGCCGAGCTGATGGTCGGCGCCGAGCTGCCCTCCCCGGAGAGCCGCGAGTCGACCGTCACCGACACCGTGATGCTCGACGTCGAGGGCCTGCGGATCGCCAAGACCGACGCCGAGGGCATCGAGCGCGTCGTCCTGGACGACATCTCGCTGCGCATCCGCAAGGGCGAGATCCTCGGCATCGCCGGTGTCGAGGGCAACGGCCAGGCCGAGCTGGTCGAGGCCGTCATGGGCATGCTGCCGCTGAACGCCGGCACCGTCACCCTGGACGGCAAGGACCTCTCCGGCTCCCTGACCCGGGCCCGCCGCGAGGCCGGCATCGGCTACATCCCCGAGGACCGCCACAAGCACGGCCTGCTGCTGGAGGCCCCGCTCTGGGAGAACCGCATCCTCGGCCACGTCACCGAGGCGCCCAACTCCAAGGGCCTGCTGCTGGACCCGGCCGCCGCCCGGACGGACACCTGGCGGATCGTCGAGGAGTACGACGTCCGCACCCCCGGCATCGAGGTCACCGCGGCCTCGCTCTCCGGCGGCAACCAGCAGAAGCTGATCATCGGCCGCGAGATGAGCCACCAGCCCAAGCTCCTGATCGCCGCCCACCCCACCCGTGGCGTGGACGTCGGCGCGCAGGCGCAGATCTGGGAGCACATCCGGGTCGCCCAGCGGGCCGGCCTGGCCGTCCTGCTGATCTCCGCGGACCTGGACGAGCTGATCGGCCTGTCCGACACCATCCGGGTCATCTACCGCGGCCGCCTGGTCGCCGACGCCGACCCGGCCACCGTCACCGCCGAGGACCTCGGTACCGCGATGACCGGTGCCGCCAGCGGCCACCTGGAGTCCGAGCCGGAGGCCGTCGCCGAGGCGCAGGCCGTCGCGGCCGAGGGCACCGGGGCCGAGGCCGGGCACCAGCCCACCGACACCGCCGACGACCCGCAGGCGGGGGAGTAACCCATGACCAGTCCCAATCCCGCAGCCGCGAAGCCCGGCCTGGCCCAGCGGTTCAGCGGTGAGCGGATCGTGCTCGCGCTGGCGGCGCCGGTGCTCGCGGTCCTGCTCTCCGTGGCGATCTGTTCCGTCCTGCTGGCGACCTCGGGCAAGAACCCGTTCGACGCCTGGAACGTGATGCTCACGTACGCCAGCAAGTCGGACGGCCAGGTGGGCATCCTCAACCGGTCCACCACCTACTACCTGGCCGCCGCGGCCGCCGCGTTCGGGTTCCGGATGAACCTGTTCAACATCGGCGTCGAGGGCCAGTACAAGGTCGCGGCGCTGTTCGCGGCCTTCGTCGGCGCCAAGGTGGACCTGCCGGCCTTCGTCCAGATCCCGCTGCTGCTGGTCACCGCCATGCTGGTCGGCGGCCTGTACGCGAGCGTCGCCGGTCTGCTGAAGGTCTACCGCGGCGTCAGCGAGGTCATCTCGACCATCATGCTGAACTCGATCGCGACCGCGATCATCGGTCTGTTGCTCGTCCCCGGCATCTTCGCGCCGAAGACCAGCGGCACCACCAACTCGATCCAGACCGAGCCGATCTCGCAGTCCAGCCACTTCTTCGCGATGGAGACGGCCGGCGGGACGCTCTGGGGCTTCATCTTCGTCGCCGCCCTGGTCGGCGTGGTCTTCCAGTTCGTGCTGACCCGCACCCGCTTCGGCTTCGACCTGCGCGCCACCGGCCGCTCGGAGTCCGCCGCGACCGCCTCCGGCGTGAACGTCAAGCGCATGGTGGTCATCTCGATGGTCGTCTCCGGCGCCATCGCCGGTCTGATCGGCCTGCCGGAGCTCCTGCAGAACTCGCACTACTTCGGCCAGAGCTTCCAGCCCGGCCTGGGCTTCCTGGGCATCTCGATCGCCCTGCTCGGCCGGAACAGCCCGATCGGCATCGCCTTCGCGGCGCTGCTGTTCGCCTTCCTGGACGTCACCGGCTCGGTGCTGCCGCTCCAGGGCGGCTTCCCCTTCGAGATCGTCGACGTCATGAAGGGCACCATCGTCATCTGCGTCGTCGTCGCGTACGAGCTGGTGCGCCGCTACGGCCTGAAGCGCCAGCAGCAGAAGGTCGGCGCCCAGCTCGCCGCCCAGGCCGCCGCGAACAGTGAGAAGAAGGAGGTGTCCGCATGAGCACGGCTACCGCTGCGCGTGCGAAGGCGCCGGGCGCACCCGCGAAGAAGCGCAAGCTGTCCTGGCCGGTGGTCCTGCTGCTGATCGCGGGCGCCCTGGTGCTGTTCTCCGCCGTGGGCATGGCCACCGGCAACCACTCGCTGACCTCCTCCGGGCAGATCACCGCCGCGCTCGGCGCGGCCGTGCCGATCGGCATGGCCGGTCTGGGCGGTCTCTGGTCCGAGCGGGCCGGTGTGGTCAACATCGGTCTCGAAGGCATGATGGTCGCCGGCACCTTCTGCGGTGCGTGGGCGGGCTACCTGGTCAACCCGTGGGTCGGCCTGCTGGCCGGCATGCTGGGCGGGGCGCTCGGCGGCCTGCTGCACGCGGTCGTCACCGTCACCTTCGGCGTCGACCACATCGTCTCCGGCGTCGGCATCAACCTGCTGATCCCCGGCATCTGCGCGTACGTCAACCGGATCTACTACAAGGACTACGTCTCGGCCGGTGCCGGCCAGAACCAGTCCCCGCCGGCGGACCCGCTGCCGTACATCACCGTCCCGGGCCTGTCCTCCGGGCTGAAGAGCATCGAGAACCACCACTGGTTCCTGGTCTCGGACGTCGCGGGCGTGCTCGGCGGCCTGGTCACCAACATCTCGGTGGTCGTGCTGGTGGCCGGCGCGCTGATCGTGGTCAGCTACTTCGCGCTCTGGCGCACGGTGTTCGGCCTGCGGCTGCGCTCCTGCGGCGAGAACCCGACCGCCGCCGAGTCGCTGGGCGTCAACGTCTACAAGTACAAGTACCTCGCGGTCATCGCCTCCGGAGCCTTCGCCGGCCTCGGCGGGGCGTACCTCTCGCTGGTCGCGGCGCACTTCTACAAGGACGGCCAGACCCTCGGCCGCGGCTTCATCGGCCTCGCCGCGATGATCTTCGGCAACTGGATGCCGGGCGGCCTCGCCATGGGCGCCGGCCTGTTCGGCTTCACCGACAGCCTCCAGCTGCGCGACCCGGAGTCGGTGCACGTGATGATCCTGATCGTGGGCATCGCGATGGTGCTGCTCGCGCTCTGGCACCTGTACCGCCGCAAGTACACCGCGACGGTGGCCTCCTTCGTGGTGGCGGCCGGCCTGATCGCCTGGTACTCGTTCACCGACGAGGTGCAGCGCCCGCTGATCGTCGCCACGCCGTACCTGATCACCCTGGTGGTGCTCTCGCTGGCTGCGCAACGGCTGCGGATGCCGAAGGCGGACGGCCAGATCTACCGCAAGGGCCAGGGCAAGTGACCGCCGACGGGCCCGCGGCGCCGCCCGCGATCGACTGGGAGCTGCTGCGTTCGGCGGCGCGCGAGGCCATGGGCCGCGCGTACGCGCCGTACAGCAGGTTCCCGGTCGGCGCGGCCGCGCTGGTGGACGACGGCCGGGTGGTCACGGGCTGCAACGTCGAGAACGCCTCGTACGGGCTGGGGCTGTGCGCCGAGTGCGGGCTGGTGTCCGCGCTGCACTCCTCCGGCGGCGGCCGGCTGGTCGCCTTCACCTGTGTGGACGGCGCCGGCGAACTGCTGATGCCGTGCGGGCGCTGCCGCCAGCTGCTGTACGAGCACGGCGGGCCGGGGCTGCTGATCGAACTGGCCTCGGGCATCAAGCCGATGAGCGAGGTCCTGCCCGACGCGTTCGGGCCGGAACGGCTCTAGCCTCCCTTTCTGTTACGCGCGTAGAGTGTCGCGAGTGGGCCGGAACCCGGTCATCTCGCGACACTCTTCGCTTTTGAAACCCCTCTTGGAGCACGCATGGACGCCATCTCCGTCATCAGGACCAAGCGCGATCGCGGAGAACTGAGCGACGCTCAGATCGACTGGGTCATCGACGCCTACACCCGCGGCGAGGTCGCCGACGAGCAGATGTCCGCACTGGCGATGGCGATCCTGCTGAACGGCATGAAGCCGCACGAGATCAGCCGCTGGACCGACGCCATGATCCGCTCCGGCGTCCGGATGGACTTCTCCTCGCTGCCGCTGCCCACCAGCGACAAGCACTCCACCGGCGGCGTCGGCGACAAGATCACCCTGCCGCTCGCCCCGCTGGTCGCCGCCTGCGGCGCCGCCGTCCCGCAGCTCTCCGGCCGCGGCCTCGGCCACACCGGCGGCACCCTGGACAAGCTGGAGTCCATCCCCGGCTGGCGCGCCCTGCTCTCCAACGAGGAGATGATGGACGTGCTGGGCTCCGTCGGCGCGGTGATCTGCGCGGCCGGCGACGGCCTCGCGCCCGCCGACAAGAAGCTGTACGCGCTGCGCGACGTCACCGGCACCGTCGAGGCCATCCCGCTGATCGCCTCCTCGATCATGTCGAAGAAGATCGCCGAGGGCACCGGTGCGCTGGTCCTGGACGTCAAGGTCGGCTCCGGGGCGTTCATGAAGAACCTGGACGACGCCCGCGAACTCGCCCGCACCATGGTCGGCCTGGGCACCACCGCCGGGGTCAACACCGTCGCCCTGCTCACCGACATGTCCACCCCGCTCGGCCTCACCGCGGGCAACGCGCTGGAGGTCCGCGAGTCCGTCGAGGTGCTCGCGGGCGGCGGCCCGGCCGACGTCGTCGAGCTCACCCTCGCGCTCGCCCGCGAGATGCTCGCCGCGGCCGGCGTCCACGGCAAGGACCCGGCGGACGCGCTGCGCGACGGCACCGCGATGGACCACTGGCGCCGCATGATCGCCGCCCAGGGCGGCGACGTCGACGCCCCGCTCCCGGTCGCCCGCGAGCAGCACGTCATCCCGGCCCCCGCCTCCGGCGTGCTCACCACGCTGGACGCCTACGCGATCGGCGTCAGCGCCTGGCGCCTGGGCGCCGGCCGCGCCCGCAAGGAGGACCCGGTGCAGGCCGGCGCCGGCATCGAGATGCACGCCAAGCCCGGCGACACCGTGGTGGCCGGCCAGCCCCTGCTGACCCTGCACACCGACACCCCCGAGCGCTTCGACTACGCCGTCGAGGCCCTGGCCGGCGGCATCGAGGTCGCTCCGGCGGGCACCGCCTTCACCCCGAACCCGATCGTCCTCGACCGCATCGCCTGAGCACGGTCGTGAACGAGCCGCCCGCCGGTGCACCGGCGGGCGGCTCGACGTTTCTCACCGGTCAGGGGCGGCCGAAGATGTCGTGGGTGCCGATCCGGCGCCAGACGATGTGGGGCTCGCCGTGCTGGGGCGTGGTTCCGTAGCTGAAGGTCGCCCGGCCGTCCGGGGCCCAGGTCATCTCCCAGATGTCCGGGTGGCCCTGCATCTTCTTCGCCCGCAGGCCGCGGCGGAAGCCCTGGCCGGCCCGGAGGTCGGCGACGAACTGGGCCACCGCGACCAGGAACGCGGTCTTCTGGGCGGCGGTCAGGCCCTTCCAGTCGCGCAGGAAGTGGGCCAGTGACTCATACGTCGGCACGGCGCTTGATCTCCCCCAGGTCGAGGCCGGCCTCGTCGGCGAGCGACTGCAGGAAGGAGTCCCCGTCCTGGAACATCTCGCCCCGCTCGCCCGCGGCGAGCGCCTCGTCGACCTCCTGCTCCTTCTCCTGCCAGCCGCCGCTCCAGAACCACGCCTGGTCGTCCGGGATGACGGAGGCGGGGGTCAGGACGATGCGGCCGTCCTCCACCGCGACCACCAACTGGTCGCCCTCCTGGAGGTCCAGCTGCTCTCTTATCTCCTGCGGGATGGTGACCACGCCCTTCTTCCGCACGGGCGTGGACACCAGGTGGGGGCGACGGCGGCGCTTGAGGTCTGCCATGGGGAAAGTCTACCTGGCGGAAAGTCTGCCCGGCTGACTCGAACGCCGGGCGGTGGTGTGGGCCTGGCGGGTGGCGTAGAGGGTGACGGCGGCGGCGAGGGCCATGGCGGTGAGGCCGACGGTGGCGGCGCCGGGCCAGCCGGTGGCGTGGTAGGCGTCGGCGCCGAGGGTGCCGCCGAGGCTGTTGCCGAGGTAGTAGGCGATCAGGTAGAGGGCGGAGGCCTGGGCGCGGCCCTCGGTGGCGGTGCGGCCGACGGAGGAGGAGGCGGTGGCGTGGCCGGCGAAGAAGCCGGCGGTGATCAGGACCAGGCCGAGCAGGGCGCAGGTGAGGGATTCGGCGAGGGAGAGCAGCAGGCCGGCCGCGGTCACGCCGATGGAGACGTAGAGGGCGCCGCGCCGGCCGAGGCGGCCGGCGAGCCGGCCGGCCGCGGCGGAGGTGCCGGTGCCGACCAGGTAGACCACGAAGATCGAGGCGGCGATCGACTCCGGCAGGTGGAAGGGTGCGGCGATCAGCCGGTAGCCGACGGTGTTGTAGACCGCGCCGAACACCGCCATGAACAGCATGCCGAGCAGGTACAGCCGTAGCAGCAGCGGGTTGCGCAGGTGCCGTCCGACGGTGCGGGTGAGCGCGCGGGCGTCCACCGGGGCCGGGGTGAAGTGCCGGGCGGCGGGGATCAGCAGCCGGAAGGCGAGGGTGGCGAGCAGGGCGAGGACGGCGGAGGCGGCGAGGCCCCAGCGCCAGCCGAGTCCGGCGGCGGTCCAGCCGGAGAGCAGTCGGCCGCCCATGCCGCCGATGCTGTTGCCGGCCACGTACAGGCCCATCGCGGAGGGCAGGGCGCTGGGGTGGACCTCCTCGGCGAGGTAGGCCATGGCGGTGGCGGGGAGCCCGGCGAGGACGGCGCCCTGGAGGACCCGCAGGACGACGAGGGTGGTGAGGTCCGGCGCGAAGGGCAGGGCGAGGGCGAACGCGGAGGCGGCGAGGGTGGAGGCCGTCATCACCGCGGTGCGGCCGTACCGGTCGGAGAGCGCGCTGGCCGGGAGCAGCCCGAGGGCGAGGCCGAGGGTGGCGGCGGAGGCCGTCCAGCTGGCCTGGCCGGGGGTGAGGTCGAGGTCGGCCGAGAGGATCGGCAGCAGGCCCTGGGTGGAGTAGAGCAGGACGAAGGTCGCGACCCCGGCGGCGAACAGGGCGAGGTTGGCGCGGCGGAAGGCACGCTGGCCGGGGCGGTGGCGGTCGTCGGCGGTGAGGGTGGTGGGGGCGGTGGCGGGGGCATCCGGGGTGGTCACGGATGCCCCGGTATCGGCGGGCTGCATGTCGTCGACCGTAGGCCTGTCGGCGTTGATGCGTCCAATGCATGAAGTGTGGATGATCGATGCACTGGCGTATGAGTCGAGGTGGTGCGGGGATGTCCGGTCCGGAATCGGTGGACGGCGGGGAACAGCGGTACCGGGTGGCCGAGTTGGGGCCGGAGGAGCCGGCCGTGCTGCTGGCGCCCCGGCTGGCCCGGTTCGCGGCGGTGGCCCGGCTGGAGCACGTGACCCAGGCGGCCGCGCTGCTCGGGGTGCCGCAGCCGACGCTGTCGCGCGCGGTGGCCGGGCTGGAGGAGGAGCTGGGGGTGGACCTGCTGGCCCGCCAGGGCCGTACGGTCCGGCTGACCAGGGCGGGCCGGCTGCTGCTGGCCTCGGTGGAGCGGGCGCTGGCCGAGCTGGAGCGGGGTGCGGAGGCGGCCCGGGCGGAGGCGGATCCGGCGGTGGGCCTGGTGGCCTTCGGGTTCCTGCACACGATGGGCCCGGACGCGGTGCCGGCGCTGCTGCGCGGCTTCCGCGCGGAGCACCCGCGGGTGCGGTTCCAGCTGGTGCAGGACTACGGCGCGGCGATGCTGGAGCGGCTGCGGGCCGGGGAGTTGGACCTCTGCCTGGTCGCGCCGCTGCCGGAGGACCCGGCGTTCGCCGCCCGGCCGCTGGACGAGCAGCGGCTGCACCTGGTCGTCCCGGCGGACCACCGGCTGGCCGGGCGGCGGCGGATCCGGCTGGCGGAGGTGGCCGAGGAGCCGTTCGTCGGGCTGGAGCAGGGGTACGGGCTGCGCGCGATCACGGACGGCTTCTGCGCGGAGGCCGGGTTCGTCCCCCGGCTGGCGTTCGAGGGGGAGGAGGCGGAGACGCTGCGCGGGCTGGTGGCGGCCGGGCTGGGGGTGGCGCTGCTGCCGCCGGCCCTGGTGCCGCGGCCGGGGGTGGTGGAGCTGGAGGTGACGGCGCCGCGGACCCGGCGGGCGATCGGGTTGGCCTGGGCGGCGGGGCGGCCGTTGGCCCCGCCGGCGCGGGCGTTCCGGGACTTCGTGCTGTCCCGGCGCGGGCGGCTGCTGCAGCACGACTGAGAACGCCGTCGTGCGGCAGGGCTGAGAACGCCGTCGCGCGGCGCGACCGACGCCGTGGTGCGGCGCGACCGGGCCCGCCGCGGCGGCGGGTTGACGCTTTGGTGGATCGTATGGACCGGTCGGTGGAATTCCGGGTGGAGTTTGGACCATCCGGCGGTGTTCGCGGTGGTCGGTCTACGCGCGTAGGGGCTATATTTCCGCAATGGAACAGCAGATCCCCGTCACCACCGCGGGCACCGGCCCGCGCATCCCCACTCCCGACCAGATCCGCCGCGCGCCGAAGGTCCTCCTGCACGACCACCTGGACGGCGGGCTGCGCCCGGAGACCGTGGTCGAGCTGGCCGCCGCCTGCGGCTACCAGGGCCTGCCCACCACCGACCCCAAGGAGCTCGGCGAGTGGTTCCGCGAGGCCGCCGACTCCGGCTCGCTGGTCCGCTACCTGGAGACCTTCGCGCACACCTGCGCCGTGATGCAGACCCGTGAGGCGCTGATCAAGGTCGCCGCGGACTGCGCCGAGGACCTGGCCGCCGACGGCGTCGTGTACGCCGAGGTCCGCTACGCCCCCGAGCAGCACCTGGAGGCCGGACTGAGCCTGGACGAGGTCGTCGAGGCCGTCCAGGAGGGCTTCCGCCTCGGCGAGGCCAACGCCCGCGCGGCCGGCCACCGGATCCGCGTCGGCACCCTGATCACCGCGATGCGGCACGCCGCCCGCTCGCAGGAGATCGCCGAACTGGCCAACCGCCACCGGGACTCGGGTGTCGTCGGCTTCGACATCGCCGGTGCCGAGGCCGGCTACCCGCCCACCCGCCACCAGGCCGCCTTCGACTACCTCAAGGGCGAGAACAACCACTTCACCATCCACGCGGGCGAGGCCTTCGGCCTGCCGTCGATCTGGGAGGCCCTGCAGTGCTGCGGCGCTGACCGGCTCGGCCACGGCGTGCGGATCGTCGACGACATCACGGTGGGCGAGGACGGCACGGTCGAGCTCGGCCGGCTGGCCGCGTACGTGCGCGACAAGCGCATCCCGCTGGAGATGTGCCCGACCTCCAACATCCAGACCGGCGCCGCCGCCTCGTACGCCGAGCACCCGATCGGGCTGCTCAGCCGGCTGAAGTTCCGGGTCACCGTGAACACCGACAACCGGCTGATGAGCGGCACCAGCATGAGCCGGGAGTTCGGCCACGTGGTGGACGCCTTCGGCTACACCCTGGGCGACCTGGAGTGGTTCACGGTGAACGCGATGAAGTCCGCGTTCCTGCCCTTCGACGAGCGGCTGGCGATGATCAGCGACGTGATCAAGCCGGGCTACGCCGAGCTGAAGGCGGAGTGGCTGTTCAGCGCGGGCACCGGCGGCAACTGAGCCTCCGGGGCGCGGCGCCCCGGCGCGCGCCGGTCGGATGAACTCCAGGCTCCTGCAAGGGGGTTGGTGTTCATCCGACTACTCACTCGGGTGAGTGAACGCCCTTTGGCTCCCGCGTGACCTGCTCACTACGGTGTGCCAGTCATGCCGAAACGTCGCGGCGGCGGTCGCCCGTCCGCCGGTCCCGTGCGCGAAGTCGGCGACCGACGAGGACCCAAAGGGGACCAACCATGAAGCAGGCTCTCAAGGCCGCCGGTACCGCGGCGCTCGGCATCGCCATCGTGGCGGTCGGCGCCGGTGCCGCCTCCGCGGCCGACGGCCAGGCGGCCGGCGGCCTCGGGCTGCCCACCGGCGCGTTGACGAACCCGGCGGTGACCGGTGCGGTCACCGACACCGCCGCCAAGCTGCCCGCCGCAGGCAAGGTGACCGAGACGCTGGGCACCCTCGCCCCGAGCGTCGGCAAGGCCGTCCCCGCCGGGGACACCCCGCTGGCCGGCGTCACCGAGCAGCGCGCCGCCCAGCAGCGCGCCGCGCTCCCGACCATCCCCGGTCTGGACAAGACCCCGATCGGCGGGCTGACCAGCACCCTCCCGGCCATCCCCGGCCTGACCGGCTGAGCCACGGCCCACGGCACGGCGACGGGCCGCCCACCCCGGAGACCCCGGGGCGGGCGGCCCGTCGCCGTGCGGTGAGGCCCGGTCGCCCCGGGCCGCCGGGCCGAGGACGGGCCCCGCGCCGCCGGGCTTACGGCTCCTGGGGGAGCAGCACCCAGAGGGCCAGGTAGAGCAGGAACTGGGGGCCGGGCAGCAGGCAGGAGAGCAGGAAGATCACGCGGACGGTCCACGGGGTCAGGCCGAAGCGTTCGGCGATCCCGGCGCAGACACCGGCGAGGACGCGGTTGCGGCGAGGACGGGCGAGGCGCGCACTCATGATTCTCTCCCTGTGGTGGCGGCCCGGTCCGGCAGGTCCGGCGGGCTGGTTCCATCCTCCGCCGCCGTCGGCCCCCGGGCCTCAGCCCGGCAGGTGATTCCCGGCCCCGAAGGGTCACCGGGGAGTCGTAGCCGGATGTCGGGGTTCCCTCGGGGTGGTCCCGGGGAACCGAGCGCGGTCCTCGGTCCGGACCGTCGGACGGGGCTCGGTAGGATGCTGCCGATCGCGGTCGGCCGGGGGGCGGACGAAAGCCCGACACTGTTGCGAAACGATCTCCCGTGCAAGCGATTTCACGTCCTGATGGGTTCTCTCCCGCATTCTCCCGTGAGGTTGGATTGCACATTCGGCAGCGCAGATTCCTGACCGCGACCACCGCCGTCACCCTGGCCTCCGGCCTGGCCGCCGTCGGGGTCGCGGCCGTCTTCGCCGCGCCGGAGGCCGTCGCGCTGTCCCCGGGCGCCCGGACCCGCCCCTCGCCGGTCACGATCGCCTTCGGCGGCCTTCCCGGCACCGTCACGGCGGGGGGCGCGCCGGTGGAGTTCACCGCGACGCTCCGGAACACCGCCGACCACCGGCTGGACGTGCCGTCCTCGGCCTTCGTCGTCGCGGACGCCGGCGCCGGCGCGGGGCAGGGCCACTTCCGGCTGGAGTACCGGGCGCCCGGCGGCACCCGGTGGCAGGACGCCAGGGCGAACCCCGCGGGCACGGGCGCCGTCTGGGCGCTCGACCAGCCCGCCGTGCTGTCGCTGCCGGCCGGCGCCGAGGCCGTCTACCGGCTGCGGCTCACCGTCACCGCCGACGCCCCGGCCGGCCGGGTGGCACCGGGCTTCGACTCCGTGGTCTCGGACCCGGCCCTGCCGCCGGAGCAGCGCACCACCGACGCGAGCAGCGGCCACCCGGAGCTGGTCATCGTTCCGGCGGGGGCGCCGACCACCGCGCCGGCCACCGCACCGGCCACGGCGCCGCCCGCCCCGGCGGCCACCGCGGAGGTCGGGCTCCACGGGGTGCCCGTCGTGTTCACGGTGGGCGGCGAGGCGAAGCCGTTCACACTGGTCCTCACCAACCGGAGCGGCCGGGAGCTGCGGGTCGTGCCCGCGGTCGTGTTCCAGGGGGCGGCCGAACTTCCTTCGGACACGGTCGAGTTGGAGTTCCGTGGCGCCGACGGGCAGTGGCGGGGCGCCACCCCGGGCCGCGGCCCGGGGCACCCGAACCGGCTCGACTTCGCGCTGCGGACCGGGGACGGGGACGCCGACGTCATCACGCTGGCGAAGGGCGAGAGCCGCACCGTCGAGCTCCGGCTGGCCTTCACCAAGGACGCGCCGATCCTGTTCGAGTCCCTGACGGCCGTGTCGCGCACCCTGCCGGAGCGGGGCGAGAGCGCGGCCGAGGCGGTCGGCCCGGCGGCCGACTTCATCACCGTGGCCGCGACGGGCGCCACCGCCGCACCCGCTCCGACCTTCGTGGACTCCGCCCCGGACCCGGACCTGCCGGAGCGGGCCGCCGCCCCGGTCCTCCCGGTCGTGCGGGCCACCGGCACGTCGCCGAGCCCGGCGGGGGCCGGCTCGCCGATGGTCACCGCTGCCGCCCCGGCCGGGGACGGCGGGCTGGCCTCCACCGGCGGCGGCAGGGCCACGGAGCCGATGGCGATCACCGGGGCGACCGCGATCGCCCTCGGCCTCGGCACCCTGGTGGTGGCGTGGCGCCGCAACCGCGTGCGGGGCGGCACCGGGGACTGAGCCGGACACGCCGGAAGGCCCGTCCGTCGCCGCTTCGCAGCGGGTGACGGGCGGGCCTTCCGGCGTTCGTACGGCGGTACGGCTCGGCTCGGCGCGATCAGCCGGCCGGGTGCTGCGGCGGCTGCGGCTGCGCGTACGGGTTGTCCGCCACCGGCTGCGGCGGGACACCCGGCTGGTACGGCGAGGCGCCCGGTGCCGGGGCGGGCGGCACGGGGGCACCGGCCGGCGGCGGGACGGGCGCGCCCGGCTGCGCGGCGTACGGGGCCTGCGGGGCGTTGGGGTTGAACGGCGGCTGCGGCGCCTGCGGGGCGTTGGGGTTGAACGGCGCGTTGGGGTTGAACGGCGCCTGCTGGGCGGCGTTCGGGTTGAACGGCGCGTTCGGGTTGAACGCCCCCTGCGGCGCGTTCGGGTCGAACGGGGCGGCCGCCTGCGCGGGCTGCTTCTTGGCGTTGCTGCGCTCCACCAGCGCCTTCACCGAGGCGACGATCATGCCGACCGGCAGGATGAACGCCTTGAAGAAGATGGTGTACGTGCCGCCCTCGAAGACGAACGCCAGGTAGTAGGCGTACCCCAGGAACGCGAGGCCGAGGACGAGGTTGAGGATGCGCAGGCCGACCTTCAGTCCGCCGGCCGCGACCCCGAGGGCCACCATGATGGCGCCGCTGAGGGCCAGCAGTACGACGTACCAGGAGAAGAGCGGTTCGGCGCTGAAGTCGAGATTGTTCACGGGGGCTTTCCTGGGAGGGGAAGGAGAAAAACGGCGGGAACCGTTCGGGGACGACAGCGCACAGTACTGGAGGCGGCCGACATCCGTCGCCGCCTTTGTGTCACGGTGTCATTGCGCCGGTCCGGAGCGGGAGTAGACGAGGTGGGGAAATGACGGGGTTTGAGGTGCTGCGGGTCTTTTGCGGGCCCGACGGGAGCCACGGGAACGCGCTCGGGGTGGTGCGCGACGGCGCCGCCGTGCCGGGTCGCGCGGACCGGCAGCGGGTCGCGCGCGAACTGGGCTTCAGCGAGACGGTGTTCGTCGACGACCCGGAGCGCGGGGAGATCGACATCTACACCCCGTCGGTGCGCCTGCCGTTCGCCGGCCACCCGTGCGTGGGCGCCGCCTGGCTGCTCGGGGTGGACCGGCTGGTCACGGCCGCCGGCGAGGTGGCCGTGCGGCGCGAGGGCGGGCTGATCCGGATCGAGGCCCGGCCCGAGTGGGCCCCGGGGCGCACGCTGCGGCCGTACGGTTCGGCGGCCGAGGTGGAGGCGCTGGAGGTGCCGCCGCCGGGGGAGTGGGTCTACGCCTGGGCCTGGCAGGACGAGGCGGCCGGCACCGTCCGGGCCCGGGCCTTCCCCGGCCGGGGCGACGGGATCGACGAGGACGAGGCGACCGGTGCGGCCGCCCTGCTGCTGGCCGCGCACCTCGGCCGGGCGCTGACCATCACCCAGGGCCGGGGCTCGCGGCTGCTGGCCGGGCCGCGCCCGGGCGGGCTGGTCGAGGTCGGCGGCCGGGTGGTCCGGGACCCGCGGCCGGATCAGCCGGCCGGGGGCGTCGGCTCCGCGTAGGCGCGCCGCCGGGCGGCGGGCGTGACGGCGGCGACCGAGGTGGCGGCCGCGGCCGAGGTGGCGGCGGCGACCGAGGCGACGGCCGGCGGCACCGAGAGCACCGTCATCCGGGGCACCCGCGGCCGCCGGTCCCGCAGCAGGTGCCGCAGGCCCGGGACGAGCGCGAGGTGGACGACGGCCACGCCGACCACGGCGAGCAGGATGTGGTCCACGTTGAGGACGTGCCCGGGTGCCCAGGAGGAGAGGAACTCCAGCGCGGTCGCCAGCAGCGCGGAGGCGCCGGTGGTGCGCAGGAAGGACGGCAGCCAGGGGGCCCGGAGCCGGCCGCCGGCCAGCGGCAGCAGGACCCCGAGCGGGGCCAGCAGCAGGAGTTCGCCGACCACCTGCCAGCCGCTGGAGGAGCGGAGCGAGGCGAACGGCGTCAGGTTGGCGTCGTACACCCAGGCCACCGGCAGCGGTCTCAGCACCAGCCAGAGCACCAGTGCCAGGTGGCCGGTGAGGCCCGCCAGTCCGGCCAACCGGAGGGGACGGTGGACGGCCGCCGCCGGGTTGCTCTCGGTCCCCGCGCCGGAACGCTCGTCGCGTGTCCTGGTGCCATCTCGCTGCACGGGGGGAAGGACGTGGGCCGACGTCACGTCGGTTCCACACCCGGCGTGAACATTCCCAAACGCGCCCCCGAACCCCCTTCCCGCCCCCTCCCGCCCCTTGCCGGCGGCCTGCCCGCAGGGCGGCCCGCTCGCCGGGCGGGCCACTTGCAGGGCGGCCCACCCCCAGGGCGGGCTACCGGCAGGGCGAGGCCGTCGGCACCGCGCTGAACACGTTGTCCGGCGGCGGGCTGCCCGGCGCCACCGGGGTGGGCGACGGGCTCGGGCTCACGCCCGCCTTGGTGCCGCGGGTCGGGGACACGGTCGGGGCCGGGCCCGGCGGGGTGGCCAGGGCCGCCGGTATGTGCGGGGAGGTCGGGCAGGCCGTCCGGCTGGCGGGCGCGCCGGCGTCGACCGGCACGGCGGTCGGCCGGATGCCGCAGCCGGAGGCCAGCGCGACCAGCAGCAGCACGCCGGCGCCGCGGCGCAGGACGGTGCGGGGGACAACGGTGTCGGTGGGGCTGGTCACGTGGCGTCCTTGTCCTCGGCGGCGTCGCCGGCGGGGCCGCCCTCGGCCTCGCCCGCGGACGGCGGAGGCGGCGGGGCCAGCGGCAGCGTCAGGGTGAACACCGCGCCGACCTCCCCGTTCGCCGCCGTGATCGTTCCCCCGTGTATCTGCGCGTTGGCCATCGCGATCGACAGGCCGAGGCCGCTGCCCTCCGAGCGGGCCCGCCCCCGGTCCGCCTTGTAGAAGCGGTCGAAGACGTGCGGCAGCACGTCCTCCGGGATGCCCGGGCCGCTGTCGGAGACCTCGACCACGACCGACTCCCCGTCCTGCCGGACCTTGACCCGCACCGGCGAGCCGCCGTGCTTCAGCGCGTTGCCGATCAGGTTGGCGAAGACCACGTCGAGCCGGCGCGGGTCGACCACGGCCAGGATGCCGCGCGGGGCGTCCAGTTCGACCGCGTCGTACCAGGCCCGCCCGTCGATGCAGGACATGATCAGGTCGGCGATGTCCACCTCGTCGGCGACCAGCCTGGCGGTACCGGCGTCGAAGCGGGTCACCTCCATCAGGTTCTCCACCAGGTCGGACAGCCGCCGGGTCTCGCTGACCACGAGCCGGACGGCCGGCTCGATCATCGGGTCCAGCGACTCGGCCTCGTCCTCCAGGATGTCCGTCACGGCGGTCATCGCGGTCAGCGGGGTGCGCAGCTCGTGCGACATGTCGGCGACGAACCGCCGGCTCTGCGCCTCGCGCGCGCTCAGCTCCTCGACCTGCTCGTGCAGCTGCTCCGCCGTCCGGTTGAAGGTCCTCGCCAGGTCGGCGAGCTCGTCCGAGCCGTCGACCTCCAGCCGGGTGTCCAGGTGCCCCTCGCCGAGCCGCCGGGCGGCGTCGCCGAGCCGCTTGACCGGCCGCAGCACGGTGGCCGAGGCGGCCTGGGCGAGCAGCGCCGAGCCGATCAGCGCGAACAGCGTGGCGATCGCCAGCGACCAGCCCAGGGTGTTGAGGTCGGCCCGCTCGTTCTCCAGCGACTTGAACATGTACGCCGTCGGGCCGTTCGGCACCACCTTGGTGCCGCCGATCACGAACGGCCGGCCCTCCAGGTTCTGCCGCTGCCAGTACAGGTGGTACGGGTACGGGTTGTTCTCGGTGATCTCGCGCGGCTTGGCGACGGTGGACTGCAGCGCGGTCGGCACGTCGGCCAGCGTGAAGTGCGCGGGGTCGGAGGAGGCCGGGCACTCCGGGTGCGCCGCGTCGACCACCACCACGTCGTAGGTCAGGCCGGAGCTGGCCACGGTGGACGCCAGCGAGGCCAGCTCCTGGCAGGTCGCGTTCAGCGGCAGGTCGGAGACGTTGCGGGTGAGCGAGACCCGGAAGTCGTTCAGCACGGTGTTCTGGGCGCGCTTGAGCACCGCGTCGCGGTTCAGCCAGTACGCGATGCCGGAGGCCGAGACGGCGGCGAGCAGCGCGACGGCCGCGAACACCGCGATCAGCCGCACCCGCAGGGAGCGCAGCCGACGCCACCGGCCCGTCGAGAACCGCCGGGCAGTCGTCTGATGGTCAGTCACAAGAGCCTGTCGTGGTACGGGAGTTCAGAGGTCGGGGGAGGGGCCGGCGGCCGGGTCGCGGGGTCAGGCCGGCGGATCCAGCCGGTAGCCCACCCCGCGGACGGTGCGGATCAGCGTCGGCGCGGACGGCACGTCCTCGACCTTGGCCCGCAGCCGCTGCACGCACGCGTCCACCAGGCGGGAGTCGCCGAGGTAGTCGTGCTCCCAGACCAGCCGCAGCAGCTGCTGGCGGGAGAGCGCCTGGCCGGGGCGGCGGCTGAGCTCCAGCAGCAGCCGCAGCTCGGTCGGGGTGAGCTGGAGGTCGAGTCCGTCCTTGGTGACGGTCATCGCCGCGCGGTCGATCACCACGGTGCCGTAGGCCGAGGAGTCCGAGCTCTCCCGTTCGCCGCGCCGCAGCACCGCCCGGATCCGGGCGTCCAGCACCCGCGGCTGCACCGGTTTCACGACGTAGTCGTCCGCGCCGGACTCCAGGCCCACCACCACGTCGATGTCGTCCGAGCGGGCGGTCAGCAGGATGATCGGCAGCTGGTCGGTGCGGCGGATCCGGCGGCACACCTCGAAGCCGTCGATGCCGGGCAGCATCACGTCGAGCACGATCAGGTCGGGCCGCTGCTCCTTGAAGAGACGCAGACCGTCCTCACCGGAGGCAGCGGTGGCCACGCGGTGGCCCTGGCGGGTGAGGGCGAGTTCGAGGCCGGTCCGGATGGCGTCGTCGTCCTCGATCAGAAGGAGGAAAGGCACGGCCCCATTTTGGCCCACCGGCAGCGCCGAATCACCCCCCGGACCACCCACCGTCCCTTCTGGAACCGGAACGCGTGCCACCGGCGTCAGGTTCACAGGGGGGCGGTCCGGGACATTCGGACGGCTCCTGTGACACCCCTGTGACAGTCGGCGGACAGCGCCATCACAACCGGCGGGCAGGATTTTCCATGTCGCCGCAGGACAGCGGGCCGCAAGGCCGGCTGAAGGGCGGCTACCGGAACCGCTCGTACCGACCCAGGGGGCGCACGATGAACGCCACGCTTCAGACCCGGACCAACCCGGCTGTCCGCACCGCGCGTTCGTCAGCCACGTCCCACCGGACCCGGTACGAGGTCAGGACCGACGAGAACTCCGGTGCCGTGACCGTGCGGGGGTGCGCGCACAGCACCGGTGGAAACCCTGTCGCCCGTCGGGTGAGCGGCGGCGGCAGGACGGGGGAGCTGTACGGGATCGGCCGTCTGGGGAGTTCGGCCGACTCCGCCACCACCCTCACGCTGCGGGGGATCCTCCCCGTCCGCGTCGAGGGCAAGGACGCCCCGGGGGGGAACCGGGGGACCGGGGGGAACGGTCTGCGGACGGTCGGTTCGGGGGAGCCGACCGGTCGCGAGGCCGCCGGTGCGACGCTGCTGCGGCTGAACCCCGCGGCGGCCCGCACCACCGAGGCCGGGCAGGGAGGCGCGCAGGGGGAGCACCCGGCCGTCGCGGAGGACCACATCACGGAGTTCACCGCGTACGTGCGCGAGCGCCGCGCCTCCCTGTACGCCACGGCCTACCACCTGACCGGTGACCGCTACGAGGCCGAGGACCTGCTGCAGAGCGCGCTCTTCAGCACCTACCGGGCCTGGGGCCGGATCACCGACAAGGCCGCGGTCGGGGGCTACCTCCGCCGCACCATGACCAACCTGCACATCTCCGCCTGGCGGCGCCGCAAGGTCAACGAGTACCCGACCGAGGAGCTGCCGGAGACGGCCGGCGACACCGACGCGATGGGCGGCACCGAGCTGCGCACCGTGCTCTGGCAGGCGCTGGCGAAGCTGCCGGAGAACCAGCGCACCATGCTGGTGCTGCGGTACTACGAGGGCAAGACCGACCCGGAGATCGCCGGCGTGCTGGGGATCAGCGTCGGCACGGTCAAGAGCAGCATCTGGCGCGCCCTGCGCCGGCTGCGCGAGGACGAGCACCTGAACAAGTCCGGCGACACCGTCCGGGCGTTCGGCGAGCTGGTCGCGTAACGAGGACTCCCGTCGGGGGACGGGAAGCGGACGGTCACGGTCCGGGGGCAGCGGCTCGGGGGAGCACGCCCGTGGGGGAGCCGAAGACCGTTCGGGGAAGGCGAAGGGCCCGGTGCGGGGGAGACGCACCGGGCCCTTCGTCATGCCCTGGGGGTTCGGCCGTACCGGGCTCGGCCGTACGGGGTTCAGGCGGCGGAGAGCTCGCCGGCCCGGGTCGCGGCGCGGATCCGCCGCTCGGCCTCCGGCCCGGCGCACGCGTACGAGCCGAGCGCGACCTGCCGTCCGACGATGGACCGCTCGGCCCGCATCAGCCGCAGGCCCCGGCGCAGCAGCACCGGCAGCGACTTGCGGCCCTCCCGGACGTCCCGGCGCAGCCGGCGCCAGGCCGTGGTGAGCGCGCCGTTGCGCAGGCACAGGGCGTCGCCGAGCAGGCCCTGGTCGGCGCACTCGGCGGTGATCTCGGCGGCGAAGATGCCCTCCGCGATGAACGCGTCCGCCCCGTCCAGCTCCAGGCCGCGGGTGCCGATCCGGCCGTTGTCCGGGATCGAGTACACCGGGACGTCGGTGCGGCCGTGCTCGTGCAGGGCGCGGATCGCGGCGACGGCCTGGTCGCGGTGCCAGGCCAGCGGGGAGTCCCAGTCGACGGCGCCGTCCGGCAGCCGCGGCAGGGTCGGGTCGTCCCCGTCCTTGTAGAAGTCGTCGAGCTGGAGCACCGGCAGACCGCTGCGCTCGGCGAGCGAGGACTTCCCCGACCCGGAGGGCCCGGAGAGCAGGATCACCCGGGCATGCCCGGTCGGTGCGGGGTTCATGGGGGAGTCACTCACGGGACACCAGTCTGACGCATCCCGGCCGGTTGCCGAAACCGGCCGGGGCGGACCTTCTACCGCGCCCCTGGCTTCGACTGTGACGCCGGGTCGGCGAGGGCGACGTGGACCATCGGCAGGTAGCGGCTGTCCACCTGGAGGTAGACCGGTTCGTCGGCGCCGGGCGGCCGGTAGGCGGTGGCGGCCCAGTCCGGGCTGTGCCAGGTGTCGGGCTCGGGCTCGTGGAAGGTCCCGCCGGCGGGCAGTTCGCACCGGCCGGTGTCGCGGGTGACCAGGGCCACGGTGTCGGTGCCGGGCCTGATGCGCAGGCTGCCGTTGACGTAGTCGGGCTGCCGCTCGGACCGGGCCGAGCAGGGCACCCTGACCGGGCGGCCCGCGGCCAGCCGCCGCCTGGTGCGGGCCACGTGCCACGTGCGGTAGAAGCCGTCCGCGAACAGTGCCGTCAGCTCGCCGATGAACTCGCCCATGCGTCCCCCCGGTCGTTCCCCCGGTCGTCTCCGTCACCGGTGATTCTGGCCGGGCCGGTGGGGCGGGCGGGAGCGTCGAAAGTCGGCGGCGCGGGTGACGAAAGTCGACGGGCCGACGGCCGGAACACCCCGGGAACGCCGACGGACCCGCGCCAGGGGGGGAGAGGCGCGGGTCCGTCCTGTGACCGTCCGGGCCCTGGGGGGGTGAGGGCACTGGGGACGGCCAGTCTGTGGAGTTGTTACCCGGAGTACCGGAGGTCAGATCCCCTTCGGGTGCCAGACCGTCTTCGTCTCCAGGAACGAGAGTAGCCGCTTTGTACCCGGCGCATTGGTCCAGTCCTGGGCGAACGGGTCCAGCGCCGGACGGACCACCCTCTTCAGGGTATCCGCGGCGGCCGCCTCCAGCGCGTACGCCGCGCCGGGACCGTCGGCGGCGATGGCCCCGGTGAGGTCCAGCGCGTTGACGTCCTGGTGCGAGGCCAGGGTGGGGGCGATGTCCGCGGTCCGGCCCGAGACGATGTTGACCACGCCGCCCGGGACGTCCGAGGTGGCCAGCACCTCGCCCAGCGACAGCGCGGGCAGCGGGGCGTCCGCGGCGGCCGCGACCACGACCGTGTTCCCGGTGGCGATCGCCGGGGCGATCACCGAGACCAGGCCGAGCAGCGAGTGCCCGTACCCGGCCTGCGGGGCGACGACCCCGACCACACCGGTCGGCTCCGGGGAGGAGAGGTTGAAGTACGGACCGGCGACCGGGTTGGCGCCGCCCGCGATCTGGGCGACCTTGTCGGTCCAGCCCGCGTACCAGACCCAGCGGTCGATCGCGGCGTCCACCAGCGCGGCGGCCTTCTTCGGGCCGATGCCCTCGGAGACGGCCACCTCGGCGGCGAACTGCTCGCGCCGGCCCTGGAGCATCTCGGCCACCCGGTACAGCACCTGGCCGCGGTTGTACGCGGTGGTGCCGGCCCAGCCCTTGACCGCCTTGCGGGCGGCCAGGACGGCGTCGCGGGTGTCCTTGCGGGTGCCCAGCGGGACGTTGGCGAGCCACTCGCCCTTGGAGTCGGTCACCTCGTACACCCGCCCGCTCTCGGAGCGCGGGAACTTCCCGCCGACGTACAGCTTGTAGGTCTTGAAGACGTCAAGACGCGTTGCGACATCAGACATCGAGGGCCTCGACATTCAGGTAGGGCTCCAGACCGTGGCGGCCACCCTCGCGGCCGTAGCCCGACTCCTTGTAGCCGCCGAACGGCGAGGTCGGGTCGAACTTGTTGAAGGTGTTGGCCCAGACCACGCCGGCCCTGAGGCGGTCCGCCATCCAGAGGATGCGCGAGCCCTTCTCCGTCCAGATGCCGGCGGAGAGGCCGTACGGGGTGTTGTTGGCCTTCTCGACCGCCTCGGCGGGGGTGCGGAAGGTCAGCACCGACAGGACCGGGCCGAAGATCTCCTCCTGGGCGATCCGGTGGGCCTGGCTGACGCCGGTGAACAGGGTCGGCTTGAACCAGAAGCCGGTGCCCGGGAGTTCGCACTCCGGCGACCAGCGCTCGGCGCCCTCGGCCTCGCCGGCGTCGGTCAGCGCGGTGATCCGGGCCAGCTGCGCGGCGGAGTTGATGGCGCCGATGTCGGTGTTCTTGTCCAGCGGGTCGCCGACCCGCAGGGTGCCCATCCGGCGCTTCAGGGCGTCCAGCAGCTCGTCCTGGACGGACTCCTGGACCAGCAGGCGCGAACCGGCGCAGCAGACGTGGCCCTGGTTGAAGAAGATGCCGTTGACGATGCCCTCGACGGCCTGGTCGATCGGCGCGTCGTCGAAGACGATGTTCGCGGCCTTGCCGCCCAGCTCCAGCGAGAGCTTCTTGCGGGTGCCGGCCAGCTGCTTGGCGATGGCGCGGCCGACCGGGGTGGAGCCGGTGAACGCGACCTTGTTGACGTCCGGGTGGGAGGTCAGCGCGGCGCCGGTGCGGCCGTCGCCGGTGACGATGTTGACGACGCCCTTCGGCAGACCGGCCTGGCGGCAGATCTCGGCGAAGCGCAGCGCGGTCAGCGGGGTGGTCTCGGCCGGCTTCAGGACGACCGTGTTGCCGGTCGCCAGCGCGGGCGCGATCTTCCACGCCAGCATCAGCAGCGGGAAGTTCCACGGGATGACCTGGCCGGCCACGCCCAGCGGCTTCGGGTTGGGACCGAAGCCGGCGTAGTCCAGCTTGTCGGCCCAGCCCGCGTAGTAGAAGAAGTGGGCGGCGACCAGCGGCAGGTCGACGTCGCGGGTCTCGCGGATCGGCTTGCCGTTGTCGATCGACTCCAGCACGGCCAGCTCGCGGCTGCGCTCCTGGATGATCCGGGCGATCCGGAACAGGTACTTGGCGCGCTCGCTGCCGGGCAGCGCCGACCAGTCGGCGAAGGCCTTGCGGGCGGCGGCGACCGCGCGGTCCACGTCCTCCTCGGTGCCCTGGGCGAACTCGGCGAGCACCTGCTCGGTGGCCGGGTTGACCGTCTTCAGGGCCTCGTTGCCGGAGGAGTCGACGAACTCGCCGCCGATGAAGTGGCCGTAGGAGGTGGCGATGTCGCCCGCGGCGGCCGGCGACTCGGGGGCCGGGGCGTAGGCGAAGAGGCCGCCGGCGGGCTTGGCCACGGGCTCCTCGGTGTTCTTCTTCTTGGCCATGGTGATCAGTCCACCGTCACGTAGTCGGGGCCGGAGTAGCGGCCGGTGGCCAGCTTCTGGCGCTGCATCAGCAGGTCGTTGAGCAGGCTGGAGGCGCCGAAGCGGAACCAGTGCTGGGTCAGCCAGTCGTCGCCGAGGGTCTCGTTGACCATCACCAGGTACTTCATGGCGTCCTTGGTGGTGCGGATGCCGCCGGCGGGCTTGACGCCGACCTGGACGCCGGTGGCCGCGCGGAAGTCGCGGACCGCCTCCAGCATCAGCAGGGTGACCGGCGGGGTCGCGTTGACGGCGACCTTCCCGGTGGAGGTCTTGATGAAGTCGGCGCCGGCCAGCATCGCCAGCCAGGAGACCCGGCGGACGTTGTCGTAGGTCTGGAGCTCGCCGGTCTCGAAGATCACCTTGAGGTGGGCGGAGCTGCCGTCGGGGCGCTTGCACGCCTCCTTGACGGCCACGATCTCGTTGAAGACGTCGAGGTAGCGGCCGGAGAGGAAGGCGCCGCGGTCGATCACCATGTCGATCTCGTCGGCGCCCGCGGCCACCGCGTCGGCGGTGTCGGCGAGCTTGACCGGGAGGGCGGCGCGGCCGGCCGGGAAGGCGGTGGCCACGGAGGCGACCTGGATGTCGGTGCCCTCCAGGGCGGCCTTCGCGGTGGCGACCATGTCCGGGTAGACGCAGATGGCGGCGACGCGGGGGGTGGTCGGGTCGGTCGGGTCGGGGGTCCTGCCCTTGGCGCACAGTGCGCGCACCTTGCCGACCGTGTCCGCGCCCTCCAGCGTGGTCAGGTCGATCATCGAGATCGCCAGGTCGATGGCGTACGCCTTCGCCGTGGTCTTGATCGAGCGGGTACCGAGAGCGGCGGCACGCGCCTCCAGGCCGACCTGGTCGACGCCGGGCAGGCCGTGCAGGAACCGGCGGAGCGAGGCCTCGGACGCAGCAACGTCCTGAAGGCCGCTGCCCGCAACGCCGAGGGCATTGGCTGCAACAGTGGACATAGTCACCAGAGCAGCATATCTACGCGCGTAGTGGGCCGCCAGGGCACCTGCCATTCGTGGCCGGACCGAGACCTCAGGGTGAGGGGCATGGGGCAGAATCGTCGACATGACCGATTCCGACGGCAAGCCCGGCCAGGGCCCCGCCGCCCCCGACGGGGAGCCCGAGTACGCGGACCGCGTGTACCGCTCTGTCCCCGGTGTGATCTCCGGAGTGCTGCTGCTGGTGGTCGCCGCCTGGCTGATCGGCGACGCGGTGGTGAGCGGGACGGGCAAGACGCCGTACGTCTCGCTCGCCGCGGTGCCGGTGTTCGCCTTCCCGGTGATCGCGTACACGCTGCGCCCGGCCGTGACGGCCGGCCGCGACCGGCTGGTGGTGCGCAACCCGTGGCGGACCGTCGTCGCGCCGTGGGCCTCGGTGGACGCGCTGCGCGCGGGGTACTCGGTCGAGCTGCTCGCGGGCGGGAAGAAGTTCCAGGTCTGGGCGGTGCCGGTGTCGCTGCGGCAGCGCAAGCGGGCCACCCGGGCGCAGAGCCCCAGCGCCGCCGAGCACGCCTCCCGGACCGGTCTGGGGCTGGGGATGGCCAAGCGGACCAACCCGGTCGTCCAGGGCTCGCCCGACCCCACCCGCGCCTGGTCCGACCAGGTCACCGCCGTCCTCCAGGAGCTGGCCGAGCGCAACGCCGCCCGCCCCGCCGCCGCGGGCCCGGTCGAGGTCCGCTGGTGCTGGTGGGTCATCGCCCCCACCCTGCTCGGCCTGGTCGCGCTGATCACCGTCATCGCGGTCTGACACCGCGGAAACGTAACGGAGGGGCCCGCCGGTCACGACCGGCGGGCCCCTCCACGTGTGCGCGGGGATCAGGCGGTGATGCCCGCCGCGTCGGCGAGGTCCCGCTTGACGGTGGCGAGCAGGGCGGCGGCGCGCTCGCGGACCGGGGCCAGGTCGGCGGCCGAGGCGACCGGGAGGACGACCTCCAGGTAGCACTTGAGCTTGGGCTCGGTGCCGGAGGGGCGGACCACGATGCGGGCGGAGCGGACGCCCTCGCCGGCCAGGTAGTAGCGCAGGCCGTCGGTGGGCGGCAGCTCGGCGGAGCCGGCCGACAGGTCGTCGGCGCGGGTCACCCGGAGGCCGGCCAGCACGGTCGGCGGCTGCTCGCGCAGGCGGCGCATGGCGTCGGCGATCAGCGAGAGGTCCTGGACCCGGACGGAGAGCTGGTCGGTGGCGTGCAGGCCGTGCTCCAGCGCCAGGTCGTCCAGCAGGTCGGACAGGGTGCGGCCGGACTTCTTGAGGGTGGCGGCCAGCTCGGCGACCAGCAGGGCGGCGGTGATGCCGTCCTTGTCCCGGACGCCCTGCGGGTCGACGCAGTAGCCGAGCGCCTCCTCGTAGCCGTAGCGCAGGCCCTGGGCGCGGGAGATCCACTTGAAGCCGGTCAGCGTCTCGGCGTAGCCCAGGCCCGCGGCCTCGGCGATCCGGCCGAGCAGGGTGGCGGAGACGATGGTGGTGGCGAAGGTGCCCTCGGCCTTCTTCGCGACCAGGGCCGAGCCGAGCAGCGCGCCGACCTCGTCGCCGCGCAGCATCCGCCAGCCGGAGGTGCCGTTGCCGGCGCCGGCCGCGTTGCCGTTGACGGGGACGGCCACCGCGCAGCGGTCGGCGTCCGGGTCGTTGGCGATCACGATGTCCGGGCCGACGGTGGCGGCGGTGCGGAAGGCGAGGTCCATTGCCCCCGGCTCCTCCGGGTTGGGGAAGGCCACGGTCGGGAAGTCCGGGTCGGGCTCGGCCTGCTCGGCGACCACGGTGGGCGCGGGGAAGCCGGCCCGGCGGAACGCGGCGACCAGGGTGTCGCGGCCGACGCCGTGCATCGGGGTGTAGACCACCTCCAGGTCGCGCGGGCCGTGCTCGTCGACGATGGAGACGGCCCGGTCCAGGTAGGCCTCGACGACCTCCTCGCCGAGCACCTCCCAGCCCGACGCGGCGCGCGGGACGTCGTCCAGCGAGCCGATCGCGTCGATCCTGGCGGCGATCCCGGCGTCGGCCGGCGGGACGATCTGCGAGCCGTCGCCCAGGTAGACCTTGTAGCCGTTGTCCTGCGGCGGGTTGTGGCTGGCGGTGACGGTGACGCCGGCGGCCGCGCCCAGGTGGCGGACGGCGAAGGCGAGTACCGGGGTCGGCAGCGGGCGCGGCAGCAGCGCGGCGCGCAGGCCGGCGCCGACCACCACGGCCGCGGTGTCGCGGGCGAAGTCGTACGACTTGTGGCGGGCGTCGTAGCCGATGACGACCAGGTCGCCCAGGCCCTGCTGCTTGACGTACGCGACCAGGCCGGCGGCGGCCCGGATCACCACGGCGCGGTTCATCCGCATCGGACCGGCACCGAGTTCGCCGCGCAGGCCGGCGGTGCCGAACTGGAGCCGGTCGGAGAAGCGCTCGGCGAGCTCCGCCCAGGCGAGCTTGCCGTCGGTCTCGACCTCCGGGGCCTCGGCCCGGGCCAGCAGGGCGGCGAGCTCCTCGCGGGTCTGCGGGTCGGGGTCCTCGGCCAGCCAGGTCCGGGCCCGGGCGAGGAGGTCGGTGGTGGGTGCCTGCGTCATGCCAGCTCCATGGGGACGTGCGTCGGTGTGTCGGCCGGAGGTTCCGCTGTGGGTCGGGAGGGTTCCGCTGGGACCGGAGGGTTCCGCAAGGAAGGGGGTCGCGCATGCGGACGGGGCCCACGGGAGGGCGTGATCAGCGGATCACGCCGCCCGTGGGCCCCGTCAGTCATGATTCTGCGCCCGCCGGGCGTCAGATCCGCTCAAGGACCTTCGCCAGCAGCTCGCCCATGCGCTCGGCGGAGGCCTTGCCGGCCTCCAGCACCTCGGCGTGGTTGAGCGGCTCGCCGGTCATGCCGGCGGCCAGGTTGGTGACCAGGGAGATGCCGAGCACCTCGCTGCCGGCCTCGCGGGCGGCGATGGCCTCCAGGGTGGTGGACATGCCGACCAGCTCGCCGCCGATGACCCGGGCCATGTTGACCTCGGCCGGGGTCTCGTAGTGCGGGCCGCGGAACTGGACGTAGACGGCCTCGTCCAGGGACGGGTCGATCTCGCGGCAGAGCTCGCGCAGGCGCTTGGAGTACAGGTCGGTGAGGTCGACGAAGTTCGCGCCGACGATCGGGGAGTCCGCCGTCAGGTTGATGTGGTCGCTGATCAGGACCGGCTGACCCGGGGTCCAGCCCTGGCGCAGGCCGCCACAGCCGTTGGTCAGCACGATGATGCCGCAGCCGGCCGCGGCGGCGGTGCGCACGCCGTGGACGACGGTGGCCACGCCGTGGCCCTCGTAGTAGTGGTTGCGGCCGAGGAAGATCAGGGCGCGCTTGTCGCCGATCTTCACCGAACGGATCGTGCCGGCGTGGCCGGCGACGGCGGGGGCGGGGAAGCCCGGGAGCTCGGTGACCGGGAACTCGGCCACGGTCTCGCCCAGGGCGTCGGCGGCCGGCACCCAGCCGGAGCCCATCACCAGGGCGACGTCGTGCCGCTCGGCACCGGTCAGCTCGCGCAGGCGCTCGGCGGCGGCCTGGGCGGCGGCGTAGGGGTCGGCGGAGACGACCGACTGAGGAGAAGCGTTCACGGGTCAGAGGATAGACGGGTTTCGGCTACGCGCGTAGAAATTCAGCCGCGGCATGCCGGATCGTTACCCGGTTGACCCGAAAACACAGCTCGGTGACGCTTTTCGGGTGAGCGGGCCGTCGGATCGCACACAACCCGGGTGCCGCGCCGGGCCTTTCCCTCCGGGCGGTCGCTTCGTGCGCGTGCCGTCGTGGCCCGTTTCCCGGCGGGCCGGTCCGGGGCCGGCGGCGTTACGGTGACGGTCGGGGCCCGAGCGGCCGAGGGGGCCGATCCTTCGTCGCCGGTCCGGTCCGCGGCTCCGGCGGGGTACCAGGACGGGGTCGACCGCCATGGGGAACACGGACAGCCGGTACCCGCCGCCCGCGGCGCCGCCCGGGCCCGCGCCGGTGGACCTGGCGGCCCGGGTGGACGCGTTCACCGCGGACTTCTTCCCGAGCGGCCGGTACACCGTGCCGGGCGCGGCCCAGCGCCGGGCGGTGGCCGACGGCGTGCTCGGCGCGCTGGACGGCCGGACCGGGGAGGCCGAACGGGCGCTGGCCCGGGCCGGGTACCGGATCACCGGCTTCACCGAGGCCGTGACCGGCCGCCCGGTCACCGAGATCGCCGAGACGGGCGCGACCGCCTCCGACGACGGCGGCACCGGGGACGGCCGCGGCTGGGGCCGGGTCTACCTGGACCGCTCGGCCCGCCCCGCCTGGTCCGTACAGGTGCCCCACCCGGCCTCGGACGTCCGCACCGAGGCGCTCGGGGTGGAGCTGTTCCGGGCCGTGCCGGGCGGCGTGCTGGTGCTCGCCGGGGCGCACCGCCGGGCCGGGGCGGACGGCTCCTCGGACGTCGCGCACCGCAGCGACACCGTCTTCGCCGCCGTGGTCGAGGCGCTCACCCTGCGCGGCCTGCCCGGCATCCAGCTGCACGGCTTCGGCGCGGCCAGTCTGCCCGGGCGGGACGCGGTGGTCTCCAGCGGCGCCGGGCGGCCGGGCCCGGCCGCCGAGCTGACCGCCGCGGGGCTCGGCGGGGCCGGCCTCGTGGTCCGCCGGGCCTGGCGGGAGCCGGGTGCGCGGCTGGCCGGCGCCACCAACGTGGCCGGCCTGTTCGCGGCCGGGCTCGGGGTGCCGTGGCTGCACGTCGAACTGGCGTACGGGGTGCGCGCCGACCCGGCCCGGCGCGCGGCGGTGGCGCGGGTGCTCGCGGCGACCGTGCGCGGCTGGGACGCGGATCAGCAGGGGCGGCGGCGCAGGTCCATCACGTAGTCGTGCGGTGCGCCGGCGCTCTCCGCGGCGTCGGCGACCAGGCCGAGGTAGCGGGCCGCGGGCAGGCCGCCCTCGTAGTCGTTGAGCACGTACGTCCAGACCGGGATGTCCCCGTCCAGGGTCTGCGCGCGCAGCTTGATCTTGCGGTAGATGCCGAGCTGGACGCCCTCCCAGCGGTCCAGGCCCTCCTCGTCCATCGGCGCGACGTCGTACAGGGAGACGAAGACCTGGTCCTTCTCGTCCTCGACCACGGTGGCCAGCGAGCCCTCCCAACCCAGCTGCTCGCCACCGAAGGTGAGCCGCCATCCGGCTAGCCACCCCGTGCCGCGCAGCGGGGAGTGCGGGGCTCGGCGGGTCATCTGCCGGGCATCGAGGTTGGTGGCATACGCGGCGTAAAGGGGCATGGGGGCCAGGGTAGCCCGGGCGGCGGGCGGGCCGGGGCGACTGGACGAACGTACGGGAGCCCCGACCCCGGCGTGGCGGCGCCGCGGGCGTGCGGGACAATGGGGAACGTGACTCGGATCGTGATCATCGGTGGCGGACCCGGCGGCTACGAGGCGGCCCTGGTCGCCGCACAGCTCGGCGCGGAGGTGACCGTCGTCGACACCGACGGTCTGGGCGGATCGGCGGTGCTCACGGACTGCGTTCCGTCGAAGACCCTGATCGCGACCGCGGAGGTGATGACCACCTTCGACAGCTCGTACGAGGAGCTGGGCATCCTGGTCGCGGACGACACCCCGCCCGTCGAGCAGGCGGCCCGGGTGATCGGCGTGGACCTGGGCAAGGTCAACCGCCGTGTGAAGCGCCTGGCGATCGCGCAGTCCCACGACATCACCCAGTCCGTCACCCGGGCCGGCGTCACCGTGCTGCGCGGCCGCGGCCGGCTCGGCACCGGCGGGCAGGCCGTGGACGGCTCCCGCGAGGTGCTGGTGGACGCGCCCGACGGCACCGTGCAGTCGCTGCACGCCGACGCGGTGCTGATCGCCACCGGCGCCCACCCGCGCGAGCTGCCGGACGCCCAGCCGGACGGCGAGCGGATCCTCACCTGGACCCAGGTGTACGACCTGGAGGAGCTGCCCCGCGAGCTGATCGTGGTCGGCTCCGGTGTGACCGGCGCCGAGTTCGCCGGCGCGTACCAGGCGCTCGGCTCCAAGGTGACCCTGGTGTCCAGCCGCGACCGGGTGCTGCCGGGCGAGGACCCGGACGCCGCCGAGGTGCTGGAGGACGTCTTCCGCCGCCGCGGCATGAACGTCATGGGCCGCTCGCGCGCCGAGAGCGTCAAGCGGATCGGCGACCGGGTCGAGGTCATGCTGGCCGACGGCAAGGTGATCGAGGGCACCCACTGCCTGATGGCGGTCGGCTCCGTCCCCAACACCTCCGAGATGGGCCTGGAGGAGGCCGGGGTCAAGCTCAACGACTGGGGCCAGATCCAGGTCGACCGGGTCTCCCGCACCACCGCCCCCGGCGTGTACGCGGCGGGCGACTGCACCGGCGTCTTCATGCTCGCCTCGGTGGCGGCCATGCAGGGCCGGATCGCGATGTACCACGCGCTCGGCGACGCGGTGCAGCCGCTGAACCTCAAGACCGTGGCCTCCAACGTCTTCACCGACCCGGAGATCGCCACCGTCGGCTACACGGCGGCCGACGTGGAGTGCGGCAAGATGGACGCCGTCGTGGTCAAGCTCCCGCTGCGCGGCAACCCGCGGGCGAAGATGCAGGGCATCCGGGACGGCTTCGTGAAGCTGTTCTGCCGCCCGGGCACCGGCATCGTGGTCGGCGGCGTGGTCGTCGCCCCGCGGGCCAGCGAGCTGATCCACCCGATCTCGCTCGCGGTGGACGCCAATCTGACGGTCGAACAGGTGGCCAGCGCCTTCACCGTCTACCCGTCCGTCTCCGGCTCGACCGCCGAGGCCGCCCGGCAGCTGCACATCCGCAAGCGGGTCGACGGCGAATCCTGAGCGTCCGGCGCACAGTTGAGGGCGGTTGCCGATCGGCGACCGCCCTTCGCGCGGGCATGGCCGTCACCCGGACGGCGGGCGCAGTTCCGGGCCATTGACGGCGCGTATTCTACGGTCACGCGCCGCTCGTGCGTGAGCAATTCCCGCTACTAGCTGCAAACGCCTGAAAGCAGACGGTCACGCAGGTTACCGTCGGTTCTGTGTTTGCAGCAGAACGTCGCCAGTTGATCCTCGAAATGGTGCGCGCCAACGGAGCCGTCTCGCTCCGGGAGTTGGCCCGCGTCGTCCAGACCTCCGAAGTGACCGTGCGCCGTGACGTGCGGGCGCTGGAGGCAGAAGGGCTCCTCGACCGCCGGCACGGCGGCGCGGTGCTCCCCGGCGGCTTCAGCCGCGAACCCGGATACCCGCAGAAGACCCACCTGTCCGCGGCGGAGAAGAGCGCCATCGCGGACTTCGCCGCCGGCCTGGTGGAGGAGGGGGACGCGGTGGTGGTCGGCGCCGGCACCACCACCCAGGAGCTGGCCCGCCGGCTGGCCCGGGTGCCCGGGCTGACGGTGGTCACCAACTCGCTGCTGGTCGCCCAGGCCCTGGCGCACGCCAACCGGGTCGAGGTGGTGATGACCGGTGGCACCCTGCGCGGCTCCAACTACGCGCTGGTGGGCAGCGGCGCGGAGCAGTCCCTGCAGGGGTTGAGGGTCAACAAGGCCTTCATCTCCGGCAGCGGTCTGACGGCCGAGCGCGGGCTGTCGACGGCGAACATGCTGTCCGCGAGCGTGGACCGGGCCATGGTGCTGGCGGCCGCCGAGGTGATCGTCCTCGCCGACCACACCAAGCTCGGCGCGGCCGGCATGTTCCAGACCGTCGCCACCGAGACCATCACCCGCCTGGTCACCGACGAGCAGGCCACCGCGGACGACAGCACCGTCCGCGAGCTGGACGCGCTCGCCGACTGCGGGGTGCAGGTCGACCTGGCCCCGCTGGGCGCCGGACCGGGCGGTGACGCCCCGGTGCACGGCACCGGCAGCGGCCCGATGCACCAGCCCCAGCCCGGCCCGATGGCCCGCCGCGGCGGCCCGCCCCCCGGCGGCGCCCCGCTGCCCGGCCAGCGCCGCCCCGGCGCGCACGGCGGGCCCGTCGCCCCGGGCGGCATGCCCGCCAGGCTGGCCGAACTGGGCCTGCCGCGCGGGCGCTGAGCCCGTACGGTCCGCGGAAACGGGACCGGTCCGCACACCCCCCCGAGGGGCGTACGGACCGGTCCGGGGTCAGGGACGGTGTCAGTCCTTGATCTCGCAGAGCGCGGCGCCGCTGCTGACGCTCGCGCCGACCTCGGCCTTGAGGCCGGTGACGGTGCCCGCCTTGTGGGCGTTCAGCGGCTGCTCCATCTTCATCGCCTCCAGGACCACGATCAGCTCGCCCTCGGCGACGACCTGGCCCTCCTCCACGGCGACCTTGACGATGGTGCCCTGCATCGGCGAGGCCAGGGTGTCGCCGCTGACGGCCGAGCCGGCCTTCTTGGCGCCCACCCGGCGCTTGGCCTTGGCGGAGCCCGCGGCACCGGCCGCCGGGGCCGCCGTGACGCCCAGCGAGGACGGCAGCGAGACCTCGATCCGCTTGCCGCCGACCTCGACCACCACGGTCTCCCGGGTCTCGGCCTCCTCGCCGTCACCGGCCGCGCCGGCGAACGGCGGGATGGTGTTGTCGAACTCGGTCTCGATCCACCGGGTGAAGACCGTGAACGGCCCGTCGCCGCCGTGCACCTCGGGCGCGAACGCCGGGTCGGTGACGACCGCCCGGTGGAACGGGATGGCGGTGGCCATGCCCTCCACCTTGAACTCGGCCAGCGCGCGGCGGGCCCGCTCCAGGGCCTGCTTGCGGTCGCGGCCGCTGACGACCAGCTTGGCCAGCAGCGAGTCCCAGGCCGGGCCGATGACCGAGCCGGTCTCCACGCCCGAGTCCAGGCGCACGCCCGGGCCGGACGGCGGGGCGAACAGCGTCACGGTGCCGGGCGCGGGCAGGAAGTTCCGGCCCGGGTCCTCGCCGTTGATGCGGAACTCGAAGGAGTGGCCGCGGACCTCGGGGTCGCCGTAGCCGAGCTCCTCGCCGTCGGCGATCCGGAACATCTCGCGGACCAGGTCGAGGCCGGTGACCTCCTCGGTGACCGGGTGCTCCACCTGGAGACGGGTGTTGACCTCCAGGAAGGAGATCGTGCCGTCCAGCGCGACCAGGAACTCGCAGGTCCCGGCGCCCTCGTAGCCGGCCTCCTTCAGGATGGCCTTGGACGCCCGGTACAGCTCGGCGTTCTGCTCGGCGGTCAGGAACGGCGCGGGCGCCTCCTCGACCAGCTTCTGGTGGCGGCGCTGGAGCGAGCAGTCACGGGTGGAGACGACCACCACGTTGCCGTGCTTGTCGGCCAGGCACTGGGTCTCCACGTGCCGCGGGTTGTCCAGGTAGCGCTCGACGAAGCACTCGCCGCGGCCGAAGGCGGCGACGGCCTCGCGCACCGCGGACTCGTACAGCTCGGGGATCTCCTCCAGCGTGCGGGCGACCTTGAGGCCGCGTCCGCCGCCGCCGAAGGCCGCCTTGATGGCGACCGGCAGGCCGTGCTCCCGGGCGAAGACGACGACCTCGTCGGCGCCCGAGACCGGGTCCGGCGTGCCGGCCACCAGCGGGGCACCGGCCCGCTGGGCGACGTGCCGGGCGGTCACCTTGTCGCCGAGGTCGCGGATGGCCTGCGGCGGCGGGCCGATCCAGATCAGACCCGCGTCGAGGACGGCCTGGGCGAAGTCGGCGTTCTCCGACAGGAACCCGTAGCCGGGGTGGACGGCGTCCGCACCGGAGTCGGCGGCCGCCTTGAGGACCTTGGCGATGTCCAGGTAGCTGGTAGCGGGGGTGTCACCGCCCAGCGCGTAAGCCTCGTCGGCCGCGCGGACGTGCAGCGCATCCCGGTCCGGCTCGGCGTAGACGGCGACGCTGGCGATACCGGCGTCCGAGCAGGCACGGGCGACGCGGACAGCGATTTCCCCGCGGTTGGCGATGAGCACCTTGCGCACTGTGGCTCCCTTCTTGAACCTCGTTGAGTTTATGGATTCCTGGGCAGTACCGGCGAGTAGCCCCGGGTTGTGAACTATCCCACACGCTCGGTGATGGGTTTTCCGGGCCCGTGGGCGGCCCCGTGGACGACGTCGCAGGTCGGCGCCGGTCCGCCCGGATCGGCGGGGGCCACAGCGGGTGACCGGCCCGCGGCGCGGCGGGAGGGTGGCATGGGCCACAGTCTCGCGCGGGCCGCTCAAGCGGCGCCGGAGCGGGCGGCGGGCCGCCGCAGCGCCTCGGCCGTCACGTCGGCCGCCACCTCGACCATGTCCGGCCCGTACGCCTCCGGGTTGACCACCCGCAGGACGAGCGCGAAGGTGCCGTCCTGCCCGTGCCTCCGGGCGAGTTCGCGGTGGTGCGCGACCAGGTAGCGCACCCCGGCCTGGTTGGCGGTGCCGGTCTGGCCGGAGACCAGGAACACCGGGCGGCCGCCGTCAGGGGTGGCGATCCGGGCGAGCAGGACGTGCGTCTCGTCCGGGCCGGCGGTGAAGTCCCGCTCGCCCACCACGAGGACGTTGCTGCCCGGGCCCGGCCCCGAGGTGATCAGCACGCCCGGCAGGCCCCAGGCCAGGTGCGCGGCCATCCGCTCGTTGCTGACCGGACCGCCCAGGCACAGCTCGGTCTTGGCGCCCAGGCCGCGGTGCGCGGCGTCGTGGGCCACCAGCTCGGGCCGCGCCCCGCACTCCTCGACCAGCCCGGCCAGCCACATCAGCGCGTACGCGTCGCGCCGGGTCACGGTGTGGGCGTGCGAGCCCGTCCCGATGCTGCGCGGCACCACGATCAGGCACTCGCTGCCGCCCGGCAGCCCGAAGAACGCCCGCACCCGCTCGACCCTGCGGCGCCGCCGCAGCGCCTGGGCGAGCCAGCCGAGGCCGGCGCTGATCGCGCTGGCCACCAGGCCGAGCACCACGTTGAGCACGCTGTCGGTCATCTGCCGCGTCCCCTCCCCCCGTTCGAACGCCGGTCAGCTTAGGGGCACCGCCGCGGTGTTCGGGAGGTCAGTTCGCCCACAGATCCGTGATGCGCACGTCGAGGTCGGCGAGCAGCCGGCGCAGCAGCGGCAGGGAGAGGCCGATGACGTTGCCCGGGTCGCCGTCGATGCCGTCGATGAACGGCGCGGAGCGGCCGTCCAGGGTGAACGCCCCGGCCACGTACAGCGGTTCGCCGGAGGCCACGTACGCGGCGATCTCGGCGTCGTCCGGGGTACCGAAGCGGACGGTGGTGGAGGCGGTGGCCGAGGACTGCCGGCCGGTCGCGGTGTCGATCACGCAGTGGCCGGTGCGCAGCACGCCGGAACGCCCGCGCATCGACTGCCAGCGGGCCAGCGCCTCGGTGGCGTCGGCGGGCTTGCCGAGGGCCCGGCCGTCCAGTTCCAGGACGGAGTCGCAGCCGATCACCAGCTCGCCGTCGGCGAGTTCGGCGGCGACGGCCTTCGCCTTGGCCTCGGCCAGGACGAGGGCGAGCTCGGCGGGGGTGGCGGCGGTGATCGCGTCCTCGTCGACGCCGCTGACCACCACGCGCGGGTCGAGGCCCGCCTGGCGCAGCAGCCCGAGGCGGGCGGGGGAGGCGGAGGCGAGGACGAGGGGGCGCTGGTCGGTCATGTCCACCAGCGTAGGGGGTGCCGGTGTCCGCCGTTCGGGTGAACGGCTCAGGTGAAGGAGCGGGAGATCATGATCAGCACGGCGCCGACCAGCACGAGGGCGGCGAGCACCTTGCCGGCCCGCTGCATCCGCTCCTGCATCCGACGGGCCTCGGGCGAGGGCTCGTCACGGGGGTCTGACCAGAGCACCCGTCCAGAGTGCGCCGCGCGGGGGTGCGGGCGCCTGAGTATCCGTACTCAGGTTTCGGGCAAAGCGGGCGCCGGGCGCCCGGTACGGCACGGAGGGGGAGGGCGGCGGGGCCGTCCTCCCCCTCCACGCCGCGCAGTTCAGTGCGCCCAGCCCGAGGTCCGCCAGGCGTTCGGGCCCGGACGGGCGGCGAGACGGAGCCGGCGGGCGCGGTCGCCCCAGGGGGAGTCCGGGCCGGCGCCGGCCCTGCGGGCCGCCTCGGCGGCGGCCTGTGCGGCGGCGGCCCGGGCCTGGACCACCGCCAGGACGGTGGCCAGCTCCTCGGGGGTCGGCTGCCCGTGCAGCACGTGGATCGACATGGCTGGTTCTCTCCCGACAGGGACGGGGCCTACAGGGGGATGTTGCCGTGCTTCTTCGGCGGCAGCACCTCGCGCTTGCCGCGCAGCGCCCGCAGGCCGCGGACGATGTGCCGGCGGGTCTCGCTCGGCGCGATCACCGCGTCCACGTAGCCGCGTTCGGCGGCCAGGTAGGGGTTCAGCAGGGTTTCCTCGTACGAGGCGATCAGCTCGGCCCGCTTCTCCTCGGCGGTGCCGGCCGCCTCGGCCTCGGCGATCTCCCGGCGGTGCAGGATGTTGACCGCGCCCTGCGCGCCCATCACGGCGATCTGCGCGGTGGGCCAGGCCAGGTTGAGGTCGGCGCCCAGGTGCTTGGAGCCCATGACGTCGTAGGCGCCGCCGAAGGCCTTGCGGGTGATCACGGTGATCAGCGGGACGGTGGCCTCGGCGTAGGCGTAGATCAGCTTGGCGCCGCGCCGGATGATGCCGTCCCACTCCTGCTCGGTGCCGGGCAGGAAGCCGGGCACGTCCACGAAGGTCAGCACCGGGACGTTGAAGGAGTCGCAGGTGCGGATGAAGCGGGCGGCCTTCTCGCTGGCGTTGATGTCCAGGCAGCCGGCCAGGTCCATCGGCTGGCTGCCGACGATGCCGACGGACTGGCCCTCGACCCGGCCGAAGCCGGTGATGATGTTGCCCGCGAACAGCGGCTGGGTCTCCAGGAACTCGCCGTCGTCGACGATGTGCTCGATCACCTTGCGCATGTCGTACGGCTGGTTCGCCGAGTCCGGCACGATGGTGTCGAGTTCGAGGTCCTGCGCTGTGACGGTGAGGTCGGCCTGCTCGGGGTAGGACGGCGGGTCGCTCAGGTTGTTGGAGGGCAGGTACGAGAGCAGGCTCTTGACGTACTCGATCGCCTCCTTCTCGTCCGCGGCCAGGTAGTGGGCGTTGCCCGACTTGGTGTTGTGGGTGCGCGCGCCGCCCAGCTCCTCCATCGCGACGTCCTCGCCGGTGACGGTCTTGATCACGTCGGGGCCGGTGATGAACATGTGCGAGGTCCGGTCGGCCATCACCACGAAGTCGGTGATCGCGGGGGAGTACACCGCGCCGCCCGCGCAGGGGCCCATGATCAGCGAGATCTGCGGGATGACGCCGGAGGCGTGCACGTTGCGGCGGAAGATCTCGCCGTACAGGCCGAGCGAGACCACGCCCTCCTGGATCCGGGCGCCGCCGGAGTCGTTGATGCCGATGACCGGGCAGCCGGTCTTCAGCGCGAAGTCCATCACCTTGACGATCTTCTCGCCGAAGACCTCGCCGAGCGAGCCGCCGAAGACGGTGAAGTCCTGGGCGAACACGGCGACCTGGCGGCCGTCCACGGTGCCGTAGCCGGTCACCACGCCGTCGCCGTACGGCCGGTTCCTCTCCTGGCCGAAGTTGGTCGAGCGGTGCCGGGCGAACTCGTCGAACTCCACGAAGGAGTCCTCGTCCAGCAGTTCCACGACCCGTTCACGGGCGGTCAGCTTGCCCTTGGCGTGCTGCTTCTCCACGGCCTTGGACGAGCCGGAGTGCACCGCCTCGTCCAGCCTGCGCCGCAGGTCGGCGAGCTTGCCGGCGGTGGTGTGGGGGTCGTACGGCGCCTCGGTCATCCGGTGGCTCTCCCTGATCCATGGCCGCGACCTGTTTCGAGTGCGCGCGGGGCCGGGTGGTGGGCCCGCGCATGAGGGCAGGGCGGCGCTACGAACTACCGCTGGGTAGCGTAGCCAGCGCGGAGGGCTATCCGGCACGTCCCGGCGTCATGACCATCGACACAGTTCTGTTGACGGGTGTTCTGCGGGACGATGGGGCGGCCTACGTCCCGGACCCGCTCTAGGGTTTTCCCATGACCGCACCCGAGACCCCCCGCCGCAGCGGACTGCGCGGCTTCGGCCACGCCGGACCGTCGCCCTGGACCGACCTGGACCGTCCGCCGCTGGACGAGGAGGCGCTGCGCCGCGACCTGCTCGTCCCGGGCGGCCTGTGGACCTCCCTGGACGTCGTCGCCGAGACCGGCTCCACCAACAGCGACCTCGCCGCCCGGGCCGCGGCGGGCGCCGGGCAGGGCGCGGTGCTGGTGGCCGAGGCGCAGAGCGCCGCCCGCGGCCGGCTGGACCGGCGGTGGACCGCCCCGCCCCGCTCCGGGCTGTTCCTGTCCCTCCTGCTGCGCCCCGAGGAGGTGCCGGTCGAGCGGTACGGCTGGCTGCCGATCCTGGTCGGGGTGGCCGCGGCCAGCACGCTGGGCCGGGTCGCCGGGGTCGAGGTCGGGCTGAAGTGGCCCAACGACCTCCAGACGGAGATCGACGGCGCGGAGCGCAAGCTCGGCGGCGTCCTCACCGAGCTGGCCGGCGGCGCGGTGGTGGTCGGCATGGGCCTCAACGTCTCGCTGCGCGCGGAGGAGCTGCCCGTCCCCACCGCGGCCTCGCTCGCGCTGGCCGGCGCCACGACCACCGACCGGGGCACCCTGCTGCGCGCCCTGCTGCGCGAACTCGCCGAGCTGTACCGGGAGTGGACGGCCGCCGCGGGCGACCCGCACGCCAGCGACCTGCTGCGCGCCTACGTGGACCGCTGCACCACGCTCGGCCGCCAGGTGAAGGTGCACCTGCCGGGCGACCGCGAGCTGGTCGGCGAGGCCGTCGCGGTGGACGGCGACGGGCGGCTGGTGGTCCGCACACCCGACGGCGTACGCCGGGCGGTCGGCGCGGGCGACGTCGTCCACGTACGCCCCGAGCCCCGCTGAACGGCACTCTTCACCTCTCCTTGACCCGGGCTGATGCCCCGGATCCGACGATTCCGTGCGAACATTCCACCTGGCAGCGGTGTGAGGCGCGCCACTGCCCGCCCGGGTGGCGGAGTGCGCGCCCGGACAGGTAGGACACGAGGCGAGTGCGGCGATCGCACGGGGACGGACCGGTGGCAGAGGACGGCAGCAGCGGCGCGACGGCGGGCAGCAACGACCCCACGGTCGCGCTCGAACTGGAGCGCCTGATCCTGGACGCGCCGCGCCGCTACACCCCGTACCAGGCCGCGCGCGCCGCCGACGTCCCGATGGAGCTGGCCACCCGCTTCTGGCGCGCCATGGGCTTCCCCGACATCGGGCAGTCCCGGGCGCTCACCGACGGCGACGTGATCGCGCTGCGGCGGCTGGCCGGCCTGGTCGAGTCCGGGCTGCTCAGCGAGTCGATGGCGATCCAGGTGGCCCGCTCCACCGGCCAGACCACGGCCCGGCTGGCCGGCTGGCAGATGGACACCTTCCTGGAGAACCTCACCCAGGCCGTCGAGCCCGGGCTGACCCGCGCCGACGTCGCGTACCCGCTGGTCGAGCTGCTGCTGCCGGAGCTGGAGCAGTTCCTGGTGTACGTCTGGCGGCGCCAGCTGGCGGCCGTCACCGGCCGGGTGGTGCAGGCCGCCGAGGACCACGAGATCACCAGCGGGCGGCTCGCCGTCGGCTTCGCCGACCTGGTCGGCTTCACCCGGCTGTCCCGGCGGCTGGAGGAGGAGGAGCTCGGCGAGCTGGTCGAGACCTTCGAGAACACCTGCTCGGACCTGATCGCCGGCCAGGGCGGCCGGGTGATCAAGACGCTCGGCGACGAGATCCTCTACGTCTCCGAGGACCCGGCGACCGCCGCCGAGATCGCGCTGAGCCTGATCGAGGCGCTGGCCGGGGACGACACCATCCCGCCGCTGCGGGTCGGCATGGCCTTCGGCACGGTCACCTCGCGGATGGGCGACGTCTTCGGCACCACCGTCAACCTGGCGAGCCGGCTCACCTCGATCGCGCCCAAGGACGCGGTGCTGATCGACGGTGAGTTCGCCGCCGCGCTGGAGCAGAACGGCAGCGTCGCCCCGGCCGACGCGGAGGGGCCCGGCCTGGCCGAGGCGCTGTCGGCCGCGGCCGGGATGCCCGCCTCCGGGCTGCCGATCCCGGGACCGGACGCCGGGGCGCGGTTCCACCTGCAGCCGATGTGGCGGCGGCCGGTGCGGGGGCTCGGCCTGGTCGAGCCGTGGCTGCTCACCCGGCGGCTGAAGGCCGAGTAGCGCCCGCGCGCGGGGCCGTAGGCGGGTGGTGGCCGTACGCGGTGGTGGCCGTACGCGGGTGGCGCGCGTACGGCGGGCCCGCGCGGGGAAGACGCATCCGGTGGACGTACGGGGAGGCGCGCGCTTCGGCCGTCCGCGGGCAGACGCATGCGGTGACGGCGTTCGTGGGCACGCTTCCCCACGGCGGACGGGCGGTTGCGGGTGCTGAACGGTTGAAACCCGTACGTTCTGCTGCGGGTCCGCCCGGGCAAACGGGGCATAAGCGAACGAAACCGCCCTAGTCTTGGTGCAAGCGGCCGGTCGGGTGCGGCCGGCCGACGGGGGTCCGGCAGGACCGAGCACAGGGAGCGAGGCGAGCCGGTGAGCAGTGAGGCGATCATGACGGACCGCGACTGCGACTGCGGCGGCTCGCGGCACTCCGACCCGCTGCCCGACCTGAGACTGCAGTCCGTGGTCGAGCTGGCCCAGGACATGGCCGCCGCGCTCACCCCGCTGGAGGCCGTCCGGGCCGCCGCCGCCCGGGCCACCGAGGCGCTCGGCGCCACCATGGCCGCCGTCTCCGTCTGGGACCGCGAGTCCGGCCGGCTGCGGGTGCTGGTCAACCACGGCGACCTCGCCCCGGGCGAGGAGGAGCTGCCCGAGGACGAGTCGTACCCGGTCGCCGACTTCCCCGAGATCGTCACGTACCTGGAGGAGCGCTGGACCACCGGGCGGCTGCCGCGCGCCTGGCTGCAGAGCGCCGAGAACAGCGTGCAGCACGCCGGGCACGCCCACCCGACGGCCGGCGCGTACTGCCAGGAGCGCGCCGCGGCGCTGCGCCGGCGCGGGCGGGCCTGCTGCGTGGTCGCGCCGGTCGTGCTGCACGGCCAGGCCTGGGGCGAGCTGTACCTCGCCCGGTCGGCCGGGATGCCCGAGTTCACCGAGGCCGACGCCGACTACGCGACCCTGCTCGCCGCCCAGGTCTCCGCCGGGCTGGCGCAGACCGAGCGCCTCGCCGACCTGCGCAGGCTCGCCTTCTCCGACCCGCTCACCGGCCTGGCCAACCGGCGCGCCGTCGACGCCCGGCTGGAGAGCGCGCTGGAGGCGCACAACCGGGACAACACCGTGGTCTCCCTGGTGGTCTGCGACGTCAACGGACTGAAGCGGGTCAACGACCAGCTCGGCCACGAGATGGGCGACCGGCTGCTGGAGCGGTTCGCCCACCAGCTCTCGCTGGCCGCCGCCAAGCTCCCCGGCAGCCTCGCCGCCCGGCTCGGCGGCGACGAGTTCTGCCTGTTCGTGGAGGGGCAGAAGGCCGACGAGGTGGTCTCCGTCGCCGAGGAGCTGTGCGCCCGGGCGCTCGCGCTCTCCGAGGGCGAGGGCGTGGCCTGCGGGGTCGCCTCCACCGGGGACTCGATCGGGCCCGTCACCACCCCCGACCGGCTGTTCCGGCTCGCCGACGCCGCCCAGTACCGGGCCAAGGCCGCCCGGGCCGCCCACCCCGTCGTCGCCGGGCGCAGCCACGGCCCCGGCTTCTCGCCCGACCCCACCGTGCTGCTCGCCGACGCCGCCGACCCGCACCACCGGGCGGACGGGCGGCGCGGGCCGAACGGCCGGGCCGGGGCGGGCGACCGGCGGCGGTTCCGCGGCGCCGCCCACAGCGCCGACCCCGGGCAGCTGCTCACCGCCGTGCTCGCCTCCCTCGACCAGGCCGCCACGGCCCGGGCCGTCCACCCCGCGGACACCCTCGGCAAGCTGGTCGTCGTCGCCGAGGCCTCCGCCCGGCTGCTGGACGCCGTCGGCTGGTGGGTCTCGTACGTCCCGCCCGGCTCCCACCTCATGCGCACCGCCCAGCACGCCGTCTACCGGATGACCAGCGGCCCCAGCAGCGTCCGCGCGGAGACCCAGCGGGCCCAGATCGAGGCCCCCGACGCGGTCTTCGACCTCCGGCACTACCCGATGACCCGCCGCGCCGTCCGCGGCGGCTCCTTCGCGCTGCGGGCGGGCGCGGCCGGCAACGACCCGGCGGAGGAGGCGATGCTCGTCGTCTCCGGGTACCGGGGCATGGTCGCCGCGGGCGGCCAGAACCCGGCCGGCGGCTGGCTGGTGGAGCTCTTCGCCGACGACGCGACGCTGCCGCTGGGACAGGCCGCCTCCGCCATGCGCGCCCTGGTCTCGGTCGCCCTGGCGGGGCCGGCCTCGCCGCCGGTGGTCTGAGGGACCGGCCGCGGTGGTGGCCGTCCGCTGGTTCAGGCGCCGGAACCGCCGTCGGCAGGCGGCGGGTTGAGGGCCCGCAGGGCGGCGTCGACCAGGCGGTCGGCGTGCTCGTGGGTGAGCGGGCCGAGCCGGTACTGCCAGCGGTAGTAGAGCGGGCCGTAGACGATTTCGACGGCCAGGTCGAGGTCGGTGTCGGGGGCGATCTGGCCGGCCTCGCGGGCGCTGCGGAGGCGGTCGCGGGTGACGGCCAGCAGGGGGTCCAGCAGGCGGGTGCGGTGCTCGGCCTGCAGTGCCGGGTCGTTGAGGATCTCCGCCATGATCGCCCGGTAGGTGCGGTCGGTGTCCGGGTCGGCCAGCTCGTCGCTGGTGGGGCGCAGGACGGCGCGGAGGTCGGCGGCGAGGTCGCCGGTGTCGGGGAGCGCGATGCCGCCCTCGTGCTCGCCGGCGGCGAGGAAGGCGTCGAAGACCACGGCGCCCTTGGAGGGCCACCACCGGTAGATGGTCTGCTTGCCGACGCCGGCCCGGGCGGCGATCGCCTCGATGGTCAGCCTGCCGTAGCCGATCTCGGCGACGAGTTCGGTGGTGGCGGCGAGGACGGCGGAGTGCGCGCGCTCGCTGCGTCGGGCGGGGTCGGGAGCTGTTCTGGAGGCCATGGAAAAAATTCTATGCGAAACAACGAGACGAGACGTATTGTCTTCCCATGCCATCGCGAGACGGATCGTCTCGTCTCATCCCCCGTTCCCCGGAGGTGCCCGTGAACCGCCCCCCCGCACACATCCTGATGGTCTCCATTCCCGCTCATGGGCATGTCAATCCCAGTCTCGCGGTGATCACCGAGCTGGTCGCCCGGGGCCACCGGGTCAGCTACGTCAACGACCCCTCCTTCCGGGAGGTCGTCGAGTCCACCGGCGCGACCTTCGTCCCGTACCCGACCAAGCTGCCGCTCACCGACGACCCGGCCGGCTGGCCGTCGGACCTGGTGGCGATCCAGGAGGTGTTCCTGGACGACACGCTGTCGATGTGGCCCGTCCTGCTGGAGGCCTTCGAGGACGACCGCCCCGACCTGGTGCTCTACGACATCGGCGGCTTCGCCGGGCGGGCGCTCGGCGAGCGGCTGGGCGTGCCGGTGGTGCAGCTGTCGCCCGCCTTCGTCGGCTGGGAGGGCTTCGAGGAGGACCTCGCGGCGATGTTCGAGCCGATGCGCAACGGCCCGGGCGGCCCCGAGCACTACCGCCGGTACGCCGACTGGCTGGTCGAGGCGGGCGCGGTGCAGCGCGACGTGGAGGGCTTCAAGAACCGCCCCGAGCGGTGCGTCGCGCTCGTCCCGCGCGCCCTCCAGCCCAACGTCGACCGGGTCGACGAGCGGCGGATCAGCTTCGTCGGGCCCTGTTTCGGCGACCGCGCCCACCAGGGCGAGTGGCAGCGGCCGGAAGGCGCCGAGAAGGTGCTGCTGGTCTCGCTCGGCTCGGCCTTCACCCACCAGCCCGCCTTCTACCGGGCCTGCGTGGAGGCCTTCGGCGACCTGCCGGGCTGGCACACCGTGCTCCAGGTCGGCAAGCACACCGACCTGGCCGAGCTCGGCGAGGTGCCGGACACCGTCGAGGTGCACCGGTGGGTGCCCCAGCTGTCGGTGCTCTCCCAGGCGGACGCCTTCGTCACCCACGCGGGCATGGGCGGCTCCAGCGAGGGGCTGTTCCACGCCGTGCCGATGATCGCGGTGCCGCAGGCCGCCGACCAGTTCGCCAACGCGGACGCCCTGGTCGGCCTCGGCGTCGCCCGCCGGCTGGACACCGAGCAGGCCACCGCGGAGGCGCTGCGCGCCGCCCTGCTGGAGCTGACCGGCGACCCGGCGGTGGCCGAGCGGCTGGCCGAGCTGTCCGCCGCCGGCCGGGCCGAGGGCGGCACCACCCGGGCCGCGGACCTGATCGAGGCCGAGCTGCGCGTGTCGTGACGCCGCCCGTGCCGTGATGCGGGGGGCGATAGGGGGCCGCGGTGTGCGGCGCCGATCCGGAGGGCGGAGAATCCGGATGGCGAGCACCTGTTGTCATATCTTCATTCACCTGATGAGATGGTGTATATGGATATGCACAGTGCTGTGGCCCCCGACGCTCCGCTGGTCCTGGTCGGCAAGGCCGACGTCGGTGCCGAGGACGTCCTGGCCGTCGCCCGGGGGAACGCCCGGGTCGAGATCGGTCCCGACGCGCTGGCCGAGATGGCGGCCGCCCGTGCGCGGATCGACGCCCTCGCGGCCGAGCCGCGCCCCGTCTACGGCGTGTCGACCGGCTTCGGCGCGCTCGCCGTGCGCCACATCAGCCCCGAGCTGCGCGCCCAGCTGCAGCGGTCGCTGGTGCGCTCGCACGCCGCCGGCATGGGGCCGGCGGTCGAGCGCGAGGTGGTCCGCGCGCTGGTGTTCCTGCGGATGAAGACGCTGGCCTCCGGCCGTACCGGCGTCCGGCCGCTGGTCGCGCAGACCATGGCCGCCCTGCTCAACGCGGGCATCACCCCGGTGGTGCGGGAGTTCGGCTCGCTCGGCTGCTCCGGCGACCTCGCGCCGCTCTCGCACTGCGCGCTGGTCCTGATGGGCGAGGGCACCGCCACCGGCCCGGACGGCGTGGAGAAGCCCGCCGCCGAGCTGCTCGCCGCCGCCGGCATCGAGCCCGTCGAGCTGCTGGAGAAGGAGGGCCTCGCCCTCATCAACGGCACCGACGGCATGCTCGGCATGCTGGTGATGGCCATCGCCGACCTCCAGCGGCTGTTCACCACCGCCGACATCACCGCCGCGATGAGCCTGGAGGCGCTGCTCGGCACCGACAAGGTGCTCGCCCCCGAGCTGCACGCCCCGATCCGCCCGCACCCGGGCCAGGCGCTGAGCGCCGCCAACATGCTCGCCGTCCTCAAGGACTCCGGCCTCACCGGCCACCACCAGGACGACGCCCCGCGGGTCCAGGACGCCTACTCGATCCGCTGCGCCCCGCAGGTGGCCGGCGCCGGCCGGGACACCCTGGCGCACGCCCAGCTGGTCGCCGCGCGCGAGCTGGCCGCCTCGGTCGACAACCCGGTGGTGCTGCCGGACGGCCGGGTGGAGTCCAACGGCAACTTCCACGGCGCCCCGGTCGCGTACGTGCTGGACTTCCTCGCCATCGCCGCCGCCGACCTCGGCTCGATCTCCGAGCGCCGCACCGACCGGCTGCTCGACAAGGCCCGCTCGCACGGCCTGCCGGCCTTCCTGGCCGACGACCCGGGCGTGGACTCCGGCCTGATGATCGCCCAGTACACCCAGGCGGCGCTGGTCAGCGAGAACAAGCGGCTCGCCGTCCCGGCCTCGGTCGACTCGATCCCGTCCTCCGCGATGCAGGAGGACCACGTGTCGATGGGCTGGTCGGCCGCGCGCAAGCTGCGCCAGGCGGTGGCCAACCTCGGCCGCATCCTGGCCGTCGAACTGACCGCCTCCGCCCGCGCGCTGGAGATCCGCCGGCAGGCCGACGGGGCCGGCGGGCTCGCCCCGGCCACCGCGGCCGCGCTGGCCGCCGCCCGCGAGGCGGGGGTCGGCGGCGCCGGCCGCGACCGCTTCCTCTCGCCGGACCTGGAGGCCGCCGCCGAACTGGTCGCCTCCGGCGAGCTGGTGCGCGCGGTCGAGCGGGTCACCGGCCCGCTGGCCTGACGTCCGTCCGACCGGGCCGATGGCGCCGCCGCGGGGTGACGGGGACTCAGTCCCAGTCGTCGCTCCGTGGCGAGCGCTCCCCGCGGCCCCCGCGGTTGCGCAGCTCGCCCAGGGCGGCGGCCAGGTTGACCCCGACGATGCCCGCCCAGCAGACCACCAGGCCGGCGAAGCCGCCGCTCTCCGGACTGCCCGCGATCGCCGTCAGCGGGACGCCGATGACCAGCGAGGTCACCGCGAGCCCGGCGTTGGAACGCTTGCCGAAGCCCGGACGACGGGAGTGGCCCCGGTGCCGGAAACGCGGCTCGTCGTCGTCCAGCCGCTTGGCCACCGAGCGCTCGACCCGGGCGTCCAGACGGGCGTCGAGCCGCCTCATGAAGGAGTCGACGAGTTCGTCCTCGTACTCCTTGCCGAGCTCCTTGCGGGCCTGGAGGGTGGCGTCGAGGTCGCGCCGCAGTTCGTCCTGACGAGTGTCCATAGGACCAGAGTGGGGCCGCGGGGGCGTCCGGTCCATCCGTTCGCGGGAGGAATCCGGGCGGGCTCAGGGAGAAATCAGGGTTGCCCCGCCCCGGCCCGGGTCTGTCCGACCCCGGCCCGGGTTTGCCCGATCCCGGCTCAGGTCTGTCCGACCCCGGCCCACCCGGCCCGGACCACCGCCGGGCCGTCCGACCCGCGGGGCGTCCCAGCGGACGTCCCGCCGTACGAGACGTCTTTGCCAGGCGCCGCCCGCTCCTGCACAGTCGTCGTCCGAACCGCACGCACCCGGAGGTACCGCTGATGACCGCCACCGACGAGGCCGGCAGCGTCGGCCCCTCCGCCCGGCTGCTCCAGCTCTTCGAGGGGCACCGGCTGACGCCGACCCAGCGCCGGATCGCCCACTCGCTGGTGCGGCACGCCACCGAGGCGCCGTTCCTGTCCAGCGTGGAGGTCGCCGAACTCGCGGGCGTCAGCCAGCCGTCCGTCACCCGCTTCGCGGTCGCGCTCGGCTACGACGGCTACCCGGCGCTGCGCAAACAGCTGCGCGAACTCGGCGGCGGCGAACCGGCCGCGCCGGAGACCCCGGACGACGCGGTGCGCAACGAGCACCAGCAGGCCGTCCTCGCCGAGATCGCCCACCTGCGCCACCTCGCCGAACTCCTCGCCGACCCGGAGCCGATCATCCGGGCCGCCCGGCTGCTCGCCGCCTCCCGCCCGCTGCCGGTGCTCGGCCTGCGGGCCGCCTCGGCGCAGGCGCGCGGCTTCGCCTACTTCGCGGCCAAGGTGCACCCGGACATCAGGCTGCTGGACGAGGGCGGCAGCATGCTCGCCGACCGGCTGGAGCAGGCCCGGGCGGCCGGCGCCAGCGCGCTGCTCTGCTTCGCCCTGCCGCGCTACCCGCGGGAGCTGATGGACGCGCTGACGGTGGCCCGCGAGTGCGGGCTGACGGTGCTGACCGTCGCCGACAGCGCCTTCGCGCCGGTCGCCAAGCTGTCCGACCTGATGCTGCCGGCCGCCGTCGGCACCGGGCTGGTCTTCGACACCGCGTGCGCGCCGATGATGCTCGGCCGGGTGCTGCTGCAGTCCATGTGCGACGAACTCCCGGGTGCGGAGGCCCGGTTGGAGGCGATCGAGCAGTCGGCGGCGGCACGCGGACTCTTCCTGGAATAACCGCGGCCCGCGGCGGCGGGGGAGTAGCCGCCACGAACCCGGGCATCCCCCCTGCAGGGGGTGCCGCCCATGCGCGTGATCCACGAGATGAAGTTCGTCGCCCGCCTCTCCTCGGGTGCCGACGAATGGTCCTGCCCCACCTGCGGACGCCGCGTCACCCTGCGGCGCCTGCCCGAACCCGAACTGACCGTCCTCGACCCGGGCGACGAGTCCGCCGTCCACGTCGGCGTCATCGAACCCGACGCCCGCGCCGCCGCGGCCGCCGAGAAGTACGGCCTCGGCCCCGTCCAGAACATCCCCCGCCCGCCATCCCCGCCCACCCCCGACGCCGACGACCGCCGCTGGCTCGCCGAGATCGGCATCGACTGGGACGGCGGCGACGCCGCGGCGTGACTCAGGCGCGCGGCGCGTACAGCGGAAGGCCGGAGGTGTCCAGCTCGGCGGGCAGCGGTGCGGGCAGCGGGACGGGCTCGCCGTACTTGCCGAGCAGGATGCCCTGGTACGCCCCGTCGCGGGGGTGGGTGTGGAGCGCCCAGGTGCCGTTGCGAGGGTCGAGTGCGAGCAGGGCCGGGGCGCCGGCGCTCGCGTACCAGTCCGTCTTGGTGGAGACGGCCTTCACACCCTCCGAGTTGGAGATCACCTCGACGACGAGGGCCGCCTCGTGGGGGTCGGCGAGCCACCGGTCGTCGTTCTCCCAGTCGACGGGGAGGACGATCAGGTCGGGCGTGGCGTAGTCCTCGTCGTTGCCCGGCATGTAGATGGACGACACCTCGTAGGCGCCCAGGTCGGCGGGCAGTCGGGGGTCCAGCTGGATGCGCAGCCGTCGGACGGTTCCCGCGTGCTTGCCGCGAGGGGTCGGGGACATCACCAGGGTTCCTCCGATGATCTGGACGCGAAGTCCCGTGCTCTCCTCGATCTCCTCCGCCGCATCCCGGAGTCTGCCGGGCCGCACGGTGATGGCCGTCATCGTGTCCTCCGCTCTCTGGTGCTGGGCCGAGTGGCTGGTGTCCGCCGGGTTCAGGCTAGCGCGCCAAGTGGGCCGGTGCCGGGGCTGATCGGATGCCTTCGGGGTCTGGTCGAAAGCCGACTGTTTAGTTATATTCAATCGAACATAGCTTGAATGAATCCATCCGCAGGGAGGCCGTGACTATGGTGCAGCAGCAGGCGAGCGGGCCGCGAGAGGTGCGCGCGGCGCGGGGGACGGGGCTGACGGCGCAGGGGTGGCAGCAGGAGGCCGCCCTGCGGATGCTGATGAACAACCTCGACCCGGAGGTGGCCGAGCACCCGTCGAAGCTGGTGGTGTACGGCGGGACGGGCAAGGCGGCGCGGGACTGGCGGTCCTTCGACGCCATGGTGCGGACGCTGGAGGGGCTGAAGCAGGACGAGACCATGCTGGTCCAGTCCGGGCGGCCGGTCGGCGTGATGCAGACCCACGAGTGGGCGCCGCGGGTGCTGATCGCCAACTCCAACCTGGTCGGCGACTGGGCCAACTGGGAGGAGTTCCGCCGGCTGGAGAGCCTCGGGCTCACCATGTACGGGCAGATGACCGCCGGCTCGTGGATCTACATCGGCACCCAGGGCATCCTCCAGGGCACCTACGAGACCTTCGCGGCCGTCGCCGGCAAGCGCTACAACGGCTCGCTGGAGGGCACCATCACCCTCACCGCCGGCCTCGGCGGGATGGGCGGCGCCCAGCCGCTGGCCGTCACCATGAACGGCGGCGTGGCGATCTGTATCGACTGCGACCCGTCCCGGATCGCCCGCCGGATCGAGCACCGCTACCTGGACGTCGAGGCCAAGGACCTCTCCCACGCGCTGGAGCTGGCCACCGCCGCCCGCGACAAGAGGCAGCCGCTCTCCATCGGCGTGCTGGGCAACGCCGCCGAGCTGGTCCCGCAGCTGCTCGCGATGGACGCGCCGATCGACATCGTCACCGACCAGACCAGCGCCCACGACCCGCTGGCCTACCTGCCGGTCGGCGTCGCCTTCGAGGACATGGCGGACTACGCCGCCGCCAAGCCCGCCGAGTTCACCCAGCGCGCCCGTGAGTCGATGGCCGCGCACGTCGAGGCGATGGTCGGCTTCCTGGACCGCGGCGCCGAGGTCTTCGACTACGGCAACTCGATCCGCGGCGAGGCCCAACTGGCCGGGTACGACCGCGCGTTCGCCTTCCCCGGCTTCGTCCCGGCGTACATCCGCCCGCTGTTCTGCGAGGGCAAGGGCCCGTTCCGCTGGGCGGCGCTGTCCGGCGACCCGCAGGACATCCACAAGACCGACAAGGCCGTCCTCGACCTCTTCCCGGAGAACGAGTCGCTGGCCCGCTGGATCAAGCTGGCCCAGGAGAAGGTGCACTTCCAGGGCCTGCCGGCGCGCATCTGCTGGCTCGGCTACGGCGAGCGCGACAAGGCCGGCGAGCGCTTCAACGACATGGTCGCCTCCGGTGAGCTGTCCGCCCCGATCGTGATCGGCCGCGACCATCTGGACTGCGGCTCGGTGGCCTCCCCGTACCGGGAGACCGAGGCGATGCTGGACGGCTCCGACGCGATCGCCGACTGGCCGCTGCTCAACGCCATGGTCAACGTCGCCTCCGGCGCCTCCTGGGTCTCCATCCACCACGGCGGCGGCGTCGGCATCGGCCGCTCGATCCACGCCGGCCAGGTCACCGTCGCCGACGGCACCGCGCTGGCCGGGGAGAAGATCCGCCGGGTGCTCACCAACGACCCGGGCATGGGCGTCATCCGGCACGTGGACGCCGGGTACGACCGGGCCACCGAGGTCGCCGCCGAGCGCGGGGTGCGCGTTCCCATGGGTGAGCTGTGACGGCTTCCTCGTTCGAAGAGATGTGGGCGGAGCTGCTCCCCGTGGGCCGCTCCGCCGCCTCCGGTGGCTACCGCCGCTTCGCCTGGAACTCCGCCGACGCCGAGTGCCGCGCCTGGTTCGAGCAGCAGGCCCGCGGCCGCGGCCTGGCGTACGAGCTGGACCGCAACGGCAACCAGTGGGCCTGGCTGGGCGATCCGACCGCCGGCGGCGCGGTCGTCACCGGCTCGCACCTGGACTCCGTCCCGGACGGCGGCGCCTTCGACGGCCCGCTCGGCGTGGTCTCCTCCTTCGCCGCGCTGGACGAACTGCGCTCCCGCGGCGCGGAGTTCACCAGGCCCCTGGCGATCGTCAACTTCGGCGACGAGGAGGGCGCCCGGTTCGGCGTGGCCTGCATCGGCTCCCGGCTGACCGCCGGGGTGCTCTCCCCGGAGCAGGCGTACGGGCTGCGCGACGCCGACGGTGTCCGGCTGCCCGACGCGATGGAGAAGGCCGGCTACGACCCCACCGCGATCGGCGCGGACGAGGACCGGCTGGCCCGGATCGGCGCCTTCGTCGAGCTGCACGTCGAACAGGGCCGCTGCCTCGCCGAGGGGCAGCCGGTCGGTGTGGCCGGGGCGATCTGGCCGCACGGCCGCTGGCGGTTCGACTTCCACGGCGAGGCCAACCACGCCGGCACCACCCGGATCGAGGACCGCCGCGACCCGATGCTGACCTACGCCAACACCGTGCTGGCGGCCCGCAAGAAGGCGAAGCAGGCGGGCGCGCGGGCCACCTTCGGCAAGGTCGCGGTCGAGCCCAACGGCACCAACGCGATCGCCTCGCTGGTGCGCGGCTGGCTGGACTCCCGGGCGGCCGACGAGCGCACCCTCACCGAGCTGGTCGAGGCGATCGAGCGGGCCGCCGCCGAGCGCGGCGAGCGCGACGGCGTCCGGGTCGAGCTGACCCGCGAGTCCTACACCCCGGTGGTGGACTTCGACGGGCCGCTGCGCGACCGGCTGGCCAAGCTGCTGGACGCCCCGGTGCTGCCCACCGGCGCGGGACACGACGCCGGCATCCTGGCTTCGGCGATCCCGACCGCCATGCTGTTCGTGCGCAACCCCACCGGCGTCTCCCACTCCCCGGCCGAGCACGCCGAGCAGGCCGACTGCCTGGCCGGGGTCGCCGCCCTCGCCGACGTACTGGAGGACCTGGCGTGTCAGTGACCCCGTCGAGCCCCGTGGCGTACTGGGCCCAGTACGCCTGGCTGCCGCACGACAACGGGCCGGTGGTCGAGCGGGACGTGCTGATCACCACCGGCCCCGGCGGGACGATCGCCGCCGTCGTCCCGGACAGCGGCCCCTGCCCGCCCGGCGCCGTCCGGCTGGAGGGGCTGGCGGTGCCCGGCCAGGCGAACGCCCACTCGCACGCCTTCCACCGGGCGCTGCGCGGGCACGTCCAGGTCGGCTCCGGCACCTTCTGGACCTGGCGCGACACCATGTACCGGTTCGCCGGCGCGCTGGACCCGGACCGCTACCTGGCGCTCGCCACCGCCGTCTACGCCGAGATGGCGCTGGCCGGCGTCACCGCCGTCGGCGAGTTCCACTACCTGCACCACGCGCCCGGCGGCGCCCGGTACACCGACCCGAACGCGATGGGCGAGGCGCTGATCGAGGCCGCCGCCCGGGCCGGCATCCGGATCACCCTGCTGGACACCTGCTACCTGTCCTCCGGCTTCGGGGCCGAGCCGACCCACCCCCAGCTGCGGTTCAGCGACGGCGACGCCGACGCCTGGGCCGCCCGGGCGGACGCGCTCAAGCCGCGCGAGCACGCCCGGATCGGCGCCGCCGTCCACTCGGTGCGAGCCGTCCCGGCCGAGCAGCTGGACACCGTCGCGCACTGGTCGGCGCTGCGCGGGGCGCCGCTGCACGTCCACCTGTCCGAGCAGACCGCCGAGAACGACGCCTGCCTGGCCGCGCACGGCGTCACCCCGACCCGGCTGCTCGCCGACCACGGCGTGCTCGGCCCGCGCACCTCGGCCGTGCACGCCACCCACCTGACCGACGAGGACGTCAGGCTCCTCACCGACTCCTCCACCACGGTCTGCATGTGCCCCACCACCGAGCGGGACCTCGCGGACGGCATCGGCCCGGCCCGCCGGCTCGCCTCGGCGGGCTCCCCGATCACCCTGGGCAGCGACAGCCACGCGGTGATCGACCCGTTCGAGGAGGCCCGCGCGCTGGAGCTGGACGAGCGGCTGCGGACGCGGACGCGCGGCCACTGGACGGCGAACGCGCTGCTGCGGGCCGGCACCGAGGACGGGCACGCCTCGCTCGGCTGGCCGGAGGCCGGACGGATCGAGGCCGGGGCGCTCGCCGACTTCACGGTGATCGCGCTGGACACCGTCCGTACGGCGGGCCCGCCACCCCGGCTGGGCGCCGAGATCGCCGTCTTCGCGGCCTCGGCGGCGGACGTGCGGCACCTGGTGGTCGGCGGCCGGCACGTCGTCCGGGACGGCGTGCACCTGCTGGTGGACGACGTGCCGGGTGCGCTGCGCTCCGCGATCCGCGCGCTGGACTACTGACCCCCGTTCAACCCCCTTCGGAAGGCGTTGTCTTGAGCACCACGACCACCCTGATCACGGGCATCGGCAGCCTGGTCACCAACGACCCCGGGCAGGGCGCCGGGCCGCTCGGCCTGCTCACCGAAGCGGCCGTGGTGGTCGACGGCGGCACCGTCGCCTGGGTCGGCCCGGCCGCGCAGGCCCCGGCGGCGGACGAGCGCTTCGACGCCGGGGGCCGGGCGCTGCTGCCCGGCTTCGTCGACTCGCACGCCCACCTGGTGTTCGCGGGGGACCGTACCGCCGAGTTCAACGCCCGGATGTCCGGGCAGGCGTACTCGGCGGGCGGCATCCGGACCACGGTGGCGGCCACGCGGGCCGCTTCGGATGCCGAACTGGAGGCCAACCTGGCCCGGTTCGTCCGGGAGGCGGTGCGGCAGGGCACCACCACCATCGAGTGCAAGTCCGGCTACGGGCTGACGGTCGAGGACGAGGCCCGGGCGCTGCGGATCGCCGCCGGGTACACCCCGGAGACGACGTACCTGGGCGCGCACGTGGTGGCGCCGGAGTACGCCGAGGACCCGGCCGGGTACGTGGAGCTGGTGACCGGCGAGATGCTGGACGCCTGCGCGCCGCACGCCCGTTGGGTGGACGTGTTCTGCGAGAAGGGCGCCTTCGACGGGGACCAGGCGCGGGCCGTCCTGACGGCGGGGATCGAGAAGGGCCTCACGCCGCGCGTGCACGCCAACCAGCTCACGTACGGGCCGGGCGTGCAGCTGGCGGTGGAGCTGGGGGCCGCCTCGGCGGACCACTGCACCCACCTGACGGACGAGGACGTGGCGGCGCTGGCGGGGTCGGCGACGGTCGCGACGCTGCTGCCGGGGGCGGAGTTCTCGACGCGCGCCGAGTACCCGAGTGGGCGCCGACTGCTGGACGCGGGCGCGGTGGTGGCCCTGTCGACGGACTGCAACCCGGGCTCCAGCTTCACCAGTTCGATGGCGTTCTGTATTGCCGTGGCGGTGCGCGAGATGGGCATGACCCCGGACGAGGCGGTCTGGGCGGCCACCGCGGGCGGCGCCCGCGCCCTGCGGCGCAGCGACGTCGGCACCGTCACGGTCGGCGCCCGCGCCGACCTGCTGCTGCTGGAAGCGCCGTCGCATGTGCACCTGGCCTACCGCCCGGGTGTCCCCCTGACGGCGGCGGTCTGGCGCGCGGGCGTCCGGGAGGTCTGAACGGTGGGTTCGCGTCGCCCCGTCGAGCAGCTGCTCGACGGGGCGACGTGCTGTTCAGGGGGTGACGGTGAGGTGGTCGAACTCGCCGGCCTTGGCGGGGGCCTCACGGACTTCGCGGTCCGAACGGGCGATCACGTGGCGGGGGCCGGTACACGTGCCGACGTGTCCGTCCGCGGTCGCCAGAGCGGGCGGGTTCCTCGGCCGGGGCACGGCAGCGCTTCCGAGCGGGGCCGTGATCATTAGTCCAGGACGGGAATACTGCCCGAACCGTGTGGACAGGACGCGCGGCCAGTCCATAGCGTCTCGCCCAGGCGGTCCAATCCGGGCCGAGCTGAAGGGGGTTGGCATGGCTCACCAGCGGCTCACGGGCGTCGGTGTCGGAGACTGCAAGGAAGGAGACTGCCCGAACGTCTACCGCACCGACCGGGGCACCCTCGTCTTCCAAGGGGACCAGTACGCGGAGCTGGCGGTGCCGGTACACGAAGGCGCCGTGGAGCTGCCCGAGCATGTCGTGAAGGAGGCCATTCGTGTTCTTGGATGGTGAGGACTGGCAGAGGCTTCTGCACGGTTTCTCGCGGTCGGCGTTCCGGCTTGAGACCCTGCCCGCTTACAAGGTCGCGGGGGAGGCGGAAGAGATCGAGGAGTTCCTGAACGGGTACCGGATCGACCCCGGTACCTACACGTCCGGCTGGACTGACAAGCTCAGGGCTCATACCGCGGCCGGTCGCACGGTTCAGCGCGTGCACATCGTTACCCGGCCGCTGAGTGACTACCTGCGGTACGAGTTCATGTACTACGCACCGCATGCCAGGGCCGGTGAGGACATCTACATTCTCGACCTGACCGACAGGCCGAACCCGGGCCTTCCGGCTCAGGACTTCTGGGCCTTCGACGATTCGACCGTGGTCCTGATGAACTACGAGCCCGACGGAACGCAGATCAACCGCGTGCTTGTCGAGGACGACGTCGAGAAGTACCGGGAATGGCGGCGGATCGCTGTGGCCGAGTCGGTGCCCTTCGTGGACTATGTGGAAGAGCACGGGTGGCAATAGACCCGGAAGAGCTGGGGCACAGTAGAAGTGACCTGGCAAAGGCCTTGAGGGAACTACGGGTTCAAGCCGGTCTCGCAGGAGACCGGCTTGCTCGGCGTTGTGGCATGACGCAGTCGAAGATCAGCAAGATCGAAACAGGCAGAACCGTGCCGTCCCTGGTGGACGTGGAGCTGATCCTGCGGGCCCTCGAAGTGCCGGCCGAGTTGGCGCGACAGGTGTTCGACCTGGCCCGTGTGGCGAATACCGAGTGGCAGGACATCCGCGCTCTGAGGAAGAAGGGCCTGGAGAGGAAGCAAGCCGAGCTCGCGGCGCTCGACCAGTCCTCCAGCGAGATCCGCTACTTCCTGATCTCGATGCTCAACACGCTGCTCGCCTCGCCCGAGTACGTGCGGGCGAGCCTCGCCCATGTGCCGGGAGACACCAGCAGGGCCGCCATGAAGAAACTGGAGCGCCAGACCGTCCTGTACGACGAGTCGAAGGCCTTCACCTTCGTACTCACCGAGCAGGCTGCCCGGTGGGCGCTCCTGCCGCCTCGGGCCATGGTCATGCAGATCGAACGACTCGTCTCCGTTTCCAGGCTCCCGAACGTCCGGCTCGGCGTGATTCCACTCGGGAAGCACATCCCGGAGAGCCCGCTGAACACCTTCACGGTGTACGACAGCAGCCTTGCCACGGTCGAGACGGAGACCGGAATCATCACGCTCCGGGACCGGCGGGACATCAAGGCGTACCGGGACGCGTTCGCCATGTACGAAGGTTATGCACTGTTCGGTGAGGAAGCCCGAGAGAAGCTGGCTGAGTGGTCGGCCCTCTTCCTCGGCGGTCTTTAGTCGCGCACGGGAATAATCGCCTTCCTCCCCTTTCGGTCCCCTTACTGTGGACTCCTCGCCTTGCGGCTGCTCTCCCGTGCGGTACCAGCTTCTCCGCTGACATCATCCCGATCGGTCTGATAATCGCGGATTTGGTGTCGGCGGTGCCGGTTGCGGGATCGTGGGCCCGCGCGAGCGGCGCGCGGGCCCCCGTCAACGAAAGGGCGAACCCATGAAGAAGATCGCTGCGAAGCTCTGGCGGATCATCCGCGGCCCGATGCAGTGGCGCGTGCTGTGGCTGTGGCACTCGAAGTTCATGGTCGGGGTGACGGGCATCGTCCGCGACCAGGACGGCCGTGTGCTGCTGCTGAAGCACCGGATGTGGCCGGAGGGCCGGCAGTGGGGTCTGCCGACCGGCTACGCCGACAAGGGCGAGAGCTTCGAGGACACGATCGTGCGTGAGGTCCGGGAGGAAACCGGACTCACGGTGAAGGTGTGCGAGCTGGCGCACCTGAAGAGCGGCTACAAACTGCGTGTCGAAGTCGCCTACGAGGTCCTGTACGTCACTGGGCAGGTCAGGGCGGCTTCGTTCGAGATCCTGGAGGCTCGATGGTTCTCGCCGGACGAACTCCCCGGGGGAGTGCAGGAATCACATCGGCGACTGATCAGTCGTCGGCCGTACTGACCCTTGGTCGATCACTCACCCCCTCCTGCCTGGCGCCGAACGAGCACCTGTCCGGAGACCCCGCCGAGCGGGCCGAGTTGGCTCACCTGCTGGCCGCGCGACGGGCGACGGCAGCGCTCGACCGGGCCCATCCGCACATCACGTTCTCACTGTTGCACTGGGTGGTCGACACATCGTCCGACGAGCCGGCCCGCGAAGTCTTTCGGCAGGGTGCTGCCCTTCTGGCCGACCGCTACGGGGAATTGGGGCTGAGTCGACTGCTGCCGACTGACCGGGTGTGGGTAGGGGTGCGCTCGACCCGGCCCGACGCGTTCGGCGGCTTCCACCATCCGAACCAGGGGTACCGGCATGTGCAACTGGCGTCCGTGGTCACGAGGTACGGGCGGCTGAACGATCCCCGACCGGCGGCACCGGAACTGGTGGCGCTCGACCTCCTCCGTAGCTACGCGCACGACTGCCTGCACTGGGGGTCGTTCCGGGAGTACCGGCTCCAAGGCGAGCAAGTGATCCGGAGCCGTTACGGCATCAACCGCCGCGACCAGCACGGCCGGACGTACTCGTCCCAGGACAGGAGCGATGCTTCGTCGACGCGGAATCTCGGCATCGTGATGGAGGGGGCCACGGATCGGGAGGCCCGGATGATCTCCGCTGCGGTGGCCGACCGTCTCGGCCTGGCCGAACGCATCGCGGCGGCCGATCGCCTGGCGTTCCGCGACACCACGGGACGGCTGGAGCCGAGCGATTTCGACCACGCAGAGCCTGGTGTTGCCACCCGCTTCCACCTGGCCATGGCCGGATATGAGCACGGCGTCGGCGCTCGCTACCAGCGCTTCCTCGCCGACATGGGCGGCCCGGAGGCGGACACGCTGCATGCGCTGATCATCGCGGCGGTGATCAGCGGCAATCTATTCGGTCTTTCGAGCTGGCTCGATCAGCGGCACGGCCCCGAGGCTTTCCGTCGCACCTTCCGCTCGTCTGCCTACTCGGGTCCTGACCCCGATGAATGGACGACCACGGCAAGTCGTGCCTGATCCTTCGTGCTCAGCAGTCTCGTGCCCTGACTCTTCGAGCCGGCCGGCAAGCACGACCGGCAGGTCCGCTGGGGTGGGCCCGCCCACAACCGGACCGAACCGTTCGCCTCACGCAGGAGGTCGGGTGGGCCGATTTCCTGCGCGTTCAGGTGCTGCAAGCGACCATCACTTCGACTACGAGAACAGCCGCGCTGGACGCGCCGTCGCACGTCCACCTGGCCTACCGGCCGGGCGTTCGGGAGGTCTGAACGGTGGGTTCGCGTCGCCCCGTCGAGCACCGGCTCGACGGGGCGACGTGCTGCTCAGGGGGTGGCGGTGAGGTGGTCGAACTCGCCGGCCTTGGCGCCCTGGAGGAACGTGGCGAACTTGAGGGACGTGGTGCGGACGATGACGTCTCCCTCATCGGACTCCCGGAGCTCAACTACCCCGTCGGCAGCCCGGACCTCAACGCATGCGTTGCTGGAGCCGGAGTAACTGGACTTCTGCCATGCGGGGCTACTCATGATTGCCCTCTATCTCCTTCTTGATGGATCGGATGAAGTCGCGCGAGTCATCTTCGGAGAGGGCTACGGACGCCATTCGATCGAGGATCTCGCGGTAGCTTGCAAGGTCGGAGGGTGCATCGAAGAGCGGACACCCGAAGCTGATGTCGATCTGCACTGTGTCCAACTCGGGCACCGGACCGGCGATATAGACGAAGTTCTCGCTGGGGCCGGGCAGCGATTCGATCTTAAACGGCACGACCCGAACTGAGATGCCAGGGCTCTCGGAATGGTCAATGAGGGCGCCGAGTTGCTCGGCAAGTGCCTCTGGCCCGCTGAACTGCATCCGCAGTGCGGCTTCATGGATGAACGCAGTGTAGGGCGTAGCGTCGTTGCGGATGATCTGCTGCCTCCGCAGGCGGAAGGCGAGGCGGAGATTGACGTCAGCCTGCGGCAATGGCGGGATCGCACGGGCGAACACCGAAGCGGCGTAGGCCGGAGTTTGAAGCAGTCCGGGCAGGAAGGTGATCGAGTAGGTGGCGATCCGCCGGGCATGGGCCTCGATCGCCGCCACATCGAGCAGGTCGCTGGTCAGACTCGGGCTGTACTCCTCCCACCAGCCAGTTTCTCGCTCCCGGGTCATGTCAGCGAGCGCGGCGATCAGGGGCTCGTTGCCACACGCGCAGGCCGCCGCGATCTCACGCAGACGTTCCTCGCTGACAGCCGACTTCCCATTCTCCATCTGACTCACCAAGGCAGCAGTCACCCCAAGCAGACGGGCAAGGTGGCTGCCGCCGAAGCCGGCTTGCTCTCTCATCCTCCGCAGTTCGGCGCCGAGGCGCCGCTGACGGAGGGTGGGGACTCGAAGGGCCATGGCGTCCTCTCAACAGGTGCAGAGGCCAGTGTGCCGCGCCGGTTGCCGGTGGATCCATCCGGGCTCGGCGAAGCGCGTCCCCCGATGGGAGGACACTTCTCTCGTTCGAATTTAATTAAAGAGCGGATGCGCTATCGTCGTTCACAGCTTGATCCGACGGATCGTCAGTAATGCCTGCATCCAAGGCAGTAGGCGCCTGCTGCCCGCACGCCGAAGAGCAACCGCCGCCCCGGCCTGGCTCACGGCGACGACCGTCATCCCCTCCCCACGCCACAGCCTCACGGAGGTTCCCGTGTGCACCCGTAACACCCCCTCGCTCACCCTCTCCCGCCAGGCCCTGCGGGACGCGATGACCCGTAGCGGCGGCTGGGACGCCGACAGCATCTTCAACGCCGAACTCGCCCTGATGGAGCTCGTCGTCAACGCCTGGCGGCACGGCGACACCCCCGCGCCCGTCGTCTGGTTCTCCGTCCTCGGTCGCACCCTCCGGGTCACCGTCTCCGACGAGAGCGACGCCCTCCCCCGGCGGCGAACCCCCGCCGACTCCACCGAGTCCGGCCGGGGCCTCCAACTCGTGGAGGGCCTCACCCACCGCTGGGGCGTCGACCCGCAGAAGCGCGGCAAATCCATCTGGTACGAGCTGGACTGCCGCGCGTGACCGGCTACCCCGTCCTGCCGGAGGACCCCCGGATGCGCGACTACACCAAACCCCACCTCATGGCCCTTCTGGGCGAGTTGCACAGGCGCGGCCTGCCGCATGGGCTCCTCTGGGGGTCCGCCTTGCCGGGCGAGACCACCATCGACGGGCGCATCCTGATCGACTTCGGGAACGCTCCGGTGAGCACTTTGCTCAACCTCCTCCGCCTGCTCCGCGAACTGGACGATGACGACGAGGGAGGGCAGCCGTGAGGTCCTTCGTCGGCGCAGGCCTCCTCGCCCTCGGCGTCCTCGCGACCCTCAGGATGCCCCGCCCCGAGGCGCGCGACGAGCAGCACTGAAACACGCGAAGGCCCTCGCCCACCCAGGGCGAGGGCCTCGCGGGCATGGAGCCGGTCTTCGTCAGATCTCGTACAGATGGTGCGGGAGCGCTCGCTCCCAGACTGCTTCGAACGCGGTGGTGCACAGCGTCACGGCGTCCGGCTCTGTCGTGATCTCGTCCTCGACCACGGCGCCGTCCCCGGAGAAGTGGTGCACTCGAAGCAGCGCACCGTCGAACAGCCAGAAGTCGTTCCCGGGCAGGGGGATGCTCGTGGCCTGCCGCCGTGGCAGCCAGCGGACCTGCTCGCCGGCCGTGACGTTGGCGTGGGTGACGTAGTGCTCCCACCGGATGTACTCGGACACGGGCTCGGAGACCACCCGGGCTCGGCGAATGACCACGCCCCGCGCCACGGCGTCCGTGATCAACTGGTCATAGGGATGCCACCAGGACGCCTGGTCCTCCCAGTTGATCCGCTCACCGCGCTGCCAGGCCTCGAACCGATCCGTCGGGGCGTACGAGTCCCGCAGCTCCAGATGGACGGCGGACCGCTGGCACTGCTCAAGCAGCTCAGCGAAGCCGGGCACGCTCGACGGCATCACATGCCTCCCTGATCATGGGCACCGGCCCGTTCGCTGGGCAGGCGTTCGGTGGCGCGGCGCTGATCACTCCAGGCCCAACGAGCGGCGCAGGAAGCCAAGTTCGTGGTGCAGCAGGTTCTCCACCACCGCCTCGTCCGTCGGCCGGTGGCCGGTGGCGCGTAGGGGGAGGAGCTCGTGCGGGCGGCCGGCGGCGAGGAGGGCGGCGGAGAGCCGCAGGGTGTGGGCGGGGTAGACGTTGTCGTCGGCGAGGCCCTGGATCAGCAGCAGTGGGCGGCTCAGCTTCGGCGCCTCGGCGATCAGCGAGCCGCTGTCGTAGTGCTCGGGGTGCTCGTCGGGGTGGCCGAGGAAGCGCTCCTGCCAGTGGGTGTCGTAGAACCGCCAGTCGGTGGGGGCGGCTCCGGCGGAGGCGGCGTGGAAGGCGTCCGGGCGGCGCAGCACCGCGAGGGCGGCGAGGTAGCCGCCGTAGGACCAGCCGCGGATGCCGACCCGGTCGAGGTCGAGCAGTCCGGGCCGCAGCCGGGCGGCCGCCCGCAGGCCCTCGACCTGGTCCGCCAGTGGGAGCGTCGCCTTGTCGCCGTACACGGCCTTCTCCCACCGGGGCCCGCGGCCGGGGGTGCCCCGGCCGTCCACCACGAGGACCGCGAAGCCCTGGTCGGCGAACCACTGGGAGACCTGGTCCCACCAGAGGCCGCCGGTGGTGGCCTTCTGCGTCGCGGGCCCGCCGTACGGGTCGAGCAGGACGGGCAGCGGGCCGTCCCCGGGGCGGTGGCCGGCGGGGAGGAAGAGCGTGGCGCGCAGGGCGTGTGGGCCGAGCCTGAGCAGCTCGGGCGCGGCAGTGACGACGGGCGGCTCGGCGTACGAGGTGAGCGGGCGGGGTGCCGAGCTCTCCCGCAGAGCGGTTGTGAAGCCGCCGGGGTGTCCCGGGGTCCGGGTGGTGAGCACCAGCGTGCCGCCGCGCCGCACGCCGGTGTGCAGCCCAGGGCCGTCGCTCAGCCGACGGATGCCGCCGTCCGGTCCGTACGTCCAGAGGTGGGTCTCGGTGGGCTCCTCGGAGGCGGTGAACAGCACCTGCTCGCCCTCCGTGCCGAGCACCGCGCGCAGCTGGAGCCCGGGAGGGGTGACCGGTTCGCCGTCGACGGTCAGGTGCCGGGTGTCGCCGAGGTCGGCGGTGTCCACCAGGGCGCCGCCCGTGGTGCGGGCGGGCAGGCCGGGCAGCAGCTCGACCCAGTGGGCGTCCCGGCGCTCGGCGAGCGGCCGGGTGGTGCCGTCCGGCTCGACGGCCACCACAAGGACGGTGCGCTGGTCGCGGCTCTGCACGGCGGCGTACGGGCCGTGGCCGTCCCAGCCGGCGGCGGTCAGGTACTCGAAGGCGGCGCGGTCCCAGCGGACCTCGGTGTCGCTGCCGTCGAGGCCGAGCAGCCGCAGCGAGACCTCGGCGTTGGCGGTGCCGGCGAGCGGGTAGCGGACGGCGCGCGGCGGGCGGTGCGGGTCGGCGGGGTCGGCCGGGAAGAGCCGGGCGAGCGGGCGGTCGTCGACCCGGGCGACCAGCAGCGCGGTGCCGTCGGGGGACCACCAGTGGCCGCGGTCGCGGTGCATCTCCTCGGCGGCGACGTACTCGGCGAGCCCGTAGGAGACGTCCTCGGCCTCGGGTTCGGCGAGCGGGCGGTCGTCGGTGCCGTCGACGCCGACCACCCGCAGGGCGCCGCCGCGGACGTAGGCGATCCGGCGCCCGGTCGGGTCGAGCCTGGGGTCCTGCGGCGGGCCGGGGACGGGGACGGCGCGGACGGTGCCGGCGGCGGTGTCGGCCAGCCACAGGGCGCCGTCCAGGGCGAAGGCGGCGAGCGTGCCGGCGGCGTCGGTGCTGTAGGCGGCGATGCCCTCGTCGGCGCCCAGCGCGGCCGGGTCGGCGAGCAGCCGCTCCTCGCCGGTGGCGGTGTCCAGGGCCCAGAGGCAGGCGAGCGGGTCGGTGCCGGAGCGGCCGCGCAGGAAGAGCACGGTGGCGCCGTCCGCCGAGGGCTCGGGCCGGGTGGGGACGCCCAGGGTGAAGCGCCGGGTGCGGGCCAGCTGGCGGGGTAAGGAGGGGGTCGTCATGCCGGGCACCATAGGCACGGCCGACGGGCTCCTGTCGAGCGGGAAAAGCACTCGGGGCCGCCGCGGATCCTGGAATCCACGGCGGCCCCGGAGCGGGCGGGGACGGGCGTCAGTGCACGTCGCCCATGAGGGCCTGGACCTTCTTGCGGTAGGTGAAGATGGCGAACCCGGCGAGGGCCGCGAGCGACGCCTGCATCGCGATGATCCCGGTGCCGTTGAGGCTGACGCCGGCCAGCGAGAGCAGGCTGGTGGTGCAGTCACCGGCGGTGACGGCGAGGAACCAGACGCCCATCATCTGGGAGGCGTACTTGCGCGGTGCCATCTTGGTGGTGACCGAGAGGCCGACCGGGGAGAGGCAGAGCTCACCGATGGTCTGGATCAGGTAGATCGAGACGAGCCAGAGCGGGGAGACCAGGGTGCCGTTGTCCGCCATGGTCATCGGGATGATGAAGACGAAGAACGAGACGCCGACCAGGAGCAGGCCGATCGAGAACTTCACGATGGTGTTCGGCTCCTTGTCCCGGCGGGACAGCCAGAGCCACAGCCAGGCGAAGACCGGCGCGAACGCCATCACGAACAGCGGGTTCAGCGACTGGTACCAGGTGGCCGAGAAGCCGAGGCCGAACAGGGAGTCCGCGGTCTTCTTGTCCGCGAACAGGGAGAGCGTCGACCCGCCCTGGTCGTAGATCATCCAGAAGATCGCGGCCGCGGCGAAGAACCAGATGTACGCGGACATCTTGGACTGTTCGTCGGCGGTCAGGTCCTTGTCGCGCTTGATCCGGGTCAGCACGGTGATCGGGATCAGCAGACCGGCGATGGTCAGCGGGACGAGGGCCCAGTTCAGCGTGTAGACGCCCAGGCCGGCCACGACGCCGTAGAAGGCGGCGACGCCGAGCACCGTCAGGCCGGCCTTCTTCAGCAGGCGCTTGCGCTCCTCGGGCAGCAGCGGGTTGGGGACCTCGCTGCTCACCGGGTTCAGGTGGCGGCTGCCGAGCAGGAACTGGGTCAGGCCGAGGGCCATGCCGATCGCGGCCAGACCGAAGCCCAGGTGCCAGTTGTACTCCTTGCCGATCGTCCCGATGACGAACGGGGCGACGAAGGCACCGAGGTTGATGCTCATGTAGAAGACGGTGAACCCACCGTCGCGGCGCGGGTCCTCGGGGCCGTTGTAGAGCTGGCCGACCATCGTGGAGATGTTGGCCTTCAGCAGCCCGGAACCGAGCGCGACCAGGAGCAGGCCGAGGAAGAACGCCGCCTGGCCCGGGACGGCCAGCGCGATGTGGCCGGACATGATCACGAACCCGGCGATGGCGACGGTCTTGCGGGCGCCCCAGACCCGGTCGCCGAACCAGCCGCCCGGGTAGGCCATGAGGTAGACCATCGAGACGTAGACGGAGTAGATCGCCGTCGCCGTCGTCGCCTTCATGGCGAGGCCGCCGCCCTGGCTGCCGACGGCGGCGTCGGCGCCACCGGAGACCAGGTAGTAGATGAGCAGGGCGCGCATGCCGTAGTAGGAGAAGCGCTCCCACATCTCGGTCATGAACAGCGTGGCGAGACCTCGGGGATGCCCGAGGAAGGTCTTGCCGCTGGGAGATGCCGACGTCGCGTCGGTGTCCAGGGTCTTAGACGCCATGAGTAGTGGTTCCTTGCCTGACAGCGTCCGCGTAGGGGGGTGGGCGGCGGACGTGGACCAAACCACTCTACGTGGCGACATTTGGCTCTATCAGATGACAAAAGTCTTGAATCAGGTATGTGAATGGCAAAGTTGGCGACAAATCTGCCCGATCTATCGATGGTAGATGGGCGTGTCTTCCTTCGGTTTCAAGATCCAACAGGCGATTCTTCACCGAAGGGCCGGTCTGTTGCGCCCTGTTGAGCCCGATTGCGGCCTTGTATAACGATCACGCTCTGTGAACTACCTCACAGGGCGTACGGGGATACCCCGGCGGACTACCATCACCACATGACCTGTGTGCTGCTCGCCGAGGACGATCCGGCGATCTCCGAACCGCTCGCCCGGGCCCTGCGACGCGAGGGCTATGAGGTGCTCGTCCGCGAGGACGGTCCGACCGCACTCGCCGCCGGCCTCACCGAGGAGGTCGACCTCGTCGTCCTGGACCTCGGCCTGCCCGAGATGGACGGCCTGGAGGTCTGCCGCCGCCTGCGTGCCGACGGCAAGAGCTGCCCCGTCCTGGTGCTCACCGCCCGCGCGGACGAGGTGGACACCGTGGTCGGCCTGGACGCCGGTGCCGACGACTACGTCACCAAGCCCTTCCGCCTGGCCGAACTGCTCGCCCGCGTCCGGGCCCTGCTCCGGCGCGGCAACGTCGACCAGCTCACCACCGGCGCGCACGGGGTGAAGATCGACATCGAGTCCCACCGCGCCTGGCTCGGCGACGAGGAGCTCACCCTCTCCGCCAAGGAGTTCGAGCTGCTGCGCGTCCTGGTCCGGGACGCCGGCCGGGTGGTCACCCGCGAGGAGATCATGCGGCAGGTCTGGGACACCACGTGGTGGACCTCCACCAAGACCCTGGACATGCACATCTCCTGGCTCCGCAAGAAGCTCGGCGACGACGCGGCCAACCCGCGCTACATCGCCACCGTGCGCGGCGTGGGGTTCCGGTTCGAGAAGAATTGACCCTGACGGAGACCGGGCCCTCGGCCCGCGGCGGCGGAACACCCCGGGGAGCGGCAGCGTGAAGCGCAGGATGATCAACTCGCTGCTGGGCGTCGTCCTGGTGGTCGTCGTGGTGTTCTGCGTGCCGCTCGCCCTGGTCGAGAAGCGGACCATCGTCAACTCGGCCCAGGACCGGGTGGACGCCGCCGCCGTCCGGGTGCTCGCCCTGGTCGAGAGCCGGCTCGCCGCGGGCGAGCCGGTCACCGGGCGGGCCTTCGAGAGCCAGGTCACCGAGGGCAGCTACGTCGAGGTGCAGGTGCCCGGCCAGCCGGTGGTCTCCGCCGGCGAGCGCCCGGCCGGGAACCACCTGCTGAAGGCCGTCGAGCGCGGCAACAGCGGCGAGACCGTCACCGTCGAGCAGTCCCGCGAGGACGTCGACCACGAGATCGCCAACAACCTGCTGCTGCTCGGCGTGGTCGCCCTGCTGGCCGTCCAGGCCGCGGTGGCGCTCGCCGTCTGGCAGGCCAAGCGGCTCGCCCGGCCGCTCACCGACCTCGCCGAGACCGCCGAGCGGCTCGGCTCCGGCGACCCGCGCCCGCGCGACCGCCGCTACGGGGTGCCCGAGCTCGACCGGGTCGCCGAGGTGCTGGACACCAGCGCCGAACGGATCGCCCGGATGCTCACCGCCGAGCGCCGGCTCGCCGCCGACGCCTCGCACCAGCTGCGCACCCCGCTCACCGCGCTCTCCATGCGGCTGGAGGAGATCACCGCCCTCGCCGAGGAGCCGGAGACGGTCAAGGAGGAGGCGACCATCGCCCTCCAGCAGGTCGAGCGGCTCACCGACGTGGTCCAGCGGCTGCTCACCACCCAGCGCGACCCGCGCAGCCCCACCGCCGTCGCCTTCGACCTGGACGAGGTGATCAAGCAGCAGGTGGAGGAGTGGGGCCCGACGCTGCGGGAGCAGGGCCGGGTGCTCTCCCTGGAGGGGCTGCACGGGGTCACCGCGGTCGGCACGCCGGGGACGGTCGCCCAGGTGCTGGCCACCCTGATCGAGAACTCGCTGATGCACGGCGCCGGGACGATCACCCTGCGGATCCGGCCCTCCGGCACCTCGGTGGTGGTTGAGGTCCAGGACCAGGGCGCCGGCGTGCCGCCGGACCTCGGCAACCGGGTGTTCGAGCGCGCGGTCAGCGGGCGCAACTCCACCGGCATCGGGCTGGCCGTCGCCCGCGACCTCGCGGAGGCGGACGGCGGGCGGCTCGAACTGCTCTCGCTGAAGCCGGCGGTGTTCGCGCTCTTCCTCGGGCGCAGCCACCAGGACTGAGGGCCTGAGGCCGGCCGGGACACGGCAGGATCCGGCAGGGGGATCCGGTGGGGGGATACGGCGAGCCCCGGCGGCCGGGTTCGGCGAGCCGGGGCTGCGCGGGGTACGAGGGCGGTGCGAGGACCGCGGGGCCTACTCGGCCTTGGCGAGCCGGATCCGCTCGGTGGCCAGCATCAGCTCGGCCTGCGCGGCCAGCTCCTGGCCGGCGGCGGCGCCCACCGACTGCTGGGCGGGCAGCTCGACGGTCTCCGGCACGGCCTTGAACACCCAGGTGCGGTACGAGACGAAGCGGAACACGGTGGCCACGGCGAGGCCGATCACCTTGGCGCCGATCTGCTCGTAGTGCGAGCGCAGGTCGAGCACGTACACCGAGAAGCCGAGGACGCCGGTCTCGATCAGCATGCCGATGCCGCTGTAGACCAGGAAGAGCGTGATCTCCCGCTTGCGGGAGGCGGCGTCGCGGTCCCGGTAGAGCCAGTAGCGGTAGCCCAGGTAGTTGGTCGCGATCGCGATCACCGTCGCGACGATGTTCGACCGCACCGAGGCCAGGCCCATGCCGTTGAGGCAGACCCAGAACACGGCGAAGTTGACCACCACGCCGCTCAGGCCGACGATGCCGAACTTCACCACTTCGCCCTTGAGCCCACGCAGCTTCTGCGCGAGTGAGGGTTCCGAAGCCGCGTTCGTCGCCATACCGGAGTGCCTCCATGTGCCTGCTGGTCGAAAGGGCCGGTCGCGGTCGCGCGGCCGCCCCTTGAGCCCTGCGTGCACGCACATGATCGGACCGCGCAGACCAGGACCTAGCCGTCCAGGCTACCCGCTTCCATCGAACGGCTCAGCCCCCAGGGCGCCAGGTTGACATCTACGCGCGTCCGCTCCAGCGGCCCCACCTGCGGCTCCACCGCCCCCGACCGGCCCGGATATCCTGGGCCGCGTGACTTCCCCGGGCAATGTGAATTTTCCAGTGGTGGGCATGATCGGTGGCGGGCAGCTGGCCCGCATGGCACACCAGGCGGGCATCCCGCTCGGGGTCAGGTTCAAACTCCTCGCCGACACGCCCCAGGACTCCGCCGCACAGGTGGTCTCCGACGTCGTCCTCGGTGACTACCGCGACCTCGACACCCTGCGCGCCTTCGCCGCCGGCTGCGACGTGATCACCTTCGACCACGAACACGTCCCCACCGAGCACCTGCGGGCCCTGGAGGCCGACGGCATCGCCGTCCGCCCCGGCCCGGAGGCGCTGGTCAACGCCCAGGACAAGGGCGTGATGCGGGCCAAGCTGGACTCCATCGACGTGCCCTGCCCCCGGCACCGGCTCGTCGCCGACCCGGCCGACGTGACCGCCTTCGCGAACGAGGGCACCGGCTACCCGGTCGTCCTGAAGACCGTCCGCGGCGGCTACGACGGCAAGGGCGTCTGGGTCGTCGACGACGAGGAGCAGGCGCACGCCCCGTTCCTGGCCGGCGTCGCGGTGCTGGCCGAGGAGAAGGTCGACTTCGTCCGCGAGCTGGCCGCCAACGTCGTCCGCTCGCCCAGCGGCCAGGCCGTCGCCTACCCGGTGGTGGAGAGCGTCCAGGAGAACGGCGTCTGCGCCGAGGTCACCGCCCCCGCGCCGGACCTCGACCCGGCCCTGTCCGACGAGGCCCAGCAGCTCGCCCTGCGGATCGCCGGGGACCTCGGCATCGTCGGCCACCTCGCCGTCGAGCTGTTCCAGACCCGCGACGGCCGCATCCTCGTCAACGAGCTGGCCATGCGCCCGCACAACTCCGGGCACTGGACCCAGGACGGCGCCGTCACCTCGCAGTTCGAGAACCACCTGCGGGCCGTCCTCGACCTCCCGCTGGGCGACCCCCGCCCGCGCGCCAGGTGGACCGTCATGGTCAACGTCCTCGGCGGCGACTACCCGGACATGTACCACCCCTTCCTGCACTGCATGGCCCGCGACCCCGGGCTGCGGATCCACATGTACGGGAAGGACGTGAAGCCCGGCCGCAAGGTCGGCCACGTCAACGTCTTCGGGGACGACCTCGAAGACGTCCGCGAGCGCGCCCGCCACGCGGCCGCCTACCTGCGAGGAACGATCACCGAATGACCAACCCCCTCATCGGCATCGTGATGGGCTCGGACTCCGACTGGCCGGTCATGGAGGCCGCCGCCCAGGCCCTGGACGAGTTCGAGGTCCCGTACGAGGTGGACGTCGTCTCCGCCCACCGGATGCCCCGCGAGATGGTCGCGTACGGCGAGCAGGCCCACGGGCGCGGCCTGAAGGCGATCATCGCGGGCGCCGGCGGCGCGGCCCACCTGCCGGGCATGCTCGCCTCGGTCACCCCGCTGCCCGTCATCGGCGTGCCGGTGCCGCTGCGGTACCTGGACGGCATGGACAGCCTGCTGTCGATCGTCCAGATGCCGGCCGGCGTGCCGGTGGCGACCGTCTCGGTGGCCGGCGCGCGCAACGCCGGCCTGCTCGCGGTGCGGATGCTCGCCGCCTTCGACCCCGAGCTCACCGAGAAGATGACCGACTTCCAGGCCGAGCTGAACAACCAGGCCACCGAGAAGGGCCGGAAGCTGCGCGCCAAGGTGGCCGGTTCCGCGTCCTTCGGCTTCGGCAAGTAGTTCGGCCACCCGCGGGCGTGGGGTAGAACAGCACGCATGACCGCTGACCTGGACTCCCCCACCCCGCTGGACCGCGCCCGCGCCCTGCTGCGCACCGCCCCCGTGGTGGACGGCCACAACGACCTCCCCTGGGCGATGCGCGAGCAGGCCGGGTACGACCTCGGCGCGCTCGACCTCGCCGCCGACCAGAGCGACCGGCTGCACACCGACCTCGCCCGCCTCGCGGAGGGCGGCGTCGGCGCCCAGTTCTGGTCCGTCTACGTCCCCTCCTCGCTGGCCGGCGACCACGCCGTGAGCGCCACCCTGGAGCAGATCGACTTCGTCCACGCCCTGGTGGAGCGCTACCCGGACCGGCTGCGCCTGGCCCGTACCGCCGCCGACATGGAGGCCGCCCGCGCCGAGGGCCGGATCGCCTCCCTGATGGGCGCCGAGGGCGGCCACTCCATCGACTGCTCGCTGGCCACCCTGCGCGCCCTGTACGAGCTGGGCGTCCGGTACCTGACGCTCACCCACAACGACAACGTGCCGTGGGCGGACTCCGCGACCGACAAGCCGGCGGCCGGCGGGCTGACCCGGTTCGGCGAGGAGGTCGTCCGGGAGATGAACCGGCTCGGCATGCTGGTCGACCTCTCGCACGTCTCCGCCGACACCATGCGCGACGCCCTGCGGGTGACCGAGGCGCCGGTGGTCTTCTCCCACTCCTCCTCGCGCGCGGTCTGCGACCATCCGCGCAACATCCCGGACGACGTGCTCGCCCAGCTGCCCGCCAACGGCGGCGTGGCGATGGCGACCTTCGTGCCGAAGTTCATCCTGCCCGCCGCCATCGAGTGGACCGTCGCCGCGGACGGGAACATGCGCGCCCACGGCTTCCACCCGCTGGACACCACCCCGCCGGCCATGGAGCGCCAGCGCGCCTTCGAGGCCGCCAACCCCCGCCCGATCGCCACCCCGGCCACCGTCGCCGACCACCTCGACCACATGCGCGAGGTGGCGGGCATCGACCACATCGGCATCGGCGGCGACTTCGACGGCACCGCCTTCCTGCCGGACGGCCTGGACTCGGTGGCCGGCTACCCCAACCTGGTCGCCGAACTCCTCGGCCGCCACTGGTCGGAGGCCGACCTGGCCAAGCTCACCTGGCACAACGCCGTCCGCGTCCTGCGCGACGCCGAGTCGGCGGCCGCCGGGCTGCGGGCGGGCCGCCGCCCCTCCATCGCCACCATCGCGCAGCTGGACGGCCCGGCCTCCTAGCCCAGCAGCGGGATCTCGATGGCCGGGCACCGGTCCATCACCATGGCCAGCCCGGCCTCCCGCGTCCGCCCGTACGCGGCCTCGTCCACCACGCCCAGCTGGAACCAGACCGCCTTCGCCCCGATGGCGACCGCCTCGTCCGCGACCTCCCCGGCGAGGTCGGACCGGACGAACACGTCCACCACGTCGACCGGGAACGGGATCTCGGCGAGCGAGGCGTAGCCCCGCTCGCCGAGGACCGTCTCGGCCTTCGGGTGCACGGGCACGATCCGCTTGCCGTACTCCTGGAGCACCCGGGCCACCCCGTACGCGGCCCGGGCGGTGTTGGTGGACAGGCCCACCACCGCCCAGGTGTCACCGGTGCGGGTGAGGATCTCGCGGACCGCCGCGTCGTCGCCGTAGCTCGTCATGCCGGTGGGAACGCCGGGCGGCGGTGCGGGATTCCTGCCCGGTCAGCTCGGGCGGCCCAGGGCGCGGTAGGTCCAGCCGGCGGCGCGCCAGGCCTCGGCGTCGAGGACGTTGCGACCGTCGAGGAGGCGGCGTTCGGCGACCACGGCGCCGAGGACGGCCGGGTCCAGCTCGCGGAACTCGGACCACTCGGTGAGGTGGAGGACGACGTGGGCGCCCTCGGCGGCCTCCAGGGCGGAGTGGGCGTAGGCGAGGGAGGGGAACATCTTGCGGGCGTTGTCCACGGCCTTGGGGTCGTAGACGGTGACCTGGGCGCCCTGGAGCTGGATCTGGGCGGCCACGTTGAGGGCGGGGGAGTCCCGGATGTCGTCCGAATTGGGCTTGAAGGCGGCGCCGAGGACGGCGACCCGGCGGCCCAGGAAGCCGCCGCCGCACTGCTCGCGGGCCAGCTCGACCATCCGGGAGCGGCGCCGCATGTTGATCGAGTCGACCTCGCGCAGGAAGGTCAGCGCCTGGTCGGCGCCGAGTTCGCCGGCCCGGGCCATGAACGCGCGGATGTCCTTGGGCAGGCAGCCGCCGCCGAAGCCGAGGCCGGAGTTGAGGAACTTGCCGCCGATCCGCTCGTCGTAGGCGAGCGCCTTGCTGAGCTGGGTGACGTCCGCGCCGGCCGCCTCGCAGACCTCGGCCATCGCGTTGATGAAGGAGATCTTGGTGGCCAGGAAGGAGTTGGCGGCCGCCTTGACCAGTTCGGCGGTCGCGTAGTCGGTGACCATGAACGGCACCCCGGCCGCGATCGGCTCCGCGTACACCTCGCGCAGCAGCCGCTCGGCCCGCTCGCTGTGGGCGCCGACCACGATCCGGTCCGGCCGCAGGGTGTCCTGCACGGCGAAGCCCTCGCGCAGGAACTCCGGGTTCCAGGCGAGTTCGGCGCCCTCGCCGACCGGCGCCAGCGCGGCCAGCCGCTCGGCCAGCCGGGCCGCCGAGCCGACCGGGACGGTCGACTTGCCGACCACCAGGGCGGGGCGGGTCAGGTGCGGCGCGAGCTCGTCCAGTGCGGTGTCGACGTACGACATGTCGGCGGCGAACTCGCCCTTGCGCTGCGGGGTGTTGACGCAGATGAAGTGCACGTCGCCGAACTCGGCGGCCTCCTGGGCGGAGGTGGTGAAGCGCAGCCGTCCGGTCGAACCCTCGTGCCCTGCCACGTGCTTGAGCAGCAGTTCGGACAGCCCGGGCTCGTACATCGGGACCCGCCCTGCGGTCAGCATGGCGATCTTGTCCGGGTCGATGTCCAGGCCCAGCACCTCGAAGCCGAACTCGGCCATCGCGGCGGCGTGCGTGGCGCCGAGGTAGCCGGTGCCGATCACGGAGATGCGGAGGGTCACGGGTTCTCCTTGGATGCGGACGCGACCAGTACGGATGCCCTGATGCTATCCGCCCGCCGGGGGCGCCCCGGGATCACCTGCACGCCGGAGGGGCCGTCCCGCCGGTCGCCCCCGGGGCACGGACATGAACGACCGGGCCGCCGCTGGACGCTAGGCAGCCGCAGGTCGGCGCCCTAGGATCTCTACTGAACGGTAGTTAACCGCGGATTCGACTCGCACCGGGCGTCGATCGGACCTCGATCGGGCCTCGCCCGGGCGTCGGTCACTGAACGACGAGGCAGGCATCATGGCGGGCAGCGCAGGGGCGGCTGACTTCGATCTCTTCCGGATCTCCGAGGAGCACGGGATGCTCCGTGAGGCGGTGCGTTCGCTGGCCGAGGCGAAGATCGCTCCGTTCGCGGCGGA
>NZ_JBHVRS010000031.1:0-63094 GCF_042885595.1 Kitasatospora sp. NPDC058046
GACGCGGCAATGACATGACAGCCACACCCGGCATCCCTGGGTGCCCTGATCTTACGAATGACCAGAACGATCCCACGAAGAAAGGTATGGAAGACCTGTGAGGACACCGTTCACTTCCCTGGGCCGGGGAGGGCCGCGGCGGCTCCCCGCCGCGCGCGCGGCCTTCGTGGTGCTGGCGGCCACGGCGAGTGCGTTCATCGCGCCGTTCCCCGCGGGGGCGGCCGACGCCTCGCGGGACGTCTCCCGGACGGTGCTGCAGAGCGGTCAGAAGGCTTTCACACCGGGCGTCTACCTCTTCGTGGTCCCGGCCGGGGTGACCCGGATGACCGTGCGCGTCTGGGGCCGTGGCGGCACCGGAGCGGGCGGTGGCGGGGGCGCGGGTGGCAGCGGCGGCAGCGGCGGTTACACGGAGTGCACGACCGCCGTCACGGCGGGAGACAGGTTCGAGGTCTACGTGGCCGGGCCCGGCAGGCCGTCCGGGGGCGGCGGTGGAGGTGAGGGCGGCCTTGGAGGCGCGGCCGGCACCATCGCGACCAGCGGCCGGGCGGGCACCGCCGGCGCGGACGGCGGCGGAGGAAGCGCCGACACCACCGGACCGATCACCGGCATCGCGGGGCTCAGCACGCGGGTCTTCGCGAAGCCCGGCGGCAACGGGAGCGCCGGGGGCTCCGGCTCCGGCGGCGGTGCGGGACAGGGCGGGGAGAACGGCAAGATCGGCGCGTCGGGGGGTGCGGGTGGTGCCGGAGGTGTGTCCGGCACCACCGGACGAGGGGGTGCGGGCGGCGGGTCGGCGTCCGCCTCCCCCATCACGCGCTGTTCGGGGACGCTGACGCAACTGCCCGGTAATCCCGGGACCGCCGGCCAGTCCGGTGCTGCGGGCGACGACGGCATCACCGGCGGCCAGGGTGTGGAGGGCAGCCCCGGTTCGGGCGAGCGCGGCGGTTCGGGCGGCGTCGGCGGAACCGGTTCCACCGGCGCCGCGGCCCCGGCGGCCTCCGTCGCCCCGCCCGCCGGCACCGGTGTCGGAGGAAGCGGCGGCAACGGCGGCGCCGGCGGTACGGGAGGCCAGGGAGGGAACGGCGGCGCCCCGAGCCCCAACCCCGGCTCGCAGCCGGGCGGTTCCGGCAGCGGTGGCGGCACCGGTCGGCAGGGTGGCGCGGGTGGCCCCGGCTACATCCTGATCACCTGGTAGCACATGTGCTGCCTGACTCCGCCCCGCAGACCGTCCAGGCGGCCGCTGCGGGGCGGAGTCAGGCGAGGCTGAGGGAGACGTCCTCGCGGCTACGCGGGGGGCGACTGCCCGATCCGGAACGCCACCTTTGCGGCGGGGGCCAGGCCCGTGCGTGCGGCGGCGGCCCCGTCGGGCGGGGCTCAGACCTGGATGAGACTGAAGTCGAAGAAGTTGTCCCCGGTGAGGGCTGTCACCCCGCCGGGGTCGGTGCACGAGCCGGTGAAACCGGTCGGCGCGAAGCTGCTGTCGTAGTTGTTGAGGGGTGCGACGGTGCTGGTCGCGTTGGTGATACCGGTCTCGTGGTTGGAGATGTCGCCGGAGGCCGAGGTGCCCTTCCCTCCGCCCTGGAAGGAGACTGTGGTGGTGCCGACGCTCCTGTTGGAGACGTCGTACCAGGTGAAGGTCGCGTTCCCGTTGAAGGAATCAGTGGCGCCACAGGAGAGCGTTCCGGAGCCCACCGCGACGACGGTGCCGTGGTCGACGTTCGGATAGGCCCCGGACATGCTTTCGCAGTTGATGAGGTTGCCGGTGAGCGTGTAGCTGTTGGCGGCGGGGGTGTCGGTCACCCCCTTCGCGAATGTCAGCGCGGCGTCCTTCGCCTCGCAGGTGAGGTTGTCGACCAGTGACGTCGCGTGCGCGGTACCTGCGCCCGCCGCGCACAGTGCGGCCAGCAGACCGCTGGCCGTGCTCGCGGCCATGAGGCTTCTCATCATCGGATGTTGCTCCTTCTGCTGAGTTCGGTTGTGCGATCCGGCCGCGTCCGGTCTCGGCGAGACTCGGAGGGCCAACTTGCGCTTCCGGCCGCCCGGTTGTCGGGATGATCGGGGTACGGTGACCGCCGGTCACGCCCTCCCGCGGTGTTCCGCGGGTGGAAGACCTGCGGTGGGAGGCCGGCTCTGGCGCGGTGGTTCCAGAGGCGGAGTGGTGCTGTTGCCCGGTTCAGGACTGCGGTGCAGTTCGGCCTTGGCGACCGCGGCGACACCGATCCCCTGACTCAGGGGGTCGCGCAACTACAAAAAAGTCCGCATGCGTCCTATATGCCATGCCTCCGCTCCCGCCGCCACGCCGGCGGGGCCTTTGGGGTCGACCGGTCCTGCATTCCAGCGGTAAGGGCAGCACGACCGTCACCGTGTCACCGCTGGTGGGCGGGGAGCTCCGCCCGTTGGCCGACCCATTGGAACGACCCACCCGAACGAGGTAGTTCGCGTCGAAAGCGCAGCGGTGCCATGGGAGTTGGCACACGATGCAGCCATGAGACTCCATGGTCCCCTCGGTTCCCGCCCCGGCGGGTTCCTTGTGTCGTCGCCGATGTCGGCCTCGGGTGGTGGGCCCGCTTCCGGGCGCGCTCGCCGGCGGGCCCTGCTGTGCGTGCCCGCCGCACTGTGCTGCGTCCTGGGTGTGACCGCCGCCCCCGCCCAGGCCGAGGTCGGCAGGGCCGGGCCCCGGGCGGCGGTCGATCAGCCCCACGGCCAACAGGCGTACTCCCAGGCCGGCAAGTACTCGTTCACCGTGCCGGAGGGCGTCGGCACCATGACCCTCTACGCGCTCGGCTCCGGCGGGGGCGGAGCCGGCGGGGGCGGAGGCGGCGGTGGGGGCGGCGGTGGTGGGGGCGGGAACTGGACCTTCCTGGGCCACGCCACGGGCGGCGGTGGGGGTGGCGGAGCGGGTGGCGGAGGGGGCGGGGGAGGAGGAGGCGGTGGCGCGGGGGTGTTCGTGACCTGCGCCGTGTCGGTCACTCCCGGAACGGTCCTCTCCGTCACGGTCGGCAAGGGCGGCCCGCCGAGGAGGAACAACTCCCAGGGCGGTACCGGCGGTGCCGGAGGCCGGGAGGGCGCCACCGCGCGGCCCGCCAAGCCCGGTGCCGCGGGCACCCCGGGCAGTGGGGCCAGCCTCTTCAGCCCGGACGGAAGCTACACCTACGTCCGCGCGAGCGACCGCTCCGTCGAACTCCTCTTCGGCGGCGGCCACAGCGGGTTCCCCGGTGAGCCGGCCGGTGCGGGGCGGGGCGGCCGGGGCGGGGAGGCGTCCACCGGCTCGCTCGGTGGCGCGGGCGGAGGCGGCGGGACCGGAGCCGCGGGTGGTCCGGGCGGCCGGGGTGGGAGCGGCGCCGCGTTCAGGGCGTCCCCGAAGACCTGTGGCAGGAACACGGTCTCGGTGAGCGTGGCCCCGGGCGGTTCCGGGGGCTCCGGCCAGGCCGGCGCGGCCAGCGGCGACGCCGCCCCCGGCGGACACGGCGCCAACGCGCTTCCCCCCGGCGGCCGCCCGGGCGGCGGAGGCAATGGATCCCGCGGCGGTCAGGGTGGCGCCGCCGGCGGTGCGGGCGGTATCCCGACGGTTGCCCTGCCGCCCGGCGCCACCCTGCCGCCCGGTGCCGGGCGGGGCGGTACCGGCAGCGACGGCACCGACGGCGGCGCCGGCGGCTCGGGCGGCCACGGCGGCGAGAACCCGCCCGGTGAGGACGACGTCCCCGGCGCCGGCGGGTCCGGAGCCCGGAACCCGTCCGACGCGGCCGACGGCAGCGACGGCTACATCCTCATCGCCTGGTAGTACCCGCTGCCCCGCGCGGCGGTGTTCCGATCGGGGTTGCCCACGTCGCACCGGCGCCGGTGCGAGGACATGAACCTGTGCTCACCCCGGCGCCGTGAACGGCCTTTCCAGGTAACGCCGGGCGCAGGGGATGACCCGTGCGGTGCGCCCGGTCGAGTGCCTCGGCCGGTTGGCTCAAGGCTTCGAGCCGACCCGCGGATGGGGCGGAAGGGCCGGAGAGGCCGCCTCCACCTTCTGGTGGAAGCGGCCTCTCCGGTCTGTGGAATCATGGTCGGGAAGGTGTAAACCCGCTAATTCCTCGCTGTCTTGACGGTTCGTCAGGTCGTCAGACGGCCGGAAGGCGCGGGGTGCGCGGCGGCTCCGTGCGGCGGTGCCCGGTCGACTCGAAGGCGGCGGCGAGCCGGAGCAGGCTGTTGTCGTCGTAGGCGCGGCCCGCGAAGGTCAGCCCGACGGGCATGCCGGTGTCCGCCATGGTGCCCATGGGCACGGTGACCGTCGGGATGCCGAGGTGGCGGGGGGCGAGGTTGCCGTTGGCGACCCAGACGCCGTTGCGCCAGCCGAGGTCGGCGGAGGCCTCGTTCACGTCCATGTCCGCGGGGCCGACGTCGGCGACGGTGGGGAAGACCACGGCGTGCAGGCCGAGTTCGTCCATCCACGTCTCCAGGTCGATCCGGCGGGTCTCCTCCAGGCCGCGCAGGCCTTCCTCGAGGTGCGGCATGTCGGTGATCGACGCGTAGGGGTTGTCGCGCACCAGCTGCGGGTAGTCGGCGACCCCGTCGTCGAAGCCGGCGTAGCGGTCCGGCAGTTCGCCGGGGTGCTTGGGCCAGATGAGCGCGCCGTCGACGTCGGCGAGGGTCGCCAGCGCGGGGTCCCCGTTGGCGCGCAGGAAGTCGTCCCAGGCCCAGGCGGAGAGGTCGAGGATCTCGTGGGTGAGGAAGTCGCGGCTGACCAGGCCTCGGGTGAGGAGCGACGGCGCGCCGGGGCGGTCCGACTCGTAGTTGGTCACCACGGGGAAGTCGACCTCGACGACCTCGGCGCCGGCGGCCTCCAGGTCGCGGCGGGCGGCCTGCCACAGGGCGATCACCGAGGCGCGGGTGTCGATCGGCTGCCCGGTCTGGCCGCCGATGCCGCCGTCGGGGTTGGTGCCGGCGTCGGGGTCGGCGTTGATGTACATCCGGGGGACGCCGACGCGCCGCCCGGCGAGCGTCGCGCGCGCCGCTGCCGCGTCCGCGGGGGCCAGCGCCGGGTAGGAGGCCGGACGGACCTGGGACGGCGCGGGCAGCGGGATCCAGGGCTGGGCGCGCCACAGGTCGCCGCGGGTGTCCGGGTCGTCGGCGACGATGACGTCGAGCAGTTCGAGCAGGTCGGCCATGGTGCGGGTGTGGGGGACGACGACGTCCATGGTCGGGACGAGCGGCCAGTTGCCGCGCACCGAGATCACGCCGCGGCTGGGCGTGTAGGCGCACAGCGCGTTGTTGGAGGCGGGGGCCCGGCCCGAGGACCAGGTCTCCTCACCGAGGCCGAAGGCGCCGAACGAGGCGGCCGTGGCGGTGCCGGAGCCGTTGGAGGAGCCGGAGCCGTAGGCGCTGGTCAGCCAGTCGGCGCTGTACGGGCTCTCCGCGCGGCCGTACACGCCGCGCTGCATGCCGCCGTTGGCCATCGGCGGCATGTTGGTCAGGCCGATGAGCACGGCCCCGCCGGCGCGCAGGCGCTCGATGGCGAAGGCGTCGCGCTGGGCCACGAGGTGCTCGAAGGCCGGTGAGCCGGCGGCGGCGGTGAGGCCCTCGGCGAGGTAGCTGTCCTTGGCGGTGTAGGGGATGCCGTCGAGGGGGCCGAGGGTCTCGCCGCGGGCGCGGCGGGCGTCGGAGGCCTCGGCCTCGGCGCGGGCGCGGGGGTTCGTCACGACCATCGCGTTGAGCGCGGTGGCGGTGCCGGGCCGGTCGTAGGCGTCGATCCGGGCGAGATAGGCGTCGAGCAGGCCGACCGCGGTGGTCTCGCCCTTCTCCAACGCCGCGCGCAGGTCGGCGATACCGGTCTCGACGACGTCGAATGCGCGTGTCATGCGGGTGCCTCCAGGGTTTTCGGTTGAACGGTCCGAGGTGTCGGGCCTCGAAGGTGCGGCGCTGGGCCGCTGGTGGGACGTGACCCCGCCCGGGGGGTGGGATGCAGCTTCGCACGCGTCGGCCGAGCGGTGCCGCCCGGGCCGACGCCGGCTACAGGACGGCGGGGGCGAGTTCGGCGGTGTGCGGATGCTCCTGGTCGGTGTCGGTCATGCGGCGGTCGGGGCGGCGCGCCAGCAGGTAGGCGAGGCCGGCGAGGGTGACGGTGCCGACGCCGAGCGGCGCCGCCCAGATCTGGTACCAGGGTGCTCCGGCCGGGGCGAGGATGGCGCGCGGCCAGCAGATGTTGACCAGTTCGAAGCCGGTCCACAGCACCGCGAGGACGTTGAGCGGGGTGCCGAGGCGTCCGTAGCCGACCGCTCCGGCGGGCGTCCAGGTGCCGCGCAGGCGGGCGACGAGGGCGACGAGGGCGAGGATGAAGAACGGCACGAAGATGGCGGCGCTGCCGAAGGTGATCAGGCTGCCGATGGCCGAGGTGTTCAGGCCGAGCACCAGCGCGGCGCAGCTGACCGCCGTGGCGGCGACGAGGCCGCCGATCGGCGCCTGGTGCCGGTTGACCTTGCGGACGTGGCGGGAGAAGGGAAAGACGTCGTCGCGGGCGAGGGAGTAGAGGCCGCGGGCGGCGCCGCCTTGGGAGGCCATCAGGCAGGCGGTGAAGCTGATCAGGACGACGAGGACGAAGGGCTTCTCGGCCCAGCCGCCGAAGGCGTGGGTGACGGCGGTGGTGACCGGGTCGAGGTCCTTGACCGCGACGACGTCGGCGGGGTCGGGGTGGGCGAGTTCGACGGAGACCGCGTTGAGGATGACGACGAGTCCGACGCTGAGCAGCGACCACCACATCGCCCTGGGGACCTGTCGGGCGGCGTCCTTGGTCTCCTCGGCGGTCGACACGCAGGCGTCGAAGCCCATGAAGGCCCAGCCGGCGACGGCCACGGCGGCGAGCAGGGCACCGGTGTCGCTGATGCCCAGCCCCTTCGGCGCGTTCAGGAAGTCGGTGAGCAGGGAGAGGCCGTGCTGCCGGAAGACCAGCAGCAGGGTGAGGCCGACCAGGACGGAGGCGACGGCTTCGGCGGCGATGCCCAGGCCGACGAACCAGCGCAGGAAGTTGATGCCGTAGGCGTTGACCAGGGTGCAGCAGAGGATGAAGCCGGCCGAGACGAGGACCTGTTCGGCGGGCGTCGGGACGGTGCCGAAGAGCGCGAAGAGCCAGGGCGAGGCGAGGTAGGCGACGGTGGTGTTGCCGAACATCACGGCGAACTGCCACATCCAGCCGCTCAGCCAGGCGACGGCCGGTCTCGCCAGGCGTCTGCTCCACTGGTAGGCGCCGCCGGCCAGCGGCCACCGCGAGGCGAGCTCGGAGTAGACGGCGACGACCAGGCACTGCCCGAGCAGGCACAGCGGCAGCGCCCAGACCCAGGCCCCGCCCGCGACGCTCATGCCGACCTGCACGGCGGCGTACAGCCCCACGACGGGGGAGACGACGGCGAAGCCCATGGAGATGTTTCCGAGCACGGTCAGGCTGCGCCGCAGCTCCTGCTGGTAGCCGAGCGTGGCCAGCCGGTCGGCATCGGTCGGGGTGGTCTCGGCCACGGGCTGCGCCTTCCAGATAAAACTAACTTTGTTAGCAACTGCTGTCGGTCTGGCACGATAGCCTCCGGACACGGAGAGCGGAAGAGGGGATTTTTCGGTGGGCCGACCGAGCAGGGCAGTGCTGACCCGCGAGCGGATCGCGCTCGCCGCGCTCCAGGTGGTGGACGAGGACGGCCCCGACGGCCTGACCATGCGGGCGCTGGCGGAGCGGCTCGGAGTCAAGGCGGCCTCGCTCTACAACCACATCCAGAGCAAGGACGAGCTGGTCGACGCGGTCTCCGGGCTGGTCAACGACGAGATCGACCACACACCGCTGGGCGATCCCGACTGGCGGGCCGGCCTCGCGGCGTACGCGCGCGGCTACCGCGCGGTCTTTCTCAGGCACCCGAACGCCATCGCCCTGCTCGCCCGCCGCCGCGTCGAAGCGGCCAGCGCGCTGCGCGGCTACAACGGGCTGCTCGCCCTCCTCGGCCGGGCCGGCCTCGGCCCCGCGGACGCGGCGGAGGTCGCCGCGGCGGTGGACTACCTGGTACTCGGCTCCGCGGTGGAGACCTTCGCGGCCGGCTTCACCCGGGCACCGGCCGAGTACCGGCCGGAGTACCCGGCGCTCGCGGACGCCCTGGACGGCTCCTTCGCCCGCGGCGGCGGTGCCACGGGCCTCGACGACCGCGGGTTCGAGCTGGGGCTCGGTCTGCTGCTCGACGGCGTGGAGCGGCGGACGCCGTAGGGCCGGGGCGGTTCGTCGCTTCCCCGGGACGGGACTGAGGCTCCTGGTTCCCGACACCAGCGTGAGGGCACCGGCCCCGAGCGCCCCGCAACCGGACGGACGGGACGTCGGCGGAGCCGTCGGACTGGCGTGCCCTGCGGCAGGTGCCGTCTTGTGTCAGCCCCTGGGGTGCCGCTGCCGCTGCGAACTGTCCGTCACCATCGGGAGGTTGCGCAGTGTCAGCGCGGCCGGCGGAGGCAGCGGTCCGTTGGCCGCGTCGGCGCGGAACGACTGGAGCAGGTAGGCCACCAGGCGTCGGGACGCCGCACCGTCGTCCGGCAGGGCGGTCACCAGGGCGCAGTGCGTCAGCAGGACCACGGTGAGGTCGGAAGGATGGAAATCGGCCCGCAGCGCGCCCGAGGCCTGGGCCCTGCGCACCAGGGTCGTGAGGTCCCGCTCGGCTCGTCGCCGGGACCGCGCGTGCTCCGGCGTGCTGTCCGGGAAGGCCGTGACGAACGCGGCCGGGAAGCCGCGTTCCTCCCGTTGCAGGGCGCAGACTGTCTCGACCAGCTGCTGGAAGCCCTGCCACGGGTCGGGGGCGGCCAGCGCCTCGGTGAGCGCCCGCGAGCAGGTCTCCATCTGCCGCGCGAACGCGCCCCGCACCAGGGCGTCCCGGGTCGGGAAGTGCCGGTACAGCGTGGCCACGCCGACCCCGGCCCGACGGGCCACGGTCGCCATCGGGGCGTCGATCCCGTGCTCCGCGAAGACCGCACGGGCGGCGACGAGGACGCGCTCCCGGTTGCGCCGGGCGTCCGCCCGCACCCCGTCCCGGGCTGTGATCCGAGAGGATTCCGCCATCACTGTCTCTCGCTTCCGGTCGAAACGGACGATCGCGTCCACTTGAGAGCCTACGGTCGCTGCCAGATCCCTACGGCCCCCGAAGGCAAAGGCGGAACGATGAACGACCACATGATGAAGGCAGTGCTCTACGACCGCTACGGCGGCCCCGACGTGCTCTACACGGGCCGCGTGCCGCGCCCCGAGCCGGCCCGCGGCGAGGTCCTCGTGAAGGTGCGCGCGTTCAGCGTCAACGGCGGCGAACTGGCCGTCCGCTCCGGCCGTCTCCGCCTCCTGAGCGGCCGGACGTTCCCCAAGCGCGTCGGCCTGGACTTCACCGGCGAGATCGCCGCACCGGGAGCCGGAGTCACCCGGTTGGCGGCCGGCGACCGCGTCTGGGGAGTCCTGGGCCGCACCTCCGGTTTCGGCAGCGCCGCCGAGTACGTCACCGTGCCCGCCGAGCGGGTCGGCCGGCTCCCCGACGGCCTCGACCCGGTGGACGCCGCCGCGCTGCCGGTGGCCACCGCCGTCATCACCGCGCTGCGGGACAAGGCCGGGCTGCGCCCCGGTGAACGACTCCTCGTCCGGGGCGCGGCGGGCGGTGTCGGCAACGCCGCCGTCCAGCTCGGACGGGCGTACGGCGCCGAGGTCACGGCCCTCGCCCGCGCGGCGAGCCTCGACTTCGTCCGCGGACTCGGCGCGCACCGGGCCGTCGACCACCGGACCGTGCGGCCGGCCGAGTTGGGCCGCTTCGACGTGGTCCTGGACGCCGTGGGGACCGACCTGCGGGCCTTCCGGCGCCTGCTGACCCCCGGCGGGCGCATGGTCGCCCTCGCCTTCGACCCGAAACGGCCCGCCGCGACGTTCGGCTACGTCGCGGCCAGCACGGTCCACGGACACCGCCGGGTCCGCTTCTTCAGCGGCGACCCCAAGCGGGCGGACTTCGACGACCTCGCCCGCCACGTGGCCGAGGGCAGGCTGCGCCCCGCGGTGGACACGGTCTTCCCCCTGGAGGAGACGGCAGCGGCGCACCGGGCGCTGGAGGCGGGCGGCGTCCGGGGCAAGTACGTGGTCAGGGTCGCGTAGGACCCGGTGGAGGCGCTGGTCGCAGTCACCCGTACGGGTTTGTGCGGCCTCATCTGAGCAATGGTTTCAAGGGGTCGTAGGACCAGGACGCCCACGTTCGGCGCAATCGCGGGTTGGGGCCGGTTGGCGGCGTCAGGCTGCGCCTCGTTCTTGATCGCGGCAGTGTCGGAGGCCCGGGGTTGTCGTCGCGCGTGGCGGTCCGCCGCCGGTCGTCATCGTCCCGTTCGCCGCTGTCGCAGGCCGCCTACGGCCGGCTGTTCTCCCTCAAGTCGAAAGGCCCAGCATGACGCAGAGCACCGCCCAAGCTCCCGCTTCCACGGGCCCCCGGGGGCCCGACAGCCTGCCCGGACAGCGCGGCGCCGATCCGGCGCCGGCCATCGAGGCGGCTGCCGCCGTATGACGGGCCAAGGAGATGCCGAGGACCAGGACCCCACCGTCACCGACCCTGACCTCTACCGCATCGTCTTCGAGAACGCGCGCGTCCGGGTGCTCGAGTACCGCGACACCCCGGGGGTCAAGACCGGGCTCCACTACCACCCCGACAGCGTCATGGTCGTCCTGAGCACCTTCCGACGCCGCATGACCGAGGGCGACACCGTGGTCGAGGTCGAACGGACACGGGCACCTGAGGCGAACTGGCTGCCGGCCCGGACCCACGTCGGCGAGAACATCGGGACGACGGACACCCACATCATCTTCGTCGAACTCAAATGACCGGCTGCCTGGTGGGTGCCGCGTTCGCGCGAGCCTTGAAGAAGCCGATCAGTTCGCGGCTCAGGAGTTCCGGCTGTTCCTCCGACAGGAAGTGGCCGGCGTCGGGGATCCCGACGAACCGGATGTCGGTCGCGAGGCCTTCGTTCGAGGCGCGGGACAGCCGCCGTCCGCCCGTGACCGCGGCGCTGCGCGACCGGTTGCTGCGCCGTGCCGGTGCTGGGGTTCGGACGGCCGAGCCAGGGTGCCGCGGCAGAAGATGATCTGACGTGCATTCAGGTCCATGGGGCGAGCCGCCGGATGCTTCCTCGATGACCGACGGCGACCTGTAATTCCGTAATAAGTTGATTGCTGCTTCATGGGTGATCTGCGGCATACGGTCGTGTCAGCGCGGCCAACCCGCCTCCGCACGCACCCGCGAAGGAGCGCCACCCTGAACGCCCACGACGACGCCGACGGACCCCACCGCCCGCAACCCGGGCCCGAGCGGGAGCCCGGGCCGGTCCCGGCACCGCAGCCCTCCGCGGGCAAGCCGGCCGCCGGACCTCCGCCACCGCTCCCGCAGCCCGAGCAGCCCGAGCGGCCCGACCAGCCCCCGGCGCCGACGCGCGACCACACCGCGGAGGGACGGCGACCGGCCCCCCACGCGCCGACGCGCACAGCCCCCAAGCCCAGGGGATCCCGCCTGCGTGCCGCGCTCGCCGCCGGCCCCCCGCCCGGGCCCGCCCGCCCGGAGTTCTGGCGCAGCCCCTTGCGCGGCCCCTGGCTCACCTCGGTGTTCGGCCTGGTGCTGCTGCCCGGGATCACGGTGGTGTTCGTGACCGGGCTGCTGTCCTACGCCGCCTACAACCCCGACCTCGCCGCGGTCAACGACCAGACCCCGGACAAGGGCTGGCTCGGCTTCTACCTCTTCTCATGGCCGACCAGCCCCAGCTGGCTGTACCGGTTGAACCAGGGGATCCACGTGACCCTCGGCATCGTGCTGGTCCCGGTGCTGCTGGCCAAGCTCTGGTCGGTCATCCCCAAGCTCTTCGCCTGGCCCCCGCTCCGCTCGCCGGCCCAGGCGGTCGAGCGCCTGTCGCTGCTGCTCCTGGTCGGCGGCGCGCTGTTCGAGTTCGCCACCGGCATCCTCAACATCCAGCTGCACTACATCTTCCCCGGCTCCTTCTACACCCTGCACTACTACGGTGCCTGGGTCTTCATCGGCGCCTTCGTCGTCCACGTGGTGTTCCGCGTCCCGGTCATGGTCCGGGCGCTGCGCAGCCGGCGCCTGCGCACCGAACTGCGCACGGGCGCCGCCGACACGCTGCCCGAGCCGCCCGACGACACCGGTCTGGTCTCCCCGCGCCCCGCCCCCGCGACCCTCTCCCGGCGCGGAGCCCTCGCGCTGGTCGGTGCGGGCTCCCTCGCGCTGTTCGCGGTGACGGCCGGTCAGAGCATCGGCGGATGGTGGCGCAGGACCGCGCTGCTCGCCCCGCACGGCCAGGAGCCCGGCGACGGCCCGAACGGTTTCCAGATCAACAAGACCGCCGCCGCCGTCGGTATCCGCCCCGCCGACATCGGCCCCGACTGGCGGCTGACCGTCCGCGGCCCCGGCCGGGAAACCGTCCTCACCCTGGATGAGCTGAGGAGCCTGCCGCAGACCACCGCGGCCCTGCCCATCGCCTGCGTCGAGGGATGGTCCACGCCCGACCAGGACTGGACCGGTGTCCGGCTGACCGAGCTGGCCGCGCTCGTCGGCCTGACCGACAGCCCACCGGACGTCTTCGTGGAATCCGTCGAACGCGGCGGGTCCTTCTCCTCCACCGTCCTGCGCGACAACCAGGTCCGCGACGCCCGCTCCCTGCTGGCCCTGCGCGTCAACGGCGCCGACCTCTCGCCCGACCACGGCTACCCGGCCCGGATCATCGTCCCCGCCAACCCCGGTGTCCACAACACCAAATGGGTCACCCGCCTCACCTTCGGAGCCACCGGATGAAGCGCCGCAGCGGCCTCCGCGAGCGCTACGGCGCATCCCCCCTGCACCTGCTCCTCCTCGTCTGTTCCTTCGCCCTGGCCCTGTACGCCGGGATCCGCCTCCTCAAGGGCGATCCGCTCGGCGTCGCGATCTGGTTCGTCGGGGCCGCACTGCTCCACGACCTGGTCCTGCTGCCGCTCTACACGCTCACCGACCGGGCCGCCCAGGCCCTGACGGGTGTCCGCCAGGCTCCCGCGGGCGGTACGCACCGGATGCCGGCGGTCAACTACGTCCGCGTCCCCGCCTTCCTCTCGCTGCTGCTGCTGGTCGTCTGGTACCCGCTCGTCCTGCGTCGCGTCCCCGGGTACCGCTCCGCCACCGGCCTGGACCCGGACGTCTTCCTCGGGCGCTGGCTGCTGCTGACCGCGGCGTTCTTCGCCGTCTCGGCGCTCTTCCTGCTCGCCGCGACGGCCCGGCGGCGACGGTCGCACAAGCCCCGCCGCGGGCCCGCGGCGCGGGGACGTTCGTGATCCGTAAGGCATGGTGACCCGGTTCCGGCCCGGTCCGTTCCTACAGTTGGCCGGGAGGCTGTTCCCGAGAAGAGAGGTGGACCGGGATGACGGTCGACCAGGACGTCCCGCCGAGCGCCGAGGTGGGCGTCATCGGTGGCTCCGGGCTCTACGAGCTGCTGGACGACGTGACCGAGGTACGGGTGGACACCCCGTACGGCGAACCGAGCGACGCGGTGTTCGTGGGAGAGGCGGCCGGCCGCCGGGTCGCGTTCCTACCCCGGCACGGGCGCGGCCACCGGCTTCCCCCGCACCGGATCAACTACCGCGCCAACCTGTGGGCACTGCACACGCTGGGTGTGCGGCAGGTGGTCGCGCCGTGCGCGGTGGGCGGGCTGCGCCCGGAGTACGGGCCGGGCACGCTGCTGGTGCCCGACCAGTTCGTGGACCGGACCTCGGGGCGCCCGCAGACCTTCTACGACGGCCTGCCGCTGCCGGACGGCACGGTGCCGGAGGTGGTGCACGTGTCCATGGCCGACCCGTACTGCCCGGCGGGGCGGAAGGCGGCACTGGACGCCGCCCGGGAGGCGGCCTGGGAGCCGGTCGACGGCGGAACGCTGGTGGTGATCGAGGGCCCGCGCTTCTCCACCCGCGCCGAGTCCCGCTGGTTCACCGCCAACGGCTGGTCGGTGGTCGGCATGACGGGACATCCGGAGGCCGTCCTCGCCCGTGAACTCGGCCTCTGCTACGCCTCGCTGGCCCTGGTCACGGATCTCGACGCCGGGGTGGAGAGCGGCGCGGGCGTCACCCACGGCGAGGTGCTGAAGGAGTTCGCCCGCAACGTCGACCGGCTGCGCACCGTGCTGTTCAAGGCGGTGGAACGGCTGCCGCTGGTGCGCGAGTGCCCCTGCCCGCACGCCCTGGACGGTCTCACGACCGGTCTTCCGGGGGTCCCCGGCGTCTGACGCCCCACCCCGGCGAGGGAACGCCGGGGCCGCGAGACTTCATCACCGGGAGGTTGGGCAGGATGATCGACCGTACCGTTCCGTCCTGCGCGCTCGCGCTCGCGGCCCTGGTCACCGCGCTGGCGCTGACCGTCACCGACGACGGCTCCGCGCCGCTCGCCGTCTGGTACCTCCTCGACACGGCCCTGTTCGCGGTAGCGGTGCTGCTGCTGCGCAGGGTGCCCGGTCGGCTGGTCGCGCCGCTGGTCCTGGCCGGCGCCGTGGCCGTCGCCGCCGTCGGGCTGCTGGCCCCACCCCGCACCAGTGACGACGCCTACCGCTACGTCTGGGACGGCCGGGTCCAGGCGGCCGGGATCTCGCCCTACGCCCACACCCCGGACGATCCGGCGCTGGCCCGGTTGCGTGACCCGGGGCTCTTCCCGGTCGGTGACGGCTGCACGGGCTGGGACGAGCGGCGCACCACGGCCGGGGACTGCACCCGGATCAACCGGCCGGCCGTGCACACCATCTATCCGCCGGTGGCACAGGTCTGGTTCGTCGTCGTGCACCCGTTCGGCGGCGGGGTCCGCGGGGTGCAGGCCGGCGGTGCGGTGCTGGCGGTGGCGACGACCGCCCTGCTGCTGAGAGTGGGGCGGGAGCGGTGGCGGGCCGCGTTGTGGGGGTGGTTCCCCGGCGTGGCCGTGTGGGCGGTCAACGACGCGCACGTGGACACGCTCGGAGCCCTGCTGACGGTCGCCGGGCTCGGCTGCGCGGTGCGCGGGAGGGCCGTGCGAGGGGGGCTCCTCCTGGGCGGCGCGGTCGCGACCAAGCTGCTGCCGGCCCTCGTCCTCCCCGGCGCGCTGGCGGGCCTGTCGGCCCGGCGCCCTTCCCGGAAGGACGTCCTGCTGGTCGGATCCGCGCTCGGCGCCTTCGCCCTGTCCTACCTCCCGTACGTCGTGGCCTCGGGCACCTCGGTCCTGGGCTACCTGCCGGGCTACCTGAAGGAGGAGGGCTACGAACAGGGCCACATCGACCGGTTCGGGCTGCTCAGGCTGGTGCTGTCCGACCGCCTCGCGCCGTGGGCGGCGGCGTTCGTCCTGGCGGCCGTGGTGGTCCGGGTCCTCCGCCGGGGCGACCGGAGCCGGCCGTGGGCCGGCGCGCTCCTGGTGACGGGCACGGCGCTGCTGCTGGTCGCGCCCTCCTACCCCTGGTACGGGCTCCTGGTGGTCGCGCTGGTGGCGCTCGACGGCCGCTGGGAGTGGCTGGCCGTCCCGGCCGCCGGGCAGGCGCTCTACCTGGTACAGGGCCCGGTGGCGCAGCAGTTCGCCTACGGTACGGCCCTGTGCGTCGTCCTCCTGGTCCCGCTGCTGCGCCAGCTCCGTACGGGGCGGGTCGCCGCCGTGGCGGGGGCCGGGAACTGACGGAGTCTGACGGGGTCTGACGGAGCGGCGCGGGTCGGATCGTGAGTGCGGGTGAACCGGTCGAAGGGCGTAGGGCGAGAGAGGTCGGCCGACGGGTGGTGATGGCGGGCACTCTCAGCGGGCGGGCGCGGTGCGGCGGCGCAGGGTGAGGAAGCGTCGGCCGTGGGAGGTCCAGCGTTCCGCTTCGACGAGCCCGGCGCCGTAGGCCCGTCGTACGGCGGCCCTGGCGCCGAGGCGCGCCCAGGCGAAGGGCGGGCCGAGCCGGCCGTCCGGGCCCTCGACCCGGACGGTGACGCGTTCGTCGACATCGCGCGGCTCGACCTCCACCAGCAACAGCCCGTCCGGCGCGATGAGTTCGGCCGCGCGCCGCAGCAGGGCCTCCGGGTTCCCGCCGATGCCGAGGTTGCCGTCCGCCAGTAGGGCCGCACCCCAGCGGCCCTCGGCGGGCAGCCGGTCGAACACCGAGCGGCAGAGGGCCGCGCCGCCGAGGCCCAGGGTGCGGGCGACGGCCGCCGGGGTGACGTCGACGCCGAGGGCCGGGACGCCCACGGCGAGGAGCGCGGCGACCAGTCGGCCGGGTCCGCAGCCGAGGTCCACGACCGGCGCGGACAGGTGGAAGCAGCGCATCAGGAGGCTGTGGTCGCCTCCGGCGGCCGGTGCGCACCAGCGTTCGATGTCGAGCGGGATCCGGCGTCCGTCGTCGCCGCGCAGCCACAGCGGACCGCGTCCGGTGCGGACGGCGTCGGCGAACGGGTCGTCGATCCATGCCGTCGAGGTGCCGGTCAACCCGCCACCTCGGGGACGGTGCGGAACGAGCGAAGGCGGGCGGCGAACCGGCTCCGCGGTGCCTGGGAGGCGACCAGCAGGGCGTCCTCGACGGTGTCCACGTCGGTGGCTTCGGGCAGGGTGCGCACCGTCAGGCCGGCCGCCCCGAGCCGGTCGAGGAGCACCCGCCCCGTGTCCGGGGTCGACATCGGTACCCCGAGGAGGAGGCGGCGGGCGAGGTCCTCGGTCGGCCGGGCCAGACCGAGGGCCCAGAAGCCGCCGTCGGTCGCGGGCCCGTACCAGGCGTCGACCCCGGCCCGGCCCGCCGGGGAGAGCGGCTCGGCCAGGGTGGCCGCGCTGAGCTGCGGGGTGTCCATGCCGACCAGCAGCGCGGGCGCGTGCGGGGCCAGCCGGGCCGCGTGGCCGAAGGCCGCCGCCAGCCGGGCGTCCAGTCCGCCGCCGCTCTGCGGAAGCACCTGCCACCCGGGCGGCAGCCAGCGGCCCGGTTCGCCGTCCAGGACCAGCAGGCGCCGTCCGGCCGGCACGGTGGCCAGGGTGTGCAGGGTGTCGGAGAGCGCGGCCTCGGCCAGCGCCGCCGCCTGCTGGGGCGTGCAGGCCGGGGTGAGCCGGGTCTTCACCCGGCCCGGTACGGGCGACTTGGCGATGACCAGCAGGGTGGGCGGCGGGGCGGCGAGCACGGCCCGCATGTCCCGGATCGCCTGCCGGGTGCCGCGCACCGTGCCGGTGACCTTCGAACGGCCCGCGCGCGGCAGGTAGTCGACGGAGGTCTCGGTGATCCGCATGCCGGCGGCCGAGGCGGCGAGCACCATCTCCAGCGGGTATCCGGAGCGGCGGTCGCCCAGGCCGAGCGCCAGCAGGCGTTCCCGTCGGGCGGCCCGCATCGGGCCCAGGTCGTGCAGCGGGGCGCCGGTGCGGGCCCGCAGCCGGCGGGCCAGCACGGTGTTGGCGAGCCGTGCGTGCACGGGCCAGGCGCCCGTGCTCACCGGCCGGCGGCGGCCGAGGACGAGGTCCGCCGTGCCGTCGGCCACCGGAGCGGTGACCCGGGGCAGTTGGGCGGGGTCGAGCGAGCCGTCGCAGTCCAGGAAGCAGACCAGCTCGGCGGTGGCGGCGAGGAGCCCGGCGTGGCAGGCGGCGCCGAACCCGCGCCGGGACTCCTCGACCACGGTCGCTCCGAGCGATCGGGCGAGTTCGGCCGAGCCGTCCCGCGAACCGTTGTCCACGACGACGGCCCGCCAGCCGGGCGGGATGCGCCCGAGCACCCAGGGCAGCGCCTCGGCCTCGTCGAGGCAGGGCAGGACGACATCGACACCGGACGAACGAGGGGTAGCGGAGGTCACGTCGGCCACGCTAAGGGCGTGTCGGCCCGGGACGGTGGTGCCGCAGCCTTACGGAAGCCGAACGTCGCGCCGACGGCCCACCGGTGAGCCGTCGGGGGCCGCACCGGTGCGGACCGGTGTGCGGACGGGTGTGCGGACGGGGCCCAGGATCTTACGGAGGTCGAACGGGGGGACGGCGGCGGCGTCCGCACCGGCGTCCGGCGCCTATTCTCGGCGGGGTGAACGAGCCCTCCGCCAACGTGCCCTCCGCCATCGCCGGGCCGTCGGCCGCCGGCCGCATCCTGGTGATCGACGACGACCCGACCGTGGCCGAGGTCGTCGCCGGCTACCTCACCCGGGCCGGCCACCGCGTCGACCACGCCGCCGACGGTCCGCGGGGGCTCGCCCTCGCCCGGGCCCACCAGCCGGACCTCGTGGTCCTGGACCTGATGCTCCCGGGCATCGACGGCCTGGAGGTGCTGCGGCGGCTGCGCGGCCAGGCCGCCGGCGGGGAGCTGCCGGTCGTGCTGCTCACCGCCAGGAGTGACGAGGCCGACCGCGTCCTCGGCCTGGAGCTGGGCGCCGACGACTACGTCACCAAGCCGTTCAGTCCACGCGAACTCGTCCTGCGGGTCCAGTCGGTGCTGCGGCGCTCGCGCGTGGCGGCACCCGCGACGGGCGCCCCGGCCGGGCCCGTCCGCTCCGGGGACATCACCGTCGACGGGCCGGCCCGTCGCGCTCACCGTTGCGGGAGGGAACTGTCCCTGACCGCACGGGAGTTCGACCTGCTGGCCTTCCTCCTGCGGTTCCCCGGGACGGTTTTCTCCCGCCAGGAGCTGATGGCCCGCGTCTGGGGCTGGGACTTCGGCGACCTCTCCACCGTCACCGTCCACGTGCGGCGCCTGCGCGAGAAGATCGAGGACGATCCCGCCGCCCCGCGGATGATCAGCACGGTGTGGGGCGTCGGCTACCGCTACGACCCGGTGCCCGGTGCCGGGGAGGACCGCGGGTGAAGGACCTGCTGCTGATCGCCCTGTTCGCCGCGCTCGGCGCCGGCGGAGCGGGCCTGCTCGGCTGGCCGGCCGTCCGGCTGCTGCGCAGGCGCTCGATGGCGCTCTCGCTGTTCTGCGTCGCCGTCGTCACCGTGCTCGCGGTCGTCTCCGGCACCTTCGCCGTCGCGCAGGCCATGTTCCTCTCCGCCCACGACCTCGGTGTCGTGATAACGGTGCTCGCCATGGCCGCCGTCGTGTCCCTCGGCACCGCCGCCCTGCTGGGCCGGCAGGTGGTCGCGGGCAGCCGGGCCCTGACGGCGGCCGCCCGGACCGTCGGCAGCGACACCGGCTTCACCGCGCCCGTCCACCCGCTGGGCCGCGAACTGGCCCAGCTGAGCGAGGAACTGTCCGCCACCAGCGCCCGGCTCGCCGAATCCCGGGGCCGTGAACAGGCCCTCGAACAGTCCCGGCGGGAGCTGGTCGCCTGGATCTCCCACGACCTGCGCACCCCGCTGGCCGGGCTGCGCGCCATGGCCGAGGCGCTGGAGGACGGCGTCGCCGAGGAGCCGGACCGCTACCTCCGGCGGATCCGCACCGAGGTCGAGCGGCTCACCGGGATGGTGGACGACCTGTTCGAACTCTCCCGCATCCAGGCCGGAACGCTCGCCCTCTCGCTCTCCCGGGTCTCCGTCTACGACCTGGTCGACGACGCGCTGGCCGGTGCCCACGCGCTGGCCCGGCAGCGCGGCGTCCGGCTCGAAGGCCGGCAGGTGGAGCCCGAACCGGTCGAGGTGGACAGCCGCGAGATCACCCGGGTCCTGGGCAACCTGCTGGTCAACGCGATCCGCTCGACCCCTCAGGACGGCGTGGTCACGGTCTCCGCGCGGCGGGAGGCGGACGAGGTGCTGCTCTCGGTCACCGACGGCTGCGGGGGCATCCCCGCCCAGGACCTGACCCGGGTCTTCGAGACCGGCTGGCGTGGCACCGCGGCCCGCACGCCCAGGCCGGCCGATCCCGGCGGGTGGTCCGACCGGCCCGAGGCCGGCGGCAGCGGTGCCGGCCTGGGCCTCGCCATCGTCCGCGGCATCGTCGAGGCCCACGCCGGGCGGGCCCGCGTCCACAACGTGGCGGGCGGCTGCTGCTTCGAGATCGCCCTGCCGTCCGCCCGGAGCTGACCTCAGACCCGCAGCGGTGCGGCGGCGAACTCCGCCATGCCCCGGTCGAACGGGACGCGCGGCAGCCAGGCCAGTTCGGCACGCAGCCGGTTCGAGTCGGCGGTGACGTGCCGTACGTCGCCGAGCCGGTACTCGCCGGTCACCGTCGGCGCCGGACCGCCGTGGGCCGCGGCCAGCGCGGCCGCCATCTCACCGATGGTGCGCACCTCGCCGCTGCCCACGTTGTACGCCCGGACGCTGCCCGGCGGCCGGTCGCCCACGGCCGTCAGTGCCGCGAGGTTGGCGGCGGCGACGTCCTCGACGTGGACGAAGTCCCGGCGCTGGCGGCCGTCCTCGAAGACCCGGGGCGCCTCGCCGCGGGCGAGGGCCGAGCGGAACAGCGACGCCACCCCCGCGTACGGGGTGTCGCGCGGCATCCCGGGGCCGTACACGTTGTGGTAACGCAGCGTCAGTACTGTTCCGCCGCAGGCGCGTGCCCAGGCGGCGGAGAGGTGTTCCTGCGCGAGCTTGGTCACCGCGTAGACGCTGCGCGGGTCGGCGGGTGCGCTCTCCGCGACCAGGCCCGGCCGCAGGGGAGCGCCGCAGACCGGGCACGGCGGCTCGAACCGTCCGGCGTCCAGGTCGGCGGGCCGCCGCGGCCCCGGTGCCACCTCGCCGTGCTCCGCGCAGTGGTAGCGCCCTTCCCCGTAGACCACCATGGATCCGGCCAGGACCAGCCGTCGGACGCCGGTCCGCGCCATCGCGGCCAGGACCACCGCCGTGCCGAGGTCGTTGCAGCCGACGTAGTGCGGTGCGTCCTGGAGGTCCAGTCCCAGGCCGACCATCGCCGCCTGGTGGCAGACCGCGTCCACCCCGGCGAGCGCCTCCTCGACGGTCGCCGCGTCCCGGACGTCCCCGCGCCGGAAGTCGACACCCGGGGGCAGCGCGGGCGGGTTTCCGGTCGGGTGGACCGCGGGCAGCAGGGCGTCCAGGACGCGCACGTGATGCCCGGCCGCGACCAGGGCGCGCACCACGGACGCGCCGATGAAGCCGGCACCGCCGGTGACCAGGATTCTCATGCCGCCGACGCTAGCGTCCGACCGGGCCCGCGGCCGGTCGACACGGGGCGGCGTCACGGACCGGTAAGACGCGCACTCCCGGGCCCGCCGAAGGCCAGGACGCCGTCCTCGATCGGATCGGACAGCAGGACCTTCCGGTCGTGGTGGTAGTCCATCACCATCCGCCACGGGAACTCGCGCCCCTGGCGCGGCATGACGTCCTTCGCCCGCCGGATGTAGCCCGAGGTCAGCTCGTCGACCACGCCCTCGGCGGTCGCGTTGGCCCCGTGGTCGACGGGCACGGCGACGGTGCGGCCGGTGGCGTCCAGGTGCCTGAGCAGGCGCACCAGGTAGGCGGCGGCGAGGTCGACCTTCAGGGTCCACGAGGCGTTGGTGTAGCCGAAGACCCAGGCCAGGTTGGGGATGCCCTCGAGCATGACGCTCTTGTAGGTGCAGACGTCGTGCAGGTCGCGCGGTTCGCCGTCGACGCTGATCGTGGCGCCGCCGAAGGCCTGGAGGTTCAGGCCGGTGGCGGTGACGACGACGTCCGCGGCGAGTTCCCGGCCGGAGGCGAGCCTGATGCCGGTGGGGGTGAAGGTCTCGACGGTGTCGGTCACGACGTCGGCGCGGCCCTCCCGGAGCACCCGGAAGAGGTCGCCGTCGGGGACGGCGCACAGCCGCTCGTCCCACGGGTCGTAGGCCGGGCTGAAGTGGGTCATGTCGATGCGCGGGCCGACCGCCCGGCGCACCCCGGCCAGCAGCATCCGGCGCGTCGCGCGGGGGAAGCGCCGGGCGGTCCGGAAGAGGGCGCGCTGCAGGCCGATGTTGCGTCGGCGGGTCATCCTGGCGACCAGCGGACCGGGCAGGAACCGCTGCTGCCAGGCGGTGATCCGGTCGACCGAGGGCACCGAGAAGACGTACGAGGGCGAGCGCTGGAGCATCGTCACATGGGCCGCCCTGTCGGCCAGCGCCGGGACGAGCGTGACGGCGGTCGCGCCGCTGCCGATCACGACGACCCGCTTCCCGGTGTGGTCGAAGTCCCGCGGCCAGTGCTGCGGGTGGATCCGCACGCCCTCGAACCGCTCGGCGCCGGGGAACTCGGGCAGGTGGCCCCGGTCGTAGTCGTAGTAGCCGGTGCAGGTGACGAGGAAGGAGCAGACCCAGGTCTCCCGTTCGCCGGTCGCCTCGCGCAGCGCGGTCACCGTCCACCGCTGGTGCTCGCTCGACCAGTCGGCGGCCAGCACCCGAAGTCCGTGGTGGATCGCTTTGTCCACGCCGTACTCGCGGGCGGTGGCGGTCACGTAGTCGCGGATCGACTCGCCGCCGGCGAGCACCCTGGTCCCGTTCCAGGGGCGGAACCGGTAGCCGAAGGAGAACATGTCGGAGTCCGAGCGGACGCCCGGGTAGCGGAACAGGTCCCAGGTGCCGCCGATGCCGGCCCGGCGTTCCAGGATCGCGAAGTCACGGCCGGGGAGGTCCTGGCTCAGGCGGCAGGCGACGCCGATGCCGGCGACTCCGGCGCCGATGACGAGGACGTCGGTGCGGTGTGTGGTCATGGGTCCACTGTCGTGGTTCGCGGGGTGGCCGTACCGTCTTTTCCCGACAAGCTTTTGGCATTGTGCGACAGGGGCGGGCGACGGGCAGTCCCATCCGGGCCACCTCGGTCCGTCGCTGGCTCCGCGACCTGCGCGCAGGGCGGTTCCACCGGCGGCGGCCCGGGCCGTGTGAGTGGCCCGGGCCGTGTGGGCGGTCCGTGTCGGCTCGAACGCGATGGTACGGCGGGCGGTACGGCGAGGGGTCCCACCGGCGGGTGGGACCCCTGCGGGTGGGTGGGTCAGCCCGTTGCCTCCGCCGTCGGCCGGACGGCGACCGCGTCGATCTCGAAGAGCATCCCGGGCAGGGCGAGCGAGGCGACTCCGCTGAGTGTCTGTGCGGGCAGTCGGTCGCCCCAGGCGCCGGCGAGGGCTTTGCCGAGGACGGCGAGCTTCTGCGGGTCGTGGTCGACGATGTACGAGCCGAGGCGGACCACGTGCTCGAAGCCGAGGCCGACTCCGGCGAGCGCGGTGCGCAGGTTGGCGAGGGCGAGTTCCACCTGGGCGGCGAAGTCGCCGGGCACGACCTGGCCGTCGGCGTCGGAGGCGTACTGGCCGCCGATGAACAACGGTTCGCCGGGTGCGGAGGCGGCGTGGCTGTAGCCGAACGGCGTCGGGTCGTGCAGGCCGGGCGGGTTGGTGATGGTGCGGGTGTCGGTCACGGGTTTCCTCTCCTGGTGTCGGGCCGGGCTCGGTGCCGGGCGCTCTACGGCTCGGACCGGGCGGCTTCCTCCCGGGCGTCGCGCCAGCTCGGCGACTCCAGGAAGTGGTTGTCGAAGAGGTCCTGCTTGGCGAGCAGTTCCTCGACCGTCGCCTCGCCCGCGCGGATCCGCTCCAGCAGGCGGAAGTAGTCGAAGCGCTCCACGCCGGGGGTGATCACGATCAGCAGGTCCGCCCCGGAGTCCGGCGCGGCCGCGAAGGCGTGCGGCAGGTGGGGCGGTACCACCACGAGGTCGCCGCTGCGGGCGGTGACGACCTCGTTCCCGACCAGCACCTGGGCCGAGCCGTCGACGACGAAGAACAGCTCCGAGGAGCCCCCGTGGTAGTGCGGGGTGGCGCCGTCCTTGCCGCGCCCCAGCGTGACGCGCAGGGTGCTCAGGGCGCCGCCGGTGGCGCTGGAGTCCGCCAGCAGCCGCCCCTGGCCGCCGAGCATCGAGACGGTCTCGGCTTCGTCGCCCCGCACGACCACGGCTTCCGGTCCGATCAACGTCATTGGTCTCTCCCCACGGTGAGCACTCCAATAGTTCCTCGGCTGATAGTACTACGTCTAACTATCTCCCATCGAATAACATTCCCCCATGGATCACGTGGACGTCATGCTCGACCAGTGGAGCCGGGAGCGCCCGGACCTCGACCTGGCGGCGGTCGGCACCGTCGGCCGCCTCGGCCGCTTCGCGCTGCTCGCCGGCCGGGTCGTCGAAGAGGTGTTCAAGCAACACGGCCTCCAGCGCGGCGAGTTCGACGTTCTCGCCACCCTGCGCCGCTCCGGCGCGCCGTACGAACTGATGCCCTCCGAACTCGCCGCGCTGCTGCTGATGTCGCGGGCCGGCATGACCAGCCGGATCGACCGGCTGGAATCGGCGGGCCTGGTGGAACGCCGCACCGACCCGGCGGACCGGCGCAGCGTCCGCATCGCCCTCACCACCGCCGGACGCGCCCTCGTGGACGCCGCCTTCACCGACCACGCCGCCAACGAGACCGCGCTGCTCTCCGCCCTCTCGGGCGCGGAACGGGCCACCCTGGACGGGCTCCTGCGCAAACTGCTCGCCGACGTCGAGGACGCACAGAGCCCGGCGCCCTGACGGCCCCGCCCGAGGTCCAGCCACCCGCGACCGCTCCGGAACGCCGTCGGCCGCCGTGCGAGGGGAACGCGTACGGCGGCCGACACCCGGTGCGGTGCGCCGTCCGTGACGACTGCCGCACCCTGACGTACTCCGCCTCCGACGCGGCCGCGGCCGTCGGTCAGGCGGCGATCGGGTCGCCCAGTCGGCGCGTCCCGTCCGGGATCCTCCCGCCGCGCATTCACCGGCGCGGCGAGCCCGACCGTGGTGCCGGCGCCCAGCGTCGAGCCCGGCGGCACGATGCTGTGCGGGCCGGTGGTGGCGCCCGCCCGCACCCGCAAGGCCTGGCTCCTCCGACCAGGGCGTGTCTCAGAAGTGGACCAACAGCCGCTTCACTCCTGACGAAGCGAAGCGAGCCAGCTCGCGTCCTGGAACTCGGCCGGGAGCTGGTCTTCCCATGGATCGATCCCGCGACGCTCCAGTTCGTCGAACCAGCGATCCCGCTGGGACTCGGGGAGGCGCTGTCCACACCACGGGCAAAAGTCGATCCTGATGATCGATGCACCACCGTCGTGGATGATCAACCCGTAGTCCTGGAACTTGGTGCTGAAGCGAATCAGCGCGTCCGGGCAGGCGAAGGGGTCGTCGTGCTGGTCGCAGTGCCAGTTCACCTGGCCCGTCATCGCCTCGCAGCAGTGGTCGGTCATAGCCTTGGCTCCTCATCGATCAGCAGGACGATCGGAAGTAGATCACGGCCTGAGATGATCTTCGGATGGGGCGGGGAGATCTGACGAACGCGCAGTGGGCGAGGCTGGCGGCGATGTTGCCGGCAGGAAAGAAGCCAGGACGGCGTCCGGCCTGGTCAAGCGGCAGCTGATCGACGGCATACGGTGGGGGCGGTACGGGTGCGCCGTGGCGGGACGTGCCCGCCCGGTACGGTGAGTGGGAGACGGTCTACGGGCTCTTCCGCCGCTGGCGGCGCGACGGCACGGGGGCCCGAATCCTCACCGGTCCCCGCGGACCGGGTCCGCAGCCGGAGGAAGCTCGGTTCTCACGGCGGTCGGCCACCCACATTCTGCACGACCGACTACCGCGGGCGCCGCGCGGTGTCCCGGAGTCGGGTGCCCGTCAGGCCCGGAGGACCGCCTTCCCCCGGATCGCAGCGTCCGACTGATCGTCATCTCCCGTGCCTTAACGTCGACTTTCCCCTTCCTTGCGTGAGAACGGGGCGGGGATCCTGCTGTGCGGCAGGCTCCCCGCCCCGCTACGGAGGGTCGGGCTTCGGCTGGCGGCTACCCCCTGCGGCGGCGCCGCGTCCTGGGCCCGGAGACCCTGTGCCACGAGTAGCGGCGCGGGACCGGATCCGGTGAAACCGATCCAGCCGGTCCGGCCGTCAGCCGTCAGCCGATCGGTCCGAGGAGGAAGTTGCCCGGCGCGGTGGGGTCGTCGCTGAGGTAGAACTCGATGATCGCCTCGCGGAACTCGTCGAGGCTGATCACCCCGTTCCCGTCCCGGTCCAGCCGTGGGAACGCCTGCTCGGAGTGCACGCGGGGCACGCCCAGCTGCTCGTACATGTGGACGTACTCCTCCTTGCTGAGGACGCCGTCGCCGTTGGTGTCGTAGGCGTTCAGCAGGGCGTCGGCGATCGCCAGCACCGTGCCCTCGAAGTGCGCGGGCGTGGTCACATCGGCCTTCATGACGGTGAGGAACTCCTGGCGCGAGACCTGTCCGTCGCCGTCGGTGTCCCCGTGCTCCAGCAGGAGGTCCCACCAGCGCGCGAAGGCGTCGTGCAGGGCCCGGATGGTGGCCTGGTCGTCCCTGGTCGCGGTCCGGGCGAACACGTCGGCGGTGCCGCGCAGGTCCTCCTGGGACAGCTGTCCGTCCCCGTTCAGGTCGAACCAGTCGAACAGGGTGTTGAACTTCTTGCTCTTCACGGCCGACGTCATGTGGTCCTCGATTCCCTGGCCGCGCGGGCGGCGTGTGGCGGCATGCGGCGAACGGTAGAAGGGGCGCTCCGGGGGACGCCCCCGCAACGCGGGGAAGCCACCGTCGCGGGTGACGGCGGGAGGGCGGCGGTGCGCCAGGTGGCTCAGCCCGGCCCGGTGAGGGCGTGGAGGGGGACCTCGACGCGCTGGTCGTGCTTGTCGACGAGCCAGCGGTCGATGTCCAACAGCCACCAGCGGTCGACCTCGACAGTGTAGAAGCGGCGGGGGCCCGAACCCCGGAAGTCGGATGCGGGCAGGAGCCATTCGCTCCGCACGGCGGGGTCGGGGAAGTTCAACTCGTAGTAGAGCCGGTGGTGTTCCGCCACGCCCTGGTCGTCGGTGGCGCGGCAGGTGCCGGTGAACTGGGCCCCGTCCAGGCCGAGTCCGGGCAGGCCGGTCAGGTAGAGCGAGCCCGCGACGCGGGGGTGGCAGCCGATGTTGCGGGAGTGCAGGGCGGTGCGCAGCGAGTAGTAGAGCAGTCGCAAGGGGGCGCCGGGAGCGCGCAGCGGCACGAAGTTGACGGTGGAGGCCCACGGTTCGGTGCCGTCGGTGGTGGCCAGGGTCATGAACCGGGCGTGGGTGAGCAGGTGCCCACTGCGGCGCAGGAGTTCGTCGGGGCCGGTCACGGGGTGCGTCCCGGTGCGGGGGTGCGGTCGAAGCCGAGGGGGACCGGGGGGTCGCTGAGCAGGGTGGCGTCCAGCAGGGTCCACCAGCGGGTCTGTTCGGTGCGGCGGTGTTCCCAGGCCGGGTCGCGGCCGCGGTCGGCGACCTGGCGGCGGTAGCGGCCCCAGCCGGCTTCGTCGGCGAAGCTGACGGTGTGTTCGATGGTGTGGACGTGGGCGCCGACGGTGCGTACCGCCCACCGGGTGCGCAGGACGGTGTCGAGTCCGTCGTAGTACCAGGACTCGCGGGCGCGGACCCACTCCCAGAAGGCGTGCGGGTCCGTCTCCGCGTCCGGCGTGGGCTGGATCAGGTAGACCAGGTGCAGCACGGCGGGTCTCCTTCCGATGTCGGCGGCGGTCAGCCGGAGGCGGGAGCGTCGGGGCCGTCCTGGGCCCAGCCGTTCCACTCGGGTGCCAGGGCCCAGGGGCGGGCGGCGCACCGGCCGGTCCAGAGCCGGGCGGTGTGGGCGTTGTGCCGGGCCGCCGTCCGCCGGTCGCAGAACCGCCCGTGCAGGGGCAGGACGACGGCGGCGAGCGGGGAGAGCACGGCGCCCTGCCGGATCTTGATCTGCCAGGCGGAGACGGCCAGGCGGTAGCGGTGGAAGCCGCCGGCGGCCGCGTAGTCGACGGGGGCCTGGTAGCAGAGCACGAAGTACTCGCTCCGGGGCTGGGCGGCGCGGTAGTCGAAGCCGAAGTAGCGGCCGTAGAGCCGGTCGTGGTGGGTGTAGCAGACGTTCACGGCGACGGGGCGGCCGTCGCGGACGGCGAAGCAGCCGACGGCCCGGTCCAGCACGCCCGTCGTGGCCTGGGCGGCGAAGGAGCGGAGCATCCAGGCGGGGTCGCTGGTTCCACCGTGCCGGGCACGGGTCTGCGTCACCAGGGCCGCGGCCTGCCGGGCGACGTCCCCGTGGGCCAGGGGCCGCCATTCCACGGTCGTGCCGCCGCGCTCGCAGGCGCGGCGTTCGGCCCGGCGGTGGGTACGGTCGGGCTGGCTCATCCGCGCCGACTGCTCGGCGTAGCCGCCGGCCGGGACGGCGACGTTGGCGTCCGCGTCGTGCAGCAGGACGACGGCCCGGGGGTGGATCCGGGTGAGCTCCCGGGCGTCGCCGGCGGCCAGGTAGGGCAGGACCACGCCGTCGAGGCCGCGGTCGCGGGCCAGCCGCAGCGCCCCTTCCAGCAGGACTTCCAGGGCGCGGTCGCGGTCCTCGCCGCGGGTGCGGACCAGTTCGTTGTAGGTCGAGCGCCGGGCTCCCAGCCACAGCCATCGCGCGGACCGGGCGGCCGCCAGGTCCGGGAACAGCGTGGGCAGGTGGAACAGCCCGGGTTCGTCGTTCTCGCCGGGCCAGACGGACAGGGCGCCCAGCAGCCGGCCGCCGGAGGCGGCGGTGAGCGCGCCGGTGTCGCCGTGGGCGAGTTCGAGCGCGCGCACCCAGGCGCTGCTGTTGTAGAAGTTGTCCGGGCCGATCAGCCGGTCCCACCGCGCGGGGTCGACCGCCGCGGGGGACGGGGGGAATCCTGCCTCGATCGGGCCGGGGCGGCGGTGGTCCCGTGGTGTGGTCGCCATGGTGGTGTCTCTGGATCGGGCTCCGGGGGTCGGGTTCTCCGGGATCAGGTCCTGGTGCAGCTGATGATCGCCGCGTGGGGGCAGGCGAGGTACGGCCGCCAGAAGTCCTCGCCGTGGCGGGCGGTTCCTTCCCCCGAGACCCGGAAGGCGGGCCAGGAGATCGAGGCGAAGCCCGTCTCGCGCAGGGCCCGTTCCAGGGTGGCCCGGCTCCAGTACCGTGCGGTGATCCGTTCGTCGTAGCGGCCGAAGCACAGTTCCAGCGTCACCCGCGAGGCGTCGTGGCGCGACTCGGTCTCCACCAGGCGCAGGCCGTAGCGCTCGTAGTAGGCGTGCTCGCCGTGGAAGTCCGGGTTCACCGGCAGGGTGACGAACCGGCCGCCCGGGCGCAGGGTCCGTGATGCCAGGGCGCACAGGGAGAGCAGTGCTCCGTAGTCCTCCGCGTACGGCAGGACGTACACGGCCAGGCACGCGTCGAAGGCGCCGTCCTCGACGAGGTCGCGGCGCTCGGTGTACTCGATGCCCAGCGGTTCGGCGCGTTCGGCCCGCCGCGCGACGTCGAGCATGCCGCCGGAGACGTCGTACCCGACCACCCGCGCCGCGCCGCGTCGCTTGAGCTCCCGGCTGTACAGGCCCGTACCGCACCCGATGTCCAGGACGCTGCGGCCGGTGACCGTGCCCAGTGCGGCGAACACGCTGAACGACTCCAGGTGTCGGCGCCAGGGCAGGAGGAACATCTCCTCGTACATGTCACCGAGGGTGTCGAACCGGTCCGCTCCGCCCATGCCTTCGATTGTCCGCCCGATCTCCGGGGCGTGCCCGGCCCGCTACCGCCGCGGGTCCCGAGACCGCCGCGGGTCCCGATACCGCCGCCGGTCTGGCTACCGTCCGCTCCCGGCGGTCGCTCGCCCGCGCAGAGAGACCCCGAAGCGGCTCCGGAGCCGGTGCACCTCCCACCACGCCACCGCGGTCACCGTCGCGGGCCCGCCGACCACGGCGGCCAGCCGGACGGCCGGCGGGCCGGGCGGCAGGCCGCCGAACACCAGCCCGATCAAGGCGAGTTCCCAGACCAGGACGCCGGTCAGGACGGGCGGGAACACCGGGTGCACCCGGTCCATGGTGAAGGCCGTGCGAACCACCGTCGGCGAGGCGAAGGCCACGAACATCAGCACCCAGATCGGCAACGCCAGGACCAGCAGGTTGAACAGCGGCCCGAGGAACAGCCCCCGGACCGACCCCTGCGCCTGACCGGCGAGCCACAGCAGCACCGGCACCGCCGCGCACGCGCCCAGGTACTGCGAAGCCATCAGGACCGCCGGCCGCACCTGGGCCCGCATGGCCGGGCGCGTGGCCGGCCCGGCGAGCCGGAACAGCACCCCGACCACCACGGGCGCGGTCACCAGCACCAGCAACGGAGTGACCGTCAGCCGGGTCTCGAGCTGGTCGTCGAGCTGGTCCCAGTCGTCCGCCGTCCCGTACACGAGCAGCACCACGAGCGCCGCCCCGAGCGCCAGCCACCCCCGTATCCTCTGCACCCGCAGCACCACCTCGTCGGTGATCCCCCGGGGCCCGGGCACGATGAACACCCGTCGCGCCAGCCGCCGTGCCGACCTGGCCATCGGATAGAGCGCCAGGAAGGCCAGGAACGGCCACAGGCAGAACAGCAGCGGCACCAGGGCCCACCACCTGGCCACCCGCCGCGCGGGCGCCAGCAACTCCCGCAGGGTGGGCCACTCCTCGCCCCGGAACCGCTGCCACAGCGGAACTCCGGCCGGTCGCGGCCACTGGCGGGGATCCCGCGGGTAGGGGCTCCGTGGGAAAGAGCCCTGGTCTCCGTACGTCACGCCGAGTTCCTCACACCTCTCCGTGTCGCTGCCGACACTCCGTCAACCCGTCAGCGCCGCACCCTACTGCCCTGCGCCCGTGCTTCGTCCACCCCCTGCCCGCCACCCGTCCGGCCGACGGCCGTTCTCGGTTCGCGCTCGGACCAGGCCGGTCACCCGGTCTCGGGGGAGCAGGAGGGCCCCGCCGTCCTCGTGGACCCCGGTCGGAGCGGGCGCGGGGGCCCGGCAGCGGCGCCGCCGGGCGGTGGTGCAAGCCGCAGGCTCGAACGAGTGGCCAACGCCGCGAAACCTCCACACGCGGACGACGCCGGCCCTGAAAGCCTCGGGGCGGCTGGGCGGCAGGAGGCACCGCTGCGCGCCAGGCGGTGACGCCACGGCGCGGCGTCGGCCCCGCCCTCACCCAGGTCGACGGCGCCGGCACCCTGACCGGTACCACCGCCTCCCCCGCTTCGCCGCTCCGGCCCCGACGCCCCCGGCTCTGGCCTCTGGGCGCACCGCCTGACCCCTGGATACGTCCCGCTCTCGTGCGCTCCTCCTGGTCGCGGGGGTGCAAGGTCACCCGTTCGGAGTAGTCCCGAGATGTGGGGGCCCGGTAGGGGGACGGCCTGGACGGCGGTGCCGCGCCGTGGGCCGCGACTGCCGGCGGGTCGCGGACGACCGAACGTCCTAGCGTGGTCCTCGAGCGCCCTCGCCGACCAGGGCGTGGGCGCCGACCGAGAGGGAGTGCGTGATGGAAGAAACGCGCGAGCCGGAAGAGGTCGAGGTCGAGGTCGTGGACGAAGAGGAACTGCCCGACTTCGCCCTGATGGTCGACGTTCCGAAGTGACGGGACGTGACCCACGACCGGGGCGGATCGCTGTGTCCGCCCCGGTCCCCGGGGGGCGGAGTGTCGACCGGAGCAGGGAGGCGGCAGTGCGTGTGGAACCGGACGCCGAGCGGGCCGCCGGGGACGAGGAGCACCTGGACGGCCTGGTGGCCGGCTGCCTGACGGCCGCGGGGTGCGCGGAGGAGTCGTGGCGGCGGCAGGACCTGCGCTATCCCGGACTGCACGCGGCGGCACACCGCCTGCAGCGCAAACGCGGGAAGCCCTCCGATCCCGCCGAGCGGGAACAGGACTCACGGCTGGTGCGCGGTGTCGTCGCCCGCGCCCGGTCCAGTGCCGAACGGGCCCGGGCCACGGCCGCTACCGCGGGCTGGGCCGTGGACCTGGCACCGCCGGCGGAGGACCACCTGACGGCGAGCGTCCGGCGGGCCCTGCGCCAGATCCCCGAGCGCACCGACCGCGCCGGGACCGGGCCCGCCGCCGAGGTGGGCGACTGGAGTGCCGAGCAGCGCGCGGTCTTCGCCGACTGCCGCCGGGTGCTGGAGCAGGCATGGCCGTCGATGCTGGCCGAACTCGGCGTCACCCTGCGTCAGATCGCCCTCCTGAACGGCGAGGGCATCGACGGATTCACCGACTTCACCGTGCACGGCACCGCCTTCGTCCACCACCGGCGGCTCACCGACGACCGCGGGAGCGGATTGCCGGGGCCGGTCCGGCTGGCCGAGGCACTGGTCCACGAGGGTACCCACAACCGGTGCAACTCGGCGGCCGCGGGCACCCCGTACCTGCGGCCGTCCGACGCGGACGTGCTGCTGCACACCCCGCTGCGCGCCGACCTGCGGCCGTTGACCGGCCTGTTCCAGCAGGTGGTGGTGCTCGCCCGGCTCGTGCTGCTGTACCGGAGGCTTCCGGACGGGCCGACGGTGCGCGCCCGCCACGCGGTCCTGCTCGACCAGGGCCGGGACGGGGCCGTGTCCCTGCGCCGGCGCGCCGACGCTCTGACCCCGGCGGGCGGGGAACTGCTGCGGCAGGCCGAGGCGGTCCTCGCCGGCGGGGCGGCAGTGTGAGCGCCGACGCCGACACGGCCTGGCCGGTGCAGGTCCGTGGGCTCTTCCCCGAGGCGCCGGAGTTCCTGCTCGGCAGGGCCGCCGCGCGCAGCCCGGTCTTCGCGGTCAACGACGCGGCCGGCGGACAGCGGGTGCTCATCGGGTCGGCCGCCGGGACCGAGCGCGACGACGTCACCCGGCGCGCCGCGGGCGAGCTGCTGGAGCGGATGCACAACGTCCTGGCCGGGCACCGCGCCGTGCGGCGGGCCGTCGTCGCCTCGTACACCGCCCTGCGCCGCGCGGGTCGGCCCGCCCTGGACCCGTGGGCCTGGCCGGACCTCCAACAGGCGGCGGACGCGCGGGAGATGGAGGTGGAGTGGGTGGAGGGTGCCTCGCTGACCGGCGCCGGGCGCCTGCTCGTCCCGGCGTGCGCGGTGTACCTGGCGTACCGCCCGCCCGCCGGTGGCGCGGCGCCGCCGCCCCCCGGCTCCACCGGACTCGCCGCGCACCGGACCGATGCCGCGGCACGTCGGCACGCCCTGCTGGAGATCCTGGAGCGGGACCTGCTGTGGCACGCCTGGTACGCCGACGGGCCGCGCCTCGTGCCGTGCGGACCGACGCCGCTCGGCGCGCCGTTGCGGCGGGTCCTGGACGCCCTGGGGCTCCGGGACCGCTGCATGGTGCTGCCGGGCCCGGCGGGGGCCGCGTGCGTGGTGGCCTGCCTGTCCGATGCCGACGGAGCCCGGCAGAGCTTCGGCGCCCGCGCCACCGACGGCGCTCCCGCCGCGGCCGCGGCATCCGCCGTCCAGGAGGCGCTGATGGTGCGCTGGAGCATGGGGACCCCCAGCGCCCGTACCGCCTGGACCCGGCTGCGCGCGGACCCGGGACACCGGCCCCGCGGGCCGCTGGAGCACGCCCTGCACACGTTCCACCGCCAGGACAGCCTGGCCCACCTGCTGGGCGGAGCCGTCGAGGGCGCATGGCGGACACCGTCCGCGCCGCCGGAGGCGCCGGAGCTGCCCCGCCTGCTCGCCGAGCACACCGGCGAGGACGTGGTCGAAGTCCCCACCACCGCCTCGGGGCTCGGCGACGACGACACGGCGGTGGTGCGCGTGGTGGCCCCCGGCGCCCGCCGACTGCCCGTCGACGAACCACCCCACGCCGCCTCGGCCAGACCGCAGCCCCCGCACCCGCTGGGCTGACCCCAGGAACGGAGACCGACCGTGTCAGCTCCCGCCACCCGCCCCCCGACGGCGGCCCCGTACGCCCGGCACTTCGCCGACCGCTACGACACCTGGTTCGGCAAACCGTCCGTGACCTCCGACACCGTCGCCCTCCTCGCCCGCCTCGCCGGTTCCGGCAGCGCACTGGAACTCGGCGTGGGCACCGGACGCGTGGCCCTGCCGCTGGCGCGGCGCGGCGTACGGGTCGAAGGCATCGACGCCTCGCCCGAGATGGCGGCCGTCCTGGCGGCCAAGCCCGACGGCGACCGCGTCCCGGTCACCATCGCCGACTTCACCCGCCCCCCACGCACAGGGCGCTCCTACGACCTGGTCTACCTCGTCGCCGGGACCCTCTTCGAACTCGACACCCAGGACGACCAGCTGCGGTGCTTCCGCGCCGCCGCTCAACTCACCGGCGAACACGGGCTGTTCGTCCTGGACGCGTTCGTCCCCGAAGTCCTGGCCGCCGCGCCGCAGGAGCCGGACGGCCAGGCCGTCCCGACGGCCGACGGCGACCGGGTCGTGCTCCACCGCAGCTTCGACCGGGCCGCCCAGCGCTACCACTCCCACTACCGCATCACCCCCGGCGACGGGAGCCCTACGGTGGACCTCGACGTCACCTTCCGCTACGCGGGCACCGGCGAACTCGACCTGATGGCCCACCAGGCCGGCCTGGAGCTGCGCGAGCGCTACGGCGACTGGAGCGGAACACCGTTCACGGACGGCTGCGCCTACCACGTGTCGGTCTACCGGCACGCCCGCTGAACCGGCGGCGCCCGCCATGCCTGCCTGGGCCTGCACCGTCCTGGCCGCCGCCGCGCTGATCGCGCTGGCGGTCCTCGTCGTCTGGGGCGCGTGGACCTCGCCGCACCGCCTCTTCTCCTGGGGCATGTACTCCGGCTCCTCCAAGGGCTTCCTCTGGATCCAGCACGAAGGCCGCCCGCACCCGATCGACATCGAGCAGCTCCACCTGGCCCCGGGCAGCCACTACCTCAACATCCCCGAACTGCGCCGGCTGCTCGCCCAGGCCGACCTCGACACCCCGCTCAGCGGACTGATCATCGGCTCCGACGGCGGCTGGCAACTCCACTACGACCCCGCCACCCGCAAACTGCGCCTGGCCCGGCTGCCCACCGGACAGCAACTGCGCGCCCTGGCCGAAGCCCTGCGCGAGGCACCGTGACCACCACCCAGACGGCCGCCGAACTGCTCCTGCTCCTCGCCGTCACCTGGCAGGCCGCCCTCACCCTCGCCGACTGCCGCACCATCGCCCGCCGCTACCCCGGGGGCCGCGCCTACTGCCTGGGCCGCGGCTGGACCGCGCCCGCCGAACTCGCCGTCCGACGCCGCCTCGCCCTGAACGTGCTCACCGGCGCCGCGGCGCTGGCGGCCACCACCGGCCTCCGCTGGGCCGTACCCGGCCCCGCCTCGACGGCCGCCTACGGCATCGGCTGCGGCCTCCTCCTGGCGCTGGTCCTCATCGAACGCCGGCACAGCGGCTGCCGCTTCACCACCGTCTGCGTCGCCGAACTCACCACCGCCCTCGGCCTGCTGGCCCTGCCCGGGCCGGGGCCCGTCGCCGCCGGCCTGCTCGCCTCCTTCTGCGCCGCGCAGCTCTACCTCGTGGCCGGCATCCGCAAACTCCGCTCGGCCCACTTCATCACCGGCGGCGTCCTGATCGACAACCTCGCCTACAACGCCGTCCAAGCCGCCGCCGGAAACCGCGACTTCCCCGCCTGGCCCAGCCTCGGCGCACTCAGCGCCATGCTCACCCGGCCGTCCCTGCGCCGCCTCTGTCGCGCCGCCGCCCTCGCGACCGCCACCACCGAAGTCACCCTCGGCCTCGCCGCCCTCGGCCTCCTCCCGGCCCCCGCCGCACTGACCCTCGCCGTCCTCGTCCACGGTGCCTTCCTCCTGATCAGCCCCCGGCGCATCGTCCCCTTCTCCATGGCCTCCCTCGGCCTGCTCCTCCTCGCCACCACCCACCCACTGCTGCCGACTTGAGGCGTCGGGTGGTGGGGCGGCCGTCCCGGCGGTAGCGGTTCGTCGAGCGTCGGACGAGCCTGCGGAGTGTGACGGGAGTGGCGGTGGGGCCGCCGCGCAGCGGCCCCATCCTTCCGCCATGGCGCCATGGCGGCGGTCTCCGGCTGATGGGTTGTGGGCTCTCGACAAGGTCCTGGGCGGGCAACGGCGTCCGACCCGTGACGGCCGAGACCCTGGTGGGTCGTCCCGCGCACCGGACGCTCCTGCCAGTCCTCAACGAGGAGGACTCCGGGGCGAAGGCGGCGCTTGCGCACCGTCACGCCGTCCGTCCGCCGCGGCGAGCAGGACCTCCGCCGCCTCGGTGCGCACGTACAGGACGTACCGGCCGTTGCGGTGGGCGTCGACCAGGCCGGCGGTGCGCAGGGCGGTCAGGTGCTGGGAGACCCCGCCGGGCGTGATCCCGGTGCGGCGGGCCAGCTCGGTCGTCGAGGCGGGCGTGTCGAGGTCGGCCAGCAGCCGGGCCCTGGAGCGGCCGACGACCGCTGCCAGGGCCTGCGGGACGGTGACCTGCCGTTCCCAGAGCGCGGCCACCCCGCGCGGCGGATAGCGCAGGGTGGGCTGCCAGTTCGGGCTGACGACGGAGAAGACGCGGGGCCAGACGAACACCGACGGCACGAGGAGGAGGCCGCGCCCGCCGAGCCGCCGGCTGCCGTGGACGTAGTGGTGCCCGACGCGCAGGGTGCCGTCGTCCCAGGTCACGACGGACCCCAGGTCGCCCAGCAGTCGGTCCGCCCCGTGCTCGGCGAACAGCCTGGCACGGTGCAGCACGTCCCCCTCCAGCAGCGAGCGCATGCGGGGCCAGTACGGCGCGAGCGCGATCTCCCAGTACGACGCGATGAGGTCGGCGAGTTCGGCGAGGCCGCGGCGCGGATCGCCGCGCAGCCGGTCGACGCGCTCGGAACGCGGCGCGCGCGGAGCGCCGAGGCCCGACCGGACCTGCTCGGCGGGCGTGGCACGCAGGACGGCCAACTCGCTTTCCAGATCGGCGGCCGGGCCCGTCGGCGGCGGCGCGAGGAAGATCGGGATCGACCCGGGCGGATCCGGGACCAGATCGGCGAGCAGACGCCAGTCCAGCCCCGAGGCGGCCAGCCGGCGTCCGGCCTCGACGCTCCACGGGCGGTGCAGCGGGTGCTCGGCCGGATGCTTCAGCACTCTGACGCTGGCCACCACTTCCCACAGCGGCGACAGGGTGAACCTGGTGCGGGCCAAGTCACGGACGGAGAACGCCAGATCCAGCACGATGCCCCCTCGACGGCGGAGGACCCAGCGGCCGGCGGCCCGGGATTCAGTACAGCCTAAATTCCTCGCCCGCCGGCCGGTGCGGCGGGAACCTCGGCTCATGACCAGCACCGATCTTCCCCAGCGGCCGGACACGGCCGCTACCACCCCCGATCCGTCTGCTTCGGTCCTGCGGGACCCGGGTTTTCGCCTGCTCGTCGGCGCCGCCGCGGTGAGCAAGCTCGGCACCGCGGTGAGTGCCCTCGCGATACCGCTGACCGCCGTCCTGGCCCTGCACAGCTCGCCCGGACAGGTCGGCCTGCTGGCGACGCTGAGCACCCTCGCCTTCCTGCTGATCGGCCTGCCGGCCGGGGCCTGGGTGGACCGGATCCGCAAGCGGCCGGTGATGATCGCCGCCGACCTGGCCCGGGCCGCCCTCCTCGGGTCGGTGCCGGCCGCCTGGGCGCTCGACTGCCTGACGATCCAACAGCTCTACCTGGTGGTGCTGTTGACGGGCATGGCCACGGTCTTCTTCGACGTGGCCACGCTGACCCAACTGCCCGACCTGGTCGGGCGCCACCGGCTCACCCAGGCCAACGCCCACCTGGTGACGGTGGACGCCCTCGCCCAGATCGGCGGGCGCAGCGCGGGCGGATTCCTCACGGCCCTGCTCTCCGCCCCGGCGGCGATCGTGGTCGACGCCGTCGGCTACCTGTGGTCGGCGCTCCTCCTGCTGCGCATCCGCCGGCCGGAGCCGCGTCCGCGGCAGCGGCCCGACACGGGGCTCGGCCGCGAGATTCGCGAGGGACTGCGCTTCGTGCTCGGTGACCCGATCCTGCGGGCCGTCGCGCTCGCCGGAGCACTGACGAACCTGTCCGTCCAGCTGTGCCAGACCATGGTGCCGGTGTTGTTCGCCCGGGAGCTCGGCCTCTCCGGCAGTGTCATCGGCCTGTTCTTCGCCGTCGGCGGTCTCGGCGTGCTCATCGGTTCGATGTCGGCCCGCTGGTCGGCCCGCCGGTTCGGCGCCGGGCGGCTGCTGTGGTCGGTGGGCCTGGCCGTCGCACCGTTCGGCGTCCTGCTGGCCCTGGCCGCCCGAGGACCGGCCCTGTGGCTCGCCACCGGAGCCTGGCTGATCACCACGTACAAGATCGGCGTCGACAACGTGATCCAGGTCAGCTTCCGGCAGAGCGTCACCCCCGACCACCTGCTCGGCCGGATGAACGCCACCATGCGCGTCCTGTTGACGGGCTCACTCGCGATCGGCGCGGCCCTGGCCGGCCTGCTGGGCGAACTCGCCTCCGTCCGAACCGCGTTGTGGGCCGGGGCCGCCGGGCTCGCCACGGTCTGGATACCGATCTTCTTCTCGCCGCTGCGCACCCGGCGCGAACTGCCGGGCACCGGCGCTCCGCGATGAACCGGCAGCCGGGCGTTCGCTCCCGCGCCGTCATCACTCCGGCAGCGGGCGCGGGCGGGTAGGCCGGCACCGGAGCGGGAACCGCTTCCGTCCACAGACGGCCGGCGACGGTGACCGGCCCGCGCCCGGGAAGGGGAACGGCATGCCGAAGGACCGTGCACCACGCGCCAAGGTCCGCCTCATCGCTTCGGAGGACACCGACCCACAGGTCCACGTGCCGCCGGGGCAGACGTACGAGATCGTCACGGCCACGATCGTCGACTCGCAGCTCAGCGACATCGCGGAGGAGACCTCCAGCGGGAGAACCCTCAGCCCAGCGCGGCTGTGCGGCAGCCGCTCGACCTGTGTGGCCATCCTGGAAACCGAGTAGACGGCATGACCGCCCCTCTCGCCACCTCCCGGTACACCCTGCGAGTGCCGTTGACCGAGGGCTACGCCCTCTTCAACACCAGTACCGGCAGCGTCATGAAGTTCGACGGACCGCAGGCCGAGGAGGCCACGGCGCTGCTGAGCGGGAACCGCCGGCTGGTCGCCCCGGGCTCCGCGCTGGAGGAGACGGCCAGGAGCATGCTTCCGCCGCAGGCCCGGGACACCCAGGACATCGTGGGCGGATTCCCGCACCCGAAGACGTCCGTGTGCGGGGCCCTCGCGGAGGGCTCGGCCGTCGTCGGGGCCGACGGACTGGAATACCGCTGCGGTCTTCAGGTGGGCGAGCAGCACCGTGCCGTAGGTCGGTTGAGGGCGCTTCCCACGGCGGCGCTCCCGCTGACGGTGCGGGCCTCCGCTGCTCGCGTCTCGCCCGGGCGGCTCGGGGTGCGGACAGTGATCCGGAGCGTCGCTCCCCACATCGCCGTCGCCGGACGGGCCGGGAACCGGGTGGTCAGGAGGCGCCGAGGGGTGTGCGGCGGGGCCGCCGGGCCCTGCGGGTCCTCACGCGGCCCGGACCCCTGAAGCGTCGCGGGTCGTCACGCGGCCCGGACCGCCGCGAGGGGGGAGAGTGCCGCGTACTCCAGGGGCGCGGAGGGGTCGATCGAGAGGTTCATCGGGGACGGGGCCGCGCCCGAGCGGACCAGGAGGTCGCCGATGGCCGCGATCATCGCGCCGTTGTCGGTGCACAGCCGCAGCGGCGGCACCCGCAGGGTGATCCCGGCGGCGGCGCAGCGCTGTTCGGTCAGCGCGCGGATGCGGGAGTTGGCGGCGACGCCGCCGACCACGACGAGGGTGCCGATCCCGTGGTCGGTGCAGGCCCGGACGGCCTTGCGGGTGAGGGTGTCCGCGATGGCCTCCTGGAGAGCCGCGGCCGCGTCCGGGACGTGCGGCTCGCCGCCGGCGGCCCGTTGGGCCTCGACCCAGCGGGCGGCGGCGGTCTTGAGGCCGGAGAAGGAGAAGGCGTACGGGGGATCGTTGGGCCCGCTGAGCGGGCGGGGCAGGCGCACCGCGTTCGGGTCGCCCTCGCGGGCGGCGCGGTCGATGGCGGGCCCGCCGGGGTAGGGCAGGCCGAGGATCCGGGCGACCTTGTCGAAGCACTCGCCGGCGGCGTCGTCCAGGGTGTCGCCGAGGTGGACGATCGGGTCGCGGGCGAGGTCGCGCACCAGCAGCAGGGAGGTGTGCCCGCCGGAGACGATCAGGACGACGCACGGGTTCGGCAGCGGCTCGCCCTCCAGGGCGGCCGCCGCGACGTGCCCGGCGAGGTGGTGGACGCCGTAGAGGGGCACGCCGAGCGAGAAGGCGTAGCTCTTGGCCGCCGCGACCCCGACCTGGAGCGGACCGGAGAGGCCCGGCCCGGCGGTGACCGCGACGGCGCCGACGTCGGCGAGGGTGAGCCCGGCCCGGTCGAGGGCCTCGCGGACCACGGGCGCCATCGCGTGGACGTGGGCGCGGGCGGCGATCTCCGGCACGACCCCGCCGTACCGGGCGTGCTCGTCCATGCTCGACGCGACCGCCTGCCCGAGCAGGACCCCGTCCCGGACGAGGCCGGCACCGGTCTCGTCGCACGAGGACTCGATCCCCAGCACCACTGGCGAGGCCGGCATCGCACCCACTCCTTATTGCTTCTCGATATGCAACTGCAACTATTGTGCAATAAGGCACGGGAGCGGGGTCCGGCGGGGTCCGGCTTCCCGGACGGTGCGGCCCGCGGTGCTGGGGGCGGGCTGGAACAGCCAGCTCTCGGTCTGCTGCACGATGCCGATGCCGGTGAAGCAGTGGACGGTGAAGTCCGGGTTCGGTGCGGAGACGGGTGCCGGCACCGGATCGTCGGTGACGGCCGCGGTGGCGGCCGCCGGAAGGAGGACGGTTGCGGCGGCGAACGGCAGCGGCGGCGACGGCCTGATCGGCGGGACCTACCCGGCGTAATGAGCGGCACTCCATCGGATGCGCCATCCTGATGGCGCTGCGCACGACGCGGGGCCGGGCAGTCCTTCGGCCCCGCGCACTGCCCGGGTTCTACTGCTGCGTGTTGAGTGGGTCCAGCAGCACCGGGCCTCGCGTCGCAGGTGTTCGAGCGGCTGAGTCAGTGCGGCCCCATGGTGGTTGACCGCCCCGGTGAGCGCTGCGATCTGACCACCGACCGGGCTGGTGCCCCCCGAAGCCGTCTTCAGCACCTTCGCAGCCTGGCCCGAGGTTATCGGCTTGCCGGTGGTGATGAAGGCCCGCAGCTCTTGGGCGGCGGAGAGGGCCCACCGCGGACCGTCGGCGGCAGTTGCCGGTGCCAACTTGGGGAGAGGAGCCGGCCGGAGCCGGCTGCGGTCGTAGACGTGCAGCTCCGGACCAGCCTGCTTGCAGAGACGTTCCGCTGTTGCCCGGGTCGCGTCCGGCACCGTGTCGACTGCTGCGAGCAGGTGCACATCCGCGCCGAGCTTGCGACTCAGGGCGACGTCGCGCTCGAGTCGCGCGTCCGTGAACTGCAACGCCGAGGTCATGACTTCGCCTGCGAGGACCTGTTCGTCCCAGATCCCGAAGATGTCCACCTCCTCCGGGGTCCGACGCTTCTCCCGCAGCATCTATGCTCGTCGACCGTGCTCGTTCGATTACGGCGGGCCATGGAGCTTCTTGGGGGAGAGCAGCCGATGTCCGACTCGGTGGGGTACACCGTCCAACCCGACGCGCTGGACCACGTGACCACGGGACTCAACAACGTCGCAACCGACCTGGCCTCGGCCAACCAGGCCTACACCGCGCAGAAGCCCTACCAGTCCGCGGACTTCGGTGAGTTCGGTGTGGACCAGGCGTGGGCGGGCTTCGACACCAACTGGAGCCAGGAACTGCACGTCACACAGCGCGCCGTGGGGCAACTGGTCCAGAAGATGTCGGCCACCAGCGCCAACTACCGCGCCGCGGAAACGACGGCCGCCGCATCGCTGACCCCGGCGCAGACCCGATGAGCAAGGTCGCGGACCTGCAGAAGGCACAGCAGTCCATCACGCACCCCGGTTCCGGCTTCTTCATCGGCGCCGCGATTCTCGGCGCGATCGGCAAGGCCCTGGCCGTGGCCGGGCTGATCACCATGCGGCGCCGGGTCCGGGAAGAGGGCAGCTGATGCGCCGAACCGTCATCACCAGCGTGGCGGCGCTCCTGGTCGGCGCCCTGCTGCTCGTCTCCCACCTCGCCGGCTGGTGGTCCGACTCCGGCTCGGCCGGCACCACGGTCGCCTCCACCCCCCGACCGGAGGTGGAGGTGCCCCTCCCCGAGAAGGCGTCGAACGCCACCTCTCCGTATCCGACCAGCACGGTGACCCTGACGGTCGGACAGCGGCTCGGCGTCAGAACGACCGGGGGCGCCCTGCAGAAGAAGTGGTACCTCTACTCGGCGGGCGACGGCAGCGTGCTGCGGCCCGGCAAGGACTTCGTCATCAGCCCCTGCCCCACGGACCCGCCGATGGCGGGCTGCGGCTCCGAGTTCGACCTGACCTTCAGCGCCTTGGCGCCCGGAACCACCACGCTGACGTGGTTGTTCGGGGAGGGGAGTTGCGATGCCGGCGTACCGAAGTACAAGGGGGACCGGTGCGACATCTCCAAGAGCATCCAGGTTACCGTCCGCTGACCATCACACGGAACCTCGACGGCTCCGGCCGCCCCGCCCAGCACCTGTCTCCCCGAACCGGGAAGGCGGGAGCTGGTGCGGTGCGCCCTCGCCGCTGCGACGGGTGATCCTGGCCGCCGTCGGCGAGCGGCTCGGCGTGCCCGCCGGGCCGGAGAGCATCACGGCCGTGACGCGGGAACCCGTCGTGGCGAGCGATGGTGTCCTGCTCCGGCGTCGGCCGGACGCCATCACCGTCTCGGGGAACCGCGGCAGCGTGGCGCCCACACGGTCCCAGGTCTCCCTGGTCCGGCGGGCGCCGGACACCCGCGCGAGATCGGGCGTGACGCCGGAACCCGCGAGCCATCGTCCGGCCCGGGAGGCCTCTTCCCGCCGCTGCTCGTCGAGACGCCGTTCCTTGTCGACCGTCGACTCCCGCCCGGCTTGCGCATGACGGATCAGGACGATCCTCCGGCCGGTACCCGCGATCACGTCGCCTCCTCTTTCCCGCCGGCCGTGGTACGGCCCGGCGGAATCGCTTGATCCTTTGCATTCGAACACTACCCAGCACGGGTTTCGGCGCCCACGTCCGTCGGAGCCGCTGCCGGTTGGGCGACGGCCATGTCAGCCTGCTCGCAGCCGTCCGGATAGAAGGGAGGGCTACCAGCGCGTTCGCAGACGTGACCACCACGTCGGCGAACTCCTCGAACGGTGGTGCGGGTGAGGGGCTCAGCACGGGACGTCGCCGACGCAGCGCCAGAGGGTTTCGCGGTCCGGGTAGACGTTGGCGCGTGGTGAGAACAGGTGGCCGGTCCACTGCCGGCCGTCTCCGGCGGCGAAGACCTCCGTCTGGTAGGCGAGCGGTGTGCTGCGGCGGGGGGTCACGCACTCCTCGGGGTCGCTGGTGAAGGTGGCGCCCGGTGCGATGGTGGTGTGTACGACGGAGCGTCCGGGGTCGCAGGAGTGCTGGATGCCCGACCAGGAGCCGGCCACCTTCGCGGTCACCTCGACCGGCGCGTTCGTCGGATTGTCGATCCGGACCGCGAACAGGACCTGACGGGGCTGCACCATCGCACAGGCGCGCAGCCGGGTGCCGGACGGCCCGGGCTTCGGGGCCGAGCAGCGGCTGTCCCCGCCGAGCGCGCCGACCTCCACCTCGTGGGCGAATCCCTCGGCCAGGTCGGCGGGGGTCGCCGTCGGCTCCCGTCCCGCCGCGCTGCCGGACGGTGCGACCACCGATGCGGTGTCGGCGGTCGCGTCGTCGGACCCCCTCGCCCAGACCGCCGCGCCGAGCACGGCCGCGAGGGCCAGGACCCCGAGTGCCGCACCCCACCGGTGCGGCCGGCGCCACCGCGTCGCCCACCCGGTGACTGACGGTTCGCCGGTGGGCTCGGGGCGCGCCGGAACCGGTACGGCCGTGGGCGTGGCCGTGGGCGTGGGCGTGGGCGTGGGCGTGGGCGTGGGCGTGGGCGTGGCCGTGGTGGCGGCGCGGCGCGCCGCGCGGCGGTCGCGCAGCTCGTGGTCCGCCGCCTGCTTCGCCTGCCGGTGCCAGTGCTGCCAGCGGTCCAGTTCCGCCGGGTCGGTGCGGAAGATCCGGGCGAGTTCGGCGAGGACGGCGGGGTCGGGCAGTTCGGTGCGGTCGGGGTCGAGGTAGCGGCTGATCGACGAGGTGCTCAGCCCCCGGACGGTGGAGGCGTCGAGCCGGGCCCGCAGTCGGGCCACCACCCGGTCCAGGGACAGGCCGCACTCGGCGAGTCCGTCGTTCAGCGCGCGGACGAGCAGGGTCCGGGGGCGGTCCGTTCCCCCTGCCGGGTGCCCCGGGGTCTCGTCCGGCGGTTGGTCATGCATGCGGTGTTGTCCCATCGCTGTCCCAGCGTCCGTCGTTTCCGCAGGTCGGAGCGGTGGGACGGGAAGCGGGAGAGCGCTGGGACGCCGCCCCGGCCGGAGGGCCTGGTGACGTCCGGCGCCGGTCCGCAGGATGGATCCCGCGACACCGCACCGACTCGCCGACTCCCGCCGCACCACCACCTCTCGGCCCTGGCATGCCCCGGCATGCCCGCCGACTGTAGGCGAACCGACCGGGCGGCGGTCAGAGTCCGTTCACCCCAATGGAGGAGCTCTCATGAAGCTGTCCCGGCGCACCGCCGCCGCCGTTACGCTGACCGCCCTCACCCTGCTGCCGCTCGGCGCCGCCACGGCGCCGGCCTCGGCGGCCGCCACCGTCCGGGACCGGATCGTCTCGGTGGCCCGCGGGGAGATCACCCCCGCGGGCACCTCGCCGGAGAAGACCGGCTCCTGCGACAGGTACTTCGCCTACCACCGGGACTCCGGCTCCTGCGCGAAGACCCCGTGGTGCGCGGCGTTCGCCGAGTGGACGTGGCACCGGGCCGGGATCGACGGGACGGTCGACGACCTGGCCGCGCGTGGCATCGGCAAGTGGGGCAAGCAGAAGGGGCTGTTCCACCAGCGGGGCACGTACACCCCGAAGCCGGGCGACCTGGTGATCTACGGGGAGCCGGACGGCGGCACTCCCGGCCACGTCGGCGTGGTCGCCGCCGTCCACGCGAACGGAACCCTCGACACCGTCGACGGCAACCTCGGCGACAAGGTCGCCCTCCGTACCCACCTCGACCCGTCGACGGTGATCACCAACCACCAGCACGTCTCCGGCTACGTCAGCCCGCCCGGGGCCTGAGCCTCGCCCGGAGCCCGAGCCCGCCCGGAGTCCGGGCCCCGCCAGAAGTCCGGGCCACGCCCGGCCTGGCGCAACACCGTACAACCCCCACCGGAAGGACAGACCGTCATGGAACGCACCCGTAGGCACCTCGGCCTCATCGCCTCCCTCGCCGCAGCCGCGGCCGCCCTGCTCGCCGTCCCGCAGCCCGCCCACGCCGCCCTCGACCCGTGGTCGTGCGTGGAGGGGCGGGTCTGCGTCTACAGCGGCCCCGACGGGACGGGCAGCGTCTGCGCCTGGCCCTACGACGACCCGGACTGGCAGTCCGGAGACCGCTGCAGCTGGTCCGCCACCACCAAGGTCCGCTCGGTGTACAACCACGGCGGCTCCGGCAGGCCGGTGGCGTTCTACCCCGGCGCGAACTACACGGGCCAGCGGGTGGTGTGCACGGCGGCGGGCGCGAGGGGCAACTTCTCGCAGAACGGCGGCACCGGCGTCCACCTCCGCTCCCACCGCTGGTCCTGCTAGACGAGTAGTTCCGAAGTCGGTCAGTGGTCGTAGGCGATCAATGAGCGGGTGACGGGACGGCCAGTGCTGCGCTTGTGCCAGATCGCGCAGGTCATCGCCAGCAGCCGCTGGCCAGCTCGGGCGCCGACTCCTTCGATGGTGCACCCGCCGTGCTGTTCGAGCCCGAGTTGGCCCTTGAGGGTGTCGTTGACGGACTCGACGAGCTGGCGGACGGACTTCAGCAGTCCCTCGCCGGGTCGAACGCCGCGCATCCATCGCATGGCGGTGCGCATCGGCTCGGCTGAGAGGGGGGTCTCACCGGCGAAAAACCCGGGTGATCATCTTACCGACGGGCCGTAGGGTGGCCCGGTTCGGAGGGTTCGAGTACCGGAGGTCGGATGCGGGTCACGGAGTTCCTGGGCTGGAAGCGGGATCTCCCGCTGCGCTACCTGCTCGTCGAGGACGATTCCAGCCTGGAGGACACCGAACGCGTCGCGCTCCTCGCGCGCTGCGTCGACGTCGAGGGGCTGTACGTGGCGCCGGTGCCGCCGCCCCGGGAGGTCGTCACGCTGCGCGGCTGCCCCAGTGACAGTCGGCTCGCCGCACTCGCCACCCGACCCGCTGCGGAGGGCCGGCTGCTCGGGGACCTGGTCGTGGACGTCCTCGACACGGACGACAGGACATCGCCGACGGACGTCGAGCTCGTCGACGTCTCCGTCATCACCCACAGCCCCACGCCCAGTGACCCGGACCGGATCGACCTGGTCCTCGGCGCCGGTGTCGCGAACACCATGGACAGGGCCCTGGCCGTGCCAGAGGCCCCGACCTCGTACCGCTTCGAAATCAGGTCGGCGCACCGGCGGAGCGACGAACCGCTCGGCACTTGCCTCGAAGCGCGGGGGCTGTACCCGCAGCGCCCCCCGCGGACAAACCCGATCCACCTGATCGGCTGTGAGCCGACCGACGCGCTGCTGGAACGGCTGAAGGACCCGCACCCCCGGCCGTGGGAGTGCGTGTGGCTGGTGGCGTTGGACCGCAACGGTCGGGTCATGTACTACTACGGCGTCGACGTCGACATCGCCGACGTGCGGCCCTCCGTCGTGGGCAGCTCCCTGCTGGACCTCACGCTCGCGGACCGTCGCGACGACCGCCCGCCCCTGGAGGCCCGCGCGATTCACGAGACCTGGTACGACGGCGAACCGAGCCGGCCCAACCTCTGGGCGCCGCTCACCACCCGGGGCCGCTACGCGTGGCTGCGGCTGACGACCAGTGGCCCGTACGGCCCCGGGATCGGCCGCTCCGGTGGCGAGTACCACCTCGACGGCCGCTTCGCCACCGATGTGCCAGGCCTTCACCTGGCCATCGGCGAGGCCGTCCTCGGCCCCGGCCGGGAACTGGGCGGAGACCTCTTCTGGCTCCGGGACCGACTCGGCGGCGGGCCGGCGGTCGTTCCACCGTTCACTCTGATCTGGCACGATTCCGACATCGCCCGTCGTGCCTTCGCCGACCAGGCCGTCGAGTGCGGCGCGAGCAGCTCCTACTTCGACCGAGTCCTGGAGATCCTCGACGAGCGCGGCGTGACGGTCGTCCTGGACTGAAGCGCCCGACTCCGGAACTACTCGTCTAGGCCTCCCGGGACACCCCGCGCCGACCGGTCTGCCGTTTCCCGGGAAACGGCAGACCGGTCGGCCCGTGCGGCATCCGTCGGACCTCGGTGTGCCGTGATGCCCGCCGTGGGCGGAACCGCGCGGGGCCCGGGGCCGGTGTGGCGCGGGGTCAGCTGAAGGCGGTGGCGGCGGTGAGGGTCGAGTGGGCGATCGGCTGGCCAATGCCTGCCAGGACGTCGATGCAGTTGTCGATGATCGGCTGGTCGCTGTCGATGTTCAGGACCGCGGTCAGGGTCTCCCCGGCGAGGCGGGAGGAGGAGCCGGTGACGGTTCCGGTGAGGGTGCCGGCGCCGTCGACCTCGACGACGGCGATGTTGGTGATGGTGCTGCTGGCCTGCGTCCCGTTCTGCAGGTTCCAGGTGAAGGTCGCCGTGGAGCCCGGGACCAGCGCCGGCACCGTGAGCGGGTTGCAGCTGAGCGTGCCGAACGTGAGCGTCGCCGTGACGGTGCCGCCCACCACGGCCGTCGGGCCGCTCTGGGAGTCGGTGCACCCGGTCGCCGTCCCCCCGATCGTCACGGTGGTGGCCTCCGGGCCGGCCGACAACGCCGGGTCGAGGGTGACCGCGGCGTTCACGGTGCAGTTCAGGATCTCCGAGGCGGTTGCCGGGGCGGCGTCGGCGGCCGGTGCCACGCCGGTGGCCAGCGCGGCGAGGACGGCGGACACGGTCAGGGCGATTCGACGTACGGACATGCGGGTTTCCCTCTGCTCTCGACGGATGGGAATGGTGGGAGGGGACGGGCTCGGCACGTCCCCGGGCAGCAGACGACCCCGGGTACGCCGGGCGGAACGCGTCGGCCCGGCGAAGGTACCGGCGGGCAGTCGGGGGCCGTTCACGCAGCCAATCCGTGGGCCCGACCCGTGGGGCCATCGTCACAACGGGAATCCCCCGACGCACCTCCTGCGAGGCGAATGGGAACCCCGGTCGTGCCGGCCGGAGCCCTGCCCTCTCGCGGATCCGCCTCACCCGGGCCCGCCACCACGACATGGCCGGGAGGTACGCGCCTCCTCCCGTAGACGTCGGGCAGGCCGCGCTGGCGGGACCGGGTGTACCGGCAGGTGAGGGGTGCCGTCAACTGCCTTGTGGCTGACCGAATGTCACAGTCCGGTCCCTGTCATGTCCTGGTGATTGTGACGCTGCGGATGGCACCGAAAGCCGTCGTCCGGCCGTCCTGTGGTGTGTTCGATCAAGCAGTCCGCATCGTCATCGGGGAGCCACCATGTCCGTCCGTCGCCGTCGCCCGCTGTTCGTCTCCGCTGTCCTCGTCGTCGGGGCGGGGCTCGCGTTGACCGCCTGCGGGCCTGAGAACACCGACGCGCCCGCCGGCTCGGCGAGCTCCGCGCCCACCAAGGCGGCCGCCGGTGCTCCCTCGGCGGGCGCACCGGCTCCGGGTGCACCGGCTTCCGCCGGCTCGGCGGCGCCCACCGCCGCGCACACGCCGGCCGGTGCGAGCCCGTCGAGCGGTGGCGGGACCGGTGGTGGGAGTGCTGCCGCCCAGCCGTGCGACATCCAGAGCCTCTCGATCAACGCGTCGGCGCGCGCCGGGGCGGCCAACCAGTGGGTGATCGAGGTGCGCAACACCGGCGCGAAGGCCTGCAGCCTGAGCTCCTCCCCGGGCGTCGACCTGGGCGACTCGGCCGCCCGGGACCAGAGCAAGAACCTCAAGCCGGTGCTCGCCAGCGGCACGGAGCGGTTCCCGGTCCCGGCGGGCCGGAGCGCCTACGCGGTGATCGACCTCGACCCGAGCGGCGCCACCACCGGCACCGCCCCCGGCATCAACGAGATCAACGTGCTGGTCGACGGCGAGGGCACCAACATGCCCCTCGCGAACACCCGCAACTTCCCGCTCCCCGCCGGGGCCCACGTCCTGAACCCCAAGATGGGCAACTACCGGGGCAGCGTGGCGGACGCGGTCGCCTCCATGACCGCCGCCCCCAAGTAGCCCCGGCCGTACGTCCGACCCCCCCGTTCCCGGCCACCCTGTTCCAGGGCCCAGGCCCTGTCCACGGGCTGGAGTTCCGCCCGTGCGGCCCGTGGGGCGGGGCAGGATGGGCGGCATGATCCTGCAACCGGAGACCGATGACCTCGCCGCCTACCTCGTGGCGGACGGGGTCATCGACCACCAGGACCCGCAACTGCGGTGGTTGGCCACCGAGTTGGCCACCCCCGAGGCGGCCTTCCAGCACGTCCGCGACGAGGTCCGGCACTCCGCCGACGCGGGCGCCTACAGCGGGGCGTTCCGCGCCTCGGAGGTGCTGGCCGCGGGCAACGCGATCTGCCACGGCAAGGCCCACCTGCTGGCGGCGCTGCTGCGAGCGCAGGGCGTGCCGACGGGCCTGTGCTACCAGCGGCTGGCGGACGGCGAGGGCGACTTCGTGCTGCACGCCCTCAACGCCGTGCACCTGAACGGCCGTTGGGCCCGCCTGGACGCCCGGGGCAACCGCGAGGGTGTCGACGCGCGGTACGACCTGGAGCGGGAGCGGCTGGCCTGGCCGGTGCGGCCGGAGCTGGGGGAGTGCGACTATCCCGGGATCTTCGCGGCGCCGCCGGCCGCGCTGGTCCGGGCCCTCGCCGAGGCGGTGCCGGGCCGGGCCGGCTACGGCTACCTCCCGGGCGAGCTGCCGGTCGACGGCGGGGCTCCGGGGCGGCCCGGACGTTGAGCCGGTAGAGGCGCGCGTCAGAGGCGTGCGGGGAGGTCCCGGCGGGACGGCGCGGACAGCTTGCGCAGCACCCTGGCCACGTGGTTCTCGACGGTCCTGGTGGACAGGTGCAGTTCGGTCGCGATCTGACGGTTGGTCAAACCTCCGGCCGCGAGTTCGGCGACCTCCCGTTCGCGCGGGGAGAGCCCGGGATGGGCGGGCCGGCCTCGGCGCGGGGGTGCGAGGGCGCGCAGGCGGGAGCGGACGCGGGCGGCGTCGTGGGTGGCGCCGAGCCCGGTCAGGACGAGGAGGGCTTCGGTGAGCCGGTCGACGGTGTCGCGGTCGGCGTCCTCGCCTTCGCCCGCGGCCGCGGCGCAGCGGGAGGCGGCCTCCGCCGCCAGGGCGGCCATGTACGGGCGGGGCAGCGCGGCGTAGGCGTCCGCGGCGGCGCGGTAGCCGTCGGCGGCGCGCGCGAGGTCCCCGTCGTGCTCGGCCAGGGCGGCGAGGCACCACCGTCGGGCGGCCGCCGCGAGGGGCAGGTGCGGCGCGGCGGGGGTCGCGCGGAGGTCCCGGGCCATCGTCCGGGCCGTGGCGGGGTCGCCGGTGCTCAGCGCCGCCATGACGGCCCAGGGCGCCAGTTCCGCCGCCCAGGCCCAGATGCCCTTGCTGCGCAGCCGTCCCCAGGCCTGCGTCGCGTGCGCTCTGGCGTCGTCGTGGTCGCCGCGGGCCAGGGCCAGCCGGACGAGTACGGTCGAGGAGAGCGCCGCCACCGGTGCCAACTGCTGGTCCGGGTGCGGCGCCAGGCCGCCGGCCAGCCAGGCCCGGCACTGCGACCACTCGCCGCGGGCGAGGCACAGCGCGGCGAGGACGGTTCGTGCCTCGTGGCCGAGCACCGGGGTTCGCGCGGTGTCCGCGACCAGGTCGGCGGCCCGGTCGGCGAGGCCCGTCCAGCGGCCGGTGGCCCAGTCGAGGAGCAGCCGGATGCTGCGGATGCCGTGGGCGACGTGGGGGCCGGCGTGGTGGCGTCCGGCCAGGGCCGCGCCGCGTTCGAGGAACGACCGGCTGTCGTGGTAGCGGCCGAGCCACAGGGTGGCGTCGGCGGCGTTGCACAGTGCGCGGGCCCGGTGGCCGGCCGACGCGGCGTCACCGTTGCCCTCGTCCTCCCCCAACGGCCGGGCCGGGAGCGCCTGTTCGGCCCCGGGGTCGCCGAGGGTCAGGAGCAGCCCGACGAGGTTGGCGTTGACGGCGGCCCGTAGGACGGGGTCGGTGGTGGCCGCCAGCGCGGCGCCGGCCCGTTCCGCGCACTGCCGGTGCTCGGCGAGGGGGATGCCGGGCCAGTGCGGCATGGACATCGCGGCCAGGACGCGGGCGGCGAGGCCGGGTTCGTCGGGGAGGGTCCTGGCGGCGCGTTCCAGGTGCAGCCAGCCGTCGTGGTCCGGTGTCGTCGGGGTGCACAGCGACAGCCCCTGCAGCACCCGGGCCTGGGCGCGCAGCGGGCCGGGCAGGAGCGGGGCGCCGGTGAGGGTGTCCAGCAGGGCGCCGGCGTCCTGGAGGGTGAACCCGGCGATGCGGCGCAGGGCCGCCGTGGCGAGCCTCGCGCGGGCGGGGCCGGGGATCCGGCGGTCGGCGAGCAGGTCCTGGAGGAGCCGGGCGGCTTCGCGGTGCCGCCCGGCGGCGGCGTGGGTCTCGGCGGCGCGCTCGGCGGCCCGGACCAGGCCGCGGCGGACCCCTGCCGCCAGGAGGTGCCCGGCGACCTGCGGCCAGGGGACGTCGGCGCGCCGTCTCAGCACCTGCGCCGCCCGGTGGTGCAGGTCGGCGCGTTCGGGGGCGGGGAGGCTCGCGGCCACGGCCCGGGCGGCGAGCGGTGCGCGGAAGCCGTACCGCCGAGGGCCGAGGTCGGTCAGCACGGCCGTGGTGAGGGCGGCGAGGAGCATGCCGCGGACCGTCTCCGCCGTCAGGTCGGTCAGGGCTGCCAGTTCGGCTTCGGAGGCCGGTTCGCCCAGCACTGCCGCGGCGTGCACCAGTCGCCGGGCGTCCGCCGGGAGGTGGGCGAGTCGGCGCAGTACGGTCTCCGCCAGGCGCGGTGGGGCCTCCAGTGCCTCGACGGCGTCCACGGTCGGGCCGTCCGGGGAAGTGTCGGCGAGGACGGTGCCGGCCAGGACGGGCAGGACGTCCACGAGCACCTGGGCGACGCCGCCGGTGACCGCGTACAGCCGCTCGATCACGTCGTCCGGGCACCGGGCGCCCAGGGTCCGTTCGGTCAACTCCCGTGCCACTGCGGCCGGGAGCGGACCGGTCCGGATCCGGAGGACGGCGGTGCCGGGCGGGCAGGAGAGCGGCTCGCCCAGCAGGGGCCGGGCGGCCGGAAGGTCCTCGGGCCGCCAGGTGAGCACCAGGGCGCAGCCGTTCGGGAGCGTGCGGGCCAGGCGCCGGATCCGGCACCTGGTGCGTTCGTCGGCCCGGTGGACGTCCTCCACGACCAGCAGCGTCGGGGCGGCGGCCCGGGTCGGGTCGCCGAAGGCGCGGGTGAGGGCGTCGAGGGCGTCGAAGGCGTGCTGTGCGTCGCCGTCGGGCGGGTCGGCGCAGGTCAGGGTCAGGCAACCGGAACCGGCCGGGTGTCGGCGGCGGAGCCCTGCCACGAGGTGCGACTTGCCGGTGCCGGCCGGGCCCTCCACCAGCAGGACCGTCCCGGGGCGGGCCGGGTCGGCGAGGGGACCGTGGAGCACGGCCTTCCAGGGGTCGCTCACGCTCGCCTCCGCTCGTCCTGACGGTGCGTACGTCCTGACGGTGAGTACGTCCTGACGGTGCGTACGGGGCTGCGCCCGCCCGCCGGGCCCGATCGTGAGGATGCCCGCGGTTCGGGGTTCGGACGCCCGGGTGGGCAACCGGCGTTCAGGCCGGGTGGATTGATTGAGTATGGGTACTTCCGGCAGCCGGATTGTGTCGTGCCGGGGCCTGGCCCACGCTGATGGCCACCCGCTCCGTTCGCCAGTGACCGGATCTCCCCGCGCATCCGATCCGCTCCTCGGCGGGCGGCGGCTGCCACCCCCCTCGGGTTCCCCCACACCTAGGAGTGTCATGAGCACGACACTATCGCGCCGTTCGTCCGTACTGAGGACCGCAGCCGCGGCCGCCGGCGCGTGTGCCCTCGCCGTCGCCGGAACCGCCCTCGCGCCTGGCGCCCAGGCGACCCCGGTCCCGGCGTCGGCTCCGGCCCACGCCGCCCACCCGGCCGCCCCGCGGGCCGACGCGCCGACGGGCGCCCCCGTGTCCGGCCGCGTCCTCGGCGACGCCGGCATCAGGCCGCAGGACCGGCCCGCCGTCCAGCGGTTCCGCGAGCTGCGCGCGGGCCTCGCCACGGAGGCGCGGCCCTCGGAGACGGCCACGAACCGCACCGCCCCGGCACCGATCGCCGCCCAAGCCCACCGGTGGTGGGGCACCGAGCTGGGCCCCAACGGCAACACCGGCTACGACGCCGTCATCGCCACCCACACCCTCGACGACGCGCTGCGCCTGAGCGGCGCCAACGACTTCCTCTACGCCCCCACCACCAAGCCGCGCAGCAACTCCTGCATCGAGATGGTCACCGTCCACACCCGGGACAGTGCCCAGATATGGGCCTGGGACTGGTGCACCACCGACCCCTCCCAGGCGGTCGGCGCGACCGTCGACATCGACGCCGCCTTCCTCCGGAAGTACGGCGCCACCGTGAACGGCCGCTCCGCCTACAGCCTCCAGGTCCAGGTCACCGACGCCCGGACCAACACCTGGAGCGCCTCCCTCTACAACGTCGCCACCAGCACCTGGGACCCGTTCTTCACCAGCCGGGGCACCGACCAGACCGGCCTCGACTACGGCTGGGACATGTTCGAGTACTACTCCGACCGGACGGCCACCGGCAACGTGGGCGTCTGCCAGGACCTGAGCGGACGGGTCGTCGAGACCACCGGGCTGAAGGTCCGCACCCCCGCCACCGGCGCCTGGAGCGACGCAGGCCCCTCCAACTCGACCGTCTTCCCCGCCGCCACCATGAACCCGTCGACCTACTACTGCCCCGGCATCGCCGGCCGCATGGCCACGGCCTACAGCGCCTGGCAGGTGACCGTCCGCTGACCCGCCGTTTGCCCCTCCGGGACCCGGCTGTTCCGGAGCGGCGTCACGGGGCCGGCCGGGGCTCGACGGAGAGGGTGTGCCGGAAGAGCCCGTACGGGTCCCAGCGGGCCTTCACGGCCTGGAGCCGCGGGTAGTCGTCCTTGTAGTAGAGGGTGTGCCACGGGACGCCGGAGCGGTTCCAGGCCGGGTCGGCGAGGTCGGCGTCGGGGTAGTTGATGTACGAGCCGTCGCTGACCTCGCCGGGCACCGGCACGCCGCCGGTGTCCGCGTACATCGCGCGGTAGAACCCCCGCACCCAGGCGAGGTTCGCCGCGTCCTCCCGCTCGTCCGTCCACACCGTCTGGTAGACGACCTTCATCACCGCGTCCCGCTGGGCGGTCGCGGTCGCCCCCGGCGGCACCGCGTTCACCTGGCCGCCGTAGCCGACGAACAGCAGACCGCCGTGCGCGACGGCGGAGCCATCCGTCAACCAGCTGTAGGCGGTGGCGAGTTGGGCATCGGTGTACGAGCGGCGCAGGTACGCCGCCTTGAGCTTGTAGCGCCGGCTGAACATGTCCCCGGCCGCTCCCGCGCCCGGCCAGGTGAGGGCGTGCAGCCACGGTACGGTCCGGTGGTCGACGGCGGGTTCGACGCCGGTGCCCGCGCCGACCGCGGACACGAGCTCGGCCACCATCCGGTCCAGGTCGGGGACGGCGGCGTCGGCCTGCACGAACATCGTGATCGGGCCGCCGCCGCGACGGGCCACCGAGAGGATGGCGTACAGGCCCGCGTACGGGGAGCCCGGCTCGCTGTGACGTTCGTGCCAGGTGCCGAAGTTGCGCAGCAGGGTGGTGAACGCCTGTTCCGTCATCCGCTCGTCCCAGGCCCAGACCGCCTGGTAGCCCTTCAGCTCGCGGGGCGAGGGCGGCAGCAGTCGGGACGGGTCGTCGCCCGTCGCGTCCGGGGAGCGCAGCCAGTAGCGGGTGACCACGCCGAAGTTGCCGCCGCCACCGCCGGTGTGGGCCCACCACAGGTCCCGGTGCGGGTCGTCCGGCTCACGGGTGGCGACCACCGTCCGCGCCCGGTCGGCCCGGTCCGCCACCACCACCTCCACGCTGTGGAGGTGGTCCACCACCGAGCCGTAGCGGCGCGAGAGCGGCCCGTACCCGCCGCCGGCGAAGTGCCCGCCGGCGCCCACCTCGGGGCACGCGCCCGCCGGGACCGTCACGCCCCAGCCCGTGAACAGCGCCCGGTACACCCGCCCGAGCGTGGCGCCAGGCTGGACGGCGAACGCCCGCCGCTCCGGGTCGTAGCCGACCGCGTCCATGGGGGAGAGGTCCAGCAGCAGGCGGACGCCCGGATCGGCGGTGAAGTCCTCGAAGCAGTGGCCGCCGCTGCGCGGCGCGATCCTCCGCCCGGAGCGCAGCGCCTCCGTGACGGCGCGTACGACGTCCTCGGTGGTGGCGGCGACCCGGATCTCGTCCGGGTCGCCGGCGAAGCGGAAGTTGTCGCCCCGCAGCAGGCTCGCGTACCGGGGGTCGCCCCGCCGGATCACCGCCGCGCCCCGGCCCGGGGCTTCCGCCGGAGCGGCTCCTCCGGCGGACCCCGCGGCCCCCGGCAGGCCCGAGGCCGCGCCGCCGGCCAGCAGGGCGCCGGCCGAGGCGAGCAGGCCCCGGCGGTTCGGTCCGTACGGGCCCGGCCGGTCCGTCATGTCCACCACCCCGTTCCCCCGCGATCCGGGTCTCTCCGTGACGACTACCGCTGCCAACGGTCCCACACGCGACCGGAGTTGAGAACAGAACGTGTCCTGTCCGCCGGGCTGGCCCGACGCGCGGGAACGGGCCCCGGGGCGACGGCTGACGGACGGCCGGCCGGACCGGAGGGGCCTGCGACACCACCTGTCCGAGGGCGCGGATAGGGTGACGTGCCCGTGCCGCGCGGCCGACCTGTCGGCGTGCGGCCTTTCGTCGTGTCAGGAGATATCTGGGTGAAGACCCGTATGACAGCGCTCCGGAGCGCCGCGGTCGTCGCGGCGGCCGTCCTCATGGCGGCGCCCGCCGCCGGCTCCGCCGTAGCCGCCCCCGCCGGAAGCCCGGACACCAAGAAGGTGACCTACCAGGGCCGCGTCTTCCAGGTGCCCACGGCCTGGCCGGTCGTCGACCTGGCCGCGGACCCGCAGGCCTGCGTCCGCTTCGACCAGCACGCGGTGTACCTCGGTCACCCGGGCGAACAGCAGGTCTGCCCGCCGCGGTTGACCGGCCGCTCGGAGGCCCTGCTGGTCGAGCCCGCCGCCGGCGCCGCGCCCGACCGGGAGGGCTCCAACCCGGTCGCGCAGACGATCCGCGCGGAGGACGGCGTCGTCGCGGTGACCGGTACGTACGACACGGACCAGCCGCTGGTGCGCCGGATCATCACCAGTGCCGGGCTCACCCCCGCGCCGGAACACCGACCGGAGCCGGCGCCCGCCGCAGCCCCGACGGCCCCCGCCGCGAAGTCCGCCGCGCCCAAGTCCGCCGCCGCGCCGTCCAGCCGGGCCATGGCCGCACCGATGGCCGCCGCGGCCCAGGTGCCCGCGTCGGCGACGAACTACACCGGCAAGGGCTTCGACGCCTGCACGGCGCCCTCCGGCGCCGCGATGAACGCGTGGATGACCTCCTCCCCGTACCGGGCGGTCGGCATCTACATCGGCGGTGTCAGGCGGGGCTGCGCCCAGCCGAACCTGACGGCCTCCTGGGTCCAGCAGCAGCAGTCCGCGGGCTGGTCCTTCATGCCGCTGTACGTCGGCGTGCAGGCCCCGAAGATCGCCTACCCCGCCACCGAGGGCGCCAACGCCGCCGACGACGCGGTGGCCCAGGCCCAGGCCCTCGGCTTCGGCCCCGGCACGATCCTCTACTACGACATGGAGGGCTACACCACCCCGCAGTACTCGGCCACGGTGCTCGCCTTCCTCACCGCCTGGACCAACGAACTGCACGCCTGGGGCTACAACTCCGGCGTCTACAGCAGCTCCTCGTCCGGCATGAAGGACCTCGCCGCCAACGCCGGCAACAGCGCCTACACCATGCCCGACGCCGTCTTCAGCGCCAACTGGAACGGCAAGGAGGACACCGCCGACCCGTCGATACCGGCCGGCTACTGGTCCAACCACCAGCGCGCCCACCAGTACGCCTCGCCGGCGAACCCGGAGAGCTGGGGCGGCTACTCCATAGCGATCGACCAGGACTACGTCGACATCCAGCTCACCAGCGCCCCGCCCTCCCTGTCCTCCGCGCTCTTCCTCGGCGTGCGCCAGAGCTCGGGCGCCTGGCCCGGCTTCAGCCCGCTGACGGGCGGGGCGGGCGTCTTCCGCGGCTCGGAGGCCGCGATCGCCGGGCTGCCGGGAGGCTCCTCGCAGGAGCTGGGCATCGGCCTGGACGGCCGGCTCTACCACGGGGTCCGCGCCGCGAACGGCAGCTGGAGCGGCTTCGCCGCACTCCCCGACGACGGCACGCCCGCCACCCAGGCCCGCCGGGCCGCCATCGCGGGCCTGCCGGACGGCTCCTCGCAGGTGCTGACCGTCGGCAGTGACGGCAACGTCTACCACCGGATCCGCCTCTCCGACGGCAACTGGTCCGGCTTCGCCCCGCTCCCCGGCGTCGGCACCCCGACCATGGCGGCCGGGGACGTCGCCATCGCCGGCCTGCCCGACGGCTCCGCCCAGGTCCTGGCGATCGGCAACGACGGCAACGTCTACCACGAGACCCGCTTCTCCAACGGCAGTTGGAGCGGCTTCGCCCCGCTCCCCGGGGTGAACAGCTCGCGGATGGCGGCCGGCCGGGTGGCCATCACGGGCCTGTCGGACGGCTCCTCGCAGGTCCTGGCGATCGGCAACGACGGCAACGTCTACCACCAGACCCGCTTCGCCGACGGCAACTGGACCGGCTTCGCCGCGCTCCCCGGCGTCGGCACGCCCACCATGGCCGCGCGGACGGTCGGCATCGCCGGCCTGCCGGACGGCTCGTCCCAGGTGGCGGTGGTCGGCGGCGACGGCAACGTCTACCACGAGACCCGCTTCGGCAACGGCTCCTGGTCCGGCTTCGCCGCCGTCCAGGGCCCGTACGGCGCGAGCACCTTCCCGGCCCAGCGCGCCGCCATCGCGGGCCTGCCGGACGGCTCGAGCCAGCTCGTGGTCACCCGCAGCTGACCCGCTCCCACCCCGCACCCGACGCCCCCGCCCCCGGCAATGCCCGGGGTCGGGGGCGTCTGGCTCGATGAAGGCTCTCCGCCCTGACCAGCGCAGGAGCGGCCGAGACTCCGCCGGGGCAGCCTGATGGACAGCCGCCGGACGTCGTCGTGGTGTCGGTCACCGCAGATTCTCGGCGACGCGGACGAGTTCCTCGTCCGAGAGCCGCGGGGGAGCACCGGTCGTGACGACGAAGGTGTAGGTCCCGTCCGACCATGTCAGCGAACGGGGCCCGCCGTTCGGATCGGATTGCGTGATGGCCGCGGGGTGGCCCTTGACCAGGGCGGCCCGGCCCTCCGGTGGTGTGCTGTTCCGGAGGGTCTGGCTGATGATCAGATTGCCTTGTTCAGGGCCCGTCCCCAGTCGGTACCCGCTGGCCCAGGCCGGAGTGTCGGTCGGGAGCGGGGCCAGACCGGGCAGGTGGACCATCCTGCCCGCGGGATAGGGGGAGTAGTTCTCCGGCAGGAACACGGGCCGCAGGAGGTCGCGCTCGTCGAAGTGGACGGCGGGCTTGCCGGTGGCGTCGTTCAGAGCCCTGGTCCCGAGCGGTCTGTTCAGGTGGGTCGTGATCTGTCCGATGCCACCCGGGTCGCAGAACCCCGGGGGGACTGTGTGCCGCAGGGAGACCTTCACCGCGTCGGCGGACTCGCGGGCCACGAGTTCGGGCTGCTTCTCACAACCCCACCCGATGCTCAGTGTCAGGGTCCGGCCGTCCGAGCCGACCAGCAGCGGCTTGCCGGCCACGGTGCCCTCGTAGACCCTGGTTTCCGGGACCCGGTTCATCCAGGCGTTGATCGCGAACCCGCCACCGAGCAAGGCTATGGCAGCCCCGGCGGTCAGGCGGATCCGTCGTCCGTGTTTCGACATGTGACGGACCGTACCTTGCGTCGTGGGCCCCGCCCCCGGCGGTCGTGGCCGCACCGCGTCAGCGAGGCCGACGGCCGGCCGTCGGCTGCTCGACACCCGGCCCGCCGGCGTGCGGCACCTGGACGTAGCCCTCGGTTGGCACCGGCAGCGCGTCGATGCACGCCGTCGAACAGGCGTTGACCAGCAGCGGCAGGACGTCGGCGCCCGACGTCCACAGGGAGATCCAGGCCTGACGGAGGTTCATGCCCTCGACGCGCCGGTCGCAGACGCTGCACGTACGGATCGCCGAGGCACCCCACACACCGGGGTCGAGGTCCTCGACGTCGACGCCCCGGGCGGCGGCCGCCGTCGGCAGCTGCGGGAAGGGCGGCCGTCGCTTGTAGTTCCCGTACACGGCCCGGGTGCTCACCGTACTGCGACGCAGGTTGGCACACCGGGTGATCTCGTACGGGAACCAGTGCAGGCGGTAGGAGGTGTACGGGGTGAACTCCTCAAGGCCGCGCATTGCGCCGATCTCGGGTGGGACGCGCACCAGGTTGCTGCCGTACAGCACGAGGTGCTTGACCGAGGTGAGCTTGGCGATGGTCGGCGGGAGCGTGACGACCTGGCGCCGCTGTTCCGCCGTGAGGTCCACGAGCGGCTTGAAGACCTCACGTCCGTCGGCCGCCGCCTCTTCGACCAGTTCGAGAAGGCGGATCCATCCCGGTGCGGTGGTGTCCTGGCGTTCCCGGTGGAAGCGGGTCGGCCCCTGCGGCCTGGTACGGACGTGCTCGATGCACGTGCAGCGATCGCGGGGCGAACCGTGGCCGCCGGGACCGCCGGCGTCAGCCCAAAGGTTCGAGAACACCTGCGGTTGCGGCTCCTCACTCATCCGCACACACTAGCGTCTCGGTCGACGGGTCGTGGGCGCGATCGGATCATCCTGTCCGTCCGCCGGCCGGCCGAATCCGCCGCCGTATGAACCGCCACGTGCGACCGGCTGGCCCCCTCGGTGCCGGAACGGAACGCGCGCCCTCCCGCCCGCTTCCCGGCCGGGACCTGCTTCACCCCGCTCCTCGACTTCATCCTGCTCCTCGACGGATCCGCTCGGCTTTTCGGGCCCGCCGAGCTGGTGGACGCGCCGGCCAGAGGTATGCCGGGGCTCGGGGTGGACGGCGGTGCGGCCGTCAACAGCAGGAGGATGAGCAGCCGGGTGGTCGGGTGTCAGAGCCAGCCCTTGTGAGCGGCCTTGATGCCTGCCTCGAAGCGGCTGCTGGCATCCAGGCGTTCCATGATGGAGGCCATCAGGCGGTTGACGGTGCGGGAGGAGACGCCGAGGCGCTGGCCGGCGGTGTCGTCGGTGAGGCCGGAGCCGAGCAGGCGCAGGAGCTCGCGTTCGGTGTCGCTCAGGCCCGTCGCGGCGTCCTGGGCGCGGGTGGCGCCGAGGGGTACGGCGGTGGCCCAGGCTTGGTCGAAGAGTTCGCACAAGGCGCCGACCAGGCCGGGTTCGGTGACGTGGAGTGCGCCTTTGCGGGTGTCAGCGGGGTCGATCGGGACGAGGGCCTGGGCGCGGTCGACGATGACCAGGCGCTGCGGGATGACCGGGGCGGTGCGGATCTCGCCGCCGTGGTCGAGCACCCAGCTCGCGTGGGCGACGGTGTGCGGGACGTTGCGGACGGCGTCCTGGTAGAGGCTTCTGATCACGATGCCGCGGGCCAGGGCTCCGGCGTTGGCGCTCTGGGCCGCGGCCAGGTCCTCGGGGCGGTGGCCGGTACCGGGGTGGACGCCGAGGCACTCGGCCCGTACGCCGCGGGCCAGTTCCTCCAGGCGGGCCTGGATGGCGTCCATGCCGAGCAGGCGTTCGCCGTGCGCGGTCCGGCTTTCGGCGCGGTCGGCGACCAGTCGGGTGACGGCAGCGCGGGAGGCGGCGAGCTGGGCCTGGCGGGCGGCGAGTTCGGCCTCCTGGCGGGCCAGCATGTCGGCGAGGCCGACTTCGGGGCTGACCGCGCGCATCCGGCCGGGGTGTTCGCTGGAGGCGCGCACCAGCAGCAGGGCGGCGAGCTCCTCCAGGCCGGCGTGCACCTGGCCGGCGGTCAGGCCCAGGTCGGCGGCGAGTGCGGCGACTCCGGCACCGGGCCGGTCGAGCATGGCCCGGTAGACGGCGGCGGCGGCGCCGGACAGCCCCAAGGATTCGAGCATGGTGGTGTTGCCCCCCGTGAAGACGCGGCGGCGCTTCGGCATCGCGGCCCATGATGGCAGGCCCTTCACATCCCATTCAAGATCCACTTTGGGGCGTTTGAGTACGCGCGAGGCATTTGGTGGGCCTGCCCGTAGTGCCGGGCTCCAGGGCTGTTGCGTGGGTCTGCCCCGGGACGAACCGGGCCGGACCGGAGGTGCCCGGCTCCGTCATCCTGTCGGGATCCCGCCTGGCGCTTTGGCGACAGCCGGAAGTCCTACCGCCGCCACCACCGGGCGGCGAAGCTTGAGCCATCGCCACCGGGGAGCACCCGCGGCGGCGAACGGACCGAGCGCCACCGCGGAGCGCCGACCCGGCCCATGTCCCGTCCCCTCGCCTCGTGAAGGACAACGACCATGATCCGCCTGCCTCTTGCCGTCGCCACCGCGGCTGCCGCCCTCACCGCCGTCGCCGTCGCCCTGCTGCCCTCGGCCGCCGACGGCACCCTCGCCGCCGCTCCGACCGCCGCCGCCGCTCCGACCGCCGCCGCTCCGGCCACGTCCGCGGCTCAGGTGGACCCGAGTGAGTTCCAGTGGGGCTGACCCGCTGATGGACATCGTCTACCTCAGCCTGGACCACCGCCCCGGCACCGTCCCGGACCCCCTGACCGAGGCCGCCGAAGCCCTCGACATCCTGTGGGCCCACACCACGCCCGAGGACGGCCTGGAACACGCCAGCGCCCGCACCGAGCCCAGCCGCCTCGACCTGCTGCTCTTCCTGCTCCCGCCCACCGGGCCCGGAGCCGAGGCCACCACCGACCGCGCCGCCGCCCTGGTCGCCCGCAGCTACCGCAACTCCCCCGTGCTGAAACTGCGTTACCTCCCGCCGGCCCCCGCGCCGAGCGTCCCCGGCCGCTGATCACCCGCGTCCGTCCGGCCGACCGCTGTTCCTGCAGGACAGCCGTCCACGCCACTCGCCCGTACGAACGGAACCACGCCGTGCCCGCCCGGTGCCCGGCCACTCCGTCTTCTCCACACACCCGTGAGGACATCCCCATGCCTGCTCGTAGGACCCGCCGCGCCTCCCTGGCACTCGCCACCGCCGCCGCCCTCGGCGCGAGCCTGCTCACCCTGGCCGCTCCCGCTCAGGCCGCCAGCTCGATCGGCGGCCAGATCTCCTCCGTCGAGGTCCTCTCCCGCGCCCAGTCCTGGGTGGACAAGCACGTCCCCTACAACCAACAGGGCTCCGCCCCCGACCCGCAGGGCCGCGACTACCGGGAGGACTGCTCCGGGTTCGTCTCGATGGCCTGGCACCTGGACAAGAGCCTGGTCGTCACCGACGGCGGACCCGCCTTCACCAACGCCGACGGCTCTCCCAACACCACCTACGACACCGCCGTCGGTGACTTCGCCAACCTCCAGCCCGGCGATGCGATGGCCTACCCCCACGAGCACATCTTCCTGTTCGCCGGCTGGACCGACAAAGCCGCCGGGGACTTCCTCTACTACGCCGAGTCGAACCGCAACGACCCCACCCACGGCCCGAGCAAGGCGAACATCCACTCCTCGTCGATCGAGGGCCACCCCACCTCGGGCTACGTCGCCCTGCGCTACAAGAACCTGTCGAACGCCCCCGTCACCCCGCCCGCGTCACCCGTGCCGCGCAGCAGCTCCTCCGGCCTGTCAGTGACGCCCGGCGGCGGATATGTCACGACCTGGCGCGGCACCGACGGAAAGCTGTGGATCGGCACCGGCGGCGGTACCTACATGGCCCAGCCCGCCGCGCCGTGGCTGCTCGGCGTCGCCGAGAACTCCAAGCCGTCCATCGCCACGATGACCGACGGCAGCTGGGCCACCGCCTGGGCCGGGGACGACGGGAGGCTGTGGATCGGCACCGGCAGTGGCACCAACATGGCCCAGCCCGCCGAACCGTGGCTGCTCGGCGTCTTCCCCGGCACCAGCCCGTCGATCACCGCCCTGACCAACGGAGGCTGGGAGGTGGCCTGGAAGGGCGGGGACGGGAGGCTGTGGCTGGCGACCGGCAGTGGTACCAACATGGCCCAGCCCGCCGAGCCCTGGCTGCTCGGCGTGGCCGACAC
>NZ_JBHVRS010000031.1:63194-95436 GCF_042885595.1 Kitasatospora sp. NPDC058046
GTCGCGTGGAAGGGCGACGACGGCAGGCTCTGGCTGGCCACCGGTAGCGGTACCAACATGGCCCAGCCCGCCGAACCGTGGCTGCTCGGCGTCGGTGCCAACGGCAGCTCCTCCAGCCCCTCGCTCGTCACGATGGCCGACGGCAGCTACGAGGTGGCTTGGAAGGGCGGGGACGGGAGGCTGTGGCTGGCGACCGGTAGCGGTACCAACATGGCCCAGCCCGCCGAGCCCTGGCTGCTCGGCGTGGCATAACCACTTCGCAGAGAACCAGGCCAGCAGTGTCCTGCGGCTCCCGGAAGGGAGCCCGCAGGGCACTGCCGCTTTTGCGCGCCACGGCTTCCCCGCGGCCGAGGTCGTGGCACGGTCTCACCCGAGCCCCGGTGCCGGCGGCCAGTCGGCTTGGCCTTCCCCAGGGACGGCCACCCGGCGGGGAGTCGGGTGGCCGCACCCGCTCGCAGGCGCGGCAGGCTCTCGGTCGGTCGCGGGGAGGGCCGACCACCAAGGTCCACCTCGCCGTCGACGGCCGGGGCCTGCTGTTGTCGATCGTGCTCACGCCCGGCAACGTCCTCTCCGAGTTCCACGACGGGTGGATCGCCTCCCCCCGTCGCTGCCTGCCCGAGGAAGGCATGGACCAGGTCCACCCCGCCAAGCTCCCCGAAAGCCGTCCCCGCGCTACCCGACACCACCAGCACGCCCGCCGGTTGATCGGTTGCACCGCGAATGGAGATGACCTTCCCGGGCGTTCCGTGGTGGAGTGACGCGTCGGCTGATCGACCATCATGCGAGGTACTGCTTTGGCGAGCGTGACCGTCTCCACCGCGTACGGCAAGGTGCGGGGCCAGGAGCGCGAAGGCGTCGCGGCCTTCCTGGGCATCCCGTACGCGGCGCCGCCCTTCGGGCCGCGCCGGTTCCGTCCGGCGCGGCCGCCCGAGCCCTGGGCGGGGGAGCGCGACTGCGGCCGCCCGGGGCAGGCCGCGCCGCAGCCCGGCTATTCCTCCGCCATGGCCGAACTCCTGGTGGAGCCCGTGGAGACGGGGGAGGACTGTCTCAACCTCAATGTGTGGTCCCCCGCACCGGGGCGTGCCGCCGGCCGTCTTCCGGTCCTGGTCTGGATCCACGGCGGGGCGTTCCGCAACGGATCCGGTTCGCTGCCCGGCTACGACGGCACCCGGCTCGCCGCGGACGGCGCGGTGTGCGTCACGCTCAACTACCGGCTGGGCGCCGAGGGCTTCCTGCTGCTGCCCGACGGAACGGCCAACCTCGGCCTGCTGGACCAGATAGCCGCCCTGGAGTGGGTCCGTGACAACATCGCGGCGTTCGGCGGCGATCCGGACAACGTCACGGTGTTCGGCCAGTCGGCCGGAGCCATCAGCATCACGGCGCTGATGACCATGGAGCGGGCCGAGGGGCTGTTCCACCGCGCGATCACCCAGAGCGGCGCCGGGCACCACTGCCACTCCCTGGAGACCGGGCGCCGGATCACCGAGCGGCTGGCCGCCATCGCCGGGGTCGAGCACACCACGGAGGCCCTGGCGGCCGTGCCCCCGGAGCGGCTGATCGCCGCCAACGCCGCCCTCGGCCAGGAGATGGCCCGGGACACGGCCCCGGGTCGGTGGGGCGAGTCCGCCGGCGGCGGCACCACGGTGCTGCCGGTGGTCGACGGGACGACCCTGCGCGCGCGGCCCGTCGACGCCGTCGCGGCCGGGGCGGGCCGCGACATCGACCTGCTCACCGGTACGACCACCGACGAATTCCGGCTCTTCCTCGTCGCGTTGGGCATGGCCGACCGCATCACGGACGAGGTCCTGCACGGATTCCTGGCCTCGTTCGGGCTCGACGCCGCGCAGGCGGTCGCCGCCTACCGGGCCGGCCGCCCGGAGGCCACGCCCGGGGACCTGTTCTCGGCCGTGATGACCGACCACTCCTACCGCATCCCGGCCGTCCGCGTGGCGGAGGCCCGTGCCGCCCTGGGCGCACGGACCTTCGTCTACGAGTTCGCCCACCCCTCGCCCGCCTTGGACGGCCGGCTGGGCGCCTGCCACATGGCGGAGATCGGCCTGGTCTTCGGAACCACCGACCCGCTCCTCGGGGCGGAGCCTCCGAAGGAGCTGTCCGACCGGATGCGCGCCGCCTGGCTCGCCTTCGCCCGCGAGGGACGGCCGGAGCCCGACTGGCCTCCCTACGGCCCGGACCGTTCGGTGCTGCACCTGACCGGTGACGCCTTCCGGCTGAGGCAGGACCCGGGCGGCCGGGAGCGGTCGCTCTGGGAGGGCGTCCGGTGAGCCGCTGACGGCGGGGCGACGGCGGCTTCCAGGGGTCTCAGATCCCCGCGCCGCGGATGTCCGCGTGCACCCGGGCCGCCAGATCGGCGAGTTCGTCGGCGTCCCGCGCGTTCGTCTGGAGATCGAGCAGCACCTCGTCCGCCCCCGCGGCCGCGTAGCCGGCCGTGTCCTGGACGATCTGCTCGACCGTGCCGACGAAGGGCTTCCGCTCGGCATCGCGGCCCGGGGCCTCGGTGATCCGGACGTTCGCCCTCGCGCAGACCTGGATCGCGCCCGCATCGCGGCCGTACAACGCTGCTCGCTCGCCGATCTCACGCCGCAGGACGGCCAGTTGCCCGGGGGTCATGCCTGTCGGTAGCCAGCCGTCGGCGCGGCGGGCGACCCGGTCCAGGGCATTGCCGCCGGATGCCGCCAGGTAGACGGGCACGGGGCGTACGGGCTTCGGCCCGACCTCCGCCTCGTCGATCAGGGCGTGCGTGCCCCGGTACGACACGGGGTCGGGGCCCCACACCGCCGCGCAGACGTCCAGCAGTTCGTCCAGGACGGCTCCGCGCTCCTCGAACGGCGCGTGCCCGGCGGCCGCGTGCTCGTCCAGCGACCAGCCCGTCCCCAGCCCCGCGACCACGCGGCCGCCGCTCGCCGCGTCCAGCGTTGCCAGGGCGCGGGCCAGCTGGAACGGCCCGTGCAGCGGCGCGACCAGGACGCTGCTGCCGAGCCGGGCCCGCTCCGTCGCCGCGGCGGCGAGCGAGAGCACCACCAGCGGATGGGCGACCGACCGGTAGGAGTCCGGCCACGCCAGCCCCGGCACGTCGTACAGGCCCTGCCGCGGCCGCTCGGGGACCAACACCCGCTCGAAGACCCACAGGCTGTCGTAGCCGATCCGCTCCGCTGCCCGTGCCACCGCCGCCGGAGCACGTGCGAGGTCGTACCACTTCATCTGCGGCAGCCCGAGTCCCAAGCGAATGGCCATGGCTCGATCCTGGCTTCCCACGCCCCCGGCCGCAGCCGTTGTACCCCCGTCCGCACGACGCGCGCCGGTCAGGGCGCGCGCGGTTCAGCTGCCTGCTGCCGGGGCGCGATGCCCGAACGGGCCGCCTTCCGGCGGGTTCGGGTCCGGGTCCGGGCCTGGAGGGGAGGCTTCGAGCACCGCCCGGGCGTCGGCGAGGGCCTGTGCGAGCTCGGCGGTCCGGCCGGGTCCGAGGCGGTCGCGTCTATGCCCCGGCGGGCGGCGACGCTGAGCGGCGGCTCCGGCCGACAGCGCCGCACCTCTCACTCCCGCCAGCGGGGAGCCTCGTCGTCCGGGGTGTCAGGGCTGGCGAAGTGGAAGGGGACCGACAGGTGCTCGGCCAGGGCCCGGCCCGCGTGTTCGGCGGCCGCGGCGCACACGAGCTGTCCGCTGCCGACTCCTTCCCCGTCCAGGTAGCTCCTGGCCGTGGTGGAGTAGACGGTGGCCAACGGGTGCTCCCGCACCGGGTCCTCGGTGATCGCCAGCAGGACCGTGAACCAGTCGTGGACGGTGTCGCCGTCCCAGACCGCCTCGATCGCCACGACGCGGCCGGGGCAGCCGGCGGCACGGAACGCCAGGGACTCCAGGTCGAGGGGGCTGTCGGGGCTCCGGGCGATCCGGCCGTCGTGGTGGGTGTAGCGGTCGTTGACGATGTCCTGCGCGATGCGGATGCCGATGCCGGAGGGGACGCGGCCGACATCGACGACGGTCCGCAGCGCGTGGAAGAGGGAGTCCTGGAGGACGTACCCGTCGATCTCGTCGCGGATCCCCGCGGGCAGGCTCTCCCACCATGCGGCCCGCGCCGCCTCGTCCATCTCCACCGGTTCCTCCCCCGCCTCGCTGCGGCCCTTCCCGACAGGGCAGTGCGCCACGGTACCCGAGGCGGTACGAACGAGCGTCCGAATTTTCCTGTCCACCCCCCGACGCGCCCTCGCTCCGTGCCCGACGACCCCGGGTCCACCTGTGTGATCGGGATACCCGAGCCCGGCGGCGAGGACGTGCTCTTCTGAGCCCGGCGCCTGTGGGAGACCGAGGGGCACGCGGCTGGCGGCGCGCCAACCGGATATGCGTCGAGTGCGCCGCACGCGGGACGATCACGATCAGCGGGAGGGGGGCTCCTGCCGCGACAGCGCCAGCCTTCGGCGTCCTCGGTCGATGTCGGTGACGACGACCAGGACTTCGTCGCCGACTCCTACGACCTCCTGTGGCGTCCGTACGGGTGTCCGTGCGAGGTCCTTGAGGTGGATCAGCCCCTCGACCCCGTCGGCGACCTGGACGAAGGCGCCGAACGGGATCAGCCGGGTGACCCTTCCGCGCAGTGTCCGGCCCGCGGCGACTCCGTCGGCGAAGTCCTGGAAGGGGTCCGGCCGCGTAGCGCGCACGGACAGCCTGGCCTCCCCGTTCGTGGTGTCGAAGTGGAGGAATCCGCACGAGACGCGCTTGCCGACCCGGACGATGTCGGAGGCCGTTTCGAAGTGACACCAGGACAGTTCGGGGATCGTGATGAACCCGACCCCCGGGAAGACCGGATGGCCGGGCCCGTCGTCCAGCGCCACGAACACGCCGAACGACTCGATCGACGCGACCGTGCCGGCGAGGATCTGGCCTGGGGCGAGCCGCTTCAGAAAGGCCCACAACTCCGGGTTCCCGGTGGCTGCCATGGACAGCCGTACGCGGCGCGCGGGCGGGTCGACGGCAATGACCTCGGCGGTGATCCGCTGACCGACCTCCACACCCTCGCTCCGAGGCCGCCCCCAGGGCAGGTCCAACGAGCCGACGAACCCCAGCGGTCTCGCCGGGAACCCGTCCAACGTCACCGCCACCCCGGAGCGGGTGACCTCTGATGCGACCCCACCACACAGGTCGCCGACGCGGATCGCTGACAGAAAGCTCCGTACGGCGCGGTCCTCCGGTACTTCGCGCATGGCGGCAAGCCTTTCACGAAGGGAGGGGCGGGTTGCCAGGAGGCGGGTGTCGGACTCGGTTCGGGCGGGAACGTGCCGGTCCGTCTGCGGGTTGATGCCCCTGCTCGGGGCAGCACGACCGCCGAAGGTTCAACCACCATGGAAGCGCAGGCCGACGGACTCCGGAGAGCGGGGGAGGGTTGCGCCGGCGTCGCTCCGATGTTCCTCACCCCCCGAGACACGGCTGTCGGCGCGGCGGCGGACCCGTCGCCGTCAGGGGGTGTTCCTAGACTCTGGCCCATGGGACTTTCGATATCAGTGGGACTCCTCTACGACCAGGCTCGCAACGATGCGGAAGGTCTCGACCATCACCGGTCGGCCTTCGCCCGCCTCGGCCGGGTGCTCGTGGAGGAGGGGATCAGCTGGCACGAGCCGGAGATCACCGATCCGCCTCATGCCCGTACCTTCTCCGGTGGCTTTCCCTACGGGTACCTGACCCAGCTGCGCCGCATCCTGGTGCTCGTGAACCTCGGCGAACCTGTCACGTCGGCTCTGGAGGTCAGCGGGCGCCAGTTCGACCGCGATTGCGAGAAGATCCAGGATGAGACGTCGAGGCTGGCCTCCCATCTGCTCTGCCACTCCGACAGCTCCGGCTACTACGTGCCGGTCGAGTTCGAGGATCCGCTCTTCCTCCCTGACGAGGCGGCAGTCGAGGGCGCCGGAATCGTCGGCTCCAGTCAGCGCCTGCTGGCTGAACTGTCGGACCTGGCGCCGTCGATCGGCATCAACCTCGACGACGAGAGCGTTCCCTCCGGTTCGGGGGAGGCATGGGAGGCTCGGGATCTCGCGGTGGACGGACCGTTCGCGACGGAGCGCTTCACCTGGTACCAGCTCTATCGGGCGTGCCTGGCAAGCATCGAGGGCGGCCACGCCATCGTGTTCCACTGACTCATTCCCGGCAGTGGTCATTTCCGGATTCCGTTGAGGACGAGGACAAGGACGACGACGGTGCGGGCGACGGAAACGCTGGAGGGAGCCCTCGGCGGAGGGGGTCTCGGCGGGGGCACCCCGCCCCGAGGGTGGGGCGGGGTGCGGGGTGGGTGCGGTCAGTGGGCGAGGATGCGCAGGGTGGAGTTGACGGTGAGGTAGAAGGTGTGGGCGTCGGGGCCGAGGGCCAGGGCGGTGACCCAGTTGAGGCCGGTGATCTCCTCGGCGGGGACGAGGGTGTTGGTCGCGGTGTCCAGGGCGAGGACCGAGGCCTTGCTGTCGCCGCTGGTGAGGTCCTGCAGGACCAGGTAGAGCCGGGTGCCGTCGGCGGACACCGAGGGGTTCTGCAGCCACTGGCCCGGGGCGAGGTCGAGGGTGGCGAGGGTGTCGGTGGCGAGGTCTACGGCGTAGCCGGTGCCGTTGTTGCCCACGCCGTAGAGGCGGGTGGCGTCCGGGGAGAGGGCCAGGATCGGGCGGGAGCCGATGGTGGCGGGGGTGGTGCCGGTGACGGTCGGGGTCGCGGTGCTGGTGTCCAGGCGGACCAGGTTCTCGTCGGTGGCGGTGTACGCGGTGTCGCCGTCCGGGGACGTGACGATCGAGCCGAGGTAGTGGCCGGGGACCGGCAGGGCGGTGGTGTAGGCCTGCTGCTGCGGGGAGAAGGACAGGACCCGGGCGCCCGGCTCGGCCGGGCGGTGGTAGCGGGCCGGTCCGTCCTGGCCGACGTAGACGGTGGCGCCGTCGGGGCTGACGGCCAGGGAGGTGAGGGCGCCGGGGAAGGTGCCGTCGGGCCGCGGCTGGTCGGGTGCCTCGGTGCTGGAGACGACGGTGTCGGTGGCCGTGTCGATGGCGCCCAGGCTGGACAGCGGTGCCTTGCGGGCGGTGGAGAACAGCACGTAGACGCGCGAGCCGTCGGGGCTGACGGCCAGCGGTCCCGGGCCGGCGCCGAGACCGGTGGACAGTGTCACCACCGCGGTGATCGCGCCGCTCTGGGTGTCGACCACCTTCACCTTGGCGCCCTTGGTGGTGTCCTTCACCGCGACGTAGGCCTTGTGCCCGTCCGGGCTGACGGCCACCGAGGCGGGGGACGAGTCCAGTTCGACGGTCTGCGGGACGCCCGGGACCGGGCCGCCGGAGGTGTGGGTGGCGGCGCCGGCGGAGCCGGACCCGGTGAGCAGCAGCGCTCCCGCCACCGCCAGGGAGCCTAACCAGCGGGCCTTCGAGACAAGCGAGTTCATGTAACCCTCCCCTTCGTACACCGCGGGTCCCCGCGGTGGAAGGAAAACGCTACGGGACGAAGCCGGTCCGGGGTGCGGCTTCACCCGGGTGGTGAGGGCCGCAGGGGGAAGTGGCAGGCGGCCAGGTGGTCGTCGGGGCCGTAGGCGGTCAGCGGCGGTTCGACCTCGGCGCAGATCTGCTGCGCCGCCGCGCAGCGGGTGCGGAAGCGGCAGCCGGACGGCGGGTCGATCGCGGAGGGGAGTTCCCCGGCGACGCCCCGGTTGCTCCTGGCCCGTTCCACCGCCGGGTCGGCGACGGGGACGGTGTCGAGCAGGCCGCGGGTGTAGTGGTGCACCGGCCGGGCGTACACCGACGGCGCGGGGCCGATCTCCACCAGCTTGCCGAGGTACATCACGCCGATCCGGTCGGACAGGTAGCGGACCACGGACAGGTCGTGCGAGATGAACAGGTACGACAGGCCGAGTTCGCCCTGGAGGTCGCGCATCAGGTTGAGCACCTGGGACTGGATCGACACGTCGAGGGCCGAGACGGGCTCGTCGGCGACGATGAGCCGGGGGCTGAGGGCCAAGGCGCGGGCCAGTCCGATGCGTTGGCGCTGGCCGCCGGAGAACTCGTGCGGGTAGCGGTCGAGGGCGGTGAGCGGCAGGCCGACCAGGTCGAGGATCTGCCGGATCCGCCGGTCGCGCTCGGCCGGGCCGTCGACCCGGTGGATGTCGAGCGGTTCGCGCATGATCGAGTGGACCGGCATCCGCGGGTTCATGGCCGCGTAGGAGTCCTGGAACATCAGCTGGACGTCGCGGCGCAGCCGGCGCCGCTCGGCCCGTGGCGCCAGGGCGAGGTCGCGGCCCTGGAACACCAGGCTGCCGCTGGTGGGCCTCTCCAGGCCGACGATGAGTTTGCCGACGGTGGTCTTGCCGCAGCCGGACTCGCCGACCAGGCCGAGCGTCTCTCCCCGGCGGACGGTCAGGGAGAGGTCGGCGACGGCGCTGACGGCGCCGACGGTCCGGCGCAGGACGAGGCCGTTGGTGACCGGGTACTGCTTGACCAGGTGCTCGACGCGCAGCAGCGGTTCGGCCGCCGGGCCGTCGGCCGCTGCCGTCACCTCGTCGGTCACCGCCGGAGCCTGTACAGCCGTCGTCCGTGCTGTGGACCGGACGCCCGATCCGGCCTCGCCGACCGGGAAGTAGCACGCGTACCGGTGCTCCGGGACCTCCCCGGACAGCGGCGGATCCTGCGCGTGGCACTGCTCGGTGGCGTAGCGGCAGCGCGCGGCGAAGCGGCAGCCGGGCGGGGGAGTGGTCAGGTCCGGCGGCAGGCCGGGGATCGAGTAGAGCCGGCCGCCGGAGCGGGCGGAGCGTTCCGGCAGCGAGGCGAACAGCGCCTCGGTGTACGGGTGGCGGGGGTTGCCGTAGAGCGCCTCGGTGCCGGTGGTCTCGACGACCTTCCCGGCGTACATGACGGCGATCCGGTCGGCCCGTCCGGCGATGACGCCGAGGTCGTGGGTGACCAGGATGACGGCCATGCCGAGCTGCTGCTTGAGGTGGTCGATGAGTTCGAGGATCTGCTTCTGGACGGTGACGTCGAGGGCGGTGGTCGGCTCGTCGGCGATGAGCAGTTTGGGCTCGTTGGCCAGGGCCATGGCGATCATGGCCCGTTGGCGCATGCCGCCGGACAGTTCGTGCGGGTAGACCAGGGCCCGCCGGGCGGGGCTGGGCATGCCGACCAGGGACAGCACCTCGACGGCGCGTTCGTGCGCCTCCTTGCGGGAGGCCCGGCGGTGGATGCGGACGGACTCGGAGATCTGCCGGCCGATGGTCATGGTGGGGTTGAGCGAGGTGGTCGGGTCCTGGAAGATCATCCCGATGTCGTTGCCGCGCACCCGGTCCATCGTCGTGGGGCCGAGCGCGAGCAGGTCACGGCCGTCGAGCAGGACGCTGCCGCCGACGACGCTGCCGCCGTTCGGCAGCAGCTGCATGATCGACATGGCGGTCATGGTCTTGCCGCAGCCCGACTCGCCGACGATGCCGAGGGTCTCGCCCGCGTCCACCGCGAGGTCGACGCCGTCCAGGGCCCGCACCACCGAGTGCTTCAGTCGGATCTCGGTGCGCAGGCCGGTCACTTCGAGGAGCGCCACTGCCGGAACCTCCGTCGGTTCACCGTTTCCGCAGGCGGGTTTCGAAGGCGTCGCGCAGGGCGTCGCCGATCACGTTGAAGCAGAGGATGAGCAGGATGATCACGGCGGCGGGCGGGTAGATCATCCACCAGTAGCCCTGGCCGGCGTAGTTGGTGCCGACGTCGAGCATGCCGCCCAGGTCGTTGTCGGGGGCCTGGAGGCCCAGGCCGATGTAGCTGAGGGTGGAGAGGGCGAAGACCGCGTCGGCGATCGAGAACGTGGTGTTGACGATCGTGGTCCCGATGGTGTTGGGCAGGATGTGCTTCAGCACGATCCGCCCGCCGCCCGCGCCCATCATCCGGGACGCGGAGACGTAGTCCCGGACCTTGATCGCCAGGGCCTCGCCGCGGACCAGGCGGGTGATGCCGAACCAGGAGGTCAGGCCGACCTCCAGGATCAGCATGGTCTTGCTCTTCCCGTAGACGCTGCTGAGGTAGATCAGCAGGAAGATCAGCGGGAAGGACATGAAGGAGTCGATCACCCGCATCATCAGCGCGTCGACCCAGCCGCCCAGGTAGCCCGCGACGGCGCCGTACAGCGCGCCGATGACGGCGGCGATCAGGCCGGCGGCGAGGCCGATCTCCAGGCTGGTCTGCCCGCCGGCCATCACTTTGCCGAGCTCGTCGATGCCGTCGTTGTCGGTGCCGAGCGGGTGCCCGGCGCCCGGCGGCAGGGTGACGGCGGAGAGGTTCACCACCGAGGTGTCGGCGTGGTAGAACAGCGGGCCGAGGAAGCAGAACGCGGTGATCGCGACCAGGGCGGCGACGGCGACCAGGGCGAGCCGGTTCTCGGCGAAGACCTCCGCGCCGCGTCGGAGCATCGAGCGGGGCCGCCCGGCGGGCTCCCCGCCGGGGGCGTCGAGCGGGCCGGGCGTCGTGCCGGGCAGGGGCCCGGGCCGGGGGTTGGGCGTCGTGCCGGGTGTCGGGGCCATCAGGTGAGCCTCACTCGGGGGTCCAGCACGGCGTAGCCGAGGTCGGCCAGCAGCGAACCGACCACGGTGGCCACCGCGGTGAGCAGGGTGGCGGCCAGGGTGATGCCGTAGTCGCTCTGCAGCGCGGCGCGGGTGGTCAGCAGGCCGATGCCCTGGATGTTGAAGACGTACTCGACGATCAGCGCGCCGCCGACCAGCGCGGGCATCGAGAGGCCGACCAGGGTGACCATCGGGATCAGGGCGTTGCGCAGGACGTGGCCGTACAGGGTGCGGCGCCGGGAGGCACCCTTGGCCTGGGCGGACCGGACGTAGTCCTGGGTGATCTGGTCCAGCACCCCGGAGCGCATGTAGCGGCTGTAGCCGGCCACGGTGGTGAGGGTCAGGGTCAGGACGGGCAGGCAGACGGCCCCGGGGTGGGTCAGCGCCTCACCGAAGGTGGCCACCTGGTCGTGCACCGAGACCCACTTCAGGTCGTCCTCGAACCACTGCTGGATCAGGAAGCCGATGAAGAAGGTCGGCACCCCGTAGGCGATGAAGGAGAACACCGTGAAGGCGTGGTCCAGCGCGCTGTTGCGGCGGGTGGCCTGGAGCAGGCCCGCCGGTACCGCGATCAGCAGGGCGATCAGCAGCGAGGCGCCGACGATGTAGGCGGAGGCGCCGAGGGCGTTGAACAGCAGGTCGGAGATGGGGCGCTGCTGGATGTAGTCGAAGCCGAGGTCGCCGTGGAGCAGGCCGTCCAGCCAGGTCCAGTACTGCACGTAGACGGGGCGGTCCAGGCCCATCTGGTGGGTCAGGTGGGCGATGGTGGCCGGGGTGGCGTGGGAGCCGAGGATCGCCCGGACCGGGCCGCCCGGCATGAGCTGCATCAGGCCGAAGGAGATGACCGTGACCATCAGCACCGTCACGAGGGCCTGGAACAGCCGGCGGATCAGGTAGGCCGTCACCGCCGCCCCCCGAGGGGGGCCGCGGCGCGCTCACGGGTGGCCGTCATTTCGTGTAGTACCAGTACTCCGGCTCGTAGCCCTGGAAGGGGTCGCCGGCGTCGACGTGCAGCTTCCTGGTGACCTCGCTGACCGTGAGCGTGTTGGGGGTGTAGATCACCGGCTGGTCGCCCGCGATGTAGTCCTCGTAGGCGTACAGGTCGTTGACGTCGCTGCCGGTGGTGGTCTTGACGATCAGCTGGTCCAGCTTCGGGTCGGAGAAGCTCCAGACGTTCGGCCCGGCCCCGGTGGCGAACAGCGCGTCGCCGGTCGGGTAGTAGTCGGGGGCGAAGACCCAGCCGCCGTAGAGCAGGGCCTGCCACTGGCATCCGGCCGGCTGGGCGGCGGTGCAGGCCACGCCCTCGTTGCCGATGGTGTTCTGGGTCTGGCTGACGACGGTGATGCCGATGCCCGCCTTGGCCGCGTCCGAGCGCATGTCCGCCGCCATGGTGTCCAGGGCGGCCTGGCCGGAGGGGTAGTTCATGGTGAACGCGGCCTTGGTGCCCGCCGCGATGCCGGCCCCGCACTGGTCGGGGCCGGTGCCCGGGTTCGTGCAGGTGGCCGGGGTGCTGTCGGTGTTCCAGCCGTGGCCGCGCAGCAGCTGCTTGGCGGCCGCCGGGTCGTAGGTGGCCTTCTCGGACTGGCTCTTGGGGGAGAGCGGGTTGCCGGCCGGGAGGCTGGGCACGGCGCCGGTGCTCGGGTAGCCCCAGCCCTTCCAGATGCCGTTGATGATGCCCTGCTGGTCCACGGTGTCCTGGACGGCCTTGGTGAAGTAGGGCTGCTTGAACAGCGGCCCCACGTCCGGGTTGGCGAAGTTGATCTGGTAGTACGAGATCTCGTCCAGGTAGGTCGGGGCCGGGATGTAGTAGCCCGCGCCGCTCAGCGGGTTGCCGGCGTCCGGGTTCTTGGCGTTGAAGGTCGGGGAGTCCTCGGCCGGCAGGTAGCCGACGTCGATGGCGTTGGCGCCGCCGCTGCCGGCCTTCAGGTCCGCGTACTCGGTGGTGTCCGAGGTGTAGGGGACGAAGTCCACCTCGTCGAGGTAGGGCTTCTGCGGTCCCGAGTAGGCGGTGTTCGGCACGATCGCGTACGCGCCGGAGGTGCCGTTGTAGGTCTTGAGCCTCCACGGGCCGTCGACCACCGACCACAGCGGGCTGCCCGCGAAGTCGCCGCCCTTGGTCGACTGCGCGCTGAGGTAGGCGTAGTCGGCGGCGCAGTCGGTCATGGCGGCGTCCGAGCCGAACGCGTCGTTCGCGCAACCGCCCTTCTGGCCGGGGCCGGTGAGGTCCCAGGCGAGCGGCATCGGGGTGATCTGGCTGAGCTCGTCGTCGGTGAACCAGGTCTGGCTGACCGGGGTGTCGAGGGTCAGCGTCAGCGTCTGGCCGGAGGCGGTCGCCGAGGCCACGTTGTCCGGGAAGTACTTGGCGCCGATCGCCGGGTTCGGCGGGGTGTAGTAGCCGCTGTTGGACGTCTCGGCCTTGGCCATGTTGATCCAGAACAGCACGTCCTGGGCGGTGACGTCCTCGCCGTTCGACCACTTCCACGGTTTGACCTGGATGGTGACGGTCTTCCCGTCCGGGCTCCAGGCGGGCGCCTCGCCGAGGGACACCTCCGGGTCCAGGGCGACCTTGTCGCTCAGCCCCCAGTAGTACAGGGGGCGGTAGAACAGCTCCTGGAACTGGCTGGTGTTCACCGTGCTGACCTGGGCCGCGGAGTCGAACGGCCAGATGGCGTCCGGGAAGGTGGAGGGCGCCTCGGCGACCCGCACCACGCCGCCCTGGACCGGGGCCCCGACCGGCCCCGGGCTGCTGCCGCCGCCGCCCCCGCCGCCGCTGCCGCTGGTGCAGGCCGCGGCGGTCGCCACGACCGTGACCAGCGCCACCACTTGTGCGAGTCTGCGCGCTCCTGTGGACTTCGTCATCCTGGGCATGCCCCTCTCACCCCACGTGAACACCAGCGAGTGCTTTCCTTGCGCGATCCGACGGTTCGCCGACGCGGGCATGGCGGTGCCGGGACCGGGCAAGCGTGAGCGGCTTTCCCGACGCCGGGAAGGCACCGGCGTCCGTGGGCTTCGGCCGCGTGCTGCTGGCCCTGCCCCGCCGGGTGCTAACAGTTAGACGGATTTCGCGGAGACTGAGAAGACCCGGGAAGGGCTGCGGTTCGTCAAGTTTCCATCAAGGAGCGGATCTTGGGACCGTACGGGCTGCCGTCCGTCCGGGCCCGGTGTGTGCGGAGGCCGGCCCGGAGCTTCCCGCCCCGCGGAGGTGGGAGAACCCGGCGAGGGCCCCGCCGAGCAGGCGGGGCCCTCGCCGTACCGGGGCGGAAGCCCCTCGCGGTGGTGCGGTCAGTTGCCGCCGTGGACCAGGTTGAGGGAGAAGCCGTCGCCGGTGGGGACGGACGGCGTCCGGACCGTCGTCACCCCGGTGGCGGCGTCGTGGTACCAGCCCGAGCCGGCCGCGTCGAGCGCGGCCGCCGAGTCCCGCCGGGGCAGCGGGCCCGCGTCGGTGGCCACCAGGCGCGGTGCGGGGCGGCCGTGCACGGTGAGGCGGTACGAGCGCTCGGCCGGCTTGCCGGCGTAGTCGCCGTCACTGGCGCCGATGCGGATGTTGGTGACGGCGCGACCGGTGTGCACGTCGACCTGCTGGGTGGCCGAGGAGCCGGCGGTGTACTGCCGGGTGACGCCGTCGTCCTCGTACAGGGTGTAGGAGGAGTCGCCCGAGGCCTTCGGGTAGAGGTCGTAGTCGAGTTCGGAGCGGTCCCGGTTCTCCCAGGACAGCGTGCCCTTGGGCCACATCGGGACGATCGCGCCGCCGCGGACGAACAGCGGCAGGGTGTCGAGCGGGGCGGAGTAGCCGTTGACCGTGGTCGGGCCCTGGTAGGTGCGGCCGGTCCAGTAGTCGGTCCAGGTGCCCTCGGGCAGGTAGATGCCGTCGCGCACGGCGGTGTCCGAGTAGACCGGCGCGACCAGGAAGTCGGGCCCGGCCAGGAACTCGTACGTCGCGTTCGGGCCGAGGGCGTTCGGGTCGTGCGGGTACTCCAGGGCGAGCGGGCGGACCGCGCCGACGCCGGTGCGGGCGGCCTCCGCGGAGAGGGTGTACATGTACGGCAGCAGCCGTTCCTTGAGTTGCAGGTACTTGCGGTTGATCGAGGTGTACGGCTCGCCGTCCAGCCAGGGCTGCTGGTCCCGCTGCTGCGTGCCCGTCATGTCCCGGGCCCAGCCGTCCATGGTCATGATCGCCGGGAGGAAGGCCTTCCACTGCAGGTCGCGGGTGTACATCGCGGGGTCCCGGCGGTAGATCGAGCCGACGTCGCCGGTGTTGTAGGCGATGCCGGACATGGTGGCGCCGGCGTAGGTCGGGATCTGCCAGCGGATGTAGTCCCAGGACAGGCTCTGGTCACCGCTCCACAGCACGCCGCAGCGCTGCGCGCCGGCCCAGGAGACCGGCAGCCAGACGAAGCCGCGGGCGTCGCTGCCGTCCTCGATGCCGGCCTTGGCCTGGTCGCAGGCGTTCAGCGCGAAGTCGTAGCCGTTGCCGACCCAGGCCACGTCGAGCTTGCGTACCCGTACGCCGGCCTTGACCTCCTCGGCCTGGTCGGGCAGGCCGTTCTGGGTCCACAGACCGAGTTGGGCGTGGTCCCTGCGCAGGCCCGTGCCGGTCTGCGCGAGGTTCTCGTAGCCGCAGCCGTAGCCGTCGTTGACCAGCATCCAGCCCAGCGGCATCTGGTGGTCCACGTAGCCGTCGGCGACCTTCAGCGCGTCCGGGGTGTGGCGCTCGCCGCGGTTGGCGTTGTGGAGGTAGCAGTCGGCGTCGCCGGGCTCCAGCCCGTAGACCGGCGGCATGAAGGGCTTGCCGACCAGGTCGGTGTACCGGCCGATCACCGCCTTGACGTCACCGGTGAAGTAGTAGGCGTCCAGGCGGCGTTCCTGCTGCCCGGTGCGGACGGGCGAGCCGAAGTCGTAGATCCCGGGCGTGAAGGTGTTGCGGAAGACGCCGTAGCCGGCGGTGGAGACGTAGAACGGCTGGGAGTTGTTCCAGCCGCCCTCGTTCCAGTCGGTGCCGTTGGCGACGTGGACGGTCCGGTCGCGGTGGGAGAAGGAGCCGTTCTGCTCGCCGCCGCCGAAGAACTGCTCGTCCGCGCCGCGCTCCAGGCTCTGCCGCAGTCCGCCGGTGCTCCAGCGCAGCGGGGCGCTCTCCTGCCAGAGGGCGGTGCGGTCGTCGGCCTTGTACAGGCCGAACCGCAGCGGGTGCTTGTAGACCCGCAGGACCAGGCCCTTGGAGCGGATGCCGTAGTACGCGCCGGCGTCGAAGGTGCTGGTGTCGCGCTGCGGCTCGGGCTGCTTGCGGACGATCGTGCTGCCCGCCGGATCGGTGAGGACGCCGTCCGGGGCGGCGCGCAGGCGCAGCTGGTCGTCGGCGAGGAAGTCGACCCGGGCCTTCAGGGTGCCCGCGGAGATGTCGTAGCTGCCCTGGGAGCCGCCGAAGCCGGTCAGGTCGCCGGCGTCGGCGGTCTGTGGCAGGTAGGCCGTACCGGTGTAGGAGCCGCCGTGGACGTCGTAGGGGACCACCAGGACGTGGTAGGTGCCCGAGGCCTTCGGGATCACCGTGGCCTCCGGGTCGGCGGTGCCGGCGCTGGTGGCCACCTGCTTGCCACCGGCGTCGTAGACGTAGAGGTCGAAGTCGTCGGTGGGGTTCTGCCAGCGGACGGACACCGGGACGCCGCCCTCCGGGTTGTCGTCCCAGTACCCGGCCGGCACGTTCACGGTCAGGTCGAAGTGGTCGCAGACCGTGCCGCCCGGGTCCTGCGTGGCCGGAGGACAGCTGGCGGGGTTGCCGAGGGTGCCCTTGGCGTACTGCGGGCTCTGCCAGGTGACGCTCCGGTGGCCCTGGTCGAGGACGGCGGAGGCGGGGGCCGCGGCGCGGGCGGGGAGGGCGGGCCCGGCCAGGGCGGGGAGGACGGCCAGGGCCGCCAGGAGGGCGGCCCTGCGGAGGTGGGGCCGGAGTGGACGCACGGTGGTGTCTCCGTTCGGCGTTCGAGGGGCGGGTGGTCGGGGGGCCGGTGGTCAGGGCGTGCCGGACTCGCCCGGGCGAGCGGGGAGGCGCCGGTGGCGCACACCGCGGCGAGCGCCGGCACACGGTCGTCCACCGCGGTTGCCGCCTTCGTATGCGCTTGATCGACTGATTGGAAATGCTTGATTGGAGTTGATTCCGCGCAGATGCGAAAGAGCTTCCTGGTTTAGTGAGTTCATGTCAACCGTTGCGGTGACAGAAACGCCCGGCCGGTGGGCCCGGCCGGGCGTCAGCGTGCGGGTGGGAGCCGGGTCTTCGGGATCCGGGCCCGTGAGGACGGCGCCTCGGCGTCAGGCGCGCAGGATCCGTACGCCGTCGGCGGCGATCGCCTCCTCCTGCGCCGCCGTGACCTCGCCGTCGGTGACCAGGTCGTGGACGTCGGAGAGCGGGCAGATACGGGCGAAGGTGACCCGGCCGATCTTGCTGCTGTCGGCCAGGACGACCGACCGCGCGCTGCTGCGCAGGAACGCCCGGTCGGTCTGGGCCTCCATCTCGTCGTGCGTGGTGCAGCCCTCCTGGGGGGTCAGGCCGTCCACGCCGATGAACGCGATGTCGAGGTGGTACTGGGCGAGCATCCGGTCGGCGGCCGGCCCCACCAGTTCGTAGCTGGTGGTCCGGGCGATGCCGCCGACCACCACCAGGCGGATGTCCGGCCGGACGATCAGGTCGGCCGCGATGTTGACGGCATTGGTCACGATGGTGATCCCGCCGCGTTCGGCCAGGACGCGGGCCAGCTCGCTGGTCGTCGTGCCGCCGGTCAGGCCGACCACCGCGCCGTCGGGCACCAGCTGCTCGGCCGCCAGGGCGATGCGGCGCTTCTCCGCCTGCCGGGTGCCGTGCTTGTGGCGCAGCGGCAGTTCGAGGTTGACGGCGCCGGTGACCGCCCCGCCGCGGGTGCGGTGCAGCAGGCCCTGGTCGTGGAGCTCCTGGAGGTCCCGTCGGACGGTGGCCGCCGACACCCGCAGGAGCCCGGCCAGCTCGTGCACATCGGCGCTGCCCGTCTCGGTGAGGTGCGTGAGGATCCGGGAGGTGCGGTCGGCTTTGAGCATGGCGGAAGTCTAGTGCCGCGCGCGCGAGGGACGATCTTTGCGTGGAACTGCGCGGAACCGCGCGGCACCGTCGGGTGCGGGCGCGGGCGCGATGCGGTAGCCGGGCCGGGTCCGTTCAGCGGCCGTCGGCCGGGCCGGTGCTGTCCCGGACGACGAGTTCGGGCCGCAGCAGCTGGATCGAGTTGGCCGGGCTGCCGGACCGGGTGAGGGCACGCAGCAGCAGCTCGACCGCCTCCCGGGCCATCTCCCGTTTGGGGATGGCCACGCTGGTGAGCGCCGGTCGGGCCACGCCGACCTCCGGGTTGTCGTCGTGCCCGACGATCGACAGGTCGCGGGGCACGGAGCGGCCCTCGGCCCGGGCGGCCTCCAGTGCCCCCAGGGCGAGGACGTCGTGGGTGGCGAAGAGCGCGGTGATCGTCGGGTCGGCGGTGAGTGCCGCCGTCGCCGCGGCGAAGCCGCCCGCGGGGGTGGGTTCGGACGCCGTGTGGACGGCGGCGTCGGGGACGGTCAGTCCGTCGGCGGCGAAGGCGCGCCGGAAGCCCGCGACCCGCGGGCCGTGGTCGGGGCTGGCGAGCACCGCGACGCGTTCGTGCCCGAGTTCGCGCAGGTGGCGCCCGGCCAGGTAGCCGGCCCGCTCGTAGTCGATGGTGACCACCGGGAAGCGGTCGGGGGCGTCGGTCTCCCAGGCGCACAGGGCGACCGGGAAGGAGGCCTCGGCCAGCAGCGGCAGGTGGTCGATCAGGTCCCGGTCGCCGGCGATCAGCAGGGCGTCCACCGAGCGGCTGGTCAGGCCCGCCAGGTGCCGTTTGGCGCGCTCGCCGTCGAGCCGGGTGGTGCAGAGCAGCAGGTGGTAGCCGTTCGCGTCGAGGACGTCCTCGACCTCCTCGACGATGTCGGGGTAGAAGGAGCCCGTCACGGTGGGGACGAACAGTCCCACCGTCCTGGTGGCGCCGGTGGCCAGGGAGCGTGCGACCAGGTTGGGGGTGTACCCCAGTTCCCCGATCGCGGCGCGCACCCGGGCCGCGGTCGCCGGGCTCACGGCCCCCCGCCCCCGGATGACGTTGGAGACGGTCTGCTTCGTGACCCCGGCACGCTCGGCCACGTCCTGCATCGTCACCATGACTGGATCCTTCGACTTTACCGGTCAACTTGCCTTCGGTGAAAGGTAGGGCACCGGTGAGGGGGCGTCAAGATTGATCAAACCCCCGCTCTGGCTCGTCACTTGAGAGTTCCTTGCGTGAACGGTGTCGAGGCACCGCAGTCCTGAGCAGGTTTTTGCAAGGACTCTTGATTTACCGGTCAACCCGACCGTATCGTCCCAGCCATCCAGCCGCTCCCCGTCCTCGGGCCCCGGCTGACGACACGTCCGCGCGGCATCTCGCGCCTCCGAGAGGAACCACCCATGGGGAGAACGACCATGCCCGCCGCCCGCGTCGTCGGGGCGGCCACCGCCGTCGCCCTCGCGCTCGGAGCGGGCGCCTGCGGCAGCGGCTCGGAGAGCGGGGCGAAGGCCGCCGGCAGCTTCACCTACTGGTCGATGTGGCGCGCCGACGAGCCGCAGGCCAAGGTGCTGAAGGCCGCGATCGACGACTTCACCGCCACCACCGGCGCCAAGGTGGACGTCACCTGGGCGGGCCGGGACATCGCCAAGAAGATCGGCCCGGCGATCGCCGCCAACCGGGCCCCGGACCTGTGGGACGAGTCCGACGACAAGGTCTACGGCACCACCGCCGCGGCCGGACAGGCACTGGACCTCTCGCCGGTGCTGCAGCTGCGGGTGCCCGAGGAGGACGTCCCGGTCTCCCAGGTCCTCCCGGCCAAGTACTTCGACATGCTGCCGAAGGACCCCTCCGGCTCCAACCACTACGTGATCCCGTACGAGGTCGTCACCAACGCCATGTTCTACAACGCGGCCGACCCGGCGATCACCACCGCCATGCCGAGTCCGCCCACCGACTGGGCCGGACTGCTCAAGGTCTGCGACACGCTGAAGGCGGCCGGGAAGGCGTGCATCGCCTCCGAGGGGGAGGATCCCTGGAGCAACGCGCTGTACTTCGACTACCTGCTCGACGGAGCGGGGGTGAACGTCGCCCAGCTCGCCGCCGACCGGACCGGCGCGACCTGGGACGACCCGGCGGTCCTCGGCGCGGCGCGGCAGGTGGAGCAGCTGGTGAGGGGCGGCCACCTGATCGAGGGCTACGACGCCACCAAGTACCCCGCGCAGGAGACCAACTGGGCGGGCGGCAAGGCCGCCTTCTACATGGACGGCAACTACGTCACCGCCGAGGTGGCCAAGCAGGTCCCGGCCGGCTGGAGGACGGCGTCGATGCTGCCGCCCGGCGCGAAGACCCCGGACGCCGCCCTGTTCGGCTTCGCGATCCCCAAGCGGGCCAGGAACGCCGCCGCCGCGCAGAAGTTCATCGCCTTCTTCCTGCAGAAGAAGCACCTGTCCGGGATCTCCACCACCGCGGGCAACCTCACCCCGCGCGGCGACATCCCGGCCCCCGCCGAACTGGCCGACGTCCAGAAGTCCCTGGAGGCCCCGACCGTGCGCCTCGGCTTCGACGGGGTGGCCGGCAGCTGGCTGCCCAAGGTCCTGAACGAGAACTACCTGGACTTCTGGCACGGCAGGACCACGGCCGACCGGTTCGTCGCCAAGTGCAAGGCCGACCAGGTCACCTACTGGCAGACCCAGGGCTGACGGTGGCGACGACGATCGAGGAGCCGCCCCGGACGGACGCCGCCCCGGGCCGGTCCGAGCGCGCCGTCCGCTCCGGCGTCGGCCCGCTGGAGCGCCAGCGCCGCCGGGTGTTCTGGCCCTTCACCGCCCCCGCGCTGATCGTGTACGCGGTGCTGTTCGTCGCCCCGGTCGGCTACGCCCTGTGGACCAGCCTGTACGCGTGGGACGGCATGGGCGAGATGGAGTGGCGCGGCCCGCGGAACTACCTCCTGCTGTTCCAGGACCCGAGGTTCCGCACCTCGCTGTTCAACACGCTCGAACTGATGGTCGTCGGAGGCACGATCACCTTCGTGCTCAGCTTCGCGCTGACCCTGGTGCTGCGCGAGATGCGGGCCAGGCTCTTCGCCCGGTCGGTGCTGTTCTTCCCCTCGCTGGTCAACGGCATGGTCTTCGGCATCGTCGCCGGGTTCCTGTTCTCGCCCACCGGCCCGGTCAACCAGGCGCTGAAGGTCTTCGGGGTGACCACACCGCCCAAGTGGCTGTCGACGGACAACCTGCTCCCGATGGTCCTGGGCACCCTGGTCTGGACGGCGACCGGCTACTACACCTCCATCATCATGGCGGCGGTCGACCAGATCCCCGACTACCTCTACGAGGCGGCCGAACTCGACGGTGCCGGCCCCTTCCAGCGCTTCCGGCACATCACCCTGCCGTGCGCCTGGGACGTCATCGCTGTCTGCGCGGTGCTGTGGACCGTCAGCTCGGTGAAGATCTTCGAGCTGATCCTGCTCTACGGCGGCAGCACCAACGCCTATCCGCCGGTGAGCAGTTGGAACACCGCCGTGTACGTGTACGCCGAGGCCTTCCCGCAGGGCACCGTCCCCCGGCTGGGCACGGCCACCGCCGCCGCGATCGTCAGCCTGGCCATGGTCACCCTGATCACCGTCGTGCTGCGCCGCCTGCTGCGCCGCGAACCGGTCGAGTACTGACCCGTCGCGTCCCGGCCCCCCGCACCCAACCGGAAAGGTCCCTCCCGTGCGACGCAGTAACCGACCCACCGGACCCGCGAGCAGGATCGGCACGGCCGCCGTCTGGATCGTCGTCGCCGCCGACCTGCTGCTGCTCCTGTGGATCCTGCTGACCTCGCTGCGCAGCGGCCCCGACATCCTGCGGCACGGCTTCGGCCTGCCGACCAGCCCGGACACCGGCAACTACACCACCGCGCTCGACGAGGGCGGCTTCGCGCGGGCGGCCCTCAACAGCGTGCTCACCGCCGGCCTCTCCTCCGTGGTCGCCGTCGCCCTCGCCGCCCCCTGCGCCTACGCCCTCGCCCGGCGCCGCTCGCGGACCTCCTCGGCACTGACGATGAGCTTCGCCATGGGCCTCGGCGTGCCCGGCCAGGTCCTGGTGGTGCCGCTGTTCATCGGCCTGTCCCGGGTGGACCTGACCGACAGCGACCTTGGCCTCGGGCTGGTCTACGTCGGCCTGGCGATGCCGTTCACCGTCTTCCTGCTGACCGGCTTCTTCCGCGGCGTCCCCGGCGTGCTGGAGGAGGCCGCCGTCCTGGACGGCGCCGGCCCGCTGCGCACCTTCGTCCAGGTGGTGCTCCCGGTCGCCCGGGGCGGACTGGTCACCGCCTTCCTCCTGCAGTTCATCACCGCCTGGAACGAGACCCTGTTCGCCCTCGTCCTGACGAACAGCCAGGGAACGACCACCCTCCCGGTGGCGCTCTCCTCGTTCGTCGCGGCACAGCAGTTCAACGGCCTGGACTTCGGCACGATGTTCGCCGGGGTCTGCATCATCCTCGCCCCGATGATCGCGCTCTTCTCCTGGATGGGCTCACGGATCATCCAGGGCATGACAGTTGGGATCGGCAAGTGACCTCGACCCTGCGCACCGACCCGCTCCGCATCGACGGGACCCCCGATCCGGTCGGCGGCACCCTGCCGATCCTGCACGGCCTGCCCCGGCAGACCGGCGCCGGCGCCGGGGTCGACGACGAGATGCGCCGCAACCTGGCCTACGGGGTGCCCGACACCCTGCTGCCGTACACCCGACAGAGCGGGTACGACCGCGTCCGTACCGAGCGCGAACTCCCGTGCGTGGTGCTGGAGAACGAGACCCTCACCGCGACCTTCCTGCCCTCCCTCGGCGGGCGGCTGTGGTCCCTGGTCCACCGCCCCACCGGGCGGGAGCTGCTGCACCGCAACCGGATCCTGCAGCCCGCCAACCTCGCCCTGCGCGACGCCTGGCTGGCCGGCGGGGTGGAGTGGAACCTCGGCGCCACCGGGCACTGGCCGCTGACCTGCGAGCCGCTGCACGCCGTCCGGGTGCGCGCGCCCGACGGCACCCCCGTGCTGCGGATGTACGCCTTCGAGCGGCTGCGGCGCCTGGTGCTGCGGATGGACAGCTGGCTGCCCGCCGGCTCCCCGGTGCTCTACGTCCATGTCGCCGTGCACAACCCCGCACCGAGCGAGACGCCGGTCTACTGGTGGTCCAACATCGCGGTGCCCCAGGACCGGGACGTGCGCGTCCTCGGCCCGGCCGACCACGCCTTCCACTGCGACTACGTCAGCGATCTGCGCCGGGTGGCCTTCCCGGAGGCCGACGGCGCCGACCGCAGCTACCCCGGCCGGGCGGCGCGCGCCGCGGACTACTTCCTCGACCTCCCCGGCGGCGAACGCCCCTGGATCGCCGCGCTGGACGGCACCGGCGCCGGGCTCGTCCAGACCTCCACCGCCCGGCTGCGCGGACGCAAGCTGTTCTGCTGGGGCACCGGCACCGGCGGCAGGCACTGGCAGGAGTGGCTCTCCGGCCCGGACTCCGCCTACCTGGAGATCCAGGCGGGCCTGGCCCGCACCCAGCTGGAGCACCTGGCGATGCCCGCCGGCGCCACCTGGTCGTGGACCGAGGCGTACGGGCTGTTGCAGGCCGATCCCACGGCGGTGCACGGGAGTTGGGACGCCGCCCGGAAGGCCGCCGGCCAGGCGCTGGACCGGTTGCTCCCGCCGATGGAGCTGGAGCGGGCCGACGCCCGGGCCGGGGAGTTCGGCGCGCCCGAGGAGGTGCTGTCCGAGGGCGACGGCTGGGCCGCGCTGGAGATCGAGGCCGGCGCCCTGCCCGCCTCGCCCGCCCTGCCCTTCGGCGAGCCGGCGGCCGCCCAGGAACCCTGGCGGCGGCTCCTGAGGACCGGCACGCTCCCGGTCTGCGACCCGCCGGCCGAGCCGGTCACCGGGGCGCACTGGCGGCGACTGCTGGAGGCGAACGCCACGGACTGGCACGCGCTGTACCAGCTCGGGCTGCTGCGCCTGGCCGACGGGGAACGGGAGTCCGCCCACGAGGCGTTCGAACGCTCCGTCGCCGTGCAGGCCTCGCCGTGGGCACTGCGTGCGCTCGCCCTCCTCGCCCCGCAGCCGTGGGAGGCCGCCGACCTCATGCTCTCGTCCCACCGACTCCGTCCGGAACTGCGGGAGTTGACGATCGAGACGCTGGAGTCGCTGCGGCGCGCCGAGCGCCCCGCCGAGGCGCTCGCGCTGATCGAGGCGCTCTCCCCGGCCGACCGGGCGCACGGGCGGATCAGGCTGGCCGAGGCGGAGGCGGCGCACGCCCTCGGCGACGACGACCGGGTCCGGCGACTGCTGGCCGAGGGCATCCAGGTCGACACCATGCGCGAGGGCGAGCTCTCCCTGGACACCCTCTGGCTCGCCGTCCACCCCGGCACACCGGTGCCCCCGCAGTACGACTTCCGCATGGCGGACGGCTGACCGCCCGCCTCCCCGGACCACTCTCCCGTTCCGCACTCCCACAGCAGGGGCGCAACCGTGCGCCCCGCCACGGAAGAGGAGTACCAGTGCCACCTCTACCCACCCGATGGGCCCGCGTCCTCGCCGCCACCGCCCTGGCGGCGCTCGGCGCCGGAACCCTGGCCGCCGGACCGGCGTCCGCCGACAGGCCGTCCGCCGACTCACCCGCCGCCGGCAGGCCGGCCCCCGCCACGTACACGGTCTCGGTCGGCAGGACCGGCTCGTACGCCTACCCCGACGACACCCAGGCCAGTCCCTACACCGACAAGGACGGCACGTTCTACTTCCAGCAGTCGCACTCGCTGTACGGCGCGAACGACTCCCGGCAGTGGGACTTCTTCACCGGCCGGGACTTCGACAGCGCCACCCGGTCCGCCGCGATCAGCGACGCCGTCAACCCCGCCGACCCGTCGGACCGCAACGACGACACCACGGCGCGCTGCAACAACAGCCCCACCGGACGGGAGTCCAGCTACGCGCCGCAGGGTTCGCACTACGCCCAGCGGAACTACTGCGACCTGGCCGGGGTCTGGGTCGACCCGGACAGCGGGGACTGGTACGGGCTGGTGCACAACGAGTTCACCCCCCAGCCCTTCGGTGACGGCCTGCACTACGACGCGATCGACTACGCCGTCTCCACCGACCAGGGCCGGACCTGGACGATCAGGGACCACGTGATCACCTCGCCCCGCAGCACCACGCGAGGTGACACCGCGGCCTTCCCGCAGCAGACCTTCTCCTACGGCGACGGCGACCAGCGACTGTTCGTGGACACCGCCTCCGGATACTTCTACGTCTTCTACGGCTCCCGGATCGTCGACAAGGGCGGCAGCTGGGGCGCGTTCCAGCAGCACGTCGCGCGGGCCCCGATGTCCGCCAAGATGGCGCCGGGCAGCTGGCAGAAGTGGTACGACGGCGCGTGGTCGCAGCCCGGGGCCGGCGGCCTGGAGAGCGACATGGTGCCCGCCGACGGCGCCAACCCCACCGGGTACCTCCCGCCGGCCAAGGAGTACGACCCGGCCAACCCCGGCACCGTGAGCCGGCAGATCGCGGCCGGCACGCTCGCCCCGAGCACGCCGCTGTTCGTCATGAACATCGCCTACGACGCCTACCTGGGCCTCTACATCGGCACTCCGCAGGCCGTCGACCAGAGCGGCAACGCCCCGCAGCAGATCTACGCCACCAAGGACCTGGCCACCCAGAAGTGGACGCTGCTCGGCGACACCGGCGGTTACCACACCGCCTCCTGGTACCGCTGGTTCCTGGACAGCGCCAGCCTGACCGGCACCACGATCGTCGGCAGGACCTTCCGGTCGTACTGCTCCTTCGCCTGCGCCGGCTCGGACGGCCAGTACGTCGAGCTCACCGTCGGCTCGTCCGCGCCGGCCGCCCCGCCGGTCGACCTGGCCAGGACCTACCGGATCCAGAGCGGCAACGGCCGGGTCCTCGCCCAGAGCGCCGGCGGCTCCGCCGTCACCTCCACGGCCAGGGCGGCCGGCTCCGCCCGCGAGTCCTGGCGGTTCCTGGCCGACGGCGACGGCTCCTACCGGATCGTCAACGCCGCCACCGGTCGGCTGCTGGGCGTCGACGCCACCTCGACGGCGGGCCGGGCCTGGGGCGCGGCGCTGACCGCCACCGGCGCCGTCGGCGGGAACGCCACCGTCGGGCAGCAGTGGTTCATGCTCCCCAGCAAGGCCGGGAAGGGCCGGTTCCAGCTGGTGAACCGTTACAGCGGCCTGGTGATCGGCATGTCCGGCACCTCGGGCCGACTCGCCGAGACCGTGCCCGCCCGCTCCTGGAACGACACCACCGGCTCCACGGTCGGCGGCGGCCGCACGGCGGCCGAGCAGGCCCTCGCCCTCGTTCCGCAGGCGCCGCGGTGACGCGGTGACGCGGGAGCCGGACACCGGATCGCCGCCGCGGCGGTGGTCGACCTCCTGACCCCGACCCCGGCACGGCTCGATCGACGGCCGTGCCGGGGCCCTCCTGTGGGCCGGGTCAGTCGGCCGCGGCCCCGCGCAGCCGCTCGGCGGCGGCCTCCGGACTCACATCGGTGACGAAGGCGTCGAGTCCGGATTCCACGCCCGCCAGGTACTTGAGCCTGCCGGGAGCGCGCCGGACGGTGAACAGCTCCAGGTGCAGGGCGAGTTCGTCGCCGCCGTCCTTCGGCGCCTGGTGCCAGGCGGAGATGTACGGGGTCCGGTTCGGCGCGGAGCCGGCGGGAGCGGGGAACAGCCGGTCGAAGCGGCGCAGCAGGTCGAGGTAGAGGCCGGGGAACTCGGCGCGCTCGGCCTCGTTCAGCGCGGTGAGGTCGCGCACCCGGCGGTTGGGGTAGAGGTGGACCTCGTACGGCCAGCGGGCGGCGAAGGGCACGAAGGCCGTCCAGTGCCCGCCCCGGAGCACCAGCCGCTCGGGGGCGGCCCGTTCGGCGGCGACGAGGTCCTCGAAGAGGTTCCGCCCGGTGCTCGCCCGGTACGCCTCGGCGCGGCCGATCATCCGGGCGGTGCGGGAGGGGACGAAGGGGAAGGCGTAGATCTGCCCGTGCGGGTGGGCCAGGGTGACGCCGATCTCCTCGCCGCGGTTCTCGAAGCAGTACACCTGCCGGACCTCGGGCCGGGCGGAGAGTTCGGCCGTGCGGTCGGTCCAGGCGTCCAGCACCAGGCGGGCCCCGGCCTCGTCCAGGTCGGCGAAGGAGGCGTCGTGGTCGGGGGAGAAACAGACCACCTCGCAGCGGCCGGTGCCCGGGCGGAGGGTGCGCAGGGGGTCGTCCTCGTGGGCGGTGACGTGGGCGGCGGAGTCCGGGGCGAGCGAGGGGAAGCGGTTCTCGAAGACCGCGACCTGGTAGTCGGCCGCCGGGACCTCGCTCAGCCGTCCGTTCCGGGAGGGGCAGAGCGGGCACTCGCCGGCCGGGGGGTGGTAGGTCCGCTGCTGGCGGTGGGCGGCGACGGTCACCCACTCGCCGAGCACCGGGTCGAGGCGGGTCTCGGAGAGGCTCGCGGAGGGTTCCAGCGGGCGTTCGTCCACGGCGTTCCGGTTCGTGCCGAACTCCTGGTCGTAGTAGACGAGTTCGCGGCCGTCGGCCAACTTGGTCGCGGTCTTGTGCACCGCCGTGCTCCTTCTGCGGGGGAGTTCGGCCAGTCTGCGCCGATCTCCAACAGAATCAAACATATTCGATCGTTTGTCAACAGGTGTAGACCTGCCGACGAGGCATCGGGCACCGTTTCCGGTCCGCGCCGCGATGCGAAACCCGCAGGTGTTGACTGCGGCGGCCGATGGTGTTTGATTATGTCGAAATCGGCTCCCGTCCGCCGAAGGAGGCACCGACGGGAGCCGCCACGACGCACGCGCACGACGTACGGGAGCCGAGCAGATGATCGACCGGGCCGCCACCGACTTCGAGGCCGTCCACGGCGCCCGGCCGAGCGGCGTGTGGGCCGCGCCAGGCCGGGTGAACCTGATCGGTGAGCACACCGACTACAACGACGGCTTCGTCCTGCCCATCGCCCTCCCGCACACCACCAGGGTCACCGCCCGCCGCCGCGCGGACGGCCGGGTGCGGTTCCACAGCACCCGGGGCGACGGCACCGTCACCGACCTCGCGCTCGACGGCCTGGCCCCCGGGGTCGTCACCAGCTGGGCCGCCTACCCGGCCGGCGTGTTCTGGGCCCTCGCCGAGGCCGGACACGCGATCGGCGGCGCCGACCTCTCCGTCGACAGCGACGTGCCGGCCGGTGCCGGGCTCTCCTCCTCCGCCGCCCTGGAGTGCGCCACGGCCGCCGCCCTGAACGACCTGTACGGGCTCGGCCTGTCCGCGCCGGACCTCGCCCTGGTCGCCCAGCGGGCCGAGAACGCCTTCGTCGGCGTGCCCTGCGGGGTGATGGACCAGATGGCCTCCGCCTGCTGCACGGACGGTGCCGCGCTGCTCCTCGACACCCGGACGCTGGAGCGGCGCCACGTCCCGCTCGACCTGGAGGCGGCCGGCTTCCGGCTGCTGGTGATCGACACCCGGGTCAAGCACGACCTCGGCGACGGCGCCTACGCCGCCCTGCGGGCCGGCTGCGAGCGGGCCGCCGACCTGCTCGGCCTGGCCGCGCTGCGCGACCTGCCGGCCGCCGGCCTCACCGCGGCCCTGGAGCGCCTCCCCGGGGAACTCGCCCCGCTGGTGCGGCACGTGGTCACCGAGAACCGGCGGGTGGCCGAGGTGATCGAGCACCTGGACAGCGGGCGGACCGCCGCGCTGGGGCCGGTCCTGACGGCCGGACACGCCTCGCTGCGCGACGACTTCCGGGTCTCCTGCCCCGAGACGGACCTCGCGGTCGAGGCCGCCGTGGCCGCCGGGGCGCTGGGCGCCCGGATGACCGGCGGCGGCTTCGGCGGTTCCGTCATCGCGCTGGTGGCCGCGGCGGACGTGGCAGCGGTCGCGGACGCGGTGCGGTCGGCCTTCGGCTCCGCGGGCTTCGCCGCACCCGTCGCCTTCACCGCCGTCCCCTCGGCGGGGGCGCGTCGACTGGCCTGACCGGGCGGGGCCCGGAGCCCCCGGTCAGCCGGCGGCCGGTACCACGACGAGTTCGCCGACCGCCTCGGCGAGCGCGTTGCGGGCCGCCGCGGGGAGGGCGTCGTCGGTGATGAAGCAGTCGACCTCCGTCAGGGCCGCGAAGCTGCTCAGGCCGACCACGCCCCACTTGGTGTGGTCGGCGACCACGACGGTGCGGCGGGCCGAGGCGATCAGGGCCCGGTTGGTCTGCGCCTCGGCGAGGTTGGGGGTGGTGAGTCCGGCCTGCTCGCTGACGCCGTGCACGCCGAGGATGAGCAGGTCCACGTGGAGGGTGCGGATCGTCTGGTCCGCGAGAGCCCCCACCAGGGCCGCGGAGCGTGTCGGCGCCCCACCGGTCAGCAGCAGCGACGGAACGGTCTCCGCTCCGTCGCTCTCCGCCGCCCACAGCAGGTCCGCGATCCGCAGGGAGTTGGTGACGACCGTCAGCCCCGGCACCTCCAGCAGCCGGGAGGCGACCGCGTAGGTGGTGGTGCCGGCGGACAGCGCCACCACGCTGCCCGGTTCCACCCGCTGCGCGGCGGCGTCGGCCAGCGCGGCCTTGGTGCTCTCCTCCAGCCCGGACTTCACGTCGAAGCCGGGTTCGTCCGTGCTGGCGGTCCCCACCGCGATGGCCCCGCCGTGGACCTTCCGCACGTCTCCCTGACGTACCAGTGCGTCCAGGTCGCGGCGGATCGTCATGTCCGACACGCCGAACTGCTCGACCAGCTCGGCGACGCGCACCGCGCCGGCCTTGCGGATGGCCTCCAGGATCAGCGCCTGGCGCTGCGGGGCGAGCAAACTCTGATCAGCCACGAAGGCCCTTTCGATCGAACGGGTGCCTGACCGCTCCCGCTTCCTCCGGCAGGCCGACCCTGCCGCGGTCCGGACGTACCGGTGCCACCGCCGAGGGCCGGGCGGGGCGCCGGGGCGTTCGCGTCGGCGACCGGGGAGCCGTCGGCCGCGACATGATCCAGTATCCCAGGACCCCAACGGGCCCCGACCCGACCGGTCGGCCGGTCGCGCTCCTGCGTCCGGTGGCGGCTCGGCCGGGCCGGGTCCACGTGCACTCGTGCTCGGACTTTGCCATTGAGTGCGTGTTATTGCTTATTCTGCCCGTCATCTTGTCAGGAGCGAGCAGGTCCCCGTACAAATGGTCCGGCTGGGACCAACAGCAGCCATCCATGCCCTGACCCCGAGATCCCGTGAGGTCGAAGCGTGTCAACTGCCCTCCGCCGGTGGCTCCGTACCACCGTCGCCTGCTGTACGGCGCTCGCCGCCGTGTCCACCGCTACGCTCCTGGCTCAGCCCGCGGTCGCCGCCGAGCCCTCCCCGCCCGGCACCGTCGCCGAGTACCCGAACTACGCCCCCACACCGCCCATGGGCTGGAACGACTGGTCGTACTACCAGTGCGGGATCGACGAGAAGACCATCCTCGACAACGCCCGGGCCCTCGTCTCCACCGGGCTGGCGAAGAAGGGGTACGACACCGTCACCATCGACGACTGCTGGATGTCCAAGCAGCGCGACGCCCAGGGCAACCTGGTCGCCGACCCGCGGCTGTTCCCGCACGGCATGGCCTACATCGGACGCCAAGTCCACGACCTCGGCCTGAAGTTCGGCATCTACGAGGACGCCGGGACCGCCACCTGCGGCGGCTACCCGGGCTCCCTCGACCACTGGCAGCAGGACGCGGACCTGTTCGCGTCCTGGGCCGTCGACTACGTCAAGCTCGACGGCTGCAACGTCCCGGTCAAGCCCGGCGAGACCGAGGAGCAGAGCTACCGCGACACCTACACCGCGATGAGCCGGGCGCTGCTCGACACCCACCGCAGGATGGTCTTCTCGGTCTCCGCGCCCGCCTACTTCCAGGGCGCGACGAACTGGGAGTCGGTGATCCGCTGGTCCGCGCCGCTCGGCAACCTGTGGCGGGAGGGCGCGGACATCGCACTCGGCCAGGCCGGTGGCGCCGAGAAGTGGGCGTCGATCATGTACAACTACGGCTACAACGTCGGACTGGCCGACCTGCAGCGCCCCGGCCGGTGGAACGACCCCGACTTCCTGCTCGCCGGCGACTCCGGGCTCAGCCAGGACGAGATGCAGAGCCAGATCTCGCTGTGGGCCGTGATGGCCGCGCCGCTGATCTCCAGCACCGACCTCACCCGCCTCTCCCCGGCCGCGCTGGAGCTGCTCGGCAATCGCGACGTCATCGCCGTCGACCAGGACCGGCTGGGCGTCCAGGGGCGGGTCGTCCAGCACGGAACCGGCTACGACGTGCTGAGCAGGCCGCTGGCCGGAGGGGACCGGGCGGTCGCGCTCTTCAACTCCTCCGACACCGCGCAGACCATCACAACGACCGCCGCCCGGGCCGGCCTGCCCGCCGCCGACGGCTACCGGCTCGACGACCTGGTGACCAAGAAGGCCGTCGGGACGGCCGGCGTGATCTCCGCGAACGTGCCGCCGCACGCCACGGTGCTCTACCGGGTCCACCCCGGCGCGACCCGCGGCCTGGCCCCCGCCACCGCCGTCACCTGGCAGGACGTCAGCACGGCGCAGGAGCCCGGGACGTACCGGATCACCCTGGCCGACAACGGCGCCGTCGCGTTGAACGACACCAGCGTGCGGATCAGCGCCCCCGCCGACTGGGCCGTCACCCCGGCGACCGTCACGCTCCCGCGCATCGCACCGGGCGCGACCGCGTCGGCCACGGTGACGGTGCACGGCCCCCAGGGCGCTCCCGGCACCACGGCCACGGCGATCACCGCCACCGCGAGCTATCGGGCCCGGCCGGCCGGGGTCGACACCGTCAGCGGTGAGCAGACGATCGTGCGGACCGTGCCCTACCCGTCGCTGGAGGCGGCGTTCGACAACGTCGGCGCCACCTCCGAGAGCGACACCGCTCCCGGCGACTTCGACGGCGCCGGGAACAGCTACTCGGCGCAGGCCCTGGCCCTGGCCGGCGCCACCGCGGGCGCCACGATCAGTGCCAACGGCCTCAGCTTCACCTGGCCGTCCGCGGCCGCCGGCACCAACGACAACGTGTCGGCCGCGGGCCAGGAGATCACCTTCAGCGGCCAGGGCAGCGCGCTGGGCTTCCTCGGCGCCGAAGCGGGCTTCGCCTCCGGCGCGGTCACCGTCGCCTACACCGACGGCACCACCAGCAGCGGCCAGTTGGGCTTCCCCAACTGGTGCTGCACCCCGACCGACGCCTACGGCGCGAAGACCGCGTTCACCATGGACCACCGCAACACGCCCACCGGGCCGGGCAACTTCGGCACCGGGTACGGCGTCTTCACCAACACCGTCCCGCTGACGCCCGGCAAGACGATCCGTTCCGTCACGCTGCCCCGCGCCGCGGCGATCCACGTGTTCGCGCTGGCCGTCCAGCCGTGATCCGCGCCGCCCGGCCCACCGGACCGGTTCCCGTGGGCCGGGCGGTCGGCGTTCCCCCGCCCGAGACTCCGCCCCTCCCGGCGAACGGCATCCAGGACCCATCCATGACCGTCATGAACCGCACCACCCTGGCCGGTGCCCGGCTGGTCCTGCCCGGCGGCGTCGTCGAGGGCGACCGCCTCGCCGTCGAGGGCGAGCGCATCGCCGGGCTCGGCGGCGAC